>NZ_JBFTID010000050.1:0-365 GCF_056394605.1 Rhizobium sp. 10N427 | reverse complement strand
CGCCGTTACCTCAATGCCCCCAAAACGATAGCACAACGACTAGCCCTCATCCTGAGGCGCGCAGGGAAAGCCGGAGCCTCGAAGGACGGGGGCGGGTGAATGTCGTGGCCAACCTCGTCCTTCGAGGCTGCGCCCTGCCGGGCTTCGCACCTCAGGATGAGGCTGGAGTGGGTGTCCCGCGATGGAGTTTTCGCCGTCGAAGTTGCCAAACGGGCTCGCCGTTACCTCAATGCCCCCAAAACGATAGCACAACGACTAGCCCTCATCCTGAGGCGCGCAGGGAAAGCCGGAGCCTCGAAGGACGGGGGCGGGTGAATGTCCTCGAAGGACGGGGGCGGGTGAATGTCGTGGCCAACCTCGTCCTT
>NZ_JBFTID010000049.1:0-387 GCF_056394605.1 Rhizobium sp. 10N427 | reverse complement strand
TTGCAGACCTGGCAGCGACCGACTCTCCCGCGTCTTAAGACGAAGTACCATAGGCGCTGGGGCGTTTCACGGCCGTGTTCGGAATGGGAACGGGTGCAGCCACCCCGCCATGACCACCAGGTCAGCGAAGCGCAACTTTGAGAAGCTGGTTCACGAGCGACTAGTGACTAGTCGTTAGTGATTAGTTTTTGAACACGTCGTGACGTCATTCAGTCGTTTCGACTGTAATGAGCACAAGCAATGAGAACGATCAAGCCAATCGAGCTATTAGTACCGGTAAGCTTCATGCGTTGCCGCACTTCCACACCCGGCCTATCAACGTGGTCGTCTTCCACGGCTCTGATAGGGAATACTCGTTTTCAGGTGGGTTTCCCGCTTAGATGCCTT
>NZ_JBFTID010000048.1:0-402 GCF_056394605.1 Rhizobium sp. 10N427 | reverse complement strand
TTGGAAAGAGCTTCGCGGAGAATCTCGTTCTCCAACGTCTTGCGCCCGAGGATGCGCTCAAGCTCGCGCACTCGATCTTCCAGCTTCTTCACCTCGGAATTGCCGATCACTGGCTCGTCAGAATCCACGGCCACCGCACCTCCCTCGCTAAGGAGCCTACGCCAGCGATACAGAAGATTTGGCGCAACTCCATGTCGCCGCGCCGCGGAGGAAACGGTCTCCCCGGCGGCATAGCTTTCCTCGATGATCTGCAGTTTGCGCTCCGTTGTCCAGCGTCGCCGCCGGACGTCACCGATCATCAGATCAACCTGTCGAAACTCGTTAGACATAAGCTTATCCTCAAGCCTGTGCTTGAGCCTTCCTGCTTATGCTGAGTGTCCGGTCGAAAGTGGGGGCAGTTCA
>NZ_JBFTID010000047.1:0-416 GCF_056394605.1 Rhizobium sp. 10N427 | reverse complement strand
CTCATGTTGAGAATTCAATCATTGGCATTTACGTCACGTTCTGAATCGACGAGAACTTCACACCTGTTTTCTAAACAGCCAACCCGAAAGCCAGCCGTCAAAAACCAGTGTAACTTCTCTTGATAAACGTGACCGCCAAAGTCTCTTTCTAAGATCAAGCATCGCTGCTCAATCCGCGAACTCCGCCGCCCACGTTTCTCTTTCTTCTCATCTTCAATTGTCAAATAACAGACCAGATAACCCGGTCAAAACTTCCCGCACCCAAACCCGAAAGCCTGGGAACAAATCAGCCTCAAAGGCCAACCTTCAAGAAATCCTAGAGCGAAAGACTTCGTCGCCTGCAGCGCCGCCGCCCTCGTTCAGTGACGCGGCTTATACGGCTATCACCCGATAACAGTCAACAGCACCCAACAAAG
>NZ_JBFTID010000046.1:0-452 GCF_056394605.1 Rhizobium sp. 10N427 | reverse complement strand
TTGCAGACCTGGCAGCGACCGACTCTCCCGCGTCTTAAGACGAAGTACCATAGGCGCTGGGGCGTTTCACGGCCGTGTTCGGAATGGGAACGGGTGCAGCCACCCCGCCATGACCACCAGGTCAGCGAAGCGCAACTTTGAGAAGCTGGATTTTGAGCGAATAGGGAATAGTGAGTAGCGAATAGTTTCGCTTCGCCATTTCCATTCGCTGGTACCGGACGAACCTTTCGGTCCGCCGGGTGAACACGTCTTGCATCACCGTCCGGAGCAAGGCTTTGCCTTGCCCGGGAGATGAGCATTGATCAATGAGAACGATCAAGCCAATCGAGCTATTAGTACCGGTAAGCTTCATGCGTTGCCGCACTTCCACACCCGGCCTATCAACGTGGTCGTCTTCCACGGCTCTGATAGGGAATACTCGTTTTCAGGTGGGTTTCCCGCTTAGATGCCTT
>NZ_JBFTID010000045.1:0-479 GCF_056394605.1 Rhizobium sp. 10N427 | reverse complement strand
GAAGAGCGTCTATGCTGTCGATTGCACGATCGCGAAAGACGCGCACGGTGACGACAAAACGCCTGTCACAGTCTGGCCGAGCAGCTCTACAGAGGCCGGCGACGCCGCGAATGCAGATGGTCTGAAGGCCGCTCAGACCGCGAACAGCACTGATCTCGCGCTTGGTGAGCGAACAGACGCCGCCAAGGCTGTTAGCAATCTCGCCAGAGCCTTTTTGACCGGCGAAACATACTCGAATTCCATCTTGAACTCGGAGCCATTCGTCGTTCAGTCAATCCTGAATGAAACCGTGAAGGAGCAGTTCTCGACAGGCAGCTCCTATCTTCTCGATCAGATTCTGACGGTCACACCCGGCAGAACAACAATTTTCCATATGGATCTCGGGAAGGTTCCGCTTTTCTCCGAGTTGTTTAAGGATTCCATATGGATCTCGGGAAGGTTCCGCTTTTCTCCGAGTTGTTTAAGGACAAGCTTTTTCC
>NZ_JBFTID010000044.1:0-504 GCF_056394605.1 Rhizobium sp. 10N427 | reverse complement strand
GTTGAACGCAAAAGCCCCGCTTAACGCGGGTTCTATCTATTCTGTTTTGTATCCATGAAGAGGATTTGGTTGCGGGGGCAGGATTTGAACCTGCGGCCTTCAGGTTATGAGCCTGACGAGCTACCGGGCTGCTCCACCCCGCGCCAGTGCATTCGGCTTTGCCGAATGTCACGATAGCGTAAAGCGCCGAAGGCGTTTTACGCTCACTGCCGGAGCAAATTGCCGAAGGCGATTTGTCTCCTGTAAGGGACGCACCATTGCGAGTGTTCCCGGCATTTCAAGTTCTGTTGTCCCTGAGTTTCAAAAGCAAAAGGCCGCTTGCGCGGCCCGATGTTTTCGGCAGGGCCGAATGTGTGATGAGAAGATTAGTTGCGTTTTGCAGACCTGGCAGCGACCGACTCTCCCGCGTCTTAAGACGAAGTACCATAGGCGCTGGGGCGTTTCACGGCCGTGTTCGGAATGGGAACGGGTGCAGCCACCCCGCCATGACCACCAGGTCAGCGA
>NZ_JBFTID010000043.1:0-526 GCF_056394605.1 Rhizobium sp. 10N427 | reverse complement strand
CAATACGGCCTCGACCGCAAGCAGTTCGGCAAGCCGCTCGCCGGCATGCAGCTCTACCAGAAGAAGCTCGCCGACATGCAGACCGAGATCGCCCTTGGACTGCAGGGCTCGCTGCGCGTCGGCCAGCTGATGGACCAGCACAAGATGGCGCCGGAGATGATCTCCATCGTCAAGCGCAACAATTGCGGCAAGGCGCTGGATATTGCCCGCCAGGCCCGCGACATGCACGGCGGCAACGGCATCCAGATCGAATTCCACGTCATGCGCCATTCGCAGAACCTGGAAACGGTCAACACCTACGAGGGCACGCATGACGTCCACGCTTTGATCCTGGGCCGGGCGCAGACCGGCATCCAGGCGTTCTTCTAGGGAATAGAGTTGAACGCAAAAGCCCCGCTTAACGCGGGTTCTATCTATTCTGTTTTGTATCCATGAAGAGGATTTGGTTGCGGGGGCAGGATTTGAACCTGCGGCCTTCAGGTTATGAGCCTGACGAGCTACCGGGCTGCTCCACCCCGCGCCAGTG
>NZ_JBFTID010000042.1:0-834 GCF_056394605.1 Rhizobium sp. 10N427 | reverse complement strand
GTCGATCTTCCGGAGAGCTGTGTCGGCGTCCGGAATGGATGAGATGCGTATGTAGTCYCGCTTCAAGGTTTTGACGAAGGCTTCAGACATGCCGTTCGATTGTGGGCTGGCCACGGGCGTGAAGCATGGGATCAGGTTGAGGGCTTGGGCAAACAGCCTGGTCTCCCTCGCGGTATATGCACTGCCGTTATCAGATAGATGTTCTATTGCATGCGGGGCGCTGATTGCGCCGAAGCGCTTTTCGACGGCCTCCAACATCATGTCTCGAATGTCGGAGCCGGATATCCCGGCATTGGCGACGGCTGCCCATGAGATAATTTCCCGGTCAAACGCATCGATAATGAACGCGAGACGAACCACCTCGCCATTCCAGCAAGTGAACTCAAGCCCGTCCGAGCACCAGCGGAGATTAGACCGCATCACCATGACCTTGMMGTCGTGGACACGACCAATTCGCACCGCCGTGTGTTTCTCAAGGATCATGGCGTGATTGGCCATGATGCGATGCACTCGCTTGCGATTGACGACGGGCAGATCGGCGGCTCGCCGCTGCCTGTTGAGAAGGGCAGCGATCCGCCGATAGCCATAGGTCGGCCGAGCATCCACGAGTTTACGAATGGCAGGCAGCAGCTCGGCATCATCCGCTTTGAGATATGATCCACGCGGCTTRGACTTGCCTTTCAGGCGCTCCACGAGATTGGACCTCGATACGCCAAGGACGTCAGCCACGGTCTTCATCGGGAACCGTCCTTCGGCAACAAGATCGGCCGCGATATCGGTTTTTTTGAGTGGGCTTTGGAAAGAGCTTCGCGGAGAATCTCGTTCTCCAACGTC
>NZ_JBFTID010000041.1:0-910 GCF_056394605.1 Rhizobium sp. 10N427 | reverse complement strand
GAGCACCGACCTGGGCCGCCGTCAGTGCGCCAGCCTGAGCAACGCTCAGACCTTCGAGCTGCGTGTCGCTCATGCCGCTGATCTGCGATGCCTTCAGACCGCCGACAGCAGCGTTGCTGAGCTTGCCGATCTGAGCAGCCGAGAGACCGACAATCTGCGCGTCGGAGAGAGAGCCGACCTGGGCAGCCGTCAGAGCACCCATCTGATCGTCGGTGAACTTGCCGAGCTGGCCAGCCGTGAAGGCGGTAACCTGCTTCGGCGTCATCACCTTGATCTGGTCGGCGCTGAGCTTGCCGACCTGGCTTTCGCTGAGAACAGCGATCGCTTCGTTCTTCAGGCTCGGGAGAGCCTTCGTGGTCAGGCCAGCAACCGCATCGTCGGTCAGCTTCGTCACGTTCGTGGCGCTGAAGCCTGCAACCTGCGCAGCCGTCAGCAGAGCGCTCTGGCCTGCGGTGATGCCGGCAACCTGATCGGCAGTCATCGCGGTGATCTGCGTGGCCTTGAGGCCAGCGACAGCAGCATTGCTGAGCTTGTCGATCTGACCGGCAGTCAGACCACCAATCTGGTCGTTGGTGAGCGCGCCGACCTGAGCAGCCGACAATGCGCCGATCTGATCATCGGTGAATTTGGCAAGCTGGCCAGACGTGAAGGCAGTGATCTGCTTGGTGGTGACCTGCTTGAGCTGGTCGGTGCTGAGCTTGCCGACCTGGCTTTCAGTGAGAGCGGCAATTGCTTCGTTCTTCAGGCCAGGGATTGCCTTGGGGCTGAGGGCAGCAATTTCGTCGTCGGAGAACTTCTTGATGTCATCGGCACTGAGAGCACCGACCTGGGCCGCCGTCAGTGCGCCAGCCTGAGCAACGCTCAGACCTTCGAGCTGCGTGTCGCTCATGCCGCTGATCTGCGATGCCTT
>NZ_JBFTID010000040.1:0-1140 GCF_056394605.1 Rhizobium sp. 10N427 | reverse complement strand
TTGTAACTTCCCTTTATCCGCTATCGAGGCTGTAATGCCGATCGCGGTGGCGGATGGAAGACCGACGCACCTTTGGGACACCAAGCCCGTGGGAGAGCCTGGGTCTCCGTCCGCCGTTCCATTGAACCCGAACAGTCGCCAGGGCCGCTTGCGCAGGCAAAGCCCGCTTAGGCAAGGATGGGATCAGATGGAGACGATAGTAGGCATCGATGTTTCGAAAGACCGGCTCGACGTGGCGGTGCTTCCGCAGGGCGAGGCTTTTGCGGTGGACAACGACGATGCCGGTATTGGCGAGCTGACCGGCCGACTGAAGGCGATCGGGGCCGATGCGATCGCGCTTGAGGCGACTGGCGGCTTCGAGATGCAGGCTGTGGCCGGACTGTCATCGGCAGGACTGACGGTGCTCGTCGTCAATCCGGCGCAGGTGCGTGCCTATGCCAATGCCATTGGCCGCAAGGCCAAGACCGACCCGATCGATGCCGCCGTCATTGCCGCCTTCGTGCTGGCGACCAAGCCGGAGATCCGGCCTCTGCGCGATGCCGAGACGCAGGCCCTTTCCGAACTCGTCGCCCGCAGGCGCCAGATTGTGCAGATGATCGTGGCGGAGGAGAACCGGCTGCGTATGGTGTTGGCAAGACAGGCGCAGAAAAGCATCAAACGCTTGCTTGCGGCCTTGCGGCGCGAACTCGACAGCCTCGATGCCGATCTCGACGACCATATCCGTAAGTCGCCGATATGGCGGGTGCGCGAGAGCCTGCTGGTCTCCGTGCCAGGCGTCGGGCCGACAACGGCCCGCACGCTGCTGGCCGAACTGCCGGAGCTCGGCAGCCTCGACCGGCGTCAGATCGCCTCACTGGCAGGACTGGCGCCCTGGACGCGGCAGTCGGGCAAATGGAAAGGCAAGAGCTTCATCGGCGGCGGCAGAGGCAAGGTGCGCGCCGTCCTGTTCATGGCTGCTCTCGTCGCAAGCCGCCATAACCCGGGCCTCAAGGAGTTTCGCGACCGGCTCGTCGCAGCCGGCAAGCCGAAGATCGTCGCCCTCGTCGCAACCATGCGAAAGCTCCTCACCATCCTCAACGCTATCATCCGGGACGCAAAACCATGGCAAAACGCTTGACGCCGAAGACAGTCGCTCTCCCC
>NZ_JBFTID010000039.1:0-1373 GCF_056394605.1 Rhizobium sp. 10N427 | reverse complement strand
CACCTTCGCGACGGCACTCGGCTTTGCGCCATCGGGCGCATAGCCGCCGCCGACGGCGACGTTGAGCGAGACGTAGTCCTTGGCCATCTGCTGGACGGCAGCGGCCAGGCTTGCCTGGGCCGTCGAGACGTTGCGCTGGGCATCGAGAACGTCGAGCAGCGAGGACGCGCCGTCCTTGTAGCTGGCGGTCGAGAGCTCAAGCGATTCCTGGGTGGTCTTCACCTGGGCACGCAGGGCCTGAACCGTCTGCGCATCGCGGCGGACTGCCGACAGTGCGTTCTCGACCTGCTCGACGGCGCTCAGCACCGCAGACTTCCAGGCGAGATAGGCGGCCTTGGCATCCGACTTGGTGATGTCGACATTGGCGCGCAGGCGGCCGCCGTCGAAGATCGGCAAGTTCAGCGTCGGGCCGAAGGACCAGGTGGTCAGGCCGCCATTGCCGCCGACCGGGCGGACATAGGAGGGCGAGATCGAGCCGGACAGCGAGATCGACGGATAGAGCTGCGCCTCAGCCACGCCGATATTGGCGGTGGCAGCGGCCAGATCCCGTTCGGCCTTGCGGATGTCGGGACGGTTGCGGATCAGGTCAGCCGGAATGCCGGCCTGCAGGCCGCCACGGAACACCGGCTGATGCGAGCCCTTCTGCAGATCGCTGACCAGCGAAGAGGCCGGCAGGCCGAGCAGGGTGGCGATGTGATGGGCGGCAACCCGGAAGTTGGTTTCGAGGCCGGGGATTTCGGCCTGGGTCGACTGCACCAGACCTTCGGCCTGGACGACGTCGAGGCGGGAGGCCGCACCGGCTTCGAGCTGGAACTTGGTGAGATCGAAGGTTTCGCGGCGCGACTTCAGGTTTGCCTGGGAGAGCGCGATGCGTTCCTGGTAGTAGCGGGCGTCGATATAGCTGTTGACCAGATCCTGGAGGAAGGTGAGCTTGGCGACATCGGCGGTGGCATAGGCCGAATCCAGCGAGGCCAGCGCACTTTCCTTCGAACGGCGATATTCGCCGAACAGATCGAGCAGCCAGGAGACATTGGCCTCACCGGCAGTGGTGTTGGTGGCGCCGGAGCGGGTGCGAAGGTTGCCCATCTGGCCGCTGACCGTATGGGAAGCACCGACGACGAGGCTCGGCAGGGCGCCTGCACCGGCGACCGTCACCTGGGCTTCGGCAGCGTTGATGCGCTCAAGCGCCTGCAGCACGTCGAGGTTCTGGCCGATGCCCTGGGCCACCAGCGAATTCAGCCGCTGATCGCGATAGGCCGTCCACCACTGGGCGGTCGCAACATCACCATTGCTCTTGACCCCGCCTTCACCGAACTTCGCGGGAAGCGGCATCTCCGGGGGGACATGATCCGGACCGCTCACACAGCCGGCCA
>NZ_JBFTID010000038.1:0-1484 GCF_056394605.1 Rhizobium sp. 10N427 | reverse complement strand
GTCTCCAATGAAAGAACTCAAGGACAAAAACGCTTGTTCGGCGTGGCTTTTCCCTGGGTTCGGTTGCGTTTTGACCGGCATTTTGCCAGCCGGGTAAATCTTCTCCGTTCGCAGGACGGGGCTTTTCGCCGTCCTGCGGTGCTGAACCATTCTCCAATTCGTGACCCTGATGCCGTTTTCTCTTCGGCTTCGGACACATAGTGGCGTTCGGCTCCCGGCTTCCCATTCTCCTGTAAGAGCGCAGCCCAGACCTGCCGGGCTCGCTAAACCAACATCAGGACAGCCGGGATATCGTCGACAATGCACCTTCCTCACCATTAGCGCGCCGTTCATAGGGACGCTGGTCACGCAGAATCTGGAAGGCGATCGTCAAAAGTTTGCGCGCGATCGCGACACGCGCCTTGTTGGTTCCTCTGAACTTCAGATGTTCGTATTGGGTTCGTAGCTGCGGGTCGGTAGCGATGGCCGGTGCCACCGCCTCGACGAAGGCCCAGCGCAGCCACTTGTTGCCCTGCTTGATGATCTTCCCGTGATAGGTCTTGCCGCCACTCGAATAGGTCGAGGGGACCAAGCCGGCATAGGCAGCCAATTTCTTCGGATTACGAAAGCGAGAGATGTCATCGATCTCGGCATCGATCAGCCGAGCGAAGAACTCTCCAATACCAGGGATGGTCTTGAGCAGTTTCACGTTGCCGTTGGCTTTGGTCATCGCCCGGATCGTTGCTTCCGACTGCTTGATCCGCCCGTCAATATCGCCGACGAACTCCAGCCCACGGTCGATCTGGATGCGATCAATCTCCGACACTTTGATCGCGGCGAGCTGCTGGCGGCCGGCCTTGCCGAACAAATCACCCTGCCTCTTCAAAAGTGCCGTCTGCTCCGGGTAACGGTCGAATACCGTCACGATCCGGTTCTTCGTCATCGTGCGCAGGCGCACGTAGAACATTCGCTCGCGAAGGGCGACGCGAAGCTCCCGCGCATACTCGCCGGGAGCCCACGCCTCAGGCACGAGATCGGCGCGAAGGAGATGCGCCAGGACCGTCGCATCAATCTTGTCCGTTTTGATCTTGGCATCGGCGATCGCCTTCACCTTTAAGGGATGGGCGAGGACGACATCCTCACAAATGTCGTCGAGCCAGTCGTACATCACCATCCAGTTGCGCGTTGCTTCGACAACAGCGTGGCTGTTATCTCGATACCGCTCCAGAAACGAGCCGAGCGATTGGCGATCGTTCTTCACACGCCCGGATCGGAGCGTCTTCCCGGAAGAATCTTGCACGACCAGGTGGCTGTAGCTTTTGTGGTAATCCACGCCAATGTGATAATCATAGGGTGCAGTCACGATTTGCTCTCCTTCATTGAGTTCCCAAAAACCCAAGTAAGGTAAGCCAAACGACGCAAGGCGTGACTGTCCCAAGATCATCTGCATCTCAGAAATCCGTTCTTTCAATGCTGGGCGCGGCCTCTTTCATGCCACCTCCTGT
>NZ_JBFTID010000037.1:0-1741 GCF_056394605.1 Rhizobium sp. 10N427 | reverse complement strand
ACTATTACTGGAATTGCAAGATTCTATATTGATGTGTGCTCGGGAATTAGCCGCCGTCCGGGCGGAGATGGCCAGGGTTGCGCAGCTCGGTCGGCGGCGGATGACTCAAGCGCAATCATATACTGCGCTTTCTCAGCCGGATCGCTTACATCACTCGGCCGGACCCAGGCGCGCCAACGCTTGCCGCCGTCGGGCGATGACGGCAAGATCCTTCGTAAAATCCGTCTTTCGTCCAGGTTCGGTGCCGCGTTTCTGATAACCGTTGCTGACACTGCCATCGGGAATACCGAACATGTGATCCGTCTGTCCGCTTCGACGCGGTCCCCTTTTGCTGCGCTGCTGCTCGCGCCCCGCCTGCAGCTCAGCGACAACAGACAGCATGTCGTCCAGCCGCTTGTTCTCGACCACTTCGGATCGGTGTACTGACCGTAACGTATCGAACGTCTTGTAGGGCAGGGAGGCTTCCCCGTCCGTGATCTCAAGTCGTCCGTCAGGATAATCGCAAACGATCAGCTTCTTTCCCGCCAGCGCCCTGGCGCGCTCTGTCGGGTCCAGGATGAACATCACCTTGTCGTAGCGCAGCGTCAAGGAATGCGACAGCTTGCGAACCTCCTTGCGGCACATGGCATCATCGAGGTTCTCATGATCGGCCAACGGCCGATGCATGTCCTTCGGATTGCGAGGCGGCTTGCCAAAACGGGTATTGAAATCCGCCCTGAACTCAGGCGCATAGGCGTTGGCCGCCTCGATCGTATCGATACCGCGCAGCCGCAATTCCTTCACCAGCCGATCCTGCAGCGTCTGATTGGCGCGTTCCACCCGGCCTTTCGCCTGCGGGGTGTTGGCGCAGATAATGTCGATGTTCAACTCATAAAGCGCCCGGCCGAATTGCGTCAGACCGCTCGTGCGGTCCGTCATCGAGGCATGCGTGCTGCGGAAAACACCGTGCTTGTCACTGTAAAACGCAATCGGTTTGCCCCATTGCTGCAAGTAAGCCTTCGTCGCATGCAGATAGTCAAAGGTGTTCTCAGAGGCGGCAAAGCGCAGATGCAACAGCTTGCCGGTCGCATCGTCGATGTAGACGAGCAGGGCGCATTTGCGGCCACGGTCCTCGAACCACCAGTGATGCGACCCGTCGATCTGGACGAGTTCACCAAAGCAATCGCGCCGGCCGCGTGGCTGGAAGACCCGCTTCTTGCGCTCGCGGCGTGATACCCATATGCCGGCTTCCATCATCCATTGGCGCAACGTCTCTTTGCTGACGGAAATCCGATGGCGCTCAACTAGCTTCTCGGCCGCCAAGGTTGGGCCAAAATCCACGTAATGCTCACGCACCAGGTCGAGAGCCAGATTGCGGAAATCCTCACTGTGGCGCCGGTTGCTCGGGCGGCCGCGCTTCTTCGAGACGAGACCGTCGAGCCCGTCCAGATCATAGGCCTGCAACAGACGATGGACTTGGCTGCGACTGAGCCCAACTAGCTCAGCCGCCCGCGTGACCGTCAGGCCGCCTTGGCGAACCTGCCGAATCTGTTCAAGACGATGCAATTCCTTCTGCGACATGACAATCAAACAGGACATGACGACTCCGAACATAAATGGCCTCGACCACGATGCACGTCGCTTGTCTTGCTTCCCAATGCTGACGTTCAGCTAGCATCCCAAGAGGCGACGACTGTCGCATCTCTAACTAGCCTATATGTCGCATCTCTAAAATGCCGCTACACATCAAAATCGCATAATC
>NZ_JBFTID010000036.1:0-1947 GCF_056394605.1 Rhizobium sp. 10N427 | reverse complement strand
GATATCGTTGAAAAACTCGCCGCATTAGCTGCTCATCCGCCCATTTTGATTTTCCGGGCGGAGTACCAACGCGTTTCTGCCCCGCGCCTCGGCGCAGGGTCTCAATTCATGCCGCTCTCATGCGGCAATGACGCCATATGACGTCGTTTGTGGCCTGAGTTTAGCTAACCTCCTTAGATTTTGTGCGGTTGCGGCAAGCAAGAATTCGTCTCTCGCACCACAGGGTCCCCGAAGCCGAAGACGCGCCATCCGTAGAATGCGTTTGAGATGCGCGAATAGCATCTCGACTTTCTTCCGGCGGTGACGCGACAGTTCATATTCTGGTGTGGCCGCAATCGCTCTGGCAACATCGCGCGCATCCTCATGGAGATCGCGCGGCACCTTGCGCATAGGCGTGTTCGGGCAACAACGCTGCTTCAGGTCACAGACATCACAGTCCTTTTTGCTGGCACGATAAATCCGTGTCCCTTCGGCCGTGATCCCCGATCTTGGAGTATTGTAAGTGCGGTGGAACTGCTTCAGTTCGTTCCCGGCCGGACAGATGTATCGCTCGTTCTCGGCTTCCCAGGTGAAGTCCGAACGTGAGAAGGTGCCGTCTGTCCGGTTCGACTTGTCAAAGACCGGAATGTGCGGCGCGATCTTCTTCTCCTTGACCAGCCATGCCAAGTTGTCGGCGGAACCGTAAGCACTGTCAGCAGCCACATAGTCCGGCCGTAAGCCGAAGCGGTTCTCGGTCCTTTCGAGCATCGTGCGGGATGCCCCGACTTCTGCCTGGCGGATCGCACGCGTCGCCTCCACATCGACAATGACACCATGATCGGTGTCTATCAGATAATTGGTGGCGTAAGCGAAGAAGGCATGGCCTTTGTGAGCACCGGTCCATTGGGCGGCAGGATCAGACGGGGAGATAAACTTTGGTGTCACCGGCGACGCAGCACCGAAAGCGGCATCATCGAGAACAGCCAGATACTCTTGTACCGAGCGGCTAGCGCCTTCCTTTGCTTCCCACTCAGCTCCTGGTACCGAACGCTGCTTGTTGGCATCCGCTGCAATAAGGCTGGCATCGACGGCAAAACCTTCTGCTCCGACCAACCCTTGCGCAAGACAGCGCTCCACCACCGTTTCGAACATGTGTCGCAGGATATCGCTTTGCCGAAACCGGCCATGGCGATTCTTCGAGAAGCTGGAGTGATCAGGCACCTTGCCGTCCAGTCCGAGGCGGCAGAACCAGCGATAGGCAAGGTTGAGATGGACCTCTTCACACAGCCGCCGCTCCGACCGAATGCCCATGGCGTAGCCGACAATCAGCATCCGGATCATCAGTTCGGGATCGACCGAGGGACGGCCAGTGCTGCTATAGAAAGGCTTCAACTGCTCTCGAACGCTATCGAGTTCGAGATGACGGTCTATTCCCCGCAACAGGTGCTCGGCGGGGACGTGATCATCAATACAGAAGTCATAAAAGAGCTGCGCCGGAGCTGCCTGACATCCCATCATCGCTCAATCCTCCGCAAATCAATACGACGATTGAATCAGGGCTTTCCTGCATAAGCAATGCGAATTCCTTGGCAATACGGCTACATCCGGCATCACCGAACAATCTTCAGTTCCATCGGGTCCGCTGTCATCCGTTCACACTGAAGTCCTACTCGCGCCAGAGAGGCCGAGATATCGACGCCGCAAAGGCATAGGTCGAGGTCGTGCCAATCTTTGCCAACAGACCAATTTACAAAAGGATTTTTGTCTCGCCACACGAGGCCATCCATTCCGACAAGCGTCGCCAACTCGCGCGGCGTCTTATAAATTGTTTCGCCATCCACAACCGAGTTACACACATTTAGCCTCCTAGAAAGGCATTACGATATCTCGGCGGGCGTTCGTGTCACGGACGCTAATTTCTAAGGGGATAGATGAGATGCTCACCACCAATAGTTTTTCAACAGTATC
>NZ_JBFTID010000035.1:0-2466 GCF_056394605.1 Rhizobium sp. 10N427 | reverse complement strand
CTCAAAGCTAAAGCCGAAGATACCCATCACCCGCACTTGGCCTTCCCTTTGCAACCCCGGCCAGCGCCGGGCAGGCCAAGCGCTGATCGTCTACAGGGGGGTGAATATTGGACGCCGATAAGGGGTCAACATTGCGAGCCGATTGACACGCTGTGGACCGAACATCCAGAAATACGTCACCAGAGTATCGTGCTCTCCGAACAAGTCGGCCAGGCCGACCTCGCCGCCGTTCTCGTCGTTGAAGCGATAGTCCCTCTCGACGACTGGGCCTGGAGGCAGCCGCATACGCTGCTCGGCTAGCCGGGTGAGATGTCGCCGGGCTTCGATCTCTTCCGCCAACAGGGCGGTCCGTGCTTCCGCGTAGTCGACGGGTTCATTTGGGAATCTGCTGGCGCGTTTCGCCGCCAGTTCCTTTGCGGATCTCAGTTCTTTCATCCTTGTTTCTCCCTTGCCTCGCTTCTCCACGTGACACGTCTACTAGACGTATGACGACGTCCATTTCCGACAAGGACGGTCCGATTATTCGGCGATTGCGTTCTCTCTCGTCCTTTTCCCAGCTCCAGCCATCCACCTTGACTCATCGGGCGGCATCACCATCTCCAGGCGGATCCCGGAGCCGTGCAATGAACGACCCTATCCCTGCAAAAGTCGCCGACGACGACATGATGGAAATCTACCCGCCGGAGCGGAAAACCTGTCCGGGAGGATTGCCGTCGCGTTGTGATTGCTGCGGACAGTTCGCGGCGATGGGTGAGGACTGCTTCGGCCTCTGCGAGGAGTGCCTTTCGCCATGACAAAGATTGATACTGCAGCATTCAAGCTAGCTCTGGATGCTCTTCCCACAGGCTTTTCCAAAGGCTCCTTCAGCGGTCGGAAATGGGCTGTAACCGTTCGCCGGTCTGAGGACGGACGCCGGACTTCGCTTTACGCGAACGAACTCGGAGGGACCGACATCGTATCCTTCAATTTCTATCTCGCTTCTGGAAACCGGCCTATTCTCAAACCGTGCGAAATGTCCTCTGCCAAGGTCCTCGATTTTGTATGCGGCTTTCGGTTGAACGAAGGTCGTATAATGAAGCGTCAAATGGCCGGTGCATGAATGTTGGAATCCAAGACGCAGTCGAGGTTGCTCACAAGTATGGAACCGAAGCGATCGTAATGCCTTGAATCACGGCGACAACAATTAGCATTCCGAGGCAATCGCATGAATGAGAACGAAGAACTCGCAACGGCGATCGAACAGCTCGCCGATAATGCCGAAGGTGACCCGGAAACTGGCGTGGACATCAAGTCCCTTGCTGTAGGTCTCTGGGCGAACTTTAATGACTTATCCATCGAGGAGATCGAGGACGCCCTTCGAGACGTCTGGAGAACGCGAGGTCTTCCGTTCAACGACAACGCTAGTCCTTGAAGGTGAACCACGACGCCAGGATTGAAGCAAGACTGCCAACGCCTCAGAATTCAGGCCGCAGCTACTTCAAGGGCCGACTTCCGGTGCATTTTCCAGTAAAGTTGGCGCTGCGCTTCGTACTCGGGCGTTCTGTTCCACTGCTCGTCGCGGGTCGAAATTCCGGCAAGGCGTTTGGCCATCCACCAGATCCGGCGTCTCTGAGCCTCCTGAGTGAAGTCTAGGCCATGGTCAGACAAGCGAAAAAACGGACTGTCGATACGCAGTCTGTCCATGTGCTGGTTCCGAGCGGTCAGCAAATGGCGGATCTCCGAGATCGGGAGCTTCAGTATTTCTCGCCATTCATCATGTGCGGGAACCCAGCCCCATAGATTTTCAACCTCGTTGAGAGAGCTCATGGCGTGTCGTACGAGATCGGAATTATTAGCCAGTTCTCTGGAGGCGAGCCGACAACGGATCAACTTCGTCAAGTTGTTGACCTTGTCCGTTTCAGAGAGATAGGTCGTGATCTCCGCCGTCAAATTGCTGTCTCCTTTGTAGCGGGCCGGTGCTTTGCCGTCCGAATTGGCCCACCAGGCTCGGCAAGTAGCCGGGCAGCTTTATCGTTGCGCGCGTCCTACCGGACCAGCGATGTAGATAACGGCCATGAATTCGGCGTTGGAAAGATCGCTTGCATTTTAAGGAACGAATTTTTCTGACTGCGTTAGCCGTCCCGGCAACCGAGGTTTAGCGATCTTTTCGAAGCCGCTGTCGTTCAGAGACTTTAGTTACCCCCGGTGGGTGAAGGCGATGACGTCCCCTTAACCATTCAACTCGAATCCTTCAAACGACGCCGTGTTCATCGCAATCCGTAACTGTCGATTCACAAGGGGTGTGACAGAAACCAGAAATACTTGGAGGTCATATGCTGTGAACTGCCCCCACTTTCGACCGGACACTCAGCATAAGCAGGAAGGCTCAAGCACAGGCTTGAGGATAAGCTTATGTCTAACGAGTTTCGACAGGTTGATCTGATGATCGGTGACGTCCGGCGGCGACGCTGGACAACGGAGCGCAAA
>NZ_JBFTID010000034.1:0-2482 GCF_056394605.1 Rhizobium sp. 10N427 | reverse complement strand
TGTGTTTCGGCGTGGAATGTTGACCCCCCTGGCGGGGTGACCGGCGTCCAATTTTGACCCCCCACCTGTTTCGTCTGACCATCCGTCTTTTGCTGACGGATGGAGGGGGAGTTGAAGCGAGTGGATACGATTGCGCGTGTTCGTCGAGCCTTCCATGTTCAGGGCTGGTCGGTGAAGAAGATCGTTCGGGAGCTGCATGTGTCCCGCAACACGGTGCGCAAGATTCTGCGTTCCGATGATACTGACTTTTCCTACGAGAGAGAACGCCAGCCGCTACCGAAGACCGGGGCTTGGAAAGCCGAGATCGAGCGCTTCCTGGCCGCGAACGAAGGCAAGCCATCTCGCGAGCGACTGACGCTGATCCGGATTTACGAAGAGCTTCGAGCACTGGGTTACGACGGTAGTTACGATGCGATCCGCCGCTATGCGAAGGGATGGTCAAAGGACCGGGGTGCCGTGACGGCCGAGGCCTACGTGCCGCTCTACTATGCGCCAGGCGAAGCCTATCAGTTCGACTGGAGCCATGAGATCGTTCTGATCCAGGGCGTGACGACGACGGTGAAGGTTGCGCATGTCCGGCTCTGCCACAGCCGGATGATGTTCGCGCGAGCCTATATGCGCGAGAGCCAGGAGATGGTGTTTGACGCGCACGACAAAGCCTTCGACTTCTTCCGTGGCACCTGCACACGCGGCATCTACGACAACATGAAGACGGCGGTCGAGGCCGTCTTTATCGGCAAGGAGCGGCTCTACAATCGCCGCTTCCTCCAGATGTGCAGCCATTATCTCGTCCATCCCGTAGCTTGCACGCCCGCATCCGGTTGGGAGAAGGGACAGGTCGAGAACCAGGTCGGCCTCGTGCGCGAGCGCTTCTTCACGCCGCGTCTGAGGGTCAAAAGCCTGGAGGAACTGAATGTCTGGCTACTCGACAAATGCGTTGCCTATGCCAAGGCCCATAGCCACCCTGAACAGACGGCTCAGACGATCTGGCAGATGTTCGAGGCTGAACGTGGGTGCCTTGTGCGTTATGCCGGGCCGTTCGATGGCTTCCACTGCGTGCCCGCCTCGGTGTCGAAGACGTGCACCGTCCGTTTCGACAACAACAAATACTCGGTTCTATCGACGGCCGTCGGCCGCCCTGTAGAGGTTCATGCCTATGCGAACCGGATCGTCATCAAGCAGGATGGGGTGACGGTCGCGGAACATCAGCGCAGCTTTGGCCGCGGCGATACCGTCTATGATCCCTGGCATTACATCCCTGTCCTCGCTCGCAAACCCGGTGCCTTGCGCAACGGTGCTCCTTTCCGGGAATGGGTTTTGCCAGCCGCGATGGAGAGGGTTCGCAAGCGGTTGAAGAGCGTCGATGACGGTGACCGACAGATGGTCACCATACTCGGATGCGTGCCCGCCGATGGTCTTGCTGCGGTCGAGGCAGCTTGCCAGGAGGCGCTTGAGCACGGCGTCTGCTCGGCCTCGGTGATCATCAATATTCTGGCGCGAAGCCGCGATCCGGCTCCGGCGGTAACTCTGCAAATCCCCGATGCGCTTCGGCTTGCCCATGAGCCGGTCGCCGACTGCGCCCGTTATGATAGGCTCAGGAGGGCAAGTTAATGGAACGTACAGACGTTCTCGAATTGATGAGCACGCTGAAGCTCTACGGAATGCGCAGCGCCTATGACGAGATCATGGGCAATGGCATCAAACGGCAACACGAACCACCGCGCATCGTCGGTGACCTCCTGCAGTCGGAGATCGCCGAGAAGCAGGCTCGGTCCATTCGCTACCAGCTCAGTATCGCCAAGCTGCCGTTGGCGAAAGACATCCACGACTTTGACTTCACCGACACGCCCGTCAATGAACCCCTGGTGCGGGAACTGGCCGCCGGCAACTTCGTCGCCGACCAGCGCAACATCGTCCTCGTCGGTGGCACGGGAACAGGCAAGACCCATCTGGCCATCGCGATTGCCCGTGCGCTCATCCGCAACGGCACGCGCGGCCGCTTCTTCAATGTCGTCGACCTGGTCAATCGGCTGGAAACGGAAGCGCGCAACGGCAAGCAGGGCCGGATGACCGATTACCTCACACGCCTCGACTTCATCATCCTCGATGAACTCGGTTACCTGCCATTCGCGCAGGCCGGTGGCCAGCTCCTGTTCCACCTGATCAGCAGGCTCTATGAGCGCACCTCGATCATCGTCACCACGAACCTCGCCTTCGGTGAATGGCCGTCGGTGTTTGGCGATGCGAAGATGACGACGGCTCTCCTCGACCGTCTGACCCACCACTGCGAGATCGTGGAAACCGGAAACGAGTCATGGCGCTTTAAAAACCGCTCTCAAAGCTAAAGCCGAAGATACCCATCACCCGCACTTGGCCTTCCCTTTGCAACCCCGGCCAGCGCCGGGCAGGCCAAGCGCTGATCGTCTACAGGGGGGTGAATATTGGACGCCGATAAGGGGTCAACATTGCGAGCCGATTGACA
>NZ_JBFTID010000033.1:0-3278 GCF_056394605.1 Rhizobium sp. 10N427 | reverse complement strand
GGCGACTGTTCGGGTTCAATGGAACGGCGGACGGAGACCCAGGCTCTCCCACGGGCTTGGTGTCCCAAAGGTGCGTCGGTCTTCCATCCGCCACCGCGATCGGCATTACAGCCTCGATAGCGGATAAAGGGAAGTTACAAAGGTGCCCGTAGGGCGGATGAGGGGGCCACAATCGAAACGCTCTCGATCGTCAGACTCCAACCTTCCCTCACCCCCACCAAACCTGCTAAACCCCACCGCTATTTCCAGCCCCAAAACCTTTCAGCACCAATGCCAACATTCCCCCTCCGCTCGGCGCAGACGATCGCCGTCCTCGCGATCACCCAGCTCATCGGCTGGGGCACCACATTCGACATGCTCGGCGTCATGGGCCGCGTCATCGCGCCCGAGCTCAGCCTGCCGAACGAGATCATCTTTGCCGGCATCACCATCATGATGGTGGTCACCGCCTTCGCCAGCCCAGGTACCGGCCGCCTGCTGGCGCGCCATGGCGCCGCCAAAGTACTCGCCGCCTCGTCCGTGATCTTCGCCACCGGCCTCGTCATGCTCTCGGCTGCGCACGACATCATCCTCTATGCGCTCGCCTGGATCGTCATCGGCCTCGGCGGCGCGCTCGGCCTGTCGGCACCCGCCTATACCGCCGTCGTCGAGCGCGAGGGGATGAACGGCAAGCGCGTCATCGCCATCCTCATGCTGTTCACCGGCCTGTCGGCGACCATTTTCTGGCCGTTGCTGACGTGGCTCAACGACGCCTTCGGCTGGCGCGCCGCCTTCCGGATTTCGGCCGCCCTCCACCTCTTCATCTGCCTGCCGCTGCATCTTTTCGCACTGCCCAAACCGGTCGCCACGCATACGCAGGGTACCGCTGCCGAAACGCCGCCGATCGCGCTGTCGAGCAAGCAGCGCCGCACCGCCTTCCTGCTGCTGGCAGCCTCCACCACGCTCTGCACCTTCGTCAGTTTCGGCGTGGCGCCGTCGCTGATCGAAATCTTCCGCCAGTCCGGCGCCTCGCCCGCCTTTGCGCTGCAGCTCGGCTCGGCCCGCGGCGTCATCGGTATTTCGGCCCGCGGGCTCGACATGCTGCTCGGCAAGCGCGGCAATCCGATCCTGACTTCGATCGTCGGCATCAGCCTGATGCTCGCAAGCTTCGCGATGCTGCTCACGTTCAGCGGCTCGACCCCTGTTCTCGTCACCTTCATCCTGATGTACGGCTTCGGCTCCGGCATCCTCGCCGTCGCCCGCGCGCTGCTGCCGCTGTCCTTCTTCTCGGCCAAAGAATACGGGTTACAGGCGGCCCGTCTGTCGATGCCGCAAAACCTCGCCAATGCCGCAGCGCCCGTCATCTTCACCGCCACGCTCGACCGCGCCGGCACCGGCCTGACGCTCATCATCTGCGCCGTGCTCGCGGCCATCGCGCTCGCCCTGGTCTTGATGCTCGCCGCTATGGTCAGGCAGGCGGCGCGTCAACCGGTTCCGTCACTGCCCTGAAGCGCATCTCGGCCATGTGCATGCGCGTCTTCGCCTCGCGCCGCGACCGCGTCAAAAGGTGCTGCAGCCCGACAAGGTGATGCCCCTGCAGCGTCAGGGCCTCATCGTCAAGCAACCTCAAAACCATCGCCACGATCTCACCCGCCGCCTTGCGGCCGCCCTCCTCGCAGCAGATGTCGAGCGAGAACCGATGCTCATCACCCGCCTCGCCCTCGAGAATGCTGCCGCTCGTCATCTCGCCGATCACGATGCAGGGCAGCCTCTTGCCGCTCACCAGCCTGTCGCGGATACCATCCGCCCCAATCAACCCGCGAAGCCCGGCATCGCCGGTCAACCGCGCATGGATCGCCGTCAGCAGTTCATTTGCCGCGCTCATCGCCAGTCTCCTTCGGCCGCTTGCCGCCATCCCGCGCCAGTTTCGCCAGAAAGACCGCGAGATCGGTGATCGTCTGCACCATAGCCGTCATCGCCCGTCCTCCTCGCAGAGGCATACGAGATAGCGCCCGCCCTCATCGGGATCACGCAGACTCCGGATCGCGAAGATGCGCTCGCCCTTGCGCAGCCGCATGCCAGCAGCAAGACCGGTGCGAAACCTGAGCCAGATCCTGTGCGTCACCGTCACGATCTCCGCACCCGCCCGCTCCTCGCGGCTCTCGCCCAGCGGCTCGATGCAAGCCCAGACCGGGCCGACAGGTTCGAAGGAAACCGCCGCCCCGCCCTGCCCGTCCGCCGTCTCGACCTGCCGCTCCAGCTCCAGCCGCGCCGTCATCTGCCCGGGATCGAACATCACCGCCCGCATCAGAGCCGCCTCATCAGGAAGGGCGTGATCAGCCGGTCGTATCCATCGGGAATATCCGCCGGCTGATCGGCCACCGCGATAGCGCCGCGGAACGCGAACATCTGCGCCACATGCATCAGCATCGCCCGCTTCAGGGTATCCGGCACATCCGCCGCCGTTGCGCCGAAGCCCGCCGAAAAATCGATCTCGATGCCATTGATCGCCCGCCCGGCCACCGCAGTGCGCCCGAGGATCAGCCGCGCCGGCCGCGTGCTGCGATCCAGCACATGCCCATCCAGCGGCAGCGAGACTTCCTCGCCACCGGCATCATAAAGCGTCACGCTTTCAATCGCTTGCACCGGCCCCCTGGCAATCTGAATCACCCCGTCTTCAGGAACTGAATCAAGATAAAGCCGCCAGGCCTGCTCCATCAGGCAAAGCCCCGTCACCCGCTCCAGATGCTCACGGGAAACGCGGATCAGCGGCATCAGCAACGCATCCTCGTCCGCCCCATCCAGCCGCAAATGCGCCTTCACCTCGCCAAGCGCCAGCGCCTCCGCCAGTGGCGGAGTGATCAATGCATAGGTCATCGGAAATTCCTTTTGAAAGACGCAGAAGAGATGGGACGCCCGACCCCAATCTCCCTCATCCCTGTGCCCGTCACAGGGATCCAGCGCGCCCAAGTCCTTGGGCGCAGGAGACTCTTCATAGTGTCGCAAGTCATTCACCGCGCAGACGCGCGGTGGCCTGGTTCCCTGTGACATCCCGTGGGCTCAGCCCTAAGGGCACAGCAATGAGGGAGTGGGGATAACCAGAATCCTAGTTGGCTTTGAAGCCCGGAGCCCCCTCATCCGACCCTTCGGGCCACCTTTGTAACTTCCCTTTATCCGCTATCGAGGCTGTAATGCCGATCGCGGTGGCGGATGGAAGACCGACGCACCTTTGGGACACCAAGCCCGTGGGAGAGCCTGGGTCTCCGTCCGCCGTTCCATTGAACCCGAACAGTCGCCAG
>NZ_JBFTID010000032.1:0-4500 GCF_056394605.1 Rhizobium sp. 10N427 | reverse complement strand
AAATTGTTTCGCCATCCACAACCGAGTTACACACATTTAGCCTCCTAGAAAGGCATTACGATATCTCGGCGGGCGTTCGTGTCACGGACGCTAATTTCTAAGGGGATAGATGAGATGCTCACCACCAATAGTTTTTCAACAGTATCGGCCCAAAGCGGCCGTTGCAGGAAAGCATCCCGTCACACGGTCTCACCCTCGAAGGCGCACGACATCCTTCGAGGGCGGTAGTCCGAACTGCCTTGCGTATTCACGGCTGAACTGGTTCGGGCTTTCATAACCAACGCCGAAGGCGACCGACGTTGCCGTTCCTTCCCCAGCCATCAAAAGCCTGCGCGCATGCAGCAGCCGGACTTGCTTCTGGTACTGGATCGGGCTGAGTGCCGTGATTGCCTTGAAGTGTCGATGGAACGCCGAGACGCTGAGCGCCGCCATCTCCGCGAGAGCCTCGACCCTGAGCGGCTTGGCGAAATTTTCCCGGATCCATTGGATCGCAACGCCGATCCGCGATAGTGCAGCATCTGGCGCGGCAATGTCCCGCAGCATCCAGCCGAGCGGGCCTTGCAGCACCCTGAAGAGGACCTCACGCTCGTAGGCAGGTGCAAGCACGGCGATTTCGTCCGGACGGTCCATCAGCCGGAGCATCCGCACCCAGGCGTCGAGGAACTCGTGGTTGACCGGCGCGACGGAGAAACCGGAGCCGAACAGCTTGCTGCACACCTGCACGGGCAGATCGCTGATGAGGGCGGCGACCGTTGGCGGGTGGAGTGTCAGGCTGACCGCGAGATAGGGTTCTCCCGCCACCGAAGGGTGAACCGATCCCACCGCCGGAAGATCGACCGACATGACGAAATACGTCGCCGGGTCGTAGGCGAATGTCCGCTCGCCGACCGTCATCGTTTTCGAGCCAGTGAGGATCAGGTTGATCATCGGCTCGTAGACGGCAGAGAGCCGATGCTCCGGGATCTCGCCCTGGACCATCGCAACACGGGGAATTCCCGTTTCCGTGCGGCGGTTTTCCGCCGTCGATGCCAAGGCACGCAGTTCCTGAAGTTGCTTTTCCATGGCGATGACCGTGACAGCTCGAGAAAGCCCCTGCAAGCGTAAAGCAGAAATAGGCAAGCTTCGGAGAGGAATAGGTGAGCGGGCAAGATGGCACAGGCCTAGCTTCAGGGCACAGCAAACAGGCAAGGAAACAGCCATGAAGATCGTCATCGTCACCGGAGGAAGCCGGGGTCTTGGAGCCAGCACAGCCATCGAATGCGCCCGCAAAGGAATGGGCGTTGTCGTGACCTACAACAGCAACCCGGCAAAAGCGGACGATGTCGTCAAGGCAATCATCGGGAACGGCGGTAAGGCCGTTGCCCTAAAACTCGACGTCGGCGACATCAGCGCGTTTCCGGCCTTCCGGGATTTTGTTGCTTCGAAACTGCGTTCCATCTTCGGCCGGGACGATTTCGATTATCTCGTCAACAATGCCGGATACGGCCTCTTCAATCCGATCGCGACTGTTACGGAAGAACAATTCGACGGGCTCTTTAACGTCCATCTCAAGGGGCCGTTCTTCCTGACCCAGATCCTGCTGCCGCTGATGGCGGATGGCGGCCAGATCATCAACATCACTAGCGCCACCTCGCGCGTGGCAACCGCTGGCGTCGCGCCCTATGCCTCCTTCAAGGGTGGGCTCGAAGTGCTGACCCGCTACATGGCCAAGGAGTTCGGCGGGCGCGGCATCCGGGCGAACTCGATCGCACCCGGCGCAATCCGCACGGAGCTTGGCGGCGGCCTGAACGACGAGTTCGAGGCCATGCTGGCAGGCCAAACCGCACTTGGCCGTGTCGGCGAGCCTGAAGAGATCGGTGGAGCCGTCGCCAGTCTCCTGTCGGCAGAGAACCGCTGGATCAACGCCCAGAACATCGAGGTCTCGGGCGGATACATTATCTGAGCAAAGGAGAGCACCATGCTCGACCATGTCTTCATATCCGTCAGCGACATCGATCGGTCGATCGCCTTCTACGAAGCGGCATTGGCACCACTCGGGATTGTTCATGCTCATGACTATGACGGAAAGGACGGGCCGCCCGGCCATCCTGATCTGAAGGGGTTCGGCGCGAATGGCAGGGTGTTCTTCTGGCTCCGCGAAGGCGTGGTCGAAGGCCGTGCTGCTCATATCGGCTTCGTCGCCGACAGCGCCTCCCAGGTCGACGCCGCCTATGCCGCAGCTGTCGCCGCGGGCGCGTCAAAAATCCATCCGCCCGGAGCGCAGCTCCACTACGACCCCCGCTACTACGCCGCCCAGGTTCGCGACCCGGACGGCTACAGCCTCGAATTTGTCTACAAGGAATGGCAGCACTGATATGACAAAGCTGATGATCTATGGCGCGACCGGCTATACCGGCCGCATGGCGGCGGAACATGCGAAGGCTGCCCGCACGCCTCTCGTTCTCGCCGGCCGCAACGAAGCGACCCTCTCGAAACTCTCTGCGGAACTCGGCGTCGAGTACCGCGTCTTCGGCCTCAATGATGCTGCGGCAATTGACGTCGGTCTGGCTGGCGTCTCCGTCCTGCTGAACTGCGCAGGACCATTCATGCGCACCGCCGATGCACTGATGAAGGCATCGATCCGCAACAGCATTCACTATCTCGACACGGCTGCCGAACTCGACAGCTACCGTCTGGCCGGCACGCTCGACGACGACGCGAAGGCTGCGGGCGTGATGCTCATGCCGGGCGGCGGCGGAAGCGTCTCCATGCTCGGCAGCCTTGCCGGACATGCGGTCGCTCGTGTGAGCGACCCCCGCAAGATCAGGATTGCGCTGCATGTCGCAGGCGGACTTTCGCGCGGGTCGGCGATCAGCGCCATGGAGAACGTCACAGTCGAAACCCTGGCCCGTGTGGACGGAGAGCTTGTCTCGATTGCCGCCGACGGCGTCCGCAAGTTCGATTTCGGCAAGGGCGCGGTCGACTGCTTCCCGGTGACGCTGCCTGATCTTATCACCATCTGGCTGGCGACGGGGGTCCCCGACGTCGAGACCTTTGTGCATGTCACCGGCGATGGTTTCCCGCAGGGTGATCTCTCGACCCTACCGGACGGCCCCAGTGAAGAGGAGCGGCGGGCGAACCGCTACCAGGCAGCCGTCGAAGTTACTGGCGCAGATGGAACGATCACCCGTTCCATCCTCGATACGGTCAACGGCTACACGTTCACGGCGATGGCGGCGGCCGAGGCTGGCCGGCGCGTCCTTGGCGGCGAAGTCCGTCCCGGCTTCCAGACGCCTGCAGCCCTGTTAGGAAGCGGCTTCGCGCAGACCATCGCCGATACCTCGATCAACGATGTCTAAGGAGACCGGCGTCATGCAGAAGCTCATCGAATCCTTCATCATGGCCGCCAATGCCTTCGACGTGGAAGGGACGCTGTCGCTGTTTTCAGCCGACGCCGTCATCGACGACGTTTCAGTCGGCGATGCCTTTGTCGGCCGCAATGGTATCCAGCACTACCTCGAGCGGTTCTTTGTTGGTTACAGCACCAACAGCAAGCTGCTGTCGATCGAAGATCTCGACGAATTCCATTCGGACGTCCGGCTCGATTTCACAGGCGATTTCGGACACGAGATCGGGATCCTGAAGATCGCGGTCAATCCCGATGGCCTGATCGAGCGCATCGACGCCGATCTCGAATAACAGACTAATTTTCAGCCCTATCAAAACAGGAACATCTGCGCCCAGCGCGCCGATGCCGGGGAGGGCGTGCATTCCGCAGGCCTCCGGCACGACAAGGAGCAAATTCATGACCCTATCGCCATCCTTCGCACAGGATGCTGCAGACCGGCTCGCCGTCGTCGAGGCTCTCTATCGCTTCACGGCCGGCATCGATCTTCGCGACAGCGATCTCCTCGCATCATCGCTGGCGGAGAATGCCGTCTCCGACTTCCGACCGGCTGCTGCCAAGGCAGGCTTCGAATATCCCGTCATCGAGGGCCGGGATGTCATCGTCTCGGCGTTGGCGACATCGCTCGCCAACCTGGACACGACGCATTCCGTCAGCAATCCGCGGGTGATGATCGATGGAGACACCGCACGCATGGACGTTCTCGTCGAAGCCCAGCACGTCCCCCGCAGCGATCCCTCGCGTCACTACCTGATGAAGAACCGCTACGACGTCGAACTCAAGAGGAACGGCGGCCTCTGGGTCATCACCCGCAACACCGTCGACAACGTCTGGCGCTCCGGCGACATTGGAGTTCTTTCCGGCATCTAGCCTCCACTATATGTGGCCAAGGAGGGCGGCGAGAGACTTTGTCTCCGCCGCCTAGCAGCCTGTGGCTGCGGGGTGGCGCGATGTCCGCCTCTGGCGGATATCGTTGAAAAACTCGCCGCATTAGCTGCTCATCCGCCCATTTTGATTTTCCGGGCGGAGTACCAACGCGTTTCTGCCCCGCGCCTCGGCGCAGGGTCTCAATTCATGCCGCTCTCATGCGGCAATGACGCCATATGACGTCGTTT
>NZ_JBFTID010000031.1:0-2500 GCF_056394605.1 Rhizobium sp. 10N427 | reverse complement strand
CGCGGACCAGGCCAGTGGCAATTGTGGTTAAAGTGGAACAAGCTGGAAAGCTTGGCCGTAGTGGGTGATAGCCCCGTACGCGTAGATACCATGATTGTCCTAGAGTAGGGCGGGACACGTGAAATCCTGTCTGAACATGGGGAGACCACTCTCCAAGCCTAAGTACTCGTGCATGACCGATAGCGAACAAGTACCGTGAGGGAAAGGTGAAAAGCACCCCGACAAGGGGAGTGAAATAGAACCTGAAACCGGATGCCTACAAACAGTCGGAGCCCGCAAGGGTGACGGCGTACCTTTTGTATAATGGGTCAACGACTTAGTGTAACAAGCAAGCTTAAGCCGGTAGGTGTAGGCGAAGCGAAAGCGAGTCTGAATAGGGCGATTGAGTTTGTTGCATTAGACCCGAAACCGAGTGATCTAGCCATGAGCAGGTTGAAGGTTGGGTAACACCAACTGGAGGACCGAACCCGCATCTGTTGCAATAGATTGGGATGACTTGTGGCTAGGGGTGAAAGGCCAATCAAACTCGGAAATAGCTGGTTCTCCGCGAAATCTATTTAGGTAGAGCGTCGAGCGAATACCCCGGGGGGTAGAGCACTGGATGGGCTATGGGGACTCACCGTCTTACTGATCCTAACCAAACTCCGAATACCCGGGAGTACTACTCGGCAGACACACGGCGGGTGCTAACGTCCGTCGTGAAAAGGGCAACAACCCTAACCTCCAGCTAAGGTCCCCAAGTCATGGCTAAGTGGGAAAGGATGTGAGGATCCCAAAACAACCAGGATGTTGGCTTAGAAGCAGCCATCATTTAAAGAAAGCGTAACAGCTCACTGGTCTAAATAAGGGTCTTTGCGCCGAAAATGTAACGGGGCTGAAGCCATGCACCGAAGCTGAGGATGTGCAGCAATGCACGTGGTAGCGGAGCGTTCCGTAAGTCTGTGAAGGGGTACCTGTGAGGGGCCCTGGAGATATCGGAAGTGCGAATGTTGACATGAGTAACGATAAAGGGAGTGAGAGACTCCCTCGCCGAAAGACCAAGGGTTCCTGCTTAAAGTTAATCTGAGCAGGGTTAGCCGGCCCCTAAGACGAGGCGGACACGCGTAGTCGATGGGAACCACGTTAATATTCGTGGGCCTGGTGGTAGTGACGGATTGCGTAACTTGTATCTTCTTATTGGATTGAAGGTGCAGGGAAGCGGTTCCAGGAAATAGCTCCACCGTATAGACCGTACCCGAAACCGACACAGGTGGTCAGGTAGAGTATACCAAGGCGCTTGAGAGAACTATGTTGAAGGAACTCGGCAAATTGCACGCGTAACTTCGGAAGAAGCGTGACCCCAATTTACGCAAGTATATTGGGGTGGCACAGACCAGGGGGTAGCGACTGTTTATCAAAAACACAGGGCTCTGCGAAGTCGCAAGACGACGTATAGGGTCTGACGCCTGCCCGGTGCTGGAAGGTTAAGAGGAGAGGTGCAAGCTTTGAATCGAAGCCCCAGTAAACGGCGGCCGTAACTATAACGGTCCTAAGGTAGCGAAATTCCTTGTCGGGTAAGTTCCGACCTGCACGAATGGCGTAACGACTTCCCCGCTGTCTCCAACATAGACTCAGTGAAATTGAATTCCCCGTGAAGATGCGGGGTTCCTGCGGTCAGACGGAAAGACCCCGTGCACCTTTACTATAGCTTTACACTGGCATTCGTGTCGGCATGTGTAGGATAGGTGGTAGGCTTTGAAGCAGGGACGCCAGTTTCTGTGGAGCCATCCTTGAAATACCACCCTTATCGTCATGGATGTCTAACCGCGGTCCGTTATCCGGATCCGGGACAGTGTATGGTGGGTAGTTTGACTGGGGCGGTCGCCTCCGAAAGAGTAACGGAGGCGCGCGATGGTGGGCTCAGACCGGTCGGAAATCGGTCGTCGAGTGCAATGGCATAAGCCCGCCTGACTGCGAGACTGACAAGTCGAGCAGAGACGAAAGTCGGTCATAGTGATCCGGTGGTCCCGCGTGGAAGGGCCATCGCTCAACGGATAAAAGGTACGCCGGGGATAACAGGCTGATGACCCCCAAGAGTCCATATCGACGGGGTTGTTTGGCACCTCGATGTCGGCTCATCGCATCCTGGGGCTGGAGCAGGTCCCAAGGGTTTGGCTGTTCGCCAATTAAAGCGGTACGTGAGCTGGGTTCAGAACGTCGTGAGACAGTTCGGTCCCTATCTGCCGTGGGTGTAGGAATATTGACAGGATCTGTCCCTAGTACGAGAGGACCGGGATGGACATATCTCTGGTGGACCTGTTGTCGTGCCAACGGCATAGCAGGGTAGCTACATATGGACGGGATAACCGCTGAAGGCATCTAAGCGGGAAACCCACCTGAAAACGAGTATTCCCTATCAGAGCCGTGGAAGACGACCACGTTGATAGGCCGGGTGTGGAAGTGCGGCAACGCATGAAGCTTACCGGTACTAATAGCTCGATTGGCTTGATCGTTCTCATTG
>NZ_JBFTID010000030.1:0-11224 GCF_056394605.1 Rhizobium sp. 10N427 | reverse complement strand
GCCAACCTTCAAGAAATCCTAGAGCGAAAGACTTCGTCGCCTGCAGCGCCGCCGCCCTCGTTCAGTGACGCGGCTTATACGGCTATCACCCGATAACAGTCAACAGCACCCAACAAAGTTTTTTGACATTTTTGTAACAGATTGATTTGAAAAGAGGATTCTCGTGTGAATTATTCACAGTCTCGCCCTTTACAGCGCTCTCCCGCCGAAAATCTTTATCAACCGGTCAAAAAATCGCTTTCCGCCCCTCCGGAAACCGCAAAAGCCTGCGGAAACAGCCTGATCCTCACCGATATAATCCACGGAATGCTAAAGAACCGGCTTCGCAAAGCCGCCATCGGCGCGGAACCTAATCCGTCCTGCGGTGTTCTCTCACCATTGCAGGAAAGGAGACCATTATGGCAGCCAATACCGATGACATCCGTTCGTCCGTCAGCAAGGACATCGCTTCCCTCCAGCAGGAAGTGTCACGTTTGCAGAAGATGATATCCGCCCAGGGCGCCGAAGCCTATTATGAAGTCCGCGACCGCGCCGGCAAGGCGTATGACGACGCGCTTCCGAAGGCCAAGAATGCGGTCGCGCAGATCCGTGCCGAAGGCGTTGCCGCAGCAGGTGCGGCCCGCGAGCACCCGGCAGCCACCACCACGGCGCTGGCGCTTGTCGGCGCGCTCGGCTTTCTCGCCGGCTATCTCTTGAGCGGCCAGCAACAGCCGCCGCAGCGCAACTGGTGGCGCTGATACCGCGACGCACAATAACTATGACTTTTTACGGACCTTGGTGATCTTAAATTCGCCAAGGTCCGTAAATACTTATGTCTTATAAAAACCTATTTTTAATGCCAGATATTCAAGCATAATAAGGAGGGAGGAAATGATCATGGAAAACAGGAAGACGAACTGCATCGTCGAGGTCAGCGTCAATAGCGCAAACGGCCGTCGCGCGATCGGCATCATGAACATGCAGCAGGCTCTCGACCTGCCTGAAATGGCAAGTCTGTCCTATACGCATCCCGACCCTGTGAAGGCTGCAGCCGGCATTACCATCAGCCGTCAGGAACTCGCTGGTTTCCTGGCCTATCATTGACCGGCACGACGACGCTCAGACTACCTTTTTAGACGGCGCTCTCCGCGCCGCTGGTTTTTGACGTCCGCTCTTATACTGCAATTCCTGAAATTCTCTGGATTTTGACCGCCCATGCTGGCGCCCGTTTGCCGTTCGTGCCAAGAACCTTCGCCATGAATGGAAGAAGGACAGCGCGTTGAAGGAACGGCGCCCACCGCAGAAACTGCGTGACCGCGCCCGGCCCGGCCCCGATGCCAGCGGCAAGCGGGTCACCCTGCCCCGCGCCCTGTCGAAGCTCGGCTTCTGTTCCCGCACCCAGGCGGAGCGTCTGATTGCCGACGGGCGGGTGCTCGTCGACGGGCGCAAGATCACCGATGCCAGCGCCTGGGTCGATCTCTCGACGGCCAAGATATCGGTCGACGGCACGGCGATCGCCGCCGAAGACAAGATCTACCTGATGCTGAACAAGCCGCGCGGCCTGGTGACCACCCGCCACGATCCCGAGGGGCGGCCGACCGTCTACGACTGCCTGAAGGATTTCGACGCCCCGCATCTGTCGCCGGTCGGCCGTCTCGACAAGGCCAGCGAAGGCCTGCTGCTGTTCACCAACGACACCAAATTCGCCCAGACGCTTCTCGACCCGATCACCCACGTGACCAAGACCTATCATGTGCAGGTCGGCAGGATCATGGATGGCGAACTTCTGGCGGAGATGACCTACGGCGTGCGCCATGACGGCGAGTTGCTGAAGGCGACCTCGGCAACACTGCTGCGCAGCGGCGATCGCAACTCCTGGATCGAGGTCGAACTCGACGAGGGCCGTAACCGCCAGATCCGCCGCATGCTGGAGGCGCTCGATACGGAATGCCTACGGCTCGTGCGCGTGGCGATTGGCGGACTTGAGCTCGGTGAATTGCCGAAGGGCGCCGTCCGGGCATTGACCGAGACCGAGCTTCGCGATCTGCGCCGCCGCACCGGCATGGAAAAGACAAGACGGGATTGAACCGCAGCATGACCATGGCCCCCCACGACTTCTGGCAGGAGATCCACGGCCCCGGCAGCTTCGAAGCATCCGGCACTTTCACTGATTTCTATGTTGCCGGGCTCGAGGACGGCCGGCAGCTTCGTCTGCCGATCCGCATGCTTGCGGATGGCGAACACGCGCTGGCCTCGCTGATCGTCAACCAGGCGAGCTTTACCGTTCTTGATACGCTGGCCGCGGCGCTGGCAGCAAAGCTTGCAGCCTTCGAACCCGACGTGATCGCCGGCCTGCCGACGCTTGGCCTGACGCTTGCAGCAGCCGTCGCCCAGAAGCTCGGCCATGCGCGCTATGTGCCGCTCGGCACCTCCCGCAAATTCTGGTATCGCGATGAGCTGTCCGTCGAGCTCTCGTCGATCACCACGCCCGGCCAGCAGAAGCGTCTCTATATAGATCCGCGCATGCTGCCTTTGCTCGAAGGCCGCCGTGTCGCCTTGATCGACGACGTCATATCGAGCGGCGCCTCGATCGTCTCGGGCTTGAACCTCCTTAGCGCCTGCAGCATCGAACCTGTGGCGATCGGTGCGGCGATGCTGCAATCGGATCGCTGGCGAGGCAGGCTGGCAGCAATGGGGCCGCATTGGCCGGCCCGGACGATCGGCGTGTTTTCGACGCCGATATTGAAAAAGACGGCCGACGGCCGCTGGCGCGTTCCGGCTCCCTGATCACCGCCGCCAACGCGGCCGATCCTGAGGATTATGCGATCTTTCTCCCGCCTCTCTCTATACAGCCGCGCCCGGACCGCTACATTCGGCTGACGGTTGCAACGCGAGCCTGCCCATGAATGTCGAGCAAGCCTCTCTGCTGGTCCTCCTCGCTGCGATGCTCGTTCTGTTTTCTCTCGATCGTTTCCGCATCGAAGTCGTGGCGATCGGCGGATTGCTGGCCGGATTTCTTCTGAAGCTCTACCCGGCAGAGGCGGTCTTTTCGGGCTTTGCAAGCCCTGTCGTCATCACCGTTGTCGAAATACTGCTGATCGTTCAGGTCCTGGCGCAGGCGAAATTCTTCGACGGGTTGGCCCAGCGTTTTCAATCGGCCGGCTGGCCGAATGCCGCTGTCATCGCCGCACTTGCGGGGATCACCGGCTTCATCTCGATCTTTATGAACAATATCGGCGCCTTCGCCATCATGCTGCCTGCGACCCTGCGCGCCGGAACGGTGCTGCAGATCCCAAGGCGCCGGCTGGTCATCCCGATTTCCTTCGCCGCACTGCTCGGCGGCCTGGTGTCGCTGATCGGCACGCCGGCCAATCTGCTCGTCAGCGATGCCCTGTCAAAGGCGACGGGAACTGGGTTCCGTTTCTTCGATTTCGCCTATGCGGGCTTGCCGGTGGCAATTGCCGGGATTCTCCTTGTCTCCGCCCTCGCCGTCCGGCTGTTCCCGGAAACCGAAGGCGACGTCTCGGCGCCGCCGCCCGCGACCCGCCGCATCGTCGCAGAGCGAGAAATCCCGGTCACCTCGCCGCTCGCCGGCACACGGCTGGCCGATTGCCCCGAGCGTTTCGGGCTGCAACCGCATGCTTTGATCCGCGGCGGCACTTTCGTCTTCGGCAGCCTGACGCAATCGGTGGTCACTGCGGGAGACATACTGCTTGCCGAAGGTGCTGACGCCGTCTTTTCGGATCTGGAGGCAGAGGGAGCCCTTGCGGCACCCATCCATCCGAACGGGCTGCAGACCGATTTTGCCCGCAGCGAGGCCGTCGTGATGCCCGAAAGCACGCTGATCGGCTCGCGCATCAGCTCGCTCGACGTCTTCCGCAATCGGGGCGTTTCGGTCACCTCGCTCTCGATGCGTTCGCCACGCATCGAAGGCCGCTTCGAGGATCTGCAGCTGTCGATCGGCGACATCCTGGTTCTGGAAGGCACGCGGGATGCGATCTCCGAGGCGCTCGAGGAATGCGAATGCCTGCAGCTGGCGACGCAACCGGCAACAAGCAGCGTCAAGGGATCGTGGCGCCCTTTCGCGATCTTCGCCGCCGGTGTCGCACTCTCGGCCTTCGGCCTGCTGCGGCCCGAGATCGCCTTTGCCGCCGTCGTCTTCGCACTGGCCGTGACCCGCTTTCTCAACATCCGCCAGGCAATGGCCGATATCAATTGGCCGATCGTCATCATGCTGGCCGCAATGATCCCGATCGGCTCGGCGGTGGCGACGACTGGCACCGCCGAAGTGCTGGCACACTGGCTGAGCCTCGCCGTGCCGATTTCGATGCCGATTGCCGGTATCGCGCTGCTGCTCTTCATCGCCATGGCGCTGACGCCCTTCGTCAATAATGCTACGGTCGCGATCGTGCTCAGCCCGATCGCCCTGGAATTCGCCGCTGCCGCCCATCATCCCCCGGCTGCCTATCTGATCGTCGTGGCCGCCGGGGCCTCGCTGGATTTCCTGACGCCCTTCGGCCATCACAATAATACGCTGGCGATGAGCATCGGCAGCTACCGGGTTTCGGACTTCCTGCGCGCCGGTGGCCCACTCGCACTGCTCGGATATATAATGACGGTGCTGATCGTCGCGGCCGTCTGGCTTTGACCGCCATTTGCTTGACATCGCCCGCAATGAAACTAGAGCAGGGATGAACCCCTCCGACAAAGGAATGCTGAGCCCGTGCGAATCCTATCCGAAGCCCATTTCCCCGAACTGCCGAACTACTACCGCGGCAAGGTGCGCGAAAATTACGATCTTCCGGATGGCAGCCGCATTATCATCAGCACCGATCGCCTCAGCGCCTTCGACCGCATCCTCACCTGCATTCCCTACAAGGGCCAGGTGCTGACGCAGACCGCCCGCTACTGGTTCGAGGCGACAAAGGACATCTGCCCGAACCACGTCATCGCCTATCCCGATCCGAATGTCGTCGTCGGCAAGCGGCTTGACATCCTGCCGGTCGAAGTCGTAGTGCGCGGCTATCTGGCCGGCACCACGGGCACGTCGATCCTCACTCTTTATAAGAAGGGCGAGCGCCAGATGTACGGCATCACCCTTCCCGACGGCATGCGCGACAACCAGATCCTGCCGGAACCGATCATCACGCCGACCAGTAAGGAATTCGATGGCGGCCACGACGCGCCGCTGACACCCGCCGAAATCACCGGCAAAGGACTGCTGACGCAGGAGCAGTGGGACACGCTGTCGAAATACGCGCTGGCGCTCTTTGCCCGCGGTCAGGAAATGGCGGCCAAGCGTGGCCTGATCCTCGTCGACACCAAATACGAGTTCGGCACCGACGCCCAGGGCAACATCATCCTCGCGGACGAGATCCATACGCCCGACAGCAGCCGCTACTGGCTGGCCGATAGCTATCAGGCCGCATTCGAAAGCGGCGGCCGCCCGACCAGCTTCGACAAGGACTTCGTCCGCGCTTGGGTCGCCGACCGGTGCGACCCCTACAAGGACGAGATCCCGGAAATCCCGGCCGATCTGATCGAGCAGACCTCGGCCGTCTACATCAAGGCCTATGAGGCGATCACCGGAAAGACCTTCGTCCCCGATGACAGCGGCGAAACGCCCCTCGCCCGTGTGCGCACCAACCTCGCGCCCTATTTCGCCTGAGCATCTGAGCCCGGCCTGCAGAGATGCTTGCAGGCCGGGCTTCGATCGCGCTAGCATTGAATGAAAGCGAGCCGGCAAAGACCGGCAGGGGGCTGAATGGCACGCAGGCCGCGACGAAAGGCCGAAGAGACTCGCGCCGACATCCTGTCGATGGCAGAGATGCTGTTTCGTGAACGGGGCTATGTCGCCGTCTCGATCGCCGATATCGCGACCGCCCTCGGCATGTCGCCTGCCAATGTCTTCAAGCATTTCCATTCCAAGACGGCGCTGGTCGATGCCATCGCCGAAATCCATCTCGGAACGATGGCCGACCGCTTCGGCTCCGTCGACGGCGAGATGCTGCCCAAGGAGCGGCTGCAGCGTTTCGTGCTCCGCCTGCTCGACAGCCATCTGCAGGATATCAAGGACAACCCCTATATCTTCGAGATGGTCCTGACGACCATCGAAGCCAAGTTCGAGGCGGGAAACCGCTACCGGGAGCGGATCGAGCAGAGGCTCCAGCAGATCATCCAGGATGGTGTCGCCTCCGGCGCCTACCGCTGTGCCGACCCGCATCGTGCCGCAATCACCGTCGCCGACGTCCTGGCGTGCGTCCTTCATCCGGTGCTGATTGCACGCGATGACAAGGACACGCTCGTTCACAAAGCACACGATATCGTTTGTTTTGTTGATACCGCACTGCAAAATAGCGCTTGCTAAGTGACGATTCCTGACATACGTCACTTCGGAAAGCTTTTCTTAAATTCGGATTGATGGCATTTGAATCCGGATCAACCAGCCTTTTAATATGTCGCTTGTTGCCGGCCGGAAGGCTGGTCCGGTCTGTGAATGCCATCTGCATCAAGGAATTCAGAATGATACGGCGTGCCCTCCTCATCACCTCGGCTCTGGCAATTGGCGGACTGCTCGCAGCCTGCAGCGATAGCGGCAACAAGCAGGGAGCCGCCGGCGCTGGCGCGGCAGGGGCTGCCCAGCAGACTTCGCCCGTCGGCGTTGTCGCACTCACCAAGGCGAATTACCCGGTGACGACGATCCTGCCCGGCCGTGCCGAAGCCTTCCAGACCGCAGATATCCGCCCGCAGGTCAGCGGCATCATCCGTGAAATCGCCTTCCGCGAAGGCGGCGAAGTCAAGAAGGGCGACCTTCTCTACCAGATCGACGATGCACCCTATATCGCCACGGTCGAGCAGGCTACGGCGGCGATTGCCAAGGCGGAAGCCAGCGTTCCGAGCGCCCAGAGCAATCTCGACCGCTACCAGCGCCTCGTCGGCAGCGGTGCGACACAGATCGAATATGAAACCGCCAAGACGACGCTGCTCCAGGCCCAGGCTGAAGTCGCCTCCGCCAAGGCGTCGCTGGCTTCGGCGCAGATCGATCTCGACCACACCAAGATCGTCGCTCCCTTCGATGGCGTCATCGACCAGACCGCCTACAATGTCGGCAACGTCGTCGCCGCCAACCAGACGACGGCGCTGACGACGGTTCGCCAGCTCGACCCGATCTACATTTCGCTGACGGAATCGAGCACCAATCTCCTGAAGCTCCGCGATGCGATCGCATCCGGTGAAGTGAAGGGTGAAGGCGCCAACGTCGCCTTCCGCGTCATCCTGGAGAATGGCAAGGAGTATAATCAGAAGGGCAAGCTCGATATGTCGAAGCAGATCGTCAGCGAGACGACCGGCACCTTCATCATCCGCGTGCTCTTCCCGAACCCCGACCGCGTCATTCTGCCCGGCATGTATGTCCGCGCCACCGTCGAGCTCGGCTCGGAAAACGGCTATGCGCTGCCCCAGCTCGCAACCAGCCGCGATGCCAACGGCCGCCTGACGGCGCAATTCGTCTCGGCCGACGGCAAGGTCGAAAGCCGCGTCTTCGAAGACGCGACTCCCTCCAACAACGCGTGGCTCGTCACGCAGGGCATCAAGGACGGCGACCAGCTGATCGTCAGCGGTCTGCAGTCCATTACGCCAGGCATGCCGGTGAAGCCGGTTCCCATGAAAATCAATGAAAACGGTGTGGTCGTGGCTGCTGAGCAGCCTGCGGCCGGTGACGCTCAGAAGCCCGCCGCGAAGTAAGTCGCGACGCCTTTCACAGTGATCCAAGCCGCACAGGAATAAACTGATGGCCAAGTTCTTCATCCGACGCCCGATCTTTGCGTGGGTCATCGCGATCACCATCATGCTCGCGGGCCTGCTCGGCATCTATACGCTGTCGATTTCGCAATACCCTGACATCGCCCCGACCACGGTGCGCATCAACGCCACCTATCGCGGCGCCAGCGCCGAAACCGTCGAGAAATCGGTGACGACGATCATCGAAAAAGGCATGACCGGCCTCGACGATCTCACCTACATGACCTCGACCTCGTCGACCGGCTCGGCCAGCATCTCGCTGACCTTCGGCAACAGCGTCGATGCCGATATCGCCCAGGTGCAGGTGCAGAACAAACTGCAGCTGGTCCAGTCACAGCTGCCGGGAGACGTCATCGACGCCGGCATCAGTGTCACGCGCTCCACCTCGAGCATCCTGCTCGTCGGCTCGCTGGTTTCGACCGATGGCAAGCGCTCCTCCGTCGATCTCGGCAACATCGTTTCGAACTCGATCGAAGATCAGGTGCAGCGCCTCGAAGGCGTCGGCAGCATCAATATCTTCGGTTCCGGCTACGCCATGCGCGTCTGGCTGGATCCTTACAAACTGCAGAAGTTCCAGCTGACGCCAAGCGATGTGACCTCGGCCATCGAGGCGCAGAACACGCAGGTTTCCGTCGGCTCGCTCGGCGCTCAGCCGACCACCGAAGGCCAGCAGCTGAACGTCACGATCACCGCCCAGAGCCAGCTGACGACGGTCGCCGATTTCGAGCACATCATCCTGAAGGTCGAGAAGGACGGATCGACGGTGCGCCTCAGCGACGTCGCCCGCATCGAGATCGGCCAGGAAAGCTACGGCGGCTCTTCGCGCTACAATGGCCAGCCCTCGACCGGCTTCGCGGTCAACCTGGCGATCGGCGCCAACGCCATCGATACGGCCGCCCGCGTCCGTGAATCGCTCGAAAGCATCAGTGGCTCGCTGCCCGAAGGCGTCGAAATCACCTATCCCTACGACACGACGCCCTTCGTCGAGTTGTCGATCGAAAAGGTCGTCCACACCCTGATCGAAGCGATCGTGCTTGTCTTCGTCGTGCTGCTGATCTTCCTGCAGAACCTGCGCGCCACGCTGATCCCGACGATCGCCGTGCCCGTCGTTCTGCTCGGGACCTTCGGCATCCTTGCGGCGACAGGCTATTCGATCAATACGCTGACAATGTTCGCCATGGTTCTGGCGATCGGTCTGCTCGTCGACGACGCCATCGTCGTCGTCGAGAACGTCGAGCGCATCATGTCGGAAGAGAAGCTCTCGCCGCTCGAAGCGACCGAGAAGTCGATGGGTGAAATCACCGGTGCCATCATCGGTATCGCGCTGGTTCTGACCGCCGTCTTCATTCCGATGGCCTTCTTCGGCGGCTCGACCGGCATCATCTACCGGCAGTTCTCGATCACCATCGTCTCGGCGATGCTGCTGTCTGCTCTCGTCGCCATCGTGCTGACGCCGGCGCTTTGCGCCACGATGCTGAAGCCGGTCAACGAGCACAAAAAGAACCGCGTCGGCGACTGGTTCAACCGCAACTTCACCCGTTCCACCAACGGTTACGTCCGCACCATCGGCTACCTGCTGAAGCGGCCGGTCCGCGTCATGCTGTTGTTCCTGATCGTCGGCGGCGGATGTGCCTATCTGTTCACGAAACTGCCGAGCTCCTTCCTGCCGCAGGAAGACCAGGGCGTATTGCTGACAATCGTCACCACGCCGCCAGGCTCCACCTCTCAGCAGACCCAGGCCGTCGTCGAGAAGGTCGAGAAATATTACCGCGAGAACGAGAAGGACGCCGTCGATTCGGTCTTCGGCGCCCTTGGCTTCGGTTTCAACGGTTCGGGCCAGAACAGCGCGATCGTCTTTACCAAGCTCAAGGACTTCTCGCTGCGCACCGACGAGAACCTGCATGCGCAGGCCGTCGTCAACCGTGCGCTTAAGAACTTCTTTACCATCCGCGAGGCGCAGGTCTTCGCGCTGTTGCCGCCGGCCATCCAGGGCCTCGGCGTATCCAGCGGCTTCTCCATGTATCTCGTCGATACCGGCGGCCATGGCACCCAAGCGCTCGATGCGGCATCGAAGCGGCTGATCCAGATGGGCAACAGCAGCGGCAAGATCGTCGCTCTGCGCAGCAACAACAAGGAAGTCGAACCGCAGATGAAGATCATCATCGATCAGGAAAAGATCGGTGCGATGGGCGTCGATATAGCCTCGGTCAATTCGATGCTGTCGATCATCTTCACCGGCCGCGACGTCAACGACTTCACACTGAACGGCGAGATCAAGCCCGTCTACGTGCAGGGCGACGCGCCCTTCCGCATGCAGCCGAGCGATCTCGATCACTGGTATGCCCGCAATACGGCTGGCGAAATGGTGCCCTTCTCCGCCTTCACCACGACGGAATGGGCAAAGGGCGCCCCCTCGCTTGCCCGCTTCAATGCGGTCAGCGCCATCCCGCTCGACGGCGCCTCGGCGCCGGGCGTCAGCTCGGGTGACGCGATGAACGAGATGGAAGCGCTGACGGCGCAGCTGGGCGGCGGCTATACCGTTGCCTGGCAGGGGATTTCCTATCAGGAGCGGCTCTCCGGCTCGCAGGCGCCGATTCTCTACGCGATCTCGATTCTCGTCGTCTTCCTGTGCCTTGCAGCGCTTTACGAAAGCTGGTCGATCCCGTTCTCGGTGATCATGGCCGTACCGGTCGGCGTGCTCGGCGCGCTTGCTGCGGCAACGCTCTTCGGCCAAGCCAACGACGTCTACTTCAAGGTCGGCCTGCTGACGACGATAGGACTAGCGGCGAAGAATGCGATTCTCATCGTCGAGTTCGCCAAGGACCGCATGGAGACGGGGATGAGTCTTCTGGAGGCGACTCTCGAAGCGGCAAGGCTGCGCCTGCGGCCGATCATCATGACCTCGCTCGCCTTCATCCTCGGCGTCGTGCCGCTGGCGATCGCGACCGGCGCCGGCTCGGCAGCCCAGAACGCCATCGGTGTCGGCGTTCTCGGCGGCATGCTGGCGGCAACCGCGCTCGGCATCTTCTTCGTTCCGTCCTTCTTTGTGGTCATCCGCAGGGTCTTCTCGCGGCGCAAAAATGAGGCGGGAGTGTGATAAAAATACACTGCCAGAATGGCTGACTCATTGATACATTGCCGCGGAACTGCTTCGGCATGGTGTATCTCGTTGGCACGGAGCGCGGCCGATTGCGAAGCATGATGCTTCGGACAAGAAATTTAGAACTTGGTCGAGTTACAGGAAGAACATTGCATGGTATCTCTTCGTTATGCCACACCGGCATTGATGCTTTTGTTGGCCGGCTGTGTGAGCGGTCCGGATCATGTCCCCCCGGAGATGCCGCTTCCCGCGAAGTTCGGTGAAGGCGGGGTCAAGAGCAATGGTGATGTTGCGACCGCCCAGTGGTGGACGGCCTATCGCGATCAGCGGCTGAATTCGCTGGTG
>NZ_JBFTID010000029.1:0-21695 GCF_056394605.1 Rhizobium sp. 10N427 | reverse complement strand
GTTCAGCACCGCAGGACGGCGAAAAGCCCCGTCCTGCGAACGGAGAAGATTTACCCGGCTGGCAAAATGCCGGTCAAAACGCAACCGAACCCAGGGAAAAGCCACGCCGAACAAGCGTTTTTGTCCTTGAGTTCTTTCATTGGAGACAGCCAACATGACGCTTGATCACTACAGACTTCTTGGAAGGTCGGGTTTGCGCGTTTCGCCATTGAGCTTGGGAACGATGACCTTCGGTTCCGAGTGGGGATGGGGTGCGGACGGCGATGAGGCCCGCCGCATCTTCGATCTCTATGTCGATCGCGGCGGTAACTTCGTCGATACATCGGTGAACTACACCAATGGAGGCGCTGAACGTTTGCTAGGAACCTTTATCGGCGACAAGCGCGAGCGGATCGTTCTTGCGACGAAATTTACGATGGCACGCGACCCGGCCAACCCGAACTCAGGCGGTAACCACCGCCTGAACATGGTGCGCTCCGTTGAGCAGAGCTTGAAGCAACTCGCCACGGATCGCATCGACCTCCTTTATCTGCATGCGTGGGACATGACGACCCGGCCGGATGAGGTCATGCGAGGGCTCGACGACCTCATTCGGTCCGGAAAAGTGCTCTATCTCGGCATTTGCAACACGCCTGGATGGCGCGTTGCGCAAATGCAGACGCTCGCCGACATTCGCGGCTGGTCGCCTTTCGTGGCGCTGCAGATCGAATACAGCCTCGTGGAACGGACGGTCGAGCACGAGCTTATACCGGCGGCTGAGGCTCTGGGCCTTGGGGTGCTTCCGTGGTCACCGCTCGGCGGTGGCGTCCTCACAGGCAAATATTCCCTTGCCGACGTAGAAGATTCACGAGAGGCGGCTGTGTCCGCCAGCCGCAAGGGTGTCATAGCGTCGTCCGGTCACCTGAACGAGCGCGCAATCGAAATCGCGGACGAGGTTCGAGCCGTCGCCGAGCAGGTCAACTCCACACCATCGCAAGTGGCGCTTGCGTGGACGCTGGCCAATCCGACGGTCGTCTCCCCCATCATCGGCGCCCGCACGTTCGCTCAGGCCGAAGACAATCTTGGAGCTCTGGATCTGCTGCTGACGCGGGAACAACTGGATCGTTTAAACCGGATCAGCGCCCCGAGCCCCGTCTTTCCCGCTCGCTTCACGCAACGTCCCCTCGTCCAGCAACTGATCTTCGGCAACGCTGCGGTCGAACGCCGCGGCTGACCCTTCAGACGATGTGGGGCCTGTCGACGGTGCATGATCTTCATGCCAGTCGATAGGTCCCAACAAACCCTCAGCAACAGGAAAGGACCGATATCATGACCCTCCCGAGGTACCACCATATCGCCCGCGCGAGCCGTTGATTGCACTGGGATTGCTGTCGCTCGCCCTGCCGGGCGCAGCCTTCGCCGACACCGCGGCAACGCAGGTTACGGACAGTGCCGCGATCGAGCAACGGAACAAAGCGATCGTAGAAGCCGCCTTCGAAAAGTGGCGTGGAGGCACCTATGTCTTCGCGGAACTTCTCGCTCCCGATGTCGTCTGGACGATCCATGGTTCCGGACCGGTCGCTGGCACCTATCTTAACCAGAAAGACTTCATCGAACAGGCATCGCGTCCTCTGACCAGCCGGCTCGCGACCCCGATCGCGCCGGAGGTGCACAACATCTTCGCCGACGGCGACACGGTCATCATCCGCTTCGACGGAACAGCGACCACGATGTCGGGCGCACCTTATCGCAACCAGTTCGTCTGGATACTCAAAATGAAGGACGGCCTCGTCGTCAATGCGGAGGCCTTTCTGGACCTTGTTGCCTATCAGCAGGTCGTCGACAACAACGCCCCGCGGTCCCAATGACCGACGCCCGCGGTTCGGCAGATGTGCGTCTGCCGAACCGCACCAAGCATCCATGCGCGATCGCCTCCAAACCGAGAACCTTAGTGGAGCCAGACCATGCGACAGGCATTTGCTGCACTCATCACGGCCACCCTTTCTATCCAACCCGCAGAAGCACAGGAGACCAATTTGCATCCGAACCATCCTTATGCCGGCATGTGGGTCACCGACGACAACCGGGTTCGCCATGAACTTCTGCCGAACGGACGCTATGTCGAGGCCCGCGGCCAGCGCGAGCGGGCCTATCAAGGCCGCTACGAAGTCGACGGGACGCATATCGAATACTGGGACGACACGGGCTTTACTGCCGACGGCGATTTCGTCGATGCCAACACACTGCACCATGGCGGCATGATCTTGCGACGTCAGCAAGCGACGCCTTAACATACCAGTTGACAGGGGCGGTGCCCACTCAGCGCCGCCCTGTCATCGCGACCTGTCCACCTCTCGGAGGAGGTCGATGAAGGCTCGTAGCGGTGACGGCACGTGCCGGCTGCGAGGGTAATAGAGTGCCAAGCCGGGTGTAGGCGGACACCAGTCATCGAGCACAGTCACCAATTGGCCAGATTTGAGTAAAGATCGGGCAAAGTATTCAGGTACATATGCGATACCGCGCCCGTCCACCGCCGCCTGGACGAGAAGATCGCTGTCATCGAGCGTGAGATTGCCGGGCACATCGACCGCAATTTCGGCACCTCGTTTTGAGAACTCCCAGCGATAGCGTTTGCCGCTCGGCAGACGCTGGCGAATACAGCAATGCGCATTGAGGTCGTCAGGTGTCTGCAGTCCGGCTTTGCCCTTGAGATAGAACGGCGCCGCCACGGCGATGAAGCGAACGTCGCCTGCAAACTTTACCGCGACCATATCTTTGGGAACAGCTTCCAGCAGTCGGACGCCCGCGTCGAAACCCTGTTCCACGATATCGACGAGCCGACCTTCAGACACGAGATCAAGTTCGACGTCGGGATAAAGATCGAGAAATCGTGGGACGACGTCAGCAAGCAGGATGCGGGCACCGCTCTTGTTCGCATTGATGCGTAGTGCTCCGCTTGGGGTACCGCGCTCCTCCGAGAGCGTATCGAGCGCGTGGTCAAGATCCTGAAGAACGGGATCGAGGCGTGCAAGCAGGCGAGCGCCAGCCTGGGTCAGCGACACGCTGCGTGTCGTCCGATTGAAGAGGCGGACGTCCAGTTTTGCTTCTAATCCGATGATCGTGTGGCTGAGGGCGGAGCGCGAAACACCCATGACATCGGCCGCCCTGCGGAAGCTCTGATGATTGGCCACCGCGGCAAAGGCGGCAAGGTCGTTCAAGCTGGGGCGTACCATTCGTGAATTATCCTCACCATGTTATCCCAAATTGAAGATCTTATAGCACCAATCCTCCGGATCTACATTTGCAGATGAACAATGAGGAAAATTACATGACAAGGACATGGTTCATCACTGGCGCTTCCTCCGGGCTCGGTCTTGAAATGACGCAGCAGTTACTCGCCCAAGGGGACACCGTCATCGCCACGCTCCGTCGCCCAGGAACGCTGACGCAGCTTGAGCAGAAATATCGCGAGCGCCTGGATACCGTTCAGCTTGATCTGGTCGAGCCGGAGAGCATTGTCTCGGCCGTCGAACGAGCCTTTGAGCGGCATGGCCGCATAGACGTGATCGTCAGCAACGCGGGCTATGGCCTGTTCGGTGCTGCGGAGGAGCTGACGAATGAAGAGATCGACCGGCAGATCGCCACAAATCTCACGGGGTCCATTCATCTGATCCGCGCAGCAATGTCTCATCTTCGCCGGCAAGGCGGTGGACGGATCGTTCAAGTCTCGTCCGAAGGCGGGCAGATCGCCTATCCGGGCTTCAGCCTCTATCACGCGACCAAGTGGGGCATCGAGGGGTTCCTCGAATCCGTGGCACAGGAAGTGGCGCCTTTCAGCATCGACGTCATCATCGCCGAGCCCGGGCCGACGGGCACGAATTTCGGAGCGAATCTCGTTCAGGCCATACCGTTGGATGCCTACGCTGAAACGCCGGCTGGCGCCGTTCGCCGGGCGATCAGCGACGGAAGCTTCGAGATCAAAGGGGATGCGGTGCGCGCCGTGTCCGCAATGATCTCAGCCGCCGAGAGCGAGGAGCCACCGCTGCGGCTGACGCTAGGCAGCACGGCCTATTCCTCTATCTCAAAGGCGCTTTCTGCACGCCTGTCCGCCCTTGAGGCACAGAGAGACGTGGCAGATTCCGCCGACAGGCAGGATCTTTGAACCGCAGCGGTCCGGAACCAAGGACTTCGAGAACAGGAAAGAAGATAACATGACCATTCGTCTAGCTATATTGGCTCTCGCCCTTACTGTCTCGGCTTCTGCTTTTGCCCAGACAGCCGCTGAAAACCAGGTTGTAGGCACTTGGCGCATGGTATCGGCAACCATCGATTCCGGCGGAAAAAACATCGCCGCCTATGGAGAAAAGCCCAATGGCCTTCTCGTGTTCACACCCGACATGCACTTTGTAGAGGTTCTGACCGACGCCGACGTCCCGCGCTTTGCTTCCAATGCACGAGGTGAGGGGACTGACGATGAAAATCGCAATGCGATGTCACGCAGCATCGGGTTCTTCGGCACTTACACCGTCGATGAGACGGGCGAATTCAGCGGAAATCGTGTCGAGGGATCGACATTTCCGAACTGGGTCGGCAGCGTACGAACACGCGATGATCTGAGGATGGTTGTTGACGGCGACCGGATGACCGAACAGTTCCGCAGGCCGGAAGGCACTGAAATTAAGATTGAATGGCAGCGGGTGGGCGCGTCCTCACCACCCAGCTCTATTTTCCCGGCGAGGCGAGGAATACCAGAGACAGGTTGTTTGACGAGGCGCTGCTCCTCGACATCAAGCAAACCGGTGACGGAAGGTTCGGGCGGTTTGATTTCGTAGTTTGACGAAGATGGCATCTCAGCGGGCGCCCCGCTTTACCGACCTGCAGGATGTCATTGAGCCGTTCGGGCGATTGCGAACGCCGCCGCTTCACGGCGTTGCATCCAAGGGTATGGGATCCCCTTCCGGCGCGGGTTCTGGTGCGTCGTCAGGCTTGCCGTCTTCGTTTTCCAACCCGAGTTGTTGGAGGATAATTTCCTTGATTTGCTGTTCGATCGCCTCTCGATCCTTCTGGCTCATTGCAGCCAGCTTGTCTTCATTAAGCTCGCGATCTTTCAGGAAGAAATAGCGGATGCGTTCGGCTGGAGTCATCTTGGACACCTTCAGGAACTCGTCACCCGCATCGGGTTTCTCGTCTTTACTGAGAGCGGCGCGGTTAGGCTTTTGGTCCAACACAACGCCGTTGCTCTCCATCGACCACAGCGCGTCCGCAAGCTTCGAGCCATATCGGGGATCAAGCGAGACAGACGGGAGATTTCCATTTCCTTTTCCTTGCTGTGCTTCACGGACGGTGTCTTGCCCGGGCAAGCGTGATGCCGACTGCAAGAGCAGGGGAATCCGGGAGTTGCCTGTAACGATCATCGTGTTGATTCCCTTGGTTACTCCTGCCTCTGAACATCGCATCGTCGGCTTGCTCAGGGCTGATCGCGTACCGACGAATTCCATACCAGATAAGGTCTCTTCGGCCGATTGTGGTTATCAAGTGTGGCCGCGCCTTGATGCCTTCTGGACCCTTTCCGGCACCAGTCAAGACGCGATGCGAGGGCCAGCGGACGTCGGGAAGGCCGACGTCCGAATAAGGTGGAGGATTACGCGTTGAAGCCGGCGTCTACACTTAGAACGGCGCCGGTAATCAGACTGGCCGCAGGACCAGCCAGGAAAGCAACTGCACTGGCGACTTCACGGGGTTCGCCGAAGCGGCCAAGTGAGGTGAGGCTGCGCTGATAGTCAGCATTCTCCCCATTGGCGGGGTTCATTTCCGTGTCAGTTGAACCCGGGAGAACCAGATTGACGGTGATGCCTTGAGGTCCAAGTTCGCGCGAAAGCCCCCGCGTGAAGGACAGAAGTGCCGACTTCGACATCGCGTAAGCCGTTACACCGGGGAAGGGGACGCGCTCTGCCAGGGAGGAGCCGAGAGAGATGATCCGGCCACCGGATGAAAGATGTGGGATTGCCGCCTGTGCGAACAGGACGGGCACGCGAACGTTGACATCAAGCATGGCCTGCAGGTCGGCGAGGGGAAGATCCGCAGTCATGCCGGCAGTTCCGATGCCCGCACTGTTGACCAGGATATCAAGCCCTCCGAGTGCATCGACCGTATGGCTGACGGCGCGCCGAATGGCGTTCGGGTCGGCACTGTCGGCTTGAATGGCCAGCCCGCGCCGGCCCTTTTCCTCGATAGTCTTGACCACCGATGCAGCCCTATCGGCCGAGCGATGATACGTGAAGGCGACGTCGGCGCCATTCTCGGCAAGCGCAAAAGCGATCGCGGCCCCATTCCGCGTGAGCCGCCGCTCACCAAGGCCCGTTTTCCAAGCAGTTCCATGAGCTTTCCCGAGAGTATACGAGAACCTTTGGCGTTGCGCCCAAACAGGATGCTCTGAGCCAACAGCGCCTCCACAACGAATATGCCAGCCGCGCCGTACAGTCCGCGTAATCCCGTCAAGAAAAAGAGTCGACCATAGCCGTAAGCCTACTTCCCGGCGCAATCGCTCATTCCAACCAGGTAACCAATGTACATTACAAAGAGATTTCGACTGGATGGCTCTATAACAACTAGGTCTTCGGTTCACATCCCCTCAAGGCGGCCGCTTTGTAACACTCAATAGGCGCGCGATACGCAAAGACATTCCTATTCGGCGGCCGCCGATCGCTTCGAAGCAATCCGTCCATCCTGCAAAGCCTCACGCTCGGCGAAGACGCGGGTAACCTCGGCCATGTTGTCTGTGCCCCATGAGCAGAGCGGCACAAGGGCTTCGGCCAGGCTCCTACCCAACGGGGTGAGACTGTAGTCGACCCTTGGTGGAATCTCTTTGTAGTCGGTCCGCTTCACGAGACCGTCCGCCTCCAACTCCTTGAGCTGCTGGATCAGCATCTTGTCACTGACGTCGCGCACGGCTCGCCGTAGCGCGCCGTATCGGGTTGGGCCGCCCTGGGCGACGAAGTACAGGATCAGCGGTTTCCACTTGCCCGCAATAACACGCAACGTCGCGTCTAGGCCGCAAGTAAACCCGGCCAGCGTTGGGGTGCAGGTTTTAGCCGCTGGCATAGCCTGCGTTGACGACGAGTTGAAGTCTGACTGATCTGATACCATTTCTACGTACTTACCAAAAGGTGCATACTTGTCAATGAGTGTGCGGGCCGCCAGCTTAGTCTGATCTCAGTGAAGGAGCACATCATGAACAGACTACAGGGTAAGACGGCAGTGATAACGGGCGGCGGAAGCGGCATCGGTTTCGGAGCCGCCAAGCGGTTCATCGAAGAGGGCGCTTTTGTCTACATATTCGGCCGCCGCCAGGAAACACTCGACACCGCCGTAGTGCAACTCGGGTCCTCGGCACGCGCCGTCCAAGGGTCAGTGACCGACCTTTCCGACCTCAACCGGCTGTATGAGACGGTCAAGAGCGAGCGCGGCGGGCTGGATGTTCTCCTCGCCAATGCCGGGACCGGGTCGTTCGCGCCGCTCGGCGAAATTACGCCTGAGCACTACGACCAGATCTTCGATCTCAACGTGAAGGGCACGGTGTTCACGGTGCAGAAGGCCCTGCCGCTGATGTCGGAGGGGGCGTCGATCATCTTGACGGGTTCAAGCACGGGGGTGATGGGGACGCCGGCCTTCAGCATCTACAGCGCAACGAAGGCGGCGGTCCGAAACCTCGCACGCGGCTGGGCGCTGGACTTACGCGGCACGGGCATCCGCGTCAACGTCATGTCGCCGGGGCCGATCACAACAGAGTTGGCATTGGAAGTCTTAGGTGATGAAGGGATGAACGCAATCGGGGCGACGACAGTGCTCGGGCGCATGGGCGAGCCCTCCGAGACCGGAGCGGTGGCTGCGTTTCTCGCATCTTCGGATTCAAGCTTCATGACTGGCGGCGAAGTCTTCGTCGATGGAGGTCTGGCGCAAGTCTAATCGGTAGTAGATGTGTCGGCGGCGTCGCAGGTTGGAAATTGCGGCCTGCGGCGTCGATTTGCTCTCAAGCTTGTAAATTAGGTGGTCGATGGCACCGGACGAACGTTGATGAGAGCGGTCGAGCCTCATCGATCAACCGTTCACGCATACTCTGAGCGTTTCGCTGTCATCGCCGACATCATGTCCGCCGCTGCATGTCAGCACCCTAGCGCCGTTCAGCTAATGGGGTCGCTGTTTTCAAATCCTTTCAAGAGGAAACGCAAAAATTTATATCTTCAGGCAGGGCAGGGGCTCACAATCGCTCCGTGCGCCGTCGTCGCAGACCATCAAGTGCCCGGACGCTCCAGGCCGTCCTCAACGACGATCGAGTCGAGTGCTTTCCTAAGGGTGGCGACGCCCGCTGCACCGTTTAGCTTCGCGAACTCCTGTTGCGCTGCGTTCCAGAGAGGCGATGCCTTGTCATGCAGGGCATCGCCCTCGCGGGTCAGCTTGATGATCCGATAGCGGCCATCGGTGGGCGACGGCTTCATCGTCACGAAACCGTCCCTCTCCAGCGTGCCGACCATCTTCCCCATCGCCGTGCGTTCGACGTCGAGCCGCTCGGCCGTCCGTTATTCCTGAACCTGATGAAGGCCAGCATCTCCAGGATGACCGGTCTCGTCGATAACATCATGGATCTTGCACGCGCGCGCCTTGGCGGAGGCATCTCACTGGAGATGAAGGAAACCGATTTGGTCGAGACGGTCATTCGCGATTCGCTCACTCACTGGGGGTCTACAAAATCGCAAAGCGGATGCTTACGGTCATTGAGCCTGATGGAGCAGCAGGGAATTGGTCTCCAAAAGCCGAGGCGAGCCTTGCGGCGGCCCTTTTGCATGACGTCGGCCACGACATGTTCAGCCACGCCTTCGAAACAGCGATGGACTTCTTCCTCTCCCGCAATCAGCTTGAAGGCGATTCCGCTATCGCGTTTCACGCGGCGGTCGATCATGAGAAAGTCGGACAGAAAATCATCATGGACTCGTCGGTGAGCGAGGCGTTGACCAAATTTGGGGGTCAGCAATTCCCCTCGATGGTCCGGGACATCATCAAGAAAACGGATGAAAACTGCATTTACACATCCGTCGTTTCAAGCCAGCTCGATGCCGACAGGCTCGATTACGCAAAACGCGACGCTTACTTTGCCGGCGTTTCCTCAGGTGGCATAGACCTGGATTGGCTGTTACGGAATTTCAGAGTTGGGGAAAATGGAAACGCCCGTTTTCTTTACGTCGACAGCAAGGCTTACATTTCCCTTGAGCAGTTCACAGTAACCCTCTTCCAACTCTACCCCACCATTTATCTTCATAAGAAGACCAGGGGGCTCGAGTACATGTTCGCATTACTGCTGAGCAGGGTGTTCGAACTCATCGCTGCTGGTGATATCTCAAGTGCTGGATTGACCGAAGACCACCCGCTTGTGAGGTTTTTCCGAAATCCGGGAAACCTAGAAAACGCCCGTCTCCTCGACGACACGCTGTTCTGGGGCTCACTCTATCAGTTCCGGGAAGCGCCGGATCCGTCGGTAAGCGATGTAGCCACCCGAATTTCTGATCGCAACATTTTCCCGATGATAGATGTCTGGAAAATTGCCGACGAAGTCATGGCGCTGCGATCGACCAAATTGGACCTTGCGGCGCCCGAGCGCGTAGAGCGCATCGGCGCCATTTGTGACGCGGTAGCGAAAGAGATCCAGGAAGATCCTGCAATCTGGAGCAGTGACTGCTACTATGACAATGCAGGCCGCCAGATCTATAAACCGAAGGGTATCCGCGGTGGCCATCCGCAACAGATCAACGTCGGCGTCGAAGGACAGGTTCTCGACATTGCTTCCATCTCACCGATTGTCGCAAGCGCAGCATCCTTCAAAATCCATAGGATCTATTACGACGATCGCAAATTCGAGCGCGTGGACGCGCTAAGATCCATCCGAGATCTCGTCACTGCGCGTTTGACGGAAATGGAAAGCCAGAAGTCGGGCTGCATTTGAAGATTGGCAATTTAATTCGAGGCAGCGCATCCCCTCACCACACATTGAAAACTAGCTAATTCGGCCCTATACTAGGGGCTGAATTAGCGAGGTTAGAATGGAAACTTTGACAACGGCGCAGGCGGCCTTCGTTCTCGGAGAACCTCTCGATAACTTTAAAAAGGTTGTTGAGCGGTCGCCGGTGAAGCCCGATATGGTAAAGAGAGGAGGACGGAGGATCCGACAGTTCGGTACTGCCGACCTAGTGTTTCTGCATGCTTATAACGAGCTGAAACAGGCATTCACGCCGAAAATTCAGTCGGAACTTTACCATGCCCTGAAATCGACCATGAACGGCCGACACGAGAAACTCGTGACATTTGGGAATCATCGATACGACATTTCCAGCCACGTTCGTAACATCGAAAAGAAAGTAAAAGAACTTGATAGGCTGAACGCGCAGATCGACGCGTCGGGGAAGGATCCGTTGATCAGGGGTACCAAAATCGAAGCCCATCGGATTGCGGCGCTTCTCGACGCCGGCGCCTCGATCCGCCAGGTCCTGCAGGACTATCCTAAGCTCACCGAGTCTCAGATCACCGCCGCAAAGTTTTTCGCAGAGGCACATCCAAAGGCAGGCCGACCGTACCCAAAGCAAACCGCGAAAGCCGCAATGCGCAACGCTGATCTTAGCGCGTTGGATGACCTAGATTGAAATACCTGCTTGACACAAACGTGCTGAAGGAACTCAGCCGACCGACGCCTCATGAGAACGTCGAAGCCTGGCTTTCAAAGGTCGATGATATCGATCTTGCCATCAGCGTTATCTCTGTGCGTGAAATATCCAAGGGCATTGAGAAAAGCGCGCATCCGATGAGGGGCTTGCAAATAGACTTGCCGAGTCGGCGAAGCGGATATTTGCCGCCTACGATGATCGGATCATCTCTATCGACGGACGTATCGCGGTCGTCTAGGGAACTCACCTCGGCCGCAGTGACAAAAACATCGATGATGTGGGCTTGGCTGCGACTGCAAAGGTTCACAATCTTGTCGTCGTCACCAGAAACGAAAAGGACTTCGCGGAACGTGAGGTAACAATTCTGAATCCCTTCAAATCTCCTGCGAAACTTATTCCTCGTGTGTGAACTGGCTGGAACATGATCTATGCCAAGTTGGCCTTGACCAACAACCTGACCGTCAGCTGAGGAAACAATTCAAATGCCAAGAAGACAGGGGAAAACTGTTGGCGCTGCACACGTTATACTTGTGCGGTTGCAAATTCATGCCATTACTTGAGATTGGTAGGGAGACAATGCGTGAGTGGGCAGTCCGACAAGTTCAGTGCGGCGCCGGCGGCCGCCGGATACTTGTATCAGGCGAGGCTCGCGCTTCTTCTGTGCATTCCGCATCTTAATGCTGGGTCGGAGCTCGAAGTCGCGATTGAGAAGCTTGATGATATTTCCTTCGAGCAAGAAGGAGAGCCCAAGCAGCTTCTCCAGGCAAAGCATCATATCAGCCGGGTGGGCAGTCTATCTGACACAAGCCCCGACATCTGGAAGACGTTGAGAATTTGGTCAGAGCTGGCAAGCGCTGATCCTTCACTTCCGTCACGCGTCAAGCTGGTGCTGGTCACGACAGGGAGTATTCCAGAAGGGTCTGCAGCGTCTTTCCTGCGTGCGCCCACCGAGGGACGCCATAACGGCCGGGATCCAAAGGCCGCCGCAGAGATATTGTCCAGGGCGGCCTCGCAGTCTCAGAATGAAGGGCTCAAGCAAGCCTTTGTTGCGTTTCTTGCACTGCCGGAGCGGATGCGCGCATCTCTCCTGAGCGCTCTGGAGATCGTCGATCAGCAGCCGATCGTGGCCGATATCGAGATAGAGCTGGAACGCGCGCTGCGGCTTGTCGCCCCTCCGGGCAAAGCCAGACTTGCCAGGGAAATGCTGGAGGGGTGGTGGTGGCCACGAATTTGCGCTGCATTGTCAGCCAGTACCGTCCAGTCCATCCCGCTCGGGCTCATCGAGGCAAAACTGGACGACATCCGCGATGCCCTAAAGCGTGACGCTCTTGTTGCCGAATTCGACCAAGTCGAGCCGTCGGCCGAGGAGTCGGATCAATATGATGCCTTCGTGTTCGTCCGGCAGCTGCAGATAATCGGCGTTGGCGGCAACCGCATTGGCTATGCGAAACGCGACTTTTACCGTGCCTTTGTCCAGCGATCAAAGTGGACACGCGATCATGTCGTTCTGGATGAGAAATTCGAGCGCGTTCTGGTGGAAGAGTGGGAACCGCGCTATGCGGCAATGTGTGACGACACCTCCGAGGTGGACGGAGAGGATCCTCGCCTATCGACAGGCGGGCGTGACATCTACGATTGGGTGGAGATGGAAGCGCGTTTCCCGGGGACACGGCACGTTATGCCCATGCCCGCTGCTACAGCCGACCACAAGCCGGTATCCGCCGCGACCCCGGCGAGAACGCACCTGACACCGGGCATCTCCGGCGAGGCAATGTCTGCAACGGGTCGCCCCTATAAGTGACCGCCCCAAAACTCAGGAGTCATGGGGCGCCGGCTTCGGCGTTGTGCCTCCGCCAGGTTCAGATCACGCGGCCGAGGAATTCGTGAACGCGGCTGGCGATCTCATCACCCTTGTCGGCAAGGGCACAGTGGCCGCTGTCGAGCAGATGCAGCTCGGCCTTCGGCAACACGCTGAGATACTTCTGCTGATTGTCGCCGTTGAACAGAATGTCGTTCTTGCCGGTTACGATGAGGGTCGGCGGCTGCTGAGACTTCAGGAAGTTCTGGGCATTCTGAAGGACCGGGCCGTTGGTGCGGATATCGTAGAGCAGGTCAAGCGAGGCGTCTCCGGCGCCGGGACGCAGCAGCATGGCGTATTCCGATTGGTATTGCTCGGGATCGATTGCGGACGGATCGCTGACGCCGTTGACATACAGGCCGCGGACAACGTCGAGGGTGTGGTAGTGCTCGCCAGCCTTCTGGCGGCTGTCGGCAGAACCGGTCTGCCAGTACGGCACGATCGGTCCGAACCACGGGCTTTCGGCAAAGAACAGCGGGTTGTTCTGTGCGATCAGCGCCTTCATGCGGCCTGGCGACTTCATGGCGACGCGGTAACCAACGAGGCCGCCGAAGTCGGTCGCATAAAGGGCGTATTGCTTGATGCCGACCTTGTCGACGAACTTGCCGACGACCTCGCCCAGGTTGTCGAAGGTGTATTTGAAGCTCGAGTTCGAAGGAATGGCACTGTTGCCGAAGCCCGGATAATCAGGCGCAAAGACGTGATACTTGCCGGCCAATTCGTCGATGAGCTCACGGAACATTGCCGACGATGACGGCCAGCCGTGTAGCATGAGGACAACAGGCGCACCCGGCTTGCCGGCCTCGCGGTAGAAGACGGAGACACCGTCGATAACGACGGTCTTGTAGTGGACCTGAGCGGCAGACTTGCCCGGAAGCGCGGCCTTTGTCTCAGGGCTGTTGGACTTGGCGAGGCTGGAGGTGGCGCTGGCTGCAATCACGGCTGCCGAACCAGCGAGGACACTCGTAGCGAAAAAACGACGTGTGATCATGATCTCATTTTCCTTGGGGGTGTTTAGGACTGAGTCTTTGCGAATTTCTGTCTTCAGGTTTCAGCCGCCGAGGTGCAGCGAGCGGTACTCAAGCGCGCGGTTGTCGGTCGCCCAGAGCTGTTCTGCCTGCTGTGCCATTGGGTCGGGGAAGATGTATGTCTGTCCTTCCGCGATACCTTTCACGATGTTGGCAGCCGCAGATTCCGGGGTTGCCTTGTCCGGATAGGGAACGACCTTTGCAAGATCGGTATCGATCGGTCCCGGATAGATGCCGATAACCGTGACGTTGTGCTTTTCCATGCTGCCGCGGAGCGACTGCGTCAGCGAATGCAGGGCAGCCTTGGATGCCGAATAGCCGGCCATCAGCGGAATGGCCGAAAGGCCGACGACGCTGCTGACGTTTGCGATCGTGCCGGAGCGGCGCGTCACGAACTGCGGCGTGAAGGCGCGCAGGACGCGCAGCGTGCCGAAGTAGTTGGTGCGCATGTCATCTTCGATCGCCGTCCAGTCGCTGTCGGCAAGATTGCCGAAGGCGAGCGTGCCAGCGTTGTTGAGCAGGATGTCGACATCCGGAGCGGCGGCTACCGCAGCAGTGACAGAGGCATCGCTGGTGATATCGAGCGGAAGCGGGATTACCCTTCCGTCGTTAAAAGACGGAAGGCTCTTCGGATCGCGCGCGGCCGCATAGACCTTGGCCGCGCCGGCTTTCAGCATTTCCTTGACTGTTGCTGCGCCAATGCCGCGATTGGCACCGGTCACGAGCACTACTTTGTTCGAGATGGTCACGATTTTCTCCTCATGACTGTACTGGATTTGGCGAAGTTTTGAGGTTCCTTGGAGGACACGCAGGGAACTCGATCGATTGGGAAACGGGGAGGCTTGTCGGCGCTCTACGAAAGCGTGATGGCCTCGAGATCCAGCCGGAAGATTGACGGCGCCCTGAGGAGCGTCTGGTCATTGGCGTCACGGAAGACGACGCGGCGATGGGTCGGGAAGATGAAGCCATCGAAGCTTTTATGATCGAAGGTGTAGTGCGAAGCCGGACCCTTGCTGACATCTGGCGTGTAGTCGTTGCGCACGAGATGGCCGGGATCGTTGAAATAGAAGCGCTGTTCCTTGCAATGGACTTCGATATTGTCCGGGAAGGTGACCTTCAGCACCCGCCAGCGTTCGCCATGCTCCTCGTGCGGCGCGATTTCCTCGCAACGCACACCGTTGCGTGCAAGCAGGAATGGCATCGCCAGGTAGTTGGTGAGCGCGTAGCCGATGAAATAAAGAAACTGCAGGTCGTTCCAGGGCGACTGGCGATCATAGCCCTCGAACGTCTTGCGCGGCTGGTCAAGTTTCGAAATCTCGACACCAGAGTCGGTCTCGATCCGCACAATGCCCTCGTCGTAGATGCCGCGGCTGCCGGGCGCCGGGAAAGGTGCGATTGCGGCGCGTTGCCGTTTGGAATCGACTTTAACCATGGCAGCGCGCAGGCCGTGCGGCTGCTTCTTCAATTCGAGGGCCGCGCCGCGCAGCGTCAGCAGGAAGTCGATGTGGTTCACGCGGCGCCAGTTTTCCAGCCCGCCGTGCGCATCGAGAACTTTTTCTAAAAGGTCGCTCATGTCACGCGTTGTCCTTTGAGTTGAGCGCCGAAGATGGCCAGTTTGGCCACCTCCGTGCGCCCCAAGAAGTAAACGCTGTCGTTTACTGCCCTTGATGTAAACGACAACGTTTACTTCGTCAACCGGACTCGCTATAAAAAAGAAATGGCAGCGCCAAAGAGGGTTAAGACATGGACCAGGACCTCGAAATCGAGGGGAAGAAGCTCGAGATCGTCAAAAATGCATTCGACCGGTTTTACGAAGGCGGCTTCCATGCCACGAGCATGGAGGCGGCTTTGGGTGGGACCGGTATTTCGAAGCGCACGCTCTATAAATATTTCCCGTCCAAGGAGGATCTGATCGAGGCCGTCCTGCGCCTTTACGGAGAGCATGTCGTCGATGACCTGTTCGGCCCCGTCGCAGGCATTGAAGATCCGCGGGAGCAGATCGTCGAGTTTTTCGACGTCAACAAGATCGAAGGGCGGATGCTGACGCGCGGATGCCTCGGAATGAAGGCTGCCCAGGAATATGCCGGAAAGAACGGCCGTATCGTCGAGTTCGGGCGTTACGCAAGTTCACGCGGCGAGGCCAAATTCCTCGAACTGTGCCGGCTGGCAGATTTTGCGGAGCCGGAACGTTTGGCAAAGCAGCTTAATCTGATCTTCCAGGGCGCTTTAGTGCTTTCACATACCTCGGGTGAGACGTCCTCGTTTATTTCGGCGAGGGAAACGGCTGCAACCATTTTAGAGAAAGCTGCGGTGCATTAACCGATGCAATCGGGCTGGGGCTGCGCCAATTACGGGCTTCACAAAGTTCCATGAATGGGTGCTGTGGCGCGAAGCTTAATTTTGTCAGCGTCTTGATGAAATGGAATCCAGGTCAATGGTTCAGTTCCCATCAAGAGCGCGATGCCAACTCGCCAAGATCGCGATGTAAGGACATGGCAGTGTCCAATTCCTGCCTGGTGTCATGTCCCTCGCGATACAGGTTTATGATGATCGCAGCGGCAAGCTCAGCCTCTGCGCTGTTCTTGGTCAAATGGTGAGCTTCCAGCCAATCTTTGAATGATTGGTCGATAACCGACAATTCGTTCGGACCGAATGACGTTTCTAAAAATGCGCGCATACCCGTTCCCTTCTCGCGGCGCACATATGGGAAATCAACCAGAAAGGGTCAAGTCTGCTGCTTTGGTGAGCTGAAATCGGTAGCGGTGTGTCCGATTAGAGGCTGATTTCATTGCGAAAAGACCTTGCTGCGACCACCTCACGCTATACATTGAGCACTGGGACGAACGTTTGCGACGTCGCAACGATTTAGAGTGGGCGCCGATGCAGAACGAAACGGGGGAAATTTTCTCGGGGCAAGACGAGATTTCTCGAATGCTTGAGCGGGGAGACTGGGACCGGTCCATGCTTGGCCCGCCTTCGGTTTGGCCTCCGTGCCTGAGATCCGCTGTCGACATCATGCTGCCTTCCATGGCGCAGATCGTTTTGTTCTGGGGGCCGGACTTCGTCGCCCTCTACAACGCACCCTATGCACCGTCGATCGGACAACGGCACCCGAAGGCTTTCGGTCGCCCCGCACGAGAAAACTGGAGCGAGCTATGGGACGATCTCGAACCGCTCCTGCGTCAAGTCCTGGACAAAGGCGAGACGGTCGCCGCCAAGGACCGCCCATTTTATATCGAGCGGCACGGCTACCCGGAAACTGTCTATTTTGATATTTCTTATTCCCCGATCCGCGATGAAAACGGGACGGTTTGCGGCGTCTTCTGCATTGTCAACGAGACCACAGATCGCGTCCGCGCCGATCGGGCGCTGCAGGCAAGCGAAGAACGGCTGCGGGCGGTAATATCGCAGTCGGCGGCCGGGATTGGCCAAGGGAGCCTCAATGGCGAGATCCTGCACGTCAACAAGCGGTTTTGCGAGATTGTCGGCTACGAGGAACAGGAGCTGCTCGGCAAGAACATCCGCGACATCACCTATGCCGACGATATGCCCGAGCAAACCCGATTGTACCAGCGGCTTGCACAGACCGGCGAGAGCTTCGATCTCGAAAAGCGATATGTCCGAAAAGATGGCAGTCTCGTCTGGGTGAACAATACCGTCTCGCCGCTTCGAGACGATAGCGGCAGGATTCGCCAGGTTGCGGTCGTCTCGATCGATATCAGCGAACGCAAAAAAGGGCAGGAGGTCGAGCGCCAGCTGGCGTCCATCATCGCATCTTCCAATGATGCCATCCTGGGCATCGATCTCGATATGACTATCACGTCCTGGAACGCCTCGGCGGAGAGGCTCTACGGTTACAAGGCGGACGAGATCATCGGTCAGTCTGTACTGATCCTTGTGCCTGCTGATCGGATCGACGAGGAGCCGACGCTGTTGAGCCGCGTCAGGGCCGGATCGACGGTGGAGCCTTACGAAACCAGGCGCCGTCACAAGGATGGCCATCTCGTCGATGTTCTCCTCAGCGTGTCGCCAATCTACGACAGCGCCGGCAGGATTATCGGCGCATCCAAGATCGCTCACGATATTTCTGCGAAAAAGGAAGCGGATCGGCTTCAGGCGGTGCTGATCGGCGAGTTGCACCACCGGGTGAAGAATGTCTTTGCCACGGTCATGGCGATTGCCCGTCAGACCCTGGCAAAAGATGCTGAGGCCAGCGGTGCGGTGACCGCTTTCGAGGCTCGCCTTTCGGCCATGGCGCATGCCCACGACCTTCTTGCCGAGGGGCATTGGCAGAGTGCAGATCTCAAGGCTGTGGTAGAGCAGGCTATCGCTCCATATCCTTCAGAGCGGTTTGATGTTTCTGGCGCTCCGGTCTTGCTGCCGCAAAAAGTCGTTGCGTCACTCTCGCTTGCTCTCCATGAACTCGGCACAAATGCTGCCAAATATGGTGCACTCTCCAATGCGACAGGCAGAATTGCCATCAGCTGGAGCTACGCTGAAGAAACCGGAGATCTTCGCCTCGTTTGGAGGGAGATGGACGGACCGGAGGTTCTCCCTCCGACCCGCAAGGGCTTCGGGTCCCGCCTCGTCGAACGCTTGTTGGCCGCGGAGCTGAACGGCAAATCGACAATCGCCTATGATCCGTCCGGTGTGATTTGCGAGATCGAGGCGACGATAACGTCTTTGCCCTGACAAAAACCGGAACCAATTCCCCAGCCGCGGCATTTGTTGCGGACTTTACGATCAGGACCGCCATGCAAGAAAAGGATCAATATCGGACCGATGCCCGCAACGCCGGCGACCGTCTCGTCGCCGGGCATGTAAGCGAGGATCCTTTTGCGGCCGCGTTCAAGGCGACCCGGATGCCAATGATCGTCACCGATCCGAACCAGTCCGACAATCCGATCATCTTCTGCAACGAAGCCTTCCGAAGGCTCACGGGCTACAGAGATGACGAGATAATCGGGCGCAATTGCCGTTTACTGCAGGGTCCAGAGACTGACAAAGCAACGATCGCGAGGATCCGGGAGGGCATCGCGGCCGGCCACGATGTTGCTGTCGATATTCTTAATTACCGAAAAGACGGCACTACGTTTTGGAATGCGGTATTCATCAGCCCCGTCCGGGACGAGGCAGGGACAATCATCTATTTCTTTGCGTCCCAGCTCGATTTCACAACTGTCAAAAGCCGGGAAGCAGACCTGGCGGCTGCGCGCCATGAGGCGGAGGCGGAGGTGGCAAAAAACACCGCCACCCTCAAGGCGGCACTGGAGGCGCGCACGCTGCTCGTCCACGAGGTGGACCATCGGGTGAAAAACAACCTGCTGACGATGGCTTCCATCGTAAAAATGCAGGCACGCATCACCACCGATTATCGGCAAAGGCAGACACTCATGTCGGTCCTCAACCGAATAGAGGCCCTCAGCACAGTTCAGCGAAAGCTGTTCACGCTCGACGACGTGTCGAAGTTCGATATCTCAGAGTTCACAAAGGAATTGGTGACAGATCTTGTCGATGCCACTGGCCGCAACGACATCCGTCTGTCTTTGGATCTTTCGCCGCTGCTCGTGCCCGCTGTCAAAGCCACGCCTTTGTCGCTGATCGTCAATGAGTTGGTCGGCGATGCAGTTCGACGGGGCCTCATGGACGGCGGCGGCGACATCCACGTGCTGGTCAAACGCCTCAACGGTCATTTTCTGATCCGTGTCGAGGACACGTCCGAACCAGTTGAGCCTGATATTGAAAGCACCGAGCTCGGACGCATGTTGATCGAGGCGTCTGCTTTGCAGCTCGGCGCCGAAATCGAACGTAAACAGGATAGACGAAAGACGGTTGTCGATGTGGTGCTGCTTGTCGGCGACCATCAGGAGAATACACATTGAAAGTTATGATCGTCGAAGACGAAATGCTGCTCGCCATGGAGCTTGAAAGCGAGGTGGAGATCGCGGGCCATCAGGTTACAGGCCTCGCCATGAGCAGCATCCAGGCGCGCGAGCAGATCAACGCGTCGAAGCCTGATTTCGCATTCGTCGATATCCATCTCATGGATGGCCCGACCGGGATCGACGTGGGTCGGGAACTAGCAGCTGCGGGCATTCCGTATGTCTTCGTGAGCGGCAATATCAAGAAGATCCCGGAAGGGTTTGCCGGCGCACTCGGTGCAATCGAAAAGCCCTACACGATGAACGGAATGAAAAATGCCCTGACTTACATTTCCGCACTCGTCGGAGGCGACGAGAGTGGGCCGCCGCCCGCAAGTCTGGTTTTGGCAGAAGACGCGAATGCAGGGAAGCGGTTTGGCTAAGACCTAAGGAGGAGCGCGGCTAACACGGAGCAAAAATGGGAGGAATTGATGAGTGACAACCAAAACATTTTGAAAGAGGTCAAACCTAGGCTGCACGCGTTGATCGATGAGCTCGTCGCTAAAGGTGCCGAGAGATCCGCGGTGATCTACATGATCGAGAAGGAATCTGCCCAGCTTCGTGATAGGATGGACGAGATCCCAGATCATCAGATCGACGAGCCCTCAAACGATTGGCCGTCGGCGACCAAAGCCCAGTAAGTCTTGCTTGCCTCGAGGTAGCGATAGCAGCGGGCATCATATTGGGCGGTTGCGATTTGCAGAGTTGCTAGCATCGGCATCCTTGGCTTGACGGTCTCGCTCAGCTTAGGACCTCATCGTGTTAGATCATTTCGCGTATCGCGTGAATCACACGTGACGGATCATAGGGCTTACTGAAAAAGCGGCCGACGACCGGAAGGGTATCATCGCTCATGTGGCGGTGACCCGATGTCACGATGATCTTGACTGGTGGCCATCGATCTCGAACCGCGGCCGCAAGTTTCAAGCCATCCATGCTGCCAGGCATATCGATATCGGTGAACATCAGACGAACCTCCGGATGTGCGTCGAGCAGGCTGATGGCGTCGTCGGCGTTCGATGCTTCCAGCACCTGAAAACCTTCGTCGTCTAGCAATAGCCCAATATCCATCCGAACGAGAGCCTCGTCCTCCACGACAAGGACCGTTAAACCGTTGCCGCCCATCCCCAACGCTCCATCATGATTTACAGGCAGATAAAATGGTCCAAGAGTATGATAACGTCTCTCGTACGAATATGATCCGCCAGGTTCGGGAATGTCTTCAGTAAGTGTTCAAACCTTCTGGAGTGCCCCCCATTTCGCCGGACAGMTCAGCTATTGAGACAATGCTTTGATGAACTCCCTTGGGGAGGCCATTTTGAGCGCTGAGTGTGGATGGATTTCATTATAGTCTTCAATCCATCCGTCGATCTTCCGGAGAGCTGTGTCGGCGYCCGGAATGGATGAGATGCGTATGTAGTCCCGCTTCAAGGTTTTGACGAAGGCTTCAGACATGCCGTTCGATTGTGGGCTGGCAACGGGCGTGAAGCATGGAATCAGGTTGAGGGCTTGAGCAAACAGCCTGGTCTCGCGCGCGGTGTATGCACTGCCGTTATCAGATAAATGTTCTATTGCGTGCGGGGCGCTGGTTGCGCCGAAGCGCTTTTCGACGGCCTCCAACATCATGTCTCGAATGTCGGAACCTGATATCCCGGCATTGGCGACGGCTGCCCATGAGATAATTTCCCGGTCAAACGCATCGATGATGAACGCGAGACGAACCACCTCGCCATTCCAGCAGGTGAACTCAAGGCCGTCCGAGCACCAGCGGAGATTAGACCGCATCACCATGACCTTGCCGTCGTGGACACGGCCTATTCGCACCGCCGTGTGTTTCTCAAGGATCATAGCATGATTGGCCATGATGCGATGAACTCGCTTGCGATTGACGACGGGCAGATCGGCGGCTCGCCGCTGCCTGTTGAGGGGGCAGCGATCCGCCGATAGCCATAGGTCGGCCGAGCATCCACGAGTTTACGAATGGCAGGCAGCAGCTCGGCATCATCCGCTTTGAGATATGATCCACGCGGCTTAGACTTGCCTTTAAGACGCTCCACGAGATTGGACCTCGATACGCCAAGGACGTCAGCCACGGTCTTCATCGGGAACCGTCCTTCGGCAACAAGATCGGCCGCGATATCGGTTTTTTTGAGTGGGCTTTGGAAAGAGCTTCGCGGAGAATCTCGTTCTCCAACGTCTC
>NZ_JBFTID010000028.1:0-59895 GCF_056394605.1 Rhizobium sp. 10N427 | reverse complement strand
GGACGAGGTTGGCCACGACATTCACCCGCCCCCGTCCTTCGAGGCTCCGGCTTTCCCTGCGCGCCTCAGGATGAGGGCTAGTCGTTGTGCTATCGTTTTGGGGGCATTGAGGTAATGGCGAGCCCGTTTGGCAACTTCGATGGCGAAAACTCCATCGCGGGACACCCACTCCAGCCTCATCCTGAGGTGCGAAGCCCGGCAAGGTACAGCCTCGAAGGACGGGGCTGGCCACCTCACGACTTAGCCGCAACCGGTCCACGCTTTGACAATCCCGGCAACCCCTCATAGTCGAGCGCTATAAGCGCTTCCTTCTTGCGCCGCGACCAGCCCTTGATCTGGCGCTCGCGGGCGATGGCATCGATAATGCGGTCATAGGTTTCGGTGAAGACGAGCTCGACGGGCAGGCGCTTGGCGGTGTAGCCGTCGTACACACCAGCACTGTGCTCCCATAAGCGGGCCTCGATATTCTGCTTGGTCAGCCCGGTGTAATAGGCGCCGTCGCGGCATCTCAGAATGTAAACTTCCATCGCGTGCCCCCCAACCGCGGCTTAAATCTACCATAGCGGGTGTTTCAGTTGCAACCCGCCCTCGTCCTTTGAGGCTCCGGCTTCGCCTGCGCACCTCAGGATGAGGGCTGATGTTTGCGCCAGCCTGTTTTCGCGACGAGCCGCAGCTTATATATCGCGACGATCCCGAATCCCCTGCCCCACTCCAACCTCATCCTGAGGTGCGAAGCTCGCTAGAGCGCAGCCTCGAAGGACGAGGTTGGCCACCGCCTAACCCGCCCCGTTCTTCGAGGCTCCGGCTTCGCCTGCGCACCTCAAGATGAGGGCTGATCGTTTGTGCCAGCCTGTTTTCGCGAGGAGCTGCGGCGTCTGTATCGCGACGATCCTGACGACCTGCCGCACCACCCACTCCAACCTCATCCTGAGGTGCGAAGCTCGCTAGAGCGAGCCTCGAAGGACGAGGTTGGCCACCGCCGCACCACTGCCAACTCCGACCCGCTTGCCGCACCGGCATTTTGGACTATCCTCTTTGTCTCAGCGAAGGAGGATCGCGCCATGGCCTTCATTCATACGCCCCATGCATCCGAGAACGACAAGACCGCGTCGATGTACGCCTCGGCAGAGGCCAGCTACGGTTATCTGCCGAACATGTACCGCGCCTTCGGGCACAGGCCGGAGGTGATGGAGCATTGGGGAGCGCTGTTGTCCAGTATTCGCAGCCATATGACGCTGAGGCGCTATGAGCTGGTGACGCTGGCTGCCGCGCGGGAGCTCAAGTCGTCCTATTGCATGCTGGCCCATGGTTCCGTGCTGCTGCGCGAGGGCTTTACCAATGACGGGCTGGCGGCGACGGCGGATGGGGCTGAGAAGGCGCCGGTCGATGCGGCCGAGCGGGCGATCATGGCGTTTGCCGCCAAGGTGGTGCGCGATGCCACGACCGTCACCCAGCAGGATGTCGATGCCCTGAAGAAGCACGGGCTTTCGGACGCGGAGATCTTCGACATCACCGCCGCTGCGGCTGTGCGCTGCTTCTTCTCAAAGATGCTCGACGCGCTCGGCGCCGCGCCAGACCACGTTTACGCCGAACGGCTCGATCCCAATCTGCGCAAGTCGCTTGCCATCGGACGGCCGATCGACGGGCTCGTCTGAGGCTGCAATCGCCACCGTCTTCTTCACCATCCAGCGGCTGTAGCCAGTTCGTAGAGCGAGTGGCTTTTCTCGCTTAGGTTTGCCCGATCATGCAACACTGACGGGAGGAAAAGATGGCGAGCTGCAAGGATCCAAACGGCGATACCTGGGAGATTTATAACGGCGCTGACGGGTGGCGTTGGCGGCGGACAGCATCAAATGGCCGGATTGTCGCCGCGTCATCTCAGGGCTATTCGAACCGCAGCGATTGCATCGACAATGCACGCCGCAGCGGGATGACCTGCAATCCTGTGTAAGCGGCATGCTTATTCACCCTGCATTTGTCGCCCTGATACAATGCGGCCGAAGCAGCACTTATACTTGGCGGACCAAAGCCATTCACTGCGCGGACACGCAGTGAATGGCTAGCCGTTTTGGGCGCGAGGACAAGATAGCAGCAACCCCACGTCACATCGGCGACCGGTCTTATCGGCCGTGCCGCCTCGCCAGCGCAATCACTACAGCACCGGCGGCAGCCACCAGCGCGCCCCAATAGATCCACGGCGTCTGGTCGATCATGAAGCTCTCGGCGGGATAGGGGAAATAGCCGCTACCCTGCCCGATCCAGACAAGACCGACCAGCACCAGAAGCGTGCCAAGCACATAGGCTGCCTTAACCATCATCGGTCTCCTTGAAAATCATTGCTGCGGGGTGTCGGCGAAGTGGCGCATGGCGAATTCGGCGACGCGCTGGTTGGAGCTGTCGGCATCGGCAAGCAGATGCGGGAAGAGCTGCCAGCCGTGGATCAGGCCCGGCCAGACCTCAAGCGTCACCTCGACACCTGCCGCCTTCGCCTTGTCGGCAAGCCGCAGGGTGTCGTCGAGCAGCGCTTCGCTGTCCGAGACCTGCAGGAAGAGCGGCGGCAGGCCGGAAAGATCGGCAAAGAGCGGTGAAACATCTGGGTTGTCAGGCGCCGTCGCGCCGAGATAGGGCTTGGCCAGCGCCTCGATCCCAGTCTTGGTGATGACGGGATCGGTGGCGGCATTCGACGTCATCGAGACGCCGCTGGCGGAAAGATCGGTCACCGGGCTGAGCGCAATGACGGCGGCGGGCAGCTGGCGGCCGGCCCTCTTCTGGCGCAAAACGGCCTCGATCGCCAGATTGGCGCCGGTGCCATCACCGGCGAGGATGATGTTGCCGCTCTCGTAGCCGTTTTCCAGCATCCAGCGATAAGCGGTCCTGATATCGTCGATCTGCGCGGGATAGCGGCCCTCGGGGACCAGCCGGTAGTCGATCACCAGCACATCCGAGGAGGCAGCCTTGGCGAGAGAACCGGCCAGCAGCCGGTGGGTGCGCGGCGAGCCGCCGTGGAAGCCGCCGCCATGCACATAGAGGATGCCGCGGCGGCCGAGCGGGTGGTGAAGACGGGCAGGCCAGATGAGGTCAGCCTCGACGCCATCGGCATCCATGTGACGGATCTGCACGCGCGCGGGCTCCGGATTACCAGCCATGAAACTACGGAAGGCCGCGGCGCGTTTTTCCGGGGTGGCAGCATCGGCGAAATGCTCTTTCCAGTGCCCGGCCAATTCCTCGACCTGCTGTTTCGATTGCGCGCTCTGCGGCGGGATGTCGGCGGCACCGGCATCCGCCGCAACCAACAAGCCCGGCAGCAGTGCCAATGCAAACCCGGCCGCCCTCACGCCAGCTGCTGCAGACAATAACCGGTCACGCATTCATCCCTCCGAAACCAAACGGCCGCCCTGCCCGATCATCGGACAGGACGGCCGCAGAAGTCAAAGGCTTGCTGCGTCTTCCGGTCAGTCTTTCGGAAAATCAGCGCCGATGCTGGTTTCCTTCCAGGCTTCGACGAGCGCCAGACGCTCGGCAAGCTTCCTGGTGACCGCCTCGTAGCCGAAGGCGCCGAGCACGAGGTGGCGCGGCGCCTTCTCGACTTGCGTGATCTTGATCATCGCTTCTGCAGCGCGCACCGGATCGCCCGGCTGCTGGCCGCTATAGCCCGCCGTCTGCTTCATCCGGCCGGCAGCGGTCTCGGCATAGTCGCCAATCTTGCTCTCGGTCTGGCGCAGCGAACGGCCGGCCCAATCGGTGCGGAACGGTCCGGGCTCGACACAGGTGACCTGGATGCCGAGGGCCGCCGTTTCGGCAGCGAGCGAATCCGAGAAGCCTTCGACGGCATGCTTGCTCGCCGAATAATAGCCCGAGGCCGGGAAGCCGATGAAGCCGGCAACCGAGGTGATGTTGATGATATGGCCGCGGCGTCGGGTGCGCATGCCGGGAAGCACGGCGCGGGTCATGGCGAAGAGGCCGAAAACATTGGCTTCGAACTGATCGCGGATCTCCTTGTCGTCGCCTTCCTCGATCGAGGACTGGTAGCCGTAGCCGGCATTGTTGACGAGAACGTCGACGCGGCCGAAGCGCTCTTCGGCAGCCTTTACGGCAGAAGCAATCTGTCCCTGGTCGGTGACGTCGAGCGCGACGGCGAGCGCATTGTCATGGCCTTCGGCGAGATCCGCGACGCGGGCCTTTTCGCGGGCGGTGACGATGGTCGGCCAGCCGCGGGCGATGGTGAGTTTGGCCAGCTCGCGGCCAAAGCCTGTCGAGCAGCCGGTAATGAACCAGACGGGGGCGTTGTCTTGGGACATGGTCTATTCCTGATCTTTGGGAAGTGCCTCTGGGAGGCTGGAGGTAACAGGATTGATGTAGGGCAAAACGGCGAAATTTCCAGATTACTCCGCCTTGATCGCCTCAATCAGCGCCCGGAAGCCGGCCGACATGTGGCGGCGGCTGGGATAGTAGAGGTAGAGCGGCTCCTCCGGCTGGCACCAGTCGTCGAGCACCTTGATCAGGCGCCCGGCGGCGACATGCTCGGCGACGCGGTTTTCCCAGACATAGGCGAGAGCAACGCCGCCGAGGGCCGCTTGCGTCATCAGCTCGTGATCGTCGAGCGACAGCGGCCCGTTCGGGTTGAAGGTGATCGCCTGCCCTTCGCGCTCGAAATCCCAGGGGTAGCGCACGCCTGAGGGATACATGTTCTGGATACAGAGATGGCGCTTCAGATCATGTGGCGTCAGCGGCTTCGGCCGATGCTCGAAATAGGCGGGCGAGCCGACGACGGCGAGACGCAGGCGCGGGCGGATGCGCAGCGCGATCATCCCCTCCGTGACGCGCTCACCGAAGCGGATGCCGGCATCGAAGCCTTCCTCGACGATATCGACCAGCCGGTCGGTGGCGCTGATCTCCAGCTGCAGATTGGGGTTCTTCGACAGGAACGGTCCGATGATATGGCCGATGACGAATGGGGCGATAGAATTGGCGACATTGAGGCGCACCTTGCCGAAGGGCGTGTCGCGAAACTGGTTCAGCGCATCGAGCGCAGAGCTGATCTCACCGAAGGCGGGATCGAGATGCGATTTCAGGAGTTCGCCCGCTTGGGTCAGCGAGACACTGCGGGTGGTGCGGTTGAGCAGCCGGATGCCGATCCGCTCTTCGAGATTGAGCACCGCATGGCTGATCGCCGAAGCCGTCACGCCCCTTTCCTCGCCTGCCTTGCGGAAGCTGAGATGCCGGGCAACGGCGGCGAAGGCCGCCATTTCGGAGAGATCGGTCGCACGCATTGATGAATTTCACTCAGCATAATTCGGAAAATAGCGAATCTTATGCATGAGCTGCTTTCAGGTCAAATTCTCCTCACCGGCACAGAGAAACCGGCACTCACAACGAAGAGAGATCTGAAAGGATACGTTTCATGAAAGTCTGGTTCATCACTGGTGCATCCCGCGGCTTTGGCGCGCTGATGACCAAGGAAGCGCTTGCCGCAGGCGACGCCGTCGTCGCCACTGCCCGCAATCCCAAGACCGTCATCGATGCTATCGGCGACCACCCCAATCTGCTGGCTACCGCACTCGATGTCACCGACGAGCGACAGGCGCAGGAAGCGGCGGCAGCGGCCGTCCAGCGCTTCGGCCGCATCGACATTCTGGTCAACAATGCAGGATACGGATTGCTCGGCGCCGTCGAGGAAGCCACCACTGAAGAGATCGAGAAGATTTATGCGACCAATGTCTTCGGCCTGTTGAAGGTCACCCGTGCGGTGCTGCCGCATATGCGCCGTCAGCGCTCGGGCCATGTCCTGAACTTCTCGTCGATCGGCGGCTATGCCGGCTATCCCGGCTGGGGCGTCTATGGCTCGACGAAATTCGCGGTCGAAGGTCTTTCGGAATCGCTGGCGACGGAGATCGAGCCGTTCGGCATCAAGGTCACGATCGTCGAGCCCGGCTTCTTCCGCACCGATTTCCTGGCCGACAATTCGCTGTCGATCAGCCCGGCCTCGATCCCGGATTATGTGGGAACGCCGGCCGGCAACATGCGGGACTTCGCCGCCAGCGCCAATCACGCCCAGCCCGGCGACCCCGCGAAATTCGCGGCCGGTATCGTGACGCTGGTGAATGCCGAAAACCCGCCGCTGCGCATGCCCTTCGGCAGCGATACGGTGGCCAAGCTTAGCGAGAAGAATGCCTTTGTCGAGCAGGAGCTTTCCACCTGGCGGTCGCTGGCCGTCTCCACCGACTTCGCCGCCTGAGGCAGATCGCCTGACCGAAAACGCCGCCCGTTTATGACGGGCGGCGTTTCTCGTCTCAGCCGATATCGATCACCAGCTTGCCCTTGGCCTGGCGCTCCTCGATCAGGCGGTGAGCCTCGGCGGTCTCATCGAGCGTGAAGCGGCGGGCGTCGAGGCGCGGCGCCAGCTTTCCGGCTTCGGCCAGCCTGGTTGCCTCCTGCATGATCTCGCCGTGGTGCTCGCGGCCCTCGCCGGTGAGTAGCGGCAGCAGCGTGAAGACGCCGGAATAAGTGGCCGCCTTGAAGGAAAGCGGAGCCAGCGCATGCGTGCCCCAGCCAAGGCTGGTCACCACATGGCCGAAACGCTTCACGGCCTTGAAGGCGGCATCGAGCCCTGCCCCGCCAACGGTGTCATAGACGATATCGAAGCCCTTGCCGCCGGTATATCTCGCCACATAGTCCTCGACGCTTTCGGCGGTGTGATCGATCGGGGTCGCACCGAGGCTGCGGATATAGTCCGCCTTGGCAGCACCATCGGCAGCGTAGACGTCAGCGCCGAATGCCTTGGCGATCTGCACTGCGACATGACCGACGCCGCCTGCACCGCCGAGAACCAGCACCGTCTGGCCGGACTTCACGGCAGCGCGGTCGACCAGCCCTTCCCAGGCGGTGATGAAGACCAGCGGCAAGGCAGCGGCTTCGCGCATCGTCAGGTTAGCGGGCTTGATCGCCAGCAGACGGGCATCGACGGCAGCGAATTCCGCCAGAGAGCCCTGCACGCCGCCGACACCGCCGGTCATGCCATAGACTTCGTCGCCGGGGCGAAAGCCGGAAACGCCCTCGCCGATCTCCTCGACGATACCGGCGAGATCGATGCCGAGAATGGCAGGCAACGGCTGGCGGGCATGTTCTGCGGCACCGGCGCGGATCTTAGTGTCGAGCGGATTGACGCCGCTTGCCTTGATGCGCACCAGCACTTCGCCAGCACCCGGTTTCGGGCGGGCGATCTCGGCCAGGCGGAACGGTGCATTGTGGTTTTCGAGGATCAGGGCTTTCATCGTGTTCATGTCGGTCACTCCGTTTTCGATGAGCGGATGATCCTCCCAACACGATTGAATGAAAATCAAAGATATCGCATGATCTCCATTCATTATTGAATGAGGCGATCATGGAATGGAGCGACGTCAGGATCTTTCTCGCGATTGCCCGCGAAGGGACACTGGGTGCGGCCGCCCGCAGGCTCGGCCAGACACAGCCGACCATGGGGCGGCGGCTCAAGGCGCTGGAGGCTGCGACCGGTCACATGCTGTTCCAGCGAACGGCCGACGGATTCGTGCTGACAGACGAGGGCAGCATCGTTCTGCAGCATGCGTTGAGGATGGAAGAGGAGGCCGTTGCGCTGGAGCGGCAACTGCAGGGCAGCACGCGATCACTTGAGGGAATGCTGCGGATTTCATGCTCGGACTGGTTCGGCCTTCACATGCTGACGCCTGTCCTGGCGGAATTCTCGCTGGCACATCCGAAGGTCTCGGTAGAATTGCTGACGCATGCGCGGCTCCTCAACCTGTCCCGGCGCGAGGCCGATCTGGTGTTTCGCATCCGGCCATTCACCGAGCCGGAAGTGATCTCACGCAAGCTGATGCATATCGGCTATGGACTTTACGTCGCGAAAGGCACCCCTCACCCAACGGCAGGCGACGGCAGCGGCTTTGCCATTGTCACCATGGACGAGGCCTTTGCCGAGATGCCCGATGTGCATTGGGTGACCCGCATGTTCCCGAAGGCGACGATCACCATGCGGAGCAACAATCGCGATGTGCAGGCAGCGCTCTGCGCCCGCGGTGCTGGAATGGCCGTTCTGCCGCGGCCGCTCGGCGACTGTTTTGAAGGCTTGGAACGCGTCGACGTTCCGGAGGCGCCGCCGGGGCGCGATACATTCCTCGGCTATCATCGCGATCTGAAGCGACTGCCGAGGCTGAGGGCCTTCATGGATGTGGTGATCAGCCGGTTGGCGACAACCAGCTGATCACTGGGCGGTGACTTACTGCAGGGTGCGGATCGGAGCCTGCTGCACAGCGTGGCCCGGAGCTGCTGGCGCGCCATTGCCATCGAGGCCGGTTGCGACGACTGCGACACGGAACTTGCCGTCGAGATTGCGGTCGAAGATCGCGCCGACGACGATATCGGCATCGTCCTGAACTTCGTCGCGGATGCGGCTTGCCGCTTCGTCGACTTCGAACAGCGTCATGTCGGAACCGCCGGAGATCGAGATCAGCACGCCCTTGGCGCCCTTCATCGAGATGTCGTCAAGCAGCGGGTTGGCGATTGCCGCTTCTGCAGCCTTCATGGCACGGCCTTCGCCTGCCGCTTCGCCTGTGCCCATCATCGCCCGGCCCATGCCGCGCATGACCGACTTGACGTCGGCGAAGTCGAGATTGATCAGGCCTTCCTTGACGATCAGATCGGTGATGCAGCCGACGCCGGCGTAGAGAACGCGGTCGGCGGTCATGAAGGCGTCGGCAAAAGTCGTCTTGGCATCGGCAATGCGGAACAGGTTCTGGTTCGGGATAACGATGACTGTGTCGGCTGCCTGGCGCAGCGCCTCGATGCCGACATCGGCCGTGCGCATGCGGCGGTTGCCTTCGAACGTGAAGGGCTTGGTGACGACGCCGACGGTCAAGATGCCTGCCTGGCGTGCCGCGTGGGCGATGACCGGTGCGGCGCCCGTACCGGTGCCGCCACCCATGCCGGCGGTGACGAAGCACATGTGGGAGCCGGCCAGATGGTCCATGATCTCGTCGATCGATTCCTCGGCAGCCGCATGGCCGACCTCAGGCAGCGAGCCCGCGCCAAGGCCTTCGGTGACATGCGCACCAAGCTGGATGCGGCGCGAGGCCTTGGAGGTGGCGAGCACCTGGGCATCGGTATTGGCGGCGATGAAATCGACACCCTCAAGATTTTCTGCGATCATGTTGTTGATCGCATTGCCGCCACCGCCGCCGACGCCGATGACAGTGATACGCGGCCGCAGTCCCGAAATGCCGCTCTTGGCGTCGCTCATCGTATTCTCCTTTGATGCCTCACTCATGCCCCGCCCTCGTGCGGAACAGCGAATCGAGTGTAAGGCTAAAGGCGCAAGAAGGCAGAGGCGGGGCGAAAGAACAAGATGCAGCCGCTCCGAAAGAAAATTCGGAACCTTTTTCACCGCTGCGCATTATGACGGATTCATGTCATCTTTATCATCATCATTGCCAACGGAGAGGAGTACCGCTGAGATGCCTAGCATTGCCGCACGCCAGACCGTCGCCCCACCCCACGAGCATACGCTTACTGTTCAGGAAGCGCTGGAGCCGCTGTTCCTGGCGCTGGAACAGGAAGTCGAGATCAAGATGGTGGCTGCTGCGTTGCGCGCCGGCTGGTCGGCCGAGGATGCTGTCGCAGCAATCGATGAGCTGCGCCGCACCGAACTCGTCGACGGCGCAACTGCGCACTAATTTGGGCGCTCGTGAAAAATTGTCATTCGCCATCGCGTGCGAATGACCTAAGTCTAACGCGACGATTACATCTTCGCGGAGACCTCCCTCAATGTCCTTCAAATCGATCTGCGTTTACGGCGCCGGTGCGCTTGGCGGCGCTATCGCGGCTAAGCTGGCGTCTACGGATAGCGGCGTGACCGTTTCGGCGGTGGCGCGTGGCGCACATCTCAAAAGCATCCGCGAAAACGGCTTGCGGCTGTTCGAGGCCGGCAGCGAAACACCGATTACGGTGCAGATCACTGTTACGGACGATCCCTCCACCCTGCCCCCGCAGGATCTGATCATTACCGGCCTCAAGGGGCACCAGCTCGGCGATGCCGCCGAAGGGATCGCCATGCTCCTCAAGCAGGGAACGCGGGTGATGATGATCCTCAACGGCATTCCCTGGTGGTACTTCCACCGCGACAGCCAGAGCCCGCATGCCGAACTGCAGTTCGAGGAACTCGACCCGGCCGGGCGGCTGTGGCGGCTGATCGGCCCGGAGCGCGTCATCGGCTGCGTGGCGATGCAGGGCGCCGAGGTCGTCAGGCCGGGCGAAATCCAGCTGTCGAACAATGGCCGCTACATCCTTGGCGAACCCTCCGGCGAAATGAGCGCCGATCTTGAAGGCATCAAGAGCCTGCTGACGGGCGCCGGGCTGAATGTCTCCACAACCCCACGCATTCGCGACGACATCTGGAACAAGCTGACCGGCAACGCCGCCTTCAATCCGCTGAGCGCACTCACGCGCGCCCTGATGACCGATATCATGGCCGACCCGGCGCTTTACGGCATGGTCGGCAAGATCATGAACGAGGTTCGTGCCGTTGGAACCGCGCTCGGCGCCACATTCTCGATCACCATCGAGGAACGTCTCGAGCAATCGCGCCATATCGGCGCCGTCAGAACCTCGATGCTGCAGGATCTTCTCGCCGGCAAGGCGCTGGAGATCGTGCCGCTGAGCGGCATGGTCGTGTCTCTGGGCCGCCTTGCGGCAGTTCCGACGCCGGTGTCCGAAGTGGTGCTTGCGCTGACCTCGCAGCTCGATATCGAGAACAGACGCACAATCTAGCGCGGACCTCCGATTTAGCCGCATGGCTTCTGACCTGTGCCATTTATTCTTTTCATATATGACACGCGGCTGCCCGGAATGGATTTCCTACGCCTGGCAGCCGTAACTTCTGCGGAGAATGCAGAGGTAATCCCATGCGCAACGTCATGCCTGCCAATCCGCTTCGCGACCGGCCGCGCCGAGCCGTCAAGGCCCACGCCATGCGTGAACGGCGCACGGCCCAGGTGCTGATGCTGTTCGGCGTCATTCTTGCCTGCGTCGAACTCTATGTGATCGTCAGCTGGATCTGAGCCCCTGGATGCGATCCAATCTCTCGCTGCGCCTTTCCGGCGCCATCACCCCGCTTGTCACCCCTTTCCGCCACGGCGCGCTGGACATCAAGGCACTCGAGATGCTGGCCGAATGGCAGATCGCCAGCGGCATTGGCGCGCTTGCGGTTGGAACCGTCACCGGCGAAGGCCCGGCGCTTTCGCAGGCCGAGCGTGAAACGGCTCTCTCGACGGTGCTGCGCGTTGCCGATGACCGCATTCCCGTTCTTGCCGCGACCGGCACCAACTGCACGGCGCAGACCATCGAGGCGACGCAACGGGCCGAAGCGCTCGGCGCCAGCGCGGCGCTGGTCACCGTCCCCTACTATTCGAAGCCGGGGCAGAAAGGCATTCTGCATCACTTTGGCGAACTGGCAGCAGCCACCAACCTGCCGCTGATCATCGTCAACGATCCCGCGCGGACGGCCTCGCTCCTTCTGCCATCGACGCTCGACGTGCTTTCTGCCGATGGCACGATCTTCGGCCTGCTCGACATCGAGGGCGATATGGCAACGCTCGCCTGCTACCGAGATCGCCTTCATCTCTTCACGGGCAATGCGCTCGGCGCTCCGGCCTTTCTTGCCTGTGGCGGCGACGGCGTGATTGCGCCTGTCGGCAATGTGCTTCCGAAACTCGTGACCTCGCTTCAGCATGCCGCGGCCTGCGGCAACCTGCCTGCGGCGCTCACGCTTGCCGATCGCATGACGGCGCTGATCGATGCCATCGGCGACGACCCTGCCTGCATCAAATATGCGCTGAGTGCCTATCCGGGCATTTGCGCAGACGTGCGCCCGCCGCTCGTTGCCGCCGACGACGCAGCAAGAGAGGCGGTCGCCGCGGCGCTGATGCCCTTCGCCGCCACGCCGAAACGCGCATTATCCCTATGACAATCTTATACATTCGGCCACGGCGCCGAATGGAAAGGCAATCCGTCTCTTCATAGATTTGGACGGTAAGCCAGACATCTCGAAAGGACATATCGATGTCACGTCTTTCTTCCGGCGCGTCCGCCGATCCGCTTCAACGCAACACCGCGCCGGCCCGCTTCACCATCGGCAGGAACAGGCGCGGACAGTGGATCGTTGCCGACCGCGACGGGCTGGTCGGCGGCCTCTTCATCAACGAGGCCGCCGCCCTTCATTTCGCTGCCGCTGAGTGCAATCACAACCCCGCCGAGATCTACCGTGCTGCAGACGGGATTGTGACGGAACTCAGCGTCTTCGACGCGACAGAGCCCCGGCTGCATTGAGGACGCAGGCTCCCGTTGTGCCAAGACGGGAGCCTTCCCGCACAGGCTGCCAAACTTTTCTTTAACTGGCACAGACTAAGATTGCCGTCGGACAGCAGCCAGTTTTTGAGACCGATGACCAAGCCGAATTTCCGCTTCAAGCACTACGACCTTCACGAACAGCGCGCCGGAACGATCGTCGAGGTGGCGCTGAATGCGGTCAACAATGTCCGCCTGATGACGGCGCCGCAATTCCAGCGCTTCACCGAAGTTCTCGATTTCAAATATATCGGCGGCGTCGCCAAGAAATCACCGGTCAAGATGGTGATCCCCGACAGCGGCCACTGGCACCTGATCGTCGATATGGAAGGCCATCACGGGCTGGCGGAATCCGCCGTCAAGGTGATCGCGGCGCCTGGCGCTCAGAAGAAGGCTTCGTAAAGCCGCCACCCGGCTGGTTCAGCGCGGATTGCGCTCTTTGCGGAGCTTGGACCACCATTCCAGCCGTTTGCGGATCTCGCGCTCGAAGCCGCGCTCCGGCGGATCGTAGAAGTTCTTGCGGCCCATCTTTTCCGGAAAGTAGTCCTGACCCGAAAAGGCGTCTGGCTCATCGTGGTCGTAGCGATAGCCGTCGTTGTAGCCCTCATCCTTCATCAGTTTGGTCGGCGCATTCAGGATGTGCTTCGGCGGCAGCAGCGAGCCGTTTTGCTTGGCGGCCATAGTCGCAGCCTTGAAGGCGGTATAGACGGCGTTGGATTTCGGTGCCGTTGCCAGATAGACGCAAGCCTGCGCCAACGCCAGTTCGCCCTCCGGGGAACCGAGGTAATCGTAGGCGTCCTTGGCAGCGTTGCAGATGACCAGCGCCTGCGGATCGGCAAGGCCGATATCCTCCACGGCCATCCTCACCAGCCTTCGTCCGAGATAGAGCGGATCCTCGCCGGCATCGAACATGCGCGCCAGATAGTAGAGCGCTGCATCGGGATCGGAGCCGCGAACAGATTTGTGAAGCGCCGAAATCAGATTGTAGTGGCCGTCCTGCGCCTTGTCGTAGACCGGCGCCCGGCGCTGGACGATGCGCGTCAGTCCCTCGGTATCGAAGAGCTCGCCCGGCCTTGCCGCACGCCAGACCTCCTCGGCCAGCGTCAGGATCGCCCGGCCATCGCCGTCTGCCATGCGCAGCAGGCTTGCCCGCGCGTCATCGGTCAGCGGCAGCGGCTTCTGCTCGACGGCCTCAGCGCGCGTCAGCAGTTCGCTGAGGCTCTCCTCGCCATGCGACTTGAAGGTCAGGACGCGGGCACGCGACAAGAGAGCGGCGTTGAGTTCGAAGGACGGGTTTTCCGTGGTGGCGCCGACGAGAATGACCGTGCCGTCTTCCATGACCGGCAGGAAGCTGTCCTGCTGCGCCCGGTTGAAGCGATGGATCTCATCGACGAAGAGCAGCGTCTGGCGTCCATCCATCCGCCGCAGCCGCGCGGTTTCGAATACCTTCTTCAGATCGGCGACGCCGGAGAAGATCGCCGAAATCTGTTCGAAGGCCAGCCCCGCCTCGCCGGAGAGAAGCCGGGCCACTGTGGTCTTGCCGGTGCCGGGCGGTCCCCAGAAGATCATCGACCCCAGCGACCCGCTTTCGATCATCCGCCTGAGAACGCCGTCCTCACCGGTCAGATGTTCCTGACCGGCAACCTCCGAGAGCGTCTGCGGCCGCAGACGATCGGCAAGAGGCCGCCGGTTGGCGACCTCGTCTGGAACGCGTGGGGCGAACAGATCATTGCTCATCGGAAGAACTGCCTGATCCGCTGGCCGTCACGCTCGATCTCGACACGCCAGAGGCCCGCATCGTCGGCAGCGATCTGCGACAATTGCTCGGTCGTCTGCACCGGCGTGCCGTTGATGGCGACGATGATGTCCTTCGGCTCGAACCCGAGACGGGCGGCCGGAGAGTCTTCCTTGACCTCGGAAACGACGACGCCTGATGATTCCGTCGGCATACGCAGCTCGTCGGCGACGCGCGGCGACAGGTTTTCGACGACGGTGCCGGTAAAGGGCGTGCGGCCGCCAATGGTGCGCTGGTCGCGCGGCGAGGTTTCAGGGGCGCGATCGAGCTTCAGAGCCACTTCCTGCTCGCCGCCGTTTTCGACGACGCCAAGCTTGACGGTGTTGCCGAGGCCGGCCGTTGTCAGGCGGTAGAGAAGCGCATCGGGATGCTCGACGGGAATACCGTTGACGGCAGTGACGATCTCACCGGCTTTGAGACCGGCCTTCTGCGCCGGGCTGCCATCGGTGACCTTGACGATCAGCGCGCCACGGGCCTTGTCCAGGCCGAGCGCCTCGGCGACCTCTGACGTCACGGCATCGAAGGTGGCGCCGACATAGGGCCGCTCGAAGGATTTCACGCCGGCATCGGCCGAGGTCAGGAAGACCTTGACGAGATTGGCCGGGATAGCAAAGCCGATGCCGTTGGAACCGCCGCCGCGCGAGAAGATCGCGGTGTTGATGCCGATCAGCTCACCCTTCATGTTCATCAGCGCGCCGCCGGAATTGCCGGGGTTGATCGAGGCATCGGTCTGGATGAAGAAGCCGAACTCGTTCTTGACCACCTGGTTGCGGGCGAGCGCCGAGACGATGCCTGAGGTCACCGTCTGGCCGACGCCGAACGGATTGCCGATCGCCAGAACGAGATCGCCGACTTCGACCGCATCGGAGTTGCCGATTGGCAGCGTCGGGAAATTGGCCTTGGTCTCGATCTTCAGGACGGCGAGATCGAGGCGGTCATCGCGCAGTACCACCTTGCAGGGAAACTCGCGCCCGTCCGACAGCGCTACCTTGATGTCGTCAGCACCTTCGATGACATGGTTGTTGGTGACGACGGTGCCGTTTGCCTCGACGATGACGCCGGAGCCAAGCGAGGACTGCTTCTCGGAGCGGTTCGGCATCTGCTGGCCGAAGAACTGCTCGAAGAAGGGATCGCCGGCGAAAGGTGACTGCCGCTGAACGGTCTTCTCGGCATAGACATTGACGACGGCGCCTGACGTCTGCTTGACCAGCGGCGCGAAGGACAGCTGCATTTGCATCTGGCTCTGCGGCACGGCTTTCGCGTCCTCTGCGTGAACGCCAAGCGGCAGGAGCACGGCGAGCGCAAAGAGCGGGACAAACGAACGTTTCGACAGGCCTAGCATCGTATTTCCTTCTGAAATGCTACAAGGATCAGTGTTGTAACGCCGGACGCTAGAAAGGAAAGAGGGCGGAAGCATGGAAGAAGCGAGCACGCGAAAAAGCAATTGAGGAGCCTGCCACATTGATTCAGGAAATGCGCATATGAGCCTGATAAGCCAAGCGAAAACATGGGCCAAGTCACTCAAGCGTGACATTGTCGCTCTGTGGCTCGCAGCACGCGATCCGCGCGTCCCCTGGCATGCCAAAGCCGTTGCCAGCGCGGTCGCCGCCTATGCGCTGTCGCCGGTCGACCTCATCCCGGATTTCATCCCTGTTCTTGGCTATCTCGACGACATCATCATCGTGCCGCTCGGCATTCTGCTGGCGGTGCGGCTCATCCCGCCGCCACTGATGGCCGAACTTCGGGCGCAGGCGACAGAGCGTGCGGAACGCCCGGTCAGCCGCACCGGATTGATCTTCATCCTTGCCGTCTGGGCTTGCTGCATCATCTTCCTGATCCGGGCGTTCCTCTGAGCGCCGTAACCGCAAACAGGAATCCACTGCATGAAAGCCACCGCTATCGCCCTCGCCTTCATCCTCTTCCCGATCTTCGCACCGCTCGCCCATGCCGCAAGCTTCGACTGCGATGCCAAGGAACTGAAGCCCGACGAGAAGGCGATCTGCGACAACCGGGCGCTCAACGACGCAGATGTGAAGATGGTCACCACCTTCGACCTGCTATCCGGCCTGCTCGCCATGGGCTCGCGTGGCACGCTGCAGGACGAGCAGACCGCCTGGCTGAAGAAGCGCCAGGAATGCCAGGCGGACGCGGCCTGCATCAAGGCGGTCTATGACGAGCGGCTGAAGCAGCTTGGCGAGACGTATAAGAATATCAACAGGCCGCTTTAGTCATCAGCTGCCAATATGGGCTCGGATTGTAGACATGACAGCCGAGAGCGTCGCATCGGGCAACCGGCCGATCCTGTCGATCTGTCCCGTCTCGACAGTCGCAATCTTGGCCGGACGGACGACAGACGGCGCTGGCAGGCCGGCGGCATGATGATCGTCGATCGCGACGTCTCCAACCCACGGGCGGTTTTCTGCTGAGGTGATCATCACGGCCCACACCAACGCCTCGTTCTCTCCGAGGGTGCCAGCCGAAACGACCAGCGCCGGGCGGCGCTGGCGCGTGTCGCGGTCGGTGTAAGGGAAAGGCACCCTTACGATGTCGCCCTGCTCAAAGATCGGCATAGGCCTTCCGGTCAGCTTCGCTGTCCCACTCGGAGAAGGTCGCGAACGGATCGTCGGCAAGCGGCTCAGCTGCGCGCGATATCACGACACGGTTTTCATCCTCGAGCGTATAGACAATGGAATCGCCTTCCCGAAGGCGCAGTGCAGAACGCACAGCCTGCGGAATGGTTGTCTGTGCTTTGCTCGTTATCTTGCTTGTGATCATTGCTCACCTCTCGATGAATGTAAGGAAGTTCCTTACCGATAGCAATGCGTGGCCATCCGAAGCAAGCAGCCTAGGCCTGCTGCTTGCCGCTCAGCGATGCAAGCACCTCAGCAATAACCCCAGTCGCCTCGCGCAAGCGCTGCTCGCCAAACTCACCGCCATGCCGATCCGCCCATTTCGCCTGGCGTCCTTGTATGTCGCTGAGGGTCACTCTGCCCGCCTCGGTCAACTCCATGAGTTTCGCCCGCTGGTGCGCGGGGTTGTCGCGATAGGCGATCAGGCCCTCGCCTTCGAGAAGATCGGCAACACGCTGCACGCCCTGCCTCGCCAGACCCAAGGCGCGGGCTGTATCGGCTACCGACATCGGCGCATGGTCGGCTGCGGCCAAGACTTGCCAGCGGGCGCTGGTCTGGCCCGCTGGCCTGGCGAGCGTGTCGCCTTCCGCCTGCAGATGTCCCGCAAGCCGCAATACCGCGATCGAGAACTCTGCGAACGCATCGCCCTCGGCTGTTCGTTTCGATTTCATATTGACAATATGTTGTCCATTTTCAATAATGACAATATATTGTCATATTAGATTTGAAATAGCAAGGGAGAGAGGCGATGAAGAAGACCTATCACGGAAGTTGCCATTGCGGCCGGATCAGCTACGAGGCCGATATCGACCTGCAGGCCGGTACGGGGAAATGCAACTGCACGATCTGCTGGAAGCGCCGCTACTGGGGCACCAACATCAAGCCGGAGGATTTCAGGCTGACCTGTGAGGAGGCAGGCATCGGCGACTACCAGTTCGGCAGCATGTCCGGGCATCACCGCTTCTGCACCACCTGCGGCGTGGCACCCTATGGCCACGGCTATGTCGCAGAGGTCGGCGGCGACTACGTCTCGATCAATCTCGCCTGCCTCGATGACGTCGATCCGTCGGAACTTGCAGAGGCTCCGCTGCAGCATTTCGACGGCCGCAATAACAGCTGGTGGAACACGCCTGCCGAAATACGGCATCTCTGAAAAAGAAAAGAGCAGCTGACTCTTAATCAGCTGCTCTCACGTTCAACTAAAACCGGATCGCGTTACTCAGGCAGAATGCGAACCGCACCGCGATCGGCGCTGGTTGCGAAGGCCGCATAGGCCTTCAGAGCCGTGGTCACATTGCGCTTGCGGACTTCAGCCGGGCGCCAGCCCTTGGCTTCCTGCTCGGCGCGGCGTGTTGCCAGCTCGGCATCGCTGACGCGCAGGCTGATCGTGCGGTTCGGGATGTCGATATCGATCATGTCGCCCGGCTGCACGAGGCCGATGGTGCCGCCATTTGCGGCTTCCGGCGAGGCGTGGCCGATCGACAGACCCGAGGTACCGCCCGAGAAGCGGCCGTCGGTGATCAGCGCGCAGGCCTTGCCGAGGCCCTTCGACTTCAGATAGCTGGTCGGATAGAGCATTTCCTGCATGCCCGGTCCGCCCTTCGGTCCTTCGTAGCGGATGACGACGACATCGCCGGCAACCACTTCGTTGCCGAGAATGGCCTTTACCGCGGCATCCTGGCTTTCATAGACCTTCGCCGGGCCGGAGAATTTCAGGATCGATTCATCGACGCCTGCGGTCTTCACGATGCAGCCGTCGAGCGCCAGATTGCCCTTCAGAACGGCAAGGCCGCCATCCTTGGAGAACGGGTGCTGGGCGTCGCGGATGACGCCCTTCTCACGGTCGAGATCGAGTTCGTCCCAGCGGGCGCTCTGGCTGAAGGCAACCTGCGTCGGCACGCCGCCGGGGGCTGCGCTGAAGAGCTTCAGGGCGGCCGGATTGTCGGTGACCGAGATGTCCCACTCGGCCAGCGCATCGCCAAGCGTTGGGGCATGGACGGTCGGCAGGCCTGCGTTGATCAGGCCGGCGCGGTTCAGCTCGCCGAGGATCGCCATGATGCCGCCGGCGCGGTGGACATCTTCCATGTGGACGTCGGATTTCGCCGGCGCGACCTTCGACAGGCAGGGCACACGGCGCGACAGGCGGTCGATGTCTTCCATGGTGAAGTCGATGTCGCCCTCATGGGCAGCCGCCAGGATGTGCAGAACGGTGTTGGTCGATCCGCCCATGGCGATATCCAGCGCCATGGCGTTTTCGAAAGCGCCCTTGCTGGCGATGGTGCGCGGCAGTGCCGTGGCATCGTCCTGCTCGTAGTAACGCTTGGCGAGTGCCACGACGCGGCGGCCGGCTTCGAGGAAGAGTTCCTTGCGGTCCGAATGGGTGGCGAGTGTCGAGCCGTTGCCGGGCAGCGACAGGCCGAGCGCTTCCGTCAGGCAGTTCATCGAATTGGCGGTAAACATGCCGGAGCACGAACCGCAGGTCGGACAGGCCGAGCGTTCGATGACCTTGACGTCTTCGTCGGAAACCTTGTCGTCGGCAGCTGCGACCATGGCGTCGACGAGGTCGAGCGCGTGGGTCTTGCCGTTTAGCACGACCTTGCCGGCTTCCATCGGGCCGCCGGAGACGAAGATCGTCGGGATGTTGAGGCGCAGCGACGCCATCAGCATGCCGGGGGTGATCTTGTCGCAATTGGAGATGCAGACCATGGCGTCGGCGCAATGCGCGTTGACCATGTATTCGACGCTGTCGGCGATCAGCTCGCGCGACGGCAGCGAATAGAGCATGCCGTCATGGCCCATGGCGATGCCATCATCGACGGCGATGGTGTTGAATTCCTTGGCGACGCCACCGGCCGCCTCGATTTCGCGGGCAACCAGCTGGCCGAGGTCCTTCAGGTGGACGTGGCCGGGAACGAACTGGGTGAAGGAGTTCACCACCGCAATGATCGGCTTGCCGAAATCGCTGTCCTTCATCCCCGTGGCGCGCCAAAGGCCGCGCGCGCCCGCCATGTTGCGGCCGTGGGTCGTGGTTCTCGAACGATAGGCTGGCATCGGTGTGTTCCTCAAAGTGCCGGATTTATCTGCGATATAGGGCGGCAAAGCTGTTTGCTGGCCGACGATCGCCGTATTTTGGAATTGTCCTAATCCAATCGGCAGGGCCTGTCACTACCGGCAAGGGCAAATCCGGTACGGCGCACCAAGGCGTCTATCGGGCATATACGGAGCGAGGGAGCCTTTTGTTACAGGCTATTCCTTCACATCCGAACACAAAAAATTGGCTTTCCGTCAGGCTGGTTCAAGGCCTAGACACTAATCTGAAAACGCCCATCATGCGTTTAAAGAGATATTTGGGCCGCCCCCAGCCCAGGAGGTTTGAAATGCCGACCTACCGCCCCCCGAAAATCCGCTCGTCGGAGATCACCCCGCATCAGGTCTACCTGCGCCGCCGCGAGTTTCTCGGCGCTGCGACGCTCGGCGCCATGGCGCTCTACGGCGCCGGAAAGGCGAGTGCCGCAGCGCTCAACGCCGTCGACAGCAAATATACGGTCGATGAGAAGACGACGCCGCTGAAGGACATCACGACCTACAACAATTTCTATGAATTCGGCCTGGACAAGGGCGATCCCGCAGCACTCTCGGGTGACTTCAAGCCCCTGCCCTGGACCGTCAAGGTCGATGGCATGGTCAACAAGCCCGGCACCTTCGATCTCGACGCGCTGATGAAGGAGTTCCCGATCGAAAGCCGCACCTACCGGATGCGCTGTGTCGAGGCGTGGTCGATGGTCATCCCCTGGGACGGTTTTCCGCTGGCTGCTCTGCTGAACAAGGTCGAGCCGCAAGGAAGCGCCAAATACGTGGCCTTCGAAACCGTCGTTCGTCCTGAAGAGATGCCGGGACAGAAGGGCATTTTCCAGTCGCTCGAATGGCCCTATGTCGAAGGCCTTCGCCTCGATGAGGCGATGAACCCGCTGACGCTGCTCGCCGTCGGCCTCTATGGCGAAACGCTGCCGAACCAGAACGGCGCGCCGATCCGCCTCGTGGTTCCCTGGAAATATGGCTTCAAGGGCATCAAGTCGATCGTCCGCATCACGCTCACCGACCAGCAGCCGAAGAACACCTGGCAGGTCACCAACGCCCAGGAATACGGCTTCTATGCCAATGTGAACCCGGCCGTGGATCACCCGCGATGGAGCCAAGCCACCGAACGGCGGATCGGCGAGAGCGGCTTCTTCGGCGCCAGCCGCCATCCGACGCTGCCCTTCAACGGCTATGCCGACGAGGTCGCCAGCCTCTATTCCGGCATGGATCTGAGGGCGAATTTCTGATGGCGGGTCTGTCGTTCAGTCTGCCGAAGCGCTGGCAGCCTGCCTCCGTCTGGGCGCTCTACGCCATCGGCCTGCTGCCCGCCGTCTGGACCTTCTATCTCGGCGCCAGCGACCAGCTGGGCGCCGACCCGGTCAAGACCTTCGAACTCTTCCTCGGCCTCTGGACGATCCGCTTCCTGATCCTGACGCTGGCGGTCTCGCCGGCGCGCGATCTGTTCGGCTGGAACTACCTGCGATACCGCCGCGCACTGGGACTGCTGACCTTCTATTACGCGCTGATGCATTTCACCGTTTACATAGTGCTCGACCAGGCGCTGGATCTGTCCGCGGTTCTGGATGACGTCTTGAAGCGGCCCTTCATCATGTTCGGCATGGCGGGGCTCGCCCTGCTCGTACCGCTCGCCGTTACATCTAACAATTTCTCGATCCGCAAGATGGGCATGAAATGGATCTGGCTGCACAGGCTGATCTACATCATCGCCGCCGCGGGTGCCTTGCACTTCGCGCTTTCAACCAAGATCCTCGACCTCGAGCAATATATCTATGTCGGCCTGATCATCCTGCTGATCCTCTACCGGTCCTGGCGGCCGATCGCCAGGAGCCGGAAACGGGCGACACAAGGGCGCCAGAGAGGGCGGACTGCAGCGACTGTGAGCTAGCGGCGAAGCAAGCCCCGACTCTGCATGGAAAGCTGTGGCAATTCGGCAGGTCCGAAGCCTATGGACGCCGATAGTTCAGCGCCTAAATCAATATCCGTGAAGGATAGTGTTTGAATGGCCGCTATCGCGCGCGGGACCGCCCCATGAAAACTGCAGCGCTTGCTTTCGGATTTTGGCTACTGGCCGCCGTACCGCCTGGTCTGACGGCTCAGGCGGACCAGTTGGTGCGATTTGACAGTGCCGCCGTTAAGCCAAGCCCGTTCCTCGCCCGCAAGATAAAAGACGAAGGCATCAGTCTTCCGCAATCCCAGGCCACGCACTTGCTGGGCCATCTAAGCCGGCCGCCGGGAGACGGTCCATTTCCGGCCGTCGTCGTCATGCATGGCTGCGGCGGCATCCATCCGAACACTAGGACCTATTGGCCACAGCGACTGACCTCATGGGGCTACGCCGTCCTTGTCGTCGACAGCTTCACGACCCGCAATATCGACAACACCTGTCAACGCTATCTGCCGGATCGTGTCTTCGATGCCTATGGCGCGCTCGATTATCTGGCCACTTTGCCGTTCGTCGATGCCGGGCATGTCGCGCTGCTGGGGTTTTCCGCTGGTGGGATCGCGGCGCTGGAGGCCACGAAAGTCGAGGGCAACGAACAGCTTATGGACCGTAAATTCAAGGCAGCGGTCGGCTACTACCCGGACTGCGCACCTCATGCCGGCGATGCGACGGTACCGACCTTGATCCTGAACGGCGATGTCGACGATTGGAGCCCGGTCGAACGCTGCCGGCAGAGGATTTCACATCTCAGCGGCAAAGGCCCTCCCATCGAACTCGATGTCTATCCTGGTGCCTATCACGCATTCGATGCACCCGATGTCGCAACGCCGAAGATGATGCTCGGCCATAGGGAGGAATACGATGCCCCCGCCGCCGAACAGTCCTTCGCGCGGGTGAAAGACTTCCTGCAGCAATATCTGCAGAACTGAATGCAGCCCGCCACCACAAACGAAAACAGCCGGGCTTTGCAGCCCGGCTGTTTTGTTTCCGGAAAACCGGAATGACTTATGCGGCTTCTGCAGCAGCAGCTTCTGCTTCGACGCGGGCCTTGTCGGCTGCGCCCTTGGCAGAGGTGTCGCGATCAACGAATTCGACGACGGCGAGAGCGGCGTTGTCGCCCTGGCGGAAGCCTGCCTTCATGATACGCAGGTAGCCGCCGTTGCGGGTGGCGTAGCGCGTAGCAATCGCGTCGAACAGTTTCGAAACGACGGCGGTGTCGCGGATCTGCGAGATCGCCTGACGGCGAGCGTGCAGGTCGCCGCGCTTGCCGAGGGTGACGAGCTTTTCAACGATCGGACGGATTTCCTTTGCCTTCGGCAGGGTGGTCACGATCTGCTCATGCAGGATGAGCGAAGCCGCCATGTTGGCAAACATTGCCTTGCGGTGGCTGGCAGTTCTATTCAGCTTGCGGCCGGCTTTTGCGTGGCGCATTGCTATTCTCCTTTGATGCAGGGCTCTTCGCTTCTAGCGGGCCTGCCGTTTCCTGGCACATACAGGCGATCTGCCTGCTGTTTGACTGGGAAAGGCAGCCTCAGAGCCTGCCTTTTTGGTTCTTAATACTGGTCTTCGTAACGCTTTGCGAGATCTTCGATGTTCTCGGGCGGCCACGCCGGCACTTCCATGCCGAGGTGCAGGCCCATGGAAGCGAGAACTTCCTTGATTTCGTTCAGCGACTTGCGACCAAAGTTCGGGGTGCGGAGCATTTCTGCTTCGGTCTTCTGAATGAGGTCGCCGATGTAGACGATATTGTCGTTCTTCAGGCAGTTTGCCGAGCGAACGGACAGTTCGAGTTCGTCTACCTTCTTCAGGAGCGCCGGGTTGAAAGCCAGTTCGGTGACGGCTTCTTCCTCGGTTTCCTTCTGCGGCTCGTCGAAGTTGACGAACACGCCAAGCTGATCCTGGAGGATGCGAGCCGCGAAAGCGACTGCGTCTTCACCGGAGATCGAGCCATCGGTTTCGATGGTCATGTTCAGCTTGTCGTAGTCGAGAACCTGTCCTTCGCGGGTATTTTCAACCTTGTAGGACACCTTCTTGACCGGCGAATACAGGCTGTCGACCGGGATGAGACCGATCGGAGCATCTTCCGCACGATTGCGTTCGGCCGGAACGTAGCCCTTGCCGTTGTTGACGGTGAATTCCATACGGATTTCGGCGCCCTCGTCGAGCGTGCAGATCACATGCTCGGGGTTGAGGATTTCGATATCGCCGACCGTCTGGATGTCGCCAGCCGTTACAACGCCCGGGCCCTGCTTGCGCACGACCATACGCTTTGCGTCGTCGCCATCCATCTTGATGGCGATTTCCTTGATGTTGAGCACGATGTCCGTAACGTCTTCGCGGACGCCCGGGATCGAGGAGAATTCATGCAGCACGCCATCGATCTGCACTGCCGTCACTGCAGCACCGCGCAGCGAGGAGAGCAGAACGCGGCGAAGCGCGTTGCCGAGGGTGAGGCCGAAACCGCGCTCCAGCGGCTCTGCTACGAGCGTCGCCTTGGTGCGCGAGCTCGAAGAGAACTCGACCTTGTTCGGCTTGATCAGTTCCTGCCAGTTCTTCTGAATCATATCTTTGCCTTCCGTTCGTTGCCACCATCCAATCGTGGCAACCGAGCTTGAGAAGCGCCGGGAGCGCGACTGCGCTCACCGGCGTTGTGAGTGGCGATGATCAGACGCGGCGCTTCTTGCGCGGACGGCAGCCATTGTGCGGGATCGGGGTCACGTCGCGGATGGACGTGATCATGAAACCGGCAGCCTGGAGCGCGCGCAGAGCGGATTCACGGCCGGAACCCGGGCCGCAAACTTCGACTTCCAGCGACTTCATGCCATGTTCCTGAGCCTTCTTGGCGCAGTCTTCAGCAGCGATCTGGGCAGCGAACGGGGTCGACTTGCGCGAGCCCTTGAAGCCCTTGGCACCAGCGGACGACCAGGCAATCGCGTTGCCCTGTGCGTCGGTGATGGTGATCATCGTGTTGTTGAAGGTCGAGTTGACGTGCGCCACGCCCGACGAGATGTTTTTACGTTCGCGACGGCGAACGCGTACGGCTTCCTTGGCCATTCTTATCCCTTTCTTGGATATCGTCACCGCCGTAATGCCAGCGGCTCCACCGGAGTGATACCCGACAGGCACCGCTCCAAACTCAAAAGAGGCCGGCGGACCGCCAGCCTCCCCTTCCCGGTTTCCCGGAAATTACTTCTTCTTACCAGCGATCGCCTTTGCCGGACCCTTGCGGGTGCGAGCATTGGTGTGCGTGCGCTGACCGCGGACCGGAAGGCCGCGACGATGACGAAGGCCGCGGTAGCAGCCGAGGTCCATCAGGCGCTTGATGTTCATCGCGGTGTCGCGACGAAGATCACCTTCTACCTGATAATCGCGGTCGATGGTTTCGCGGATCTGGAGCACTTCGGAGTCCGTCAGCTGATGGACGCGCTTGTCGGCCGGAAGACCGACCTTCTCCATGATTTCCTTAGCAAACTTCGGACCAATCCCGTGAATGTAGGTCAACGCGATAATCACGCGCTTCGCAGTCGGGATGTTGACGCCAGCGATACGTGCCACGCCTGTTCTCCTTGCATTCCTGTTGCCATCCGGCAAGAGGGCTTCGTTATGCCGCCCTCCGTAGGGCCGCTCGTTCATATTTGGGGTTCGTACATGTCAAAACGACCGAACCCGGACTTCCTTGGGAAATCCGCGCCGATCGCATCAAATGTCGCGAGTTGGCGCGGTGTTTAACGGAATCAGTGCTGAAAGGCAACCGCTCCCGCCAAGTTTATTTTCGAAGACCTAGAGCTTCGAAAGAATGGCGTCGATCTCCGCAGTCACGTGATCGATATCCGCCATTCCATCCACCACCTTCAGCTTACCCTTTGCATGGTAATAGCCGATCAGCGGCGACGTTTCCTTGTAGTAGGCTGCCAGGCGGGTCACCACGGTCTCGCGGTTATCGTCCGGGCGGCGCTTGAAGTGAGTCGAACCGCAGCGGTCGCAGACCCCCTCCACCTTCGGCTTCACGTTGGTGTCGTGATAGCCGGCACCGCAGTTGGCGCAGGTGTAACGGCCGGAGACGCGATCAGCGAGGATCTTGTCGTCGACTTCAATCTCAATGACGGCCGAGAGCTCGATCCCCTTGCCCTTCAGCATCACCTCGGTGGCATCCGCCTGCACGAGCGTGCGCGGGAAGCCGTCGAGGATGAAGCCGTTGGCACAATCGGGAGCATCGAGACGCTCGGAGACGATGGCATTGACGATCTCGTCGGAAACAAGCTTGCCGGCGTCCATGACAGCCTTTGCCCGCTTGCCTACCTCCGTGCCGGCCTGAACGGCTGCACGGAGCATGTCACCGGTGGAGAGCTGCGGAATGCCGTGCTTCTCCACGATCCGCTGGGCCTGGGTCCCCTTACCCGCGCCCGGCGGCCCCAAAAGTATGAGTCTCATCGCCCCCTCTTTCCTCCACGCAACTTCGATTTCTTGATCAGGCCTTCGTACTGCTGTGCAATCAGGTGACCCTGAATCTGCGCAACCGTATCAAGAGTTACGCTAACCACGATCAAAAGCGAAGTCCCACCGAGGGATAATGGGATGCCGGTTTGCGACACCAGGATCTCGGGCAGGATGCAGACGAACACGAGGTAGATTGCGCCGATGACCGTGATTCGGGTCAGGACGTAATCGATATATTCGGCGGTACGCTCACCTGGACGGATGCCCGGGATGAAGCCGCCATGCTTCTTGAGATTGTCGGCCGTGTCCTTCGGATTGAAGACGATGGCCGTATAGAAGAACGCGAAGAAGGCAATCAGCGCGCCGTAGAGCAGCATGTAGAGCGGCTGGCCGTGGCCGAGCGCGGCTACGATCGACGTCGCCCAGGACGGCAGAGCCGTGGTGTTGGCAAAGCCAGCGAGCGTTGCCGGCAGCAGCAGCAGCGACGAGGAGAAGATCGCCGGAATGACGCCCGAGGTGTTGAGCTTCAGCGGCAGGTGCGACGTGTCGCCCTGGAACATGCGGTTGCCGACCTGGCGCTTCGGATACTGGATCAGAAGGCGGCGCTGGGCGCGTTCCACGAAGACGATGACGGCGATGACACCGATGGCGATCAGGATGACGGCGAGAATCAGCGTCGTCGACAGAGCGCCGGTGCGGCCGAGCTCGAGGGTACCGGCCAGTGCGGTCGGAAGACCTGCGGCGATACCGGCGAAGATGATCAGCGAAATACCGTTGCCGATGCCGCGCGAGGTGATCTGCTCACCGAGCCACATCAGGAACATAGTGCCGCCGAGCAGCGTGATGACGGTCGAAATCTTGAAGAACCAGCCCGGATCGACAACGAGACCGTTGCCGCTCTGGAGGCCGACCGCAATACCATAGGCCTGCAGCGTGCCGAGCAGCACCGTGCCGTAGCGGGTGTACTGGTTGATGATCTTGCGGCCCTGCTCGCCTTCCTTCTTCAGATTCTCGAGCGCCGGCACGACCGAGGTCATGAGCTGCACGATGATCGAAGCGGAGATGTAGGGCATGATGCCGAGCGCGAAGATCGCCATGCGCTGTACGGCGCCGCCCGAGAACATGTTGAAGAGGCCGAGAATGCCGCCTGCCTGGCCGCGGAAGGCCTGGGCGTAGGCTTCAGGGTTCAGGCCCGGAAGCGGGATGTGCGTACCCAGGCGATAGACGAGGAGAGCTGCCAGTGTGAACCACAGGCGCTTCTTGAGATCCTCAGCTTTGGCGAAGGTCGAAAAATTAAGATTGGAAGCCAACTGTTCCGCTGCAGAAGCCATGCGATTCTCCGCGCTACCCATTCCAGCCCTTCGCGAAGTGGCCGGACCCGGAAAAGGTATGTCAATATTCAAAAGCCGGGCTTCGGACGGATTGCTGGCGCAACCATTGCCTCACCCTTGATTTCGTCGGAAACCGGCACGCCGCGGGGGTGCAACGATACAGGTTTTGTGAGGCCCAAATATGGGAGCAAAATCGCCCGGTGTGAAGCACCCCGGGCGACATATCATAAGATTATTATTCTGCCGCTGCGGCAGAAAGAAGCGTGATGGAACCGCCAGCCTTTTCGATCTTCTCGACAGCAGACTTGGAAGCGCCTGCAACTTCGATCTTGACCTTGGCCTTGAGTTCGCCGCCGGACAGGACGCGAACGCCGTCCTTGGCACGGCGGATGACGCCAGCAGCCTTCAGGGCAGCTGCGTCAACGGTCTGCTTGGCGTCGAGCTTGCCGGCATCGACGGCAGCCTGGATGCGCTCAAGCGACACGACAACGTAGTCGGCCTTGAAGATGTTGTTGAAGCCGCGCTTCGGCAGACGACGGTAGATTGGCATCTGACCGCCTTCGAAGCCGTTGATGGCAACGCCCGAACGGGACTTCTGGCCCTTGACGCCGCGACCACCGGTCTTGCCCGAGCCCGAGCCGATACCGCGTCCGAGACGCTTACGGCTGTGAGTCGAACCTTCGTTGTCCTTGATTTCGTTCAGTTTCATGATCGTATCCCCTGCTTACTTCTCGTCGACGATGCGAACGAGATGCTGCACAGCGCGGATCATGCCACGGACGGAAGGGGTATCTTCCAGCGTGCGGCGGCGGTGCATCTTGTTGAGGCCCAGACCGATCAGCGTGCGCTGCTGAACGTCAGGACGGCGGATTGGGCTGCCGATCTGCTCGACGGTAACCGTCTTTGCTTCGGTCTTCTTGGTAGCCTTGGCCATGGGTCAGACTCCTCTTATTCTTCAGAGGCGTTGCCGGAGGCGGCACGGCGAGCCTGAAGCGTAGCATACTTGATGCCGCGCTGAGCTGCGATGTCCTTCGGGTGAACCTGGTGCTTCAGAGCGTCGAAGGTAGCGCGAACCATGTTGTATGGGTTCGAGGAACCGGTCGACTTGGCGACAACGTCGTGAACGCCGAGCGTTTCGAAAACGGCGCGCATCGGACCACCGGCGATGATACCGGTACCGACCTTGGCCGAGCGCAGCAGAACCTTGCCGGCGCCGTGGCGGCCGTGAACGTCGTGATGCAGCGTACGGCCTTCGCGCAGCGGCACGAAGATCAGCTCGCGCTTGGCGGCTTCCGTGGCCTTGCGGATCGCTTCCGGCACTTCGCGTGCCTTGCCGTGACCAAAGCCTACGCGGCCCTTCTGGTCACCGACGACGACGAGAGCGGCAAAACCGAAACGGCGGCCACCCTTGACGACCTTGGCGACGCGGTTGATCGCGACCAGCTTGTCGACGAATTCGCTATCGCGCTCTTCGCGGCTCTGACGGTCATCCCGCGAGCCTCTTCTTTCCTGTGCCATTGTCCTTTTCCTTTTTCTTTTCCGGGTGCAACGGGCAAACAAAACGAGGACCGCATCAGCCTCCCATCAGGGAGCGTTTGCGGTCCGGTGAGATCCGGCCGGCGCTTCGCAGCGTCCGGCCGGAAACTTTATTAGAAGGACAGACCGCCTTCGCGGGCTGCGTCTGCCAGGGCCTTAATACGGCCGTGGTAGATGAAGGCGCCACGGTCGAATACGACCTCGCTGACGCCTGCCTTCGTTGCGCGCTCTGCAACGAGCTTGCCGACGAGGGCAGCTGCTGCGGTATCGGCACCGGTCTTCAGAGAACCGCGCAGATCCTTATCGAGAGTCGAGGCAGACGCGAGCGTCTTGCCTGCAACATCGTCGATGACCTGAACGTAGATGTTCTTCGAGGAGCGATGAACCGACAGGCGCGGACGGCCATTGGCCACCGACTTGAGATGACGGCGCACGCGGTTGGCACGACGTGCAAGTGCTTCTTTCCTGCTAGCCATTTCGCGTGATCCTTACTTCTTCTTGCCTTCTTTGCGGATGATCCGCTCTTCGGCATACTTGACGCCCTTGCCCTTGTAAGGCTCAGGACCGCGGTATTCGCGGATTTCTGCGGCAACCTGGCCGACCTGCTGCTTGTTGATACCGGTGACGACGATTTCCGTCGGCTTCGGCACAGCGATCGTGATGCCCTGCGGCGGCTCATAAACCACGTCGTGGCTGAAACCGAGCGCCAGCTGCAGGTTCTTGCCCTGAAGCGATGCGCGGTAACCGACACCGTTGATTTCGAGCTTGCGCTCGAAGCCGTCCTTGACGCCCTTGAAGATGTTTTCGATCATCGTGCGGGACATGCCCCACTTCGAACGAGCATCCTTCGACTGCGTGAGCGGCGTTACGACAACCGCGTTGTTTTCGAGCTTGATGCCGACTTCGTCGTTTGCGACGAAGAACAGCTCGCCCTTCGGGCCCTTTGCAGTAACCTTCTGGCCTTCGACCGTAGCCGTGATCCCAGCAGGTACCTGAACGGGCTTCTTACCGATACGAGACATGTTTCAATCCTGTCTGTTCGCTATGGAGATCCTTGCTCAATCTTAGAAGACCGAGCAAAGAACCTCGCCACCAACGTTCTGTTCGCGAGCCTGGTGATCGGCCATCACACCCTTCGGAGTCGAAAGGATGGTGATGCCGAGGCCGTTCGCGACCTGCGGAATGGACTTGACCGAGACATAAACCCGGCGGCCCGGCTTGGACACGCGGCCGATCTCACGGATCACCGATGTGCCTTCGTAGTACTTCAGCTCGATGCTGAGTTCCGACTTGCCATTGCCGAAATCGACAACGGAATAGCCACGGATGTAGCCTTCGGACTGCAGAACATCGAGAACGCGTGCACGGAGCTTCGAAGCAGGCGTCGATACCGACGACTTGCGGCGGGAAGCGCCGTTACGGATGCGAGTGAGCATATCGCCCAACGGATCAGTCATTGTCATCTAACCTGCTCCTTACCAGCTGGACTTGACGATGCCCGGCACCTTGCCGAGATTGCCGAGTTCACGCAGCGCGATACGCGACATGCGCAGTTTGCGGTAGTATGCGCGCGGACGGCCCGATACTTCACAACGGTTGCGAATACGGGTCTTCGATCCATCGCGCGGCAGGGATGCCAGCTTGATCGAGGCCTTGAACCGCTCTTCGATCGGAAGAGACTGGTTCATGATGATCGCCTTCAGAGCTGCACGCTTTGCAGCCTGATTTGCGACCGTAGTACGGCGGCGCTTGTTCTTTTCAACTGCGCTGGTCTTCGCCATGTCAGGTTCCTTTTCTACGCTCGTCGTTACGGTTACTGACGGAACGGGAAGCTGAACTCTGTGAGCAGAGCGCGTGCTTCGTCGTCCTTCGTTGCCGTCGTGCAAACGATGATGTCCATGCCCCACATCTGATCAACCTTATCGTAGTTGATCTCAGGGAACACAATGTGCTCCTTGATGCCCATGGCAAAGTTGCCACGGCCGTCAAAGCTCTTCGGGTTCAGGCCGCGGAAGTCGCGAACGCGCGGAAGCGCGATGTTCACGAGACGGTCCAGGAACTCGTACATGCGGGCGCCGCGGAGAGTAACCTTCGCGCCGATCGGCATCTGTTCGCGGACCTTGAAGCCAGCGATGGAGTTACGCGCACGGGTGATGACCGGCTTCTGACCAGCGATAGCGGCCAGGTCGGCAGCGGCAACAGTCGGCTTCTTCGAATCAGCCGTTGCTTCACCAACACCCATGTTGATTACGATCTTGTCGAGCTTCGGGATCATCATCTCGTTGGCGTAGGAGAACTTCTCCTGCATGGCCGCACGGATGCGCTCGACATATTCCTTCTTGAGCCGTGGCTCGTACTTTGCCTCAGCCATCAGATCACCTCACCGGAACGCTTAGCTACACGGACCTTCTTGCCGTCAACAACCTTGAAACCAACGCGGGTCGGCTTGCCGTCCTTGTCGATGATGGAAAGGTTGGACAGGTGAACCGAAGCTTCCTTGTTGATGATGCCGGCTTCCTGGGTCTGCGTCTGGCGCTGATGGCGCTTTACGACGTTGACGCCGCGGACAACGGCACGATCTTCCTTGGGCAGGACCTGGAGGACTTCGCCAGTACGGCCCTTGTCCTTGCCTGCGAGCATGACGACCTTGTCGCCCTTACGAATCTTCTGCATCGGTCTCGCTCCTTACAGTACTTCAGGAGCCAGCGAGATGATCTTCATGTGGTTCTTGGCGCGAAGTTCGCGCGGAACCGGTCCGAAGATACGGGTGCCGATCGGCTCTTTTTTGTTGTCGATGAGGACTGCTGCATTGGTGTCGAAGCGGATGATGCTGCCATCAACACGACGGATTTCCTTGGCGGTGCGAACGACAACCGCCTTCATCACGTCACCCTTCTTCACGCGGCCGCGCGGGATCGCTTCCTTGATCGAAACGACGATAACGTCGCCGATCGAGGCATACTTGCGCTTCGAGCCGCCCAGCACCTTGATGCACATGACACGACGTGCGCCGGAATTATCCGCCACGTCGAGGTTTGTTTGCATCTGAATCATATCAGGTCGCCTTTTTGGTTTACCGGAATGGTTGGGCTCTCGCCCCCTACCCCGGCTTATGAAAATTGTCAGCCGGCCGCTTGCCACAAGGACAGGCGAAAACACGGCAATAGCTTGAATAGCGCGGGATCGATCGTGCCAGGGTGGTTTCCCAACGGGACCTTCCGTGCGCTCAAAGCAAAAGAACGCCCGGCTTTCGAGCGTTCTGACGCTGCTTCATACAGATATTTCCGCGAGGCGCAAGGCCTCGCCGAAAATTCTTACTTAGCCTGGGCGGAAATGACCGTCCAACGCTTGTCCTTGGAGATCGGCGCGCATTCCTCGATGGAAACGGTATCGCCGATCTTATACTGGTTGTTTTCGTCGTGGGCCTTGTACTTCTTGGAACGACGAACGGTCTTCTGGAGCAGCGGGTGAGCGAAACGGCGCTCGACGCGGACTACCACAGTCTTCTCGTTCTTGTCGCCAACGACGACGCCCTGCAGAATGCGCTTCGGCATGATTTTTTCCTTTACGCCTTTGCTTCTGCCGCCTTCTGGCGGGCAATGGTTTTCACGCGGGCGATATCCTTGCGGACTTCGTCGATACGCGAGGACTTTTCGAGCTGGCCGGTTGCCTTCTGGAAGCGCAGGTTGAACTGCTCCTTCTTCAGGTCGGCGAGCTTGTCCTTGAGCTGATCGGCCGTGAGGCCGCGGACTTCTTCGGCTTTCATCTGCCTCTCCTTACTCTGCAATGCGCTGTACGAAGCGCGTCTTGACCGAGAGCTTGGCAGAGCCGAGGCGAAGTGCCTCGCGGGCGATCTCTTCGCTGACGCCGTCGATCTCGAACATCATACGGCCGGGCTTGACCTTGCATGCCCAGTATTCAACGGAGCCCTTACCCTTACCCATACGGACTTCGGTCGGCTTTGCGGTTACCGGAACATCCGGGAACACGCGGATCCACACACGGCCGGCACGCTTCATGTAGCGCGTGATCGCGCGGCGGGCCGCTTCGATCTCACGTGCGTTGACGCGGTTTGGCTCCTGAGCCTTAAGGCCGAATTCACCAAAGGCGAGATCAGACCCACCCTTGGCGACGCCCTTGATGCGGCCCTTGAATTGCTTGCGGTACTTGGTACGCTTTGGCTGCAACATTTTCTTATTCTCCGAACTTCTTAGCCACCAACGCTATCAAGCGTTGTCGCGGCGACGATCGCGATCACGGCTAGCCGGACCCTGAGCATCACCCTCGAGTGCGCGGCGCTCGGAGGCCATCGGATCGTGCTCAAGGATTTCGCCCTTGAAGATCCAAACCTTGATGCCGCAGATACCGAAAGCGGTTTCCGCTTCGGCTGTGCCATAGTCGATGTCCGCACGCAGCGTGTGGAGCGGAACGCGACCTTCGCGATACCATTCCGTACGAGCGATTTCGGCACCGCCGAGACGGCCTGCGCAGGTGATCTTGATGCCTTCGGCGCCAAGACGCATGGCAGACTGAACAGCGCGCTTCATGGCGCGGCGGAAAGCCACGCGACGCTCGAGCTGCTGGGCGATCGACTGGGCAACCAGCGTTGCGTCGACTTCCGGCTTGCGAACTTCAACAATGTTGAGGTGCGTTTCGGAGTTCGTCATGTCCGACAGCTTTTTGCGGAGCTTGTCGATGTCTGCACCCTTCTTGCCGATGATCAGACCCGGGCGAGCCGAGTGGATCGTGACGCGGCACTTCTTGTGCGGACGCTCGATGACGACCTTGGCGATACCAGCCTGCTTCAGTTCGCTCATGACGAACTTACGCATCTTCAGGTCTTCATGCAGCAGCTGACCGTATTCGGCATTGTCCGCGAACCAGCGGCTATCCCAGGTACGGTTGATGCCAAGACGGAAACCGATTGGATTGATTTTCTGACCCATTATGCGGCCTCCTCTTGTGCCTGCACTTCGCGCACGACGATCGTCAGGTGCGCGAACGGCTTCTCGACGCGAGATGCACGGCCGCGGCCACGAGCGTGGAAGCGCTTCATGACAATCGACTTGCCAACGTAGGCTTCTGCTACGACCAGCGAGTCAACGTCGAGATCGTGGTTGTTCTCGGCGTTTGCGATCGCAGATTCGAGCGTCTTCTTGACGGCGCCCGAAATGCGCTTGCGCGAAAATTCCAGCTCAGCGAGTGCACGCTCGACCTTCATGCCGCGGATAAGAGCGGCCACCAGGTTGAGCTTCTGTGGGCTGACGCGGAGCGTGCGGGCGACTGCTTGCGCCTCGTTGTCCTTCAGCCGGCGTTCGGCTTTTGCCTTGCCCATCGTTACTTCCTCTTTGCCTTCTTGTCCGCGCCGTGACCGTAGTAGGTCCGCGTCGGAGAGAATTCACCGAACTTGTGACCGACCATGTCTTCGTTGACGCTGACCGGTACATGCTTGCTGCCGTTGTAGACGCCGAAGGTGAGACCGACGAACTGCGGCAGGATCGTGGAGCGACGGCTCCAGATCTTGATTACTTCTGCACGTCCGCCTTCACGAACCTTCTCAGCCTTCTTGAGAAGATAGCCGTCAACGAACGGACCTTTCCATACTGAACGAGCCATTGGAGACTTCCTCTCTTACTTCTTACGCTGATGACGCGAGCGCATGATCATCTTGTCGGTCGACTTGTTCGACCGGGTGCGTTTGCCCTTGGTCGGCTTGCCCCACGGAGTAACCGGGTGACGGCCACCAGAGGTGCGGCCTTCACCACCGCCGTGCGGGTGGTCGACCGGGTTCATGACGACACCGCGGTTATGCGGACGCTTGCCGCGCCACACCGTACGACCGGCCTTGCCGTCGTTGATGTTGCCGTGGTCAGGGTTCGAAACCGCACCGATCGTCGCCAGGCAAGAGCCGTGAACGAGACGCTGTTCGCCAGAGTTCAGACGAAGGATCGCCATGCCTGCATCGCGGCCGACCAGCTGGGCGTAGCCGCCAGCCGAACGGGCGATCTGACCACCCTTGCCCGGCTTCATTTCCACGTTGTGGATGATGGAGCCGACCGGGATGTACTGCAGCGGCATTGCGTTGCCGGGCTTTACGTCGACAGCCTTTTCAGAAGCGATGACCTTGTCGCCGGCAGCGAGACGCTGCGGAGCGATGATGTAGGCCTGTTCGCCATCTGCGTAAGCGATGAGCGCGATAAAAGCCGTACGGTTCGGGTCATACTCGATACGCTGAACCGTGCCTTCAACTTCAAACTTGCGGCGCTTGAAGTCGATCAGACGGTAGGTACGCTTGTGACCGCCGCCGATGAAGCGGGCAGTGATACGGCCGAGGTTGTTACGGCCACCGCTCTTCGTCAGACCTTCCGTCAGCGCCTTGACCGGCTTGCCCTTGTAGAGCGAGGAGCGGTCGACGATGACCAGCTGACGCTGGCTCGGGGTGATAGGATTGAATGTTTTCAATGCCATGTTTTTATTCCTCAGAGACCGGTGGAGACGTCGATCGTCTGGCCTTCAGCCAGCGTTACGACAGCCTTCTTCACGTCCTGCTGCTTGCCGGCAAAACCGCGGAAACGCTTGGTCTTGCCCTTGCGGAGCAGCGTGTTGACGGCCGTGACCTTGACGCCGAAGAGCGCCTCGACTGCAGCCTTGATTTCCGGCTTCGACGCCTTCTTGGCGACATTGAAAACAACCTGGTTGTTCTCAGATACCAGAGTGGACTTTTCGGTGATCGACGGCGAGACGATCACATCATAGTGGCGAAGATCGGTCACTTGAAACGCTCCTCTAGAGCTTCAACGGCAGCCTTGGAAAGCACGAGCTTGCCGCGGCGGACGATGTCATAAACGTTGATGCCCTGGATCGGGAGAACATCGATGTTCGGGATGTTCTGGGCAGCGAGCTTGAAGTTGCCGTCGAGCTCAGCACCACCGATGAAGAGCGCGTTGGTCAGACCGAGCGTCTCGAAGGTAGCGGCCAGAGCCTTGGTCTTTGCTTCAGCAGCAACGAGGTTGTCGATGATGATGACATCATCGGACTTCAGCTTTGCCGACAGGGCTAGACGCAGGCCGAGAGCGCGAACCTTCTTCGGAAGGTCGTGTTCGTGGCTGCGGGCAACCGGGCCGTGAGCCTTACCACCGCCGCGGAACTGCGGAGCACGAGCCGAATGGTGACGAGCGCGGCCCGTACCCTTCTGCTTGTACATCTTGGCGCCGGTGCGCCAAACGTCGGCGCGGCCCTTGGCCTGGTGAGTGCCCTGCTGCTTCTTGGCAAGCTGCCAGCGGATAACGCGGGCAAGAATGTCTTCACGGGGCTCGAGGCCGAAAATCGCGTCAGAAAGAGAAACCTTCCCTGCGTCTTTTCCCTCGAGGGTCTTGACGTTGAATTCCATTGGTCCGGCTCCCTTACTTCGCTGCCGACTTGACGGCATCGCGCACGATGATCCAGGCACCCTTGGAACCGGGTACTGCACCCTTGATCAGGATCAGACCGCGATCTTCATCGGTCGAAACCACTTCCAGGTTCTGAGTCGTAACGCGCGTCTGGCCCATGTGACCAGCCATCTTCTTGTTCTTGAAAACCTTGCCCGGATCCTGGCGCGAGCCCGTCGAACCGTGCGAACGGTGCGAAACCGACACACCGTGCGTGGCGCGGAGACCGCCGAAGCCGTGGCGCTTCATGGCGCCGGCAAAGCCCTTACCGATCGTGGTACCCGTCACATCGACGAGCTGACCGGCTGCGAAGTGACCAGCCTTGATTTCGGTGCCAACTTCGAGGAGCTGATCTTCCGAAACGCGGAATTCCTGGAGCTTCGCCTTCGGCTCAACGTTGGCAACTGCGAAGTTGCCGCGCATGGCCTTGGAGGTATTCTTGACCTTGGCCGTGCCAGCACCAAGCTGGACAGCGACGTAGCCATTCTTTTCGACAGTACGCGTAGCGACGACCTGGCAGCCTTCCATACGCAGTACGGTAACTGGAACATGCTCACCAGCGTCGTTGTAGACGCGTGTCATGCCCACCTTCTGTGCAATCACACCTGAACGCATCGGTTCAATCCTTCCAAATCCGCTCGAGCAGGGCTCAGAGCTTGATCTCAACATCGACACCGGCGGCGAGATCGAGCTTCATCAGCGCGTCTACCGTCTGCGGGGTCGGATCTACGATGTCGAGGAGGCGCTTATGCGTGCGCATCTCGAACTGCTCGCGGCTCTTCTTGTCGATGTGTGGGGACCGGTTAACCGTAAACTTCTCGATGCGAGTCGGAAGCGGAACGGGGCCCCGGACGCTTGCGCCGGTGCGCTTCGCCGTCGACACAATCTCGCGCGTGGAAGCATCGAGAATTCGGTGATCGAACGCCTTCAGGCGAATGCGGATATTTTGGCCGTTCATTCGACATTATCCTTGTGTTCTGTTTTTCGCGCGCCTTTCTCAAGACGCGTTTTTTGTTTTCGCTAAGGCGGACCAGCGAAGCGCAGCTTTTCTTCCATCGCGATCGGAACGATCAGCTCGACAACAACGGTGACGTTGTCGCCCGGCATAACCATTTCCGTGCCTTCCGGAAGCGAAACGATACCGGTCACGTCAGTCGTACGGAAGTAGAACTGCGGGCGGTAGTTGGTGAAGAACGGCGTATGACGGCCGCCTTCTTCCTTCGTCAGGATGTAGGCTTCGGCATTGAACTTCTTGTGCGGCTTGACAGAACCCGGCTTGCACAGGATCTGACCACGCTCGACGCCGTCACGGTTAACACCGCGAACGAGAGCGCCGATGTTGTCGCCTGCCTGGCCCTGATCGAGCAGCTTGCGGAACATTTCAACGCCGGTAACCGTCGTCTTCGAGGTGGCGCGGATGCCGACGATTTCGACTTCTTCGCCAACCTTGACGATACCACGCTCGACGCGGCCGGTCACAACCGTACCACGGCCCGAGATCGAGAACACGTCTTCGATCGGCATCAGGAACGGCAGGTTGATCGGACGCTCAGGCGTCGGGATGTAGGCGTCGACCTGAGCCATCAGCTCGCGGATCGCGTCTTCGCCGATCTTCTTGTCAGAGTCTTCGAGAGCGGCCAGAGCCGAACCCTTGACAACCGGAATGTCGTCGCCCGGGAAGTCGTAGGACGACAGAAGTTCGCGAACTTCGAGCTCGACGAGTTCGAGAAGCTCRGCGTCGTCAACCTGGTCRACCTTGTTGAGGAACACGACGATTGCCGGAACGCCAACCTGGCGGGCGAGCAGGATGTGCTCGCGGGTCTGCGGCATCGGGCCGTCAGCWGCCGAGCAAACCAGGATCGCGCCGTCCATCTGTGCGGCACCGGTGATCATGTTCTTGACGTAGTCGGCGTGGCCGGGGCAGTCAACGTGCGCATAGTGGCGGTTCGGCGTTTCATATTCGACGTGTGCCGTCGAAATGGTGATGCCGCGTGCCTTTTCTTCCGGAGCAGCGTCGATCTGGTCATACGCCTTGAACTCGCCGAAATACTTCGTGATCGCTGCCGTCAGAGACGTCTTGCCGTGGTCAACGTGGCCGATCGTGCCGATGTTTACGTGCGGCTTGTTGCGCTCAAACTTACTCTTTGCCATTTCCGGCTCTCCATTCTTCTAAGGCCCGAAGGCGCTAATTCTTGTTATCGGACAATTGGTATTCCGGTCACTTCTGACCGGAATACTTTGCCTGGATTTCAGTTGCGACGTTCGACGGGACCGGCGCGTAGTGATCGAAGGTCATCGTGTACTGAGCACGGCCCTGCGACATGGAGCGCAGGTTATCAACGTACTTGAACATGTTCGCCAGCGGAACGTTGGCCGCGATGACGATCGCGATGCCGCGCTGCTCCTGACCCTGGATCTGACCACGGCGGGAGTTGAGGTCGCCGATAACGTCACCGACGTAGTCCTCAGGCGTTACAACTTCGACCTTCATCATCGGCTCGAGGAGCTGAGCGCCGGCCTTCTTGGCTGCTTCACGGAAGCAGGCGCGGGAAGCGATTTCGAACGCCAGGACCGACGAGTCGACGTCGTGGAAGGCACCGTCGATGAGCGTCGCCTTGACGCCGAGCATCGGGAAGCCAGCCAGCGGGCCAGACGACAGAACGCTTTCGATACCCTTCTGAACGCCCGGGATGTATTCCTTCGGAACAGCACCGCCGACGATTTTGGATTCGAACTTGAAGTCGTCGCCTTCTTCGTTCGGTTCGAAGACGATCTTGACGCGCGCGAACTGACCGGTACCACCGGACTGCTTCTTGTGCGTGTAGTCTTCTTCGTGCTTCTTCGTGATGGTTTCACGGTAGGCAACCTGCGGCGCACCGACAGTTGCTTCGACCTTGAATTCACGACGCATGCGATCGACCAGAATGTCGAGGTGAAGTTCACCCATCCCGGCGATGATCGTCTGGCCGGATTCCTGGTCGGTCTTGACGCGGAAGGACGGATCTTCAGCAGCCAGGCGGTTGAGCGCGAGGCCCATCTTTTCCTGGTCGCCCTTGGTCTTCGGCTCGATCGCGATCTGGATGACCGGCTCCGGGAATTCCATGCGCTCGAGGATAACCGGCTTCAGCGGATCGCAGAGCGTATCGCCAGTGGTGGTTTCCTTGAGGCCGGCAAGAGCAACGATGTCGCCTGCAAAGGCCTCTTCGATGTCTTCACGGGAGTTCGAATGCATCTGCAGCATGCGGCCGACGCGCTCGCGCTTGTCCTTGACCGTGTTCATGACCGACGCGCCCTTTTCGAGCTTGCCGGAGTAGATGCGAGCGAAGGTGAGCGAACCGACGAAGGGGTCGTTCATGATCTTGAACGCAAGCATGGAAAGCGGCTCGGAGTCGTCAGCGTGACGCTCGATATCGGCTTCCGTCTTGAAGTCGATGCCCTTGATGGCAGGGATGTCCATCGGCGACGGCAGATAATCGACAACAGCGTCGAGCAGCGGCTGAACGCCCTTGTTCTTGAATGCGGTGCCGCAGAACATCGGGTGGAACTTGACGTCGATCGTGCCGCGGCGAACCAGGGCGCGGATCTTGTCGTTGTCGGGCATGTCGCCGTTCAGGTAAGCTTCCATCGCTTCTTCGTCGATCTCGACAACGGTCTCGATCAGCTTTTCGCGATATTCTTCAGCCTTGGCCTTCAGGTCCTCAGGGATTTCGACGACGTCCCACTGTGCGCCGAGYGATTCGTCGCGCCAGATGAGTGCGTTCATCTCGATCAGATCGACAACGCCCTTGAATTCGGATTCTGCACCGATCGGCAGCTGCATGACAACAGCCGTTGCGCCGAGGCGGGTCTTGATCATCTCGACCGAACGGTAGAAGTCCGCACCGGTCTTGTCCATCTTGTTGCAGAAGATCATGCGCGGAACGTTGTACTTCTCAGCCTGACGCCAGACGGTTTCCGTCTGCGGCTCTACGCCGGCGTTGGCATCGAGAAGAGCGACCGCACCGTCGAGCACGCGCAGCGAACGCTCGACTTCAATAGTGAAGTCGACGTGGCCGGGAGTGTCGATGATGTTGAAGCGGCGCATCTTGCCGTCACGGCCCTTCCAGAAGGTCGTGGTCGCAGCAGAGGTGATCGTGATGCCACGCTCCTGCTCCTGCTCCATCCAGTCCATCGTGGCTGCGCCGTCGTGCACTTCGCCGATCTTGTGCGACTTGCCGGTGTAGTAAAGGATACGCTCGGTCGTCGTCGTCTTGCCGGCGTCGATGTGCGCCATGATACCGAAATTACGGTAGTCTTCGATTTTATATTCGCGAGCCATAGTGGACTGCCTTTCGATACCGTTCGGGATTACCAGCGATAATGCGAGAACGCACGGTTGGCGTCAGCCATCTTGTGCGTGTCTTCGCGCTTCTTGACCGCGGAACCACGGTTGTTGGATGCATCGAGAAGCTCGCCCGACAGACGGTCGACCATGGTCGTTTCGTTGCGCTTGCGCGCAGCGGTAATCAGCCAGCGGATAGCAAGGGCCTGACGGCGCTCAGGGCGGACATCAACCGGAACCTGATAGGTCGCACCACCGACGCGGCGCGAACGGACTTCGACGTGCGGGGCAATGTTGTCGAGGGCGGCATGGAAAACAACCAGCGGCTCCTGCTTGGACTTGCCCTGTACGGAGTCAAATGCGCCGTAAACGATGCTTTCAGCAACGGACTTCTTACCATCGAGCATGATGGCATTCATGAACTTCGTGACGACCAAATCGCCGAACTTCGGGTCCGGGTTGATCTCGCGCTTTTCTGCTCTGTGACGTCTGGACATAACTTCTCGTCTCTTAACTGTTAAGGCGCTCTACCACGCGGAGAACCTCGCGCAGCGCCGGAAAAACAAAACCCGAATTACTTCGGACGCTTCGCACCGTACTTGGAACGGCGCTGCTTGCGGTTCTTGACACCCTGGGTATCGAGAACGCCGCGGATGATGTGGTAACGAACGCCCGGCAAGTCCTTGACGCGGCCGCCACGGATCATGACGACGGAGTGTTCCTGCAGGTTGTGACCTTCGCCCGGAATATAGCCGATGACTTCGAAGCCATTGGTCAGGCGGATCTTGGCAACCTTACGCAGAGCCGAGTTCGGCTTCTTCGGGGTCGTCGTGTAGACGCGGGTGCAAACACCACGCTTCTGCGGGTTTTCCTGCAGAGCAGGAACCTTGTTACGCTTTACGTTCGGCTGGCGCGGCTTGCGGATCAGCTGGTTTACGGTAGGCATTCAACCATCCCTTACGTTTAACTGTACCCTTTCGGGCGTAAAATCACGCCGTCTCCGGCAAGATCACACGCTTGTCTCAATGCGCAAAACGTGGCCCGATCCGCTTTCACGGATGGACCACAGAGGGCAGAGGACGCAAAAGACATGCGTCATGCGTGCGGGCATCATATCTTCAACGTGCGTTTCGAACCTTGTTTGAGGTGAACTCCAGGGCAAGGCGCCCCAGAAAGCCATGCCTCACATGGGTTCCGATGGCGCGGGTACTACTGGTTTCCCTCACCTACGTCAAGGCCGGTTAAGAAATAATCTTCCCGCGAATGCCTTGAAATGCCGGGCCTACGCCCTGTTTGCAAGGGTTCCGGACGTTTTTGCGGCGGCCCTTAAAGTTCAACTTGGGGCTTGCCGGAAAAGCGGTTAAGGAATCGGCGATTGCAGACGAAATCCGCAGCAAGCGGATTCGAGTTTACGAATCGTTACATATTCAAAGGACCGCCCGATGATCACCAGCCCCGACAACGACAACAACTCCGAAGGCCCGATGGTCTTCATCATTATCGGCAAGGGTTATGAGTCGGACGGCAGCGAAGGCGTCGACCTGCATATCATGCTGAGAGCCGCCGATGACGACACCGCCGTGCGCGAGGCGCTGAACGCGCTGTCCGAGGAAGGCTTCATCGAGGCCGATCTCGACCAGATCGGCATGCTGACCGAAGTGCCTGAAGAAGAGCCGCACGCGTCTGCCTATCAGGGCGCGCTGGACGGCGAGGTTTCGATCATCCGGTTCAACTAAGAATGAACGTGACGCCGGACGCGCTGAAAGTCATGATCTACGCGACCTGGCGCGACCGTCTTCTGGTTTTCGACGAACCTGATTTTCCCGAGGTCGAATTCCAGGTGCCGGGTGGCACAGTCGAGCACGGCGAAGAGTTCGCCGAAGCAGCCGCCAGGGAATTCACCGAGGAGACTGGCGTCGCGCCGGAATCCCCTCTCCTGCCGCTGGCGATCGACGACTACCGCTTCACCCGCAATGGCCGCACGGTCTGGCATCGAAGGCACTATTATATGGTGCCGCTACACGGCCCACATCCCGAGACGTGGCTTCATCAGGAGATGACACCGTTCGACGGTGGGTCACCTATCGTATTTCGGTTCAGTTGGATGAGCCTGACAGCCGCCGGGGCGCAGCTTGGATATGGAATGGAGCGCTGCCTCCACTTGTTGCCATCCTCCTGCTGACGAACCAGCGGCGGCGATTATGCCGCAGGCTCTGACGCCGTTCTGTCATCTTCGCCAAACAATCCTCGGTTACCCGCGAGGTGCATTTCATTGCCCCAAACGGAGTCCCCCCAAATGCGTACTGTCTCGAAATTCCTGGCTCTCGGCCTTGCCACTGCCGTTGCGTTTGCTGCGCCGGCTTTTGCCGAAGACAAGGCAAAGCCCTTTACCGACAATACCGAAGTCAACCTTCTGAACTTGCTTCCGCCGCCGCCTGCCAATGATTCCGCCAAGACCAAGGCCGAGATCGGCGAGCTTCTCTCGATCCAGGTCACCCGCACGCCGGAGATGGAAGCTCAGGCCGTTGCCGATGCCGAGGAGAATGTCTGGCGTTTCAGCGACGTCATCGACAATCCGAAATTCACCAAGGAAAACCTGCCGAAGTTTTCGGCCTTCTTCGACCGCATCGTCGAGACCGAAGCCGCCGTCGTCGACCCAGCGAAGGACGTCTGGAAGCGCCCGCGCCCTCACCTGCTCTATCCCGAGCTCGTCAAGCCAGTCGTGCCACTCTCGAAGTCCGGCTCCTACCCGTCCGGCCACACGACGCTCGGCACGCTGATGGGCGTCGTCCTGTCGAACATGGTTCCCGAAAAGAAGGATGCCATCATGGCCCGCGCCTGGGCCTATGGCTGGAACCGCGTCATCGGCGGCATCCACTACCCGACGGATATCGAGGCCGGCCGTATCGCCGGTATCGCCACCGCACAGACGATCATGCAGCATGACGACTATAAGGCCGAATACGAAGCAGCCCGCACTGAACTGCGCACCGTCCTCGGCCTCTGACATCCGCACGTCTGCCGAAAGGGCCGTAATTCGACTGCGGCCCTTTTTGCATGCCTGCGGTCTCAAGCGGTCAACAAAAAACCGCCCGGATCGCTCCGGGCGGTTTTGATTTCTGCAGTCGAACCTGCCGTTATTCGGCGGCAGGCGCGCTTTCGTTTGCCATGTCCTGCAGCATCGGCGTTGCCGAGTCTGCACCCGTGCCCTTGCGGCGCTCTTCGAGGATCAGCTCGTCGCGCGACGTGGCGATACGGCGGATCTGGGTCATGGTGCCACCGGTACCGGCCGGGATAAGGCGGCCGACGATGACATTTTCCTTGAGGCCCTGGAGACCGTCGGTCTTGCCGGCGATCGCAGCTTCCGTGAGCACCTTCGTCGTTTCCTGGAAGGACGCGGCGGAGATGAAGGACGGGGTCTGCAGCGATGCCTTGGTGATACCGAGAAGAACCGGGTCACCGTAGGCAGGCTTCTTGCCCTGTTCGATCAGGCCGTCATTGACGTCCTCGAGCTCGATACGGTCGATGTTGTCACCGACGATATAGGTCGAGTCGCCTGCATCGGTGATTTCCACCTTCTGCAGCATCTGACGGACAATCACTTCGATGTGCTTGTCGTTGATGACAACGCCCTGCAAGCGGTAGACTTCCTGGATTTCGTTGACCAGGTACGAAGCAAGTGCTTCGACGCCCTTGATCGCCAGGATATCGTGCGGAGCCGGGTTACCGTCGAGGATGTAGTCACCCTTTTCGATATAGTCGCCTTCCTGAAGGTGGAAGGGCTTGCCCTTCGGGATCAGGTATTCGACAGGCTCGACACCGTCTTCCGCCGGCTCGATGATGACGCGGCGCTTGTTCTTGTAGTCGCGGCCGAGGCGGATCGTACCATCGATCTCAGCGATGATGGCGTGGTCCTTCGGACGGCGGGCTTCGAACAGTTCGGCAACGCGCGGCAGACCGCCGGTGATGTCCTTGGTCTTGGCGCTTTCGAGCGGCGAACGTGCAAGCACGTCACCCTGCGAAACCTTCGTGCCCGGCTCGACCGACAGGATCGCGTCAACCGAGAGCAGGAAGCGGGCGTCACCACCACGCGACAGCTTCATGACGTTGCCGCTGGCATCCTTGATGACGATAGCAGGCTTCAGATCCGAACCGCGGGGGGTCGAACGCCAGTCGATAACCTGACGCTTGGTGATACCCGTGGATTCGTCGGTCGCTTCGAGAACGGAGATACCGTCGACGAGGTCTTCGAACTGAACGGTACCGGCCACTTCCGTCATCATCGGACGGGTGTATGGGTCCCACTCTGCCAGACGCTGACCGCGTTTGACCTTGTCACCATCATCGACATGGATCTTCGAACCGTAGGCAACGCGCTGCGAGGAGCGCTCGACACCGCGTTCGTCCAGGATCTGGACCGCCATGTTGCGGCCCATGGCGACGAGAACGCCGTCCGAGTTGCGCAGCATGTTGCGGTTCTTCATCTGAACCGTACCTTCGTACGAAGCTTCCAGGAACGACTGGTCGACCACCGTTGCCGTGCCACCAAGGTGGAACGTACGCATGGTGAGCTGGGTGCCCGGTTCGCCGATCGACTGAGCAGCGATAACGCCGACCGCTTCGCCCATGTTGACAGGGGTACCGCGCGCCAGGTCTCGGCCGTAGCAGATCGAGCAAACGCCGGTCTGAACTTCGCAGGTCAGTGCCGAGCGGATGCGGATCGACTGGATACCGGCCTTTTCGATCTCGATGACATCGGGCTCGAGGATCATCTTTCCGGCATCGACGATCCGATCGCCGGTCACCGGATGATCGATATCGTCAAGCGCGGTACGGCCAAGGACGCGAACGCCGATGGAAGCAACGACCTGACCGGCATCGACGATCGCCGTCATGGTGAGGCCCTTGTCGGTGCCGCAATCCACGAGGTTGACGATGCAATCCTGCGCGACGTCAACGAGACGGCGAGTCAGGTAACCGGAGTTAGCGGTCTTCAGAGCCGTGTCTGCGAGACCCTTACGGGCACCGTGGGTCGAGTTGAAGTACTCGTTGACGGTCAGACCTTCCTTGAAGTTCGACGTGATCGGCGTTTCGATGATTTCGCCCGACGGCTTGGCCATGAGGCCACGCATGCCGCCCAGCTGACGCATCTGGTTCGGAGAACCGCGGGCGCCGGAGTGCGACATCATGTAGATGGCGTTCATCGGCTTCTGACGGCCGGTGTTCGGATCGAATTCGACGGCCTTAATGCGGGCCATCATATCTTCGGCGACCTTTTCGGTTGCCTTGCCCCAGGCGTCGACGACCTTGTTGTACTTTTCGCCCTGAGTGATCAGGCCGTCATTGTACTGCTGCTCGTATTCCTTGACCAGGTTTTCGGTGTCACCGACGATCTTGGCCTTGGTTTCCGGAATGACCATGTCGTCCTTGCCGAACGAGATGCCGGCGCGGCAAGCATGGCTGAAGCCGAGCTGCATGATGCGGTCGCAGAAAATGACCGTGTCCTTCTGACCGCAGTGACGGTAGACCGCGTCGATCATCTTGGAGATGTTCTTCTTGGTCATTTCCTGGTTGCAGATGTCGAAGGTTACCTTGCCGTTCTTCGGCAGGAGTTCGCCGATGAGCAGACGGCCAGGCGTCGTTTCATAGATCTTCGAGTACGGCTTGCCGTCCTCGCCGATCGACTTGAAGCGGCCGCGGATCTTGGTGTGCAGCGTCACGACCTTGGTTTCGAGCGCGTGATGCAGCTCGCCGAGATCGGAGAAGGCCATGCCTTCGCCCGGCTCGTTCTGGTTCAGGATCGAGAGGTAGTACAGGCCGAGAACCATGTCCTGCGACGGAACGATGATCGGTGCACCGTTTGCAGGGTGCAGGATGTTGTTCGTCGACATCATCAGAACGCGGGCTTCGAGCTGGGCTTCGAGCGACAGCGGCACGTGAACGGCCATCTGGTCACCGTCGAAGTCGGCGTTGAAGGCCGTGCAGACGAGCGGGTGCAGCTGGATGGCCTTGCCTTCGACCAGGGTAGGTTCGAAGGCCTGGATACCCAGGCGGTGCAGCGTCGGTGCGCGGTTCAGGAGAACCGGATGCTCGCGAATGACCTCGTCGAGGATATCCCAGACTTCCGGCTTTTCCTTTTCGACCAGCTTCTTGGCCTGCTTGACGGTCGAGGAGTAACCCTTGGCGTCGAGGCGGGCGTAGATGAACGGCTTGAAGAGCTCGAGCGCCATCTTCTTCGGAAGGCCGCACTGGTGCAGCTTCAGTTCCGGACCCGTCACGATGACCGAACGGCCGGAATAGTCGACGCGCTTGCCGAGCAGGTTCTGGCGGAAGCGGCCCTGCTTGCCCTTGAGCATGTCGGACAGCGACTTCAGCGGACGCTTGTTGGCGCCGGTGATGACGCGGCCACGGCGGCCGTTATCGAAGAGCGCGTCCACAGATTCCTGCAGCATGCGCTTTTCGTTGCGGATGATGATGCCCGGAGCGCGCAGTTCGATCAGGCGCTTCAGACGGTTGTTACGGTTGATGACGCGGCGGTAGAGATCGTTCAGGTCAGACGTCGCGAAACGGCCGCCATCCAGCGGAACCAGCGGACGCAGGTCCGGCGGGATGACCGGGACGACCTTCATGATCATCCATTCCGGACGGTTGCCCGATTCCATGAAGTTCTCGACGATCTTCAGGCGCTTCATCAGCTTCTTCTGCTTGAGATCCGACGTGGTGTCGGCGAGATCCGAGCGCAGGTCGCCCGCAATCTTCTCAAGGTTCATGGAAGCCAGCATTTCGAAGATGGCTTCAGCGCCGATCATCGCGGTGAATTGGTCTTCGCCGTATTCGTCGACAGCCAGCATGTACTCTTCTTCGGAGAGCAGCTGGTGCTCCTTCAGAGCAGTCAGGCCCGGCTCGGTGACGATGTAGTTTTCGAAGTAGAGAACGCGCTCTACATCCTTCAGTGTCATGTCGAGCAGCGTCGAGATGCGCGACGGAAGCGACTTGAGGAACCAGATATGGGCAACGGGAGCGGCGAGCTCGATGTGGCCCATGCGCTCGCGGCGAACACGCGACAGCGTTACTTCAACGCCGCACTTTTCGCAGATGATGCCCTTGTACTTCATGCGCTTGTACTTGCCGCACAGGCATTCGTAGTCCTTGATCGGCCCGAAAATGCGCGCGCAGAAGAGACCGTCACGTTCCGGCTTGAACGTACGGTAGTTGATGGTTTCCGGCTTCTTGATCTCACCGTAGGACCAGGAGAGGATCTTCTCCGGAGATGCGATAGAAATTCGAATGCTATCGAAATTCTGCGCAGGCACCTGCGGATTGAAAAGATTCATGACCTCTTGGTTCATGCCTGTCTCCTTCATGGGCGGATGCGCCCTTATCTTGCTATGGCCGGCGGCAAATCCCGGGAGCCGCGCCAACGCTCAAAACGACAATAACCGCGAAATGCGGCGAAATCGTCCCTGCCCGGCCAACACGTTACGGGGCCAGAGCGGGAACGGTGTGCGCTGATTACAGCGCACACCCTATCAGATGGTTACTCAGCAGCATCAGGCAGCTGGTTCGCCTGCTGTTCGTCGAGCTTGGAATTCTCCAGTTCGACCGACAGACCGAGCGAGCGCATTTCCTTGACGAGAACGTTGAAGCTTTCGGGGATACCCGCTTCGAACGTATCGTCGCCACGGACGATGGCTTCGTAGACCTTGGTACGGCCGGCGACGTCGTCCGACTTGACCGTGAGCATTTCCTGCAGCGTGTAAGCCGCACCATATGCCTCCAGTGCCCAGACTTCCATTTCGCCGAAGCGCTGACCGCCGAACTGCGCCTTGCCGCCCAGCGGCTGCTGGGTAACGAGCGAGTAAGGACCGATCGAACGGGCGTGGATCTTGTCGTCGACCAAGTGGTTCAGCTTCAGCATGTAGATGTAGCCAACCGTGACCTGGCGGTCGAACTGCTCGCCCGTACGACCGTCGTAAAGGGTCGACTGACCGCTTTCCTTCAGGCCGGCCAGAGCCAGCATCTCGTTGACATCACCTTCGTGCGCACCGTCGAACACCGGCGTTGCGATCGAAACGCCACGCTTCCACTGGTCTGCCAGACGCAGGACCGAGTCATCGTCGAAGTCCTTGACCTGTTCGGCCTTCGGACCGTCGCCGACAACGTCGCCGATCGTCTTGCGCAGCGGAGCGATGTTGCCGCTCGCCTTGTAGGCTTCCAGCATGTCGCCGATCTGGCGGCCCATGCCGGCGCAAGCCCAGCCGAGATGCGTTTCGAGAATCTGACCGACATTCATGCGCGAAGGCACGCCGAGCGGGTTCAGAACGACGTCGACATGCGTACCGTCTTCGAGGAACGGCATGTCTTCGACCGGCACGATACGCGACACGACACCCTTGTTGCCGTGACGGCCGGCCATCTTGTCGCCTGGCTGGATCTTGCGCTTAACAGCAACGAAGACCTTGACCATCTTCATGACGCCCGGAGGCATTTCGTCGCCGCGCTGGACCTTCTCGACCTTGTCCATGAAGCGCTGTTCAAGGCGCGACTTGGATTCGTCGTACTGGCCACGCAGGGCTTCGAGTTCGCTCTGAACCTTCTCGTCTTCGACCGCAAACATCCACCACTGCGAGCGCGGATATTCGGAAACGACGGAGTTCGAAAGCTCAGTGCCCTTCTTGAAGCCCTTCGGGCCCGCGATGGACATCTGGCCGCGAAGCATCTCGATCAGACGGCCGTAGACGTTACGGTCGAGGATCGCCTGTTCGTCGTCGCGGTCCTTTGCAAGACGCTCGATCTCTTCGCGCTCGATTGCCATCGCGCGCTCGTCTTTTTCAACGCCGTGGCGGTTGAAGACGCGCACTTCGACGATCGTGCCGTAGGTGCCGGGCGGCATGCGCATGGACGTGTCGCGCACGTCGGACGCCTTTTCACCGAAGATGGCGCGCAGAAGCTTTTCTTCCGGCGTCATCGGGCTTTCGCCCTTCGGCGTGATCTTGCCGACGAGGATATCGCCCGGCTGAACTTCGGCGCCGATGTAGACAATACCGGCTTCGTCGAGGTTCTTCAGCGCTTCTTCCGAGACGTTCGGAATGTCGCGCGTGATTTCTTCCGGACCAAGCTTGGTGTCACGCGCCATCACTTCGAATTCTTCGATGTGGATGGAGGTGAACACGTCGTCAGCAACGATACGCTCGGAGAGCAGGATCGAGTCTTCGTAGTTGTAGCCGTTCCACGGCATGAACGCGACGAGCGCGTTACGGCCGAGAGCGAGATCGCCCAGATCCGTGGACGGACCGTCGGCGAGGATGTCGCCGCGGTTGACCTCGTCACCGACGGTGACCAGCGGACGCTGGTTGACGCAGGTGTTCTGGTTCGAACGCTGGAACTTCTGCAGGCGGTAGATATCGACGCCGGACTTGCCAGCTTCGAGGTCTTCCGTTGCACGGATAACGATACGCGTCGCGTCGACCTGGTCGACCACGCCGCCGCGGCGGGCGCCGATAGCAGCGCCGGAGTCGCGGGCAACAACCGGCTCCATGCCGGTGCCGACGAACGGAGCTTCAGCACGCAGCAGCGGAACGGCCTGACGCTGCATGTTCGAGCCCATGAGAGCGCGGTTGGCGTCGTCGTTTTCCAGGAACGGGATGAGAGCGGCAGCAACCGAAACAACCTGCTTCGGCGAGACGTCCATCAGGTTCATGCTGTCGCGGGGCGCGAGCATAACTTCGTTGGCATGACGGCAGACGACGAATTCGTCGACGAAGGAACCATCCTTGTCGAGTTCGGCGTTGGCCTGGGCAACGTAGTACTTCGCTTCTTCCATGGCAGAGAGGTAGAGAACGTCGTTCGTTACCTTGCCATCGACGATCTTGCGGTACGGGCTTTCGATGAAGCCGTACTTGTTGACGCGTGCGAAAGTTGCCAGCGAGTTGATCAGACCGATGTTCGGGCCTTCAGGCGTTTCGATCGGGCAAATACGGCCGTAGTGCGTCGGGTGAACGTCGCGGACTTCGAAGCCTGCGCGCTCGCGGGTCAGACCACCCGGACCAAGAGCCGAGAGACGGCGCTTGTGGGTGATTTCCGAAAGCGGGTTCACCTGGTCCATGAACTGCGACAGCTGCGAGGAGCCGAAGAATTCGCGGACGGCAGCAGCTGCCGGCTTGGCGTTGATCAGGTCCTGCGGCATGACCGTGTCGATTTCGATCGAGGACATACGTTCCTTGATCGCGCGCTCCATGCGGAGCAGGCCGAGACGGTACTGGTTTTCCATCAATTCGCCGACGGAGCGAACGCGACGGTTGCCGAGATTGTCGATGTCGTCGATTTCGCCCTTACCGTCGCGCAGTTCGACCAGCATCTTGACCACGGCCAAGATGTCGTCCTTGCGCAGGATGCGGACGGTGTCTTCGACCGAGAGGTCGAGACGCATGTTCATCTTCACGCGGCCGACGGCGGAGAGATCGTAACGCTCCGCATCGAAGAACAGCGAGTTGAACATGGCTTCGGCCGAATCCATGGTCGGCGGTTCACCCGGACGCATCACGCGGTAGATATCGAACAGAGCGTCCTGACGGTTCTCGTTCTTGTCTGCCGACAGCGTGTTGCGGATGTAGGCGCCGACATTGATGTGGTCGATGCCGAGAACCGGGATTTCCTCGAAACCGTGGTCGAGGATGACCTTGAGGGTCTTCTCGTCGATTTCGTCGCCGGCTTCGAGATAAATCTCGCCCGTCGAATAGTTGACGATGTCTTCGGCAAGGTAGTTGCCGTACAGGTCTTCGTCGGTCGCCTTCAGGGCCTTCAGGCCCTTGTCGGAGAGCTGGCGGAGCAGACGCGGGGTCAGCTTCTTGCCGGCTTCGACAACGACTTCGCCGGTGTCGGCGTCGACCATTTCGGTGATCGCCTTGGCACCCTTGAGGGTTTCCGGCTGGTAGGGAATGCGCCAGCCATCGCCGGCACGCTTGTAGAGCGACTTGGTGTAGAAGGTATCGAGGATTTCCTCGCCGTCCATGCCGAGGGCCATCAGCAGCGACGACACCGGAATCTTGCGGCGGCGGTCGATACGGGCATAGACGATGTCCTTGGCGTCGAATTCGATGTCGAGCCAGGAACCACGATACGGGATGACGCGGGCAGCGAAGAGCAGCTTGCCGGAAGAATGGCTCTTGCCCTTGTCGTGGTCGAAGAAGACGCCCGGCGAACGGTGCATCTGAGACACGATAACGCGCTCGGTGCCGTTCACGATGAACGTGCCGTTGTTGGTCATGAGCGGCATGTCGCCCATGTAGACGGACTGTTCCTTGATGTCCTTGATCGACTTGGCGCCCGTATCCTCATCGATATCGAACACGATGAGACGGAGAGTAACCTTCAGCGGCGCAGCGTAGGTCAGGTCGCGCTGGCGGCACTCGTCGACGTCGAACTTCGGCGGTTCGAATTCATAGGACACGAATTCCAGCATCGAGGCGCCGGAGAAATCGGTGATCGGGAAGACGGACTTGAAGACGGCCTGGAGGCCTTCGTCAGGGCGGCCGCCCTTCGGTTCTTCTACCATCAGGAACTGGTCGTAGGACGCCTTCTGAACCTCGATGAGGTTCGGCATCTCTGCGACTTCGGGGATTTTACCAAAAAACTTGCGTACGCGCCTACGACCATTGAACGAAAGGGTCTGAGCCATCGTCGCTCCTTCAAAAATTGCATCCGGGCCTGCAACGGACGGGAACCGATGGCCAGTCGACCCCGTCAAGCAATGGGTTGGTTCAAACTCGTCTCACTTCCCGAAACCACCAGGCCGGATTGCCTGCGTGTCCCGGTTCGAGACCATCCTCTTGAAGAACCCATTACCCAAAAGCCGTTTTCACGCGGCTTTTGGGTAATTCGTTCCGGAAAACGGCAAATGGGAGACGGCAAACGCCGCCTCCCAGATGCAGTTCAAGATTACTTGACGTCGGCCTTTGCGCCAGCGTCTTCAAGCTTCTTCTTGATGTCAGCTGCTTCAGCCTTGGAAACGGCTTCCTTGACAGCCTTCGGAGCGCCTTCGACGAGGTCCTTGGCTTCCTTGAGGCCGAGGCCGGTGATAGCGCGGACTTCCTTGATGACGTTGATCTTGTTCGCGCCGGCATCCGTGAGGATGACGTCGAACTCGGTCTTTTCTTCTTCAACGACAGCAGCAGCGCCACCGCCAGCAGCAGCAGCAACAGCTACCGGAGCAGCAGCGGAAACGCCCCACTTTTCTTCGAGAAGCTTGGACAGTTCTGCAGCTTCCAGAACGGTCAGTGCAGAGAGGTCTTCAACGATCTTTACGAGATCAGCCATGTTATCAGTTCCTTTTGTTCGGTTCGAACCGGTGTTTTATAAACAGCAAAAAACCGCCTTATGCGGCTTCGTCCTTCTTGGCGTAAGCCGAGAACACGCGAGCAAGCTGGCTTGCCGGTGCTGCAACAACGCCTGCGATGCGGGTAGCCGGAGTCTGGATCATGCCCAGCAGCTTTGCACGCAGTTCGTCCAACGACGGCAGGGTCGCAAGCGACTTGACTGCATCGGCGTTGAGCGTGGTTGTTCCCATGGCGCCGCCCAAAACAACGATCTTATCGTTGGTCTTGGCGAAATCCACGACGACTTTCGGAGCAGTGATCGGGTCATTGCTGTATGCAATGAGCGTCTGACCTGTGAAGAGACCAGAGATCCCTTCTGCTTCCGTACCCTGAAGGGCGATCTTGGCCAGGCGGTTCTTCGCGACTTTGACGGTACCGCCAGCTGCGCGCATCTTTGAACGGAAGTCGTTCATCTGCGCGACTGTAGCACCAGCATAGTGGGCCACGACAACCGAGCCCGAAGCCTTGAAGACTTCGTTCAGTTCCGTGACGAATTCGCGTTTTTCCGCTCTTTCCACTGCCTATCTCCAGTTGGCAGGTCCGTTTGACGGGGCCTGCCGGGTTGCCTTTTGCCTCCTGAGATCAGAAGCGATCCCAAGCGACGCTTCAGGATCCTGTCCCCTCGCGCTCCGCGCCACTCAAGGCTAGGAGGACAAGGCATCCAAGGCTCGAACCAAATCGATCGAAGCTAAGCTTCATGCAATTCGGGTCTTACCCGTCTCATGCAGGCTTAAGTGATTAAGGGATAACCACCTGCAATCTCGGACAGGATTCCGGATTTCTCCGGAATATCCCGGCCCCTTGCGAGGCCGGAATGCATGCTGCCGGGCCTAGGCCCGGCAAATTCGTTAGGCGGCCGGAGCGGTGACCGAGCCGAGCTCGATCTTGACGCCCGGACCCATGGTCGAAGAGATCGCTACGCGCTTGACGTAGTTGCCCTTGGCGCCAGCCGGCTTTGCCTTGATGACGGCGTCAGCGAAGGCGCGGATGTTTTCTTCCAGAGCCTTGGCTTCGAACGAGGCCTTGCCGATACCGGCGTGGACGATACCAGCCTTTTCGACGCGGAACTCGACGGCGCCGCCCTTGGAAGCCTTGACGGCACCCGTGACGTCCATCGTAACCGTCCCGACCTTCGGGTTCGGCATCATGCCGCGCGGGCCGAGAACCTTACCGAGACGGCCGACGAGCGGCATCATGTCGGGGGTCGCGATAACGCGGTCGAAGTCGATCTTGCCGCCCTGGACGATATCGACCAGATCTTCGGCGCCGACGATGTCTGCGCCTGCAGCCTTGGCTTCATCAGCCTTGGCACCGCGGGCGAAAACAGCAACGCGAACGTCGCGGCCGGTGCCGTTCGGCAGGTTGACGACGCCGCGGACCATCTGGTCTGCGTGACGCGGGTCAACACCGAGGTTCATCGAGATTTCGATGGTCTCGTCGAACTTGGCGACAGCACGCTCCTTGACCATGCCGATGGCGAGGCCGAGTGTGTAGAGCTTCGTGGGATCAACACCTTCGTTGATCTTCTTGGTGCGCTTGCCTGACATGGTCTTAACCTACCACTTCCAGGCCCATGGCGCGGGCAGAGCCCTCAATCATCGCCATTGCACCTTCGATATCCGCTGCGTTGAGATCCTTCATCTTGGCTTCGGCGATCGACTTGATCTGAGCCTTGGTGAGCTTGCCGGCGTTGGCGCCCTTGCCAGGCGTCTTCGAACCGGACGTGATCTTCGCTTCCTTCTTCAGGAAGTAGCTGACCGGCGGCTGCTTCATGACGAAGGTAAAGGACTTGTCCTGGTAATAGGTGATGACGACCGGGATCGGCATACCCTTTTCCATTTCCTGCGTAGCCGCATTGAACGACTTGCAGAATTCCATGATGTTAATGCCACGCTGACCAAGCGCCGGGCCGATTGGCGGGGACGGGTTAGCCGATCCTGCCTTGACCTGAAGCTTGAGCTGGCCTGCAACTTTCTTAGCCATAACTCTCTGCCTTTCATTGATAGCCGGTTGCCCGGCCCTTGATGCCGGATCGCTCCGGCGGCTGCGGTTGCGTGGTGCGGAATATCGAGGTCCGGCTAAGGCCCCTCACCTTCCACGCGATTTGCGGTTTTCACCGCACACGAGCGAGCCTTGGCGACTCACCCGCAACTCAGACCTTCTCGACCTGAGCGTATTCCAGCTCGACCGGCGTAGCGCGGCCGAAAATCGAAACTTCCACCTTCAGGCGCGAACGCTCTTCATCGACATCCTGAACCGTGCCGTTGAACGACGCGAACGGACCATCGGAAACGCGAACCTGCTCGCCGATCTCGAAGCTGACCGAAGCCTTCGGACGCTCGACACCTTCCTGCACCTGACCGAGAATACGGTCGGCCTCGGAATCCGGGATCGGAACGGGCTTGTTGTCGGAGCCCAGGAAGCCCGTGACCTTCGGCGTGTTCTTGATCAGGTGGTAGGCTTCATCCGTCAGGTTCGCACGAACCATGACGTAGCCCGGGAAGAACTTGCGCTCGCTGTCGACCTTGCGGCCACGGCGCACTTCAACCACCTTTTCGGTCGGCACGAGGATCTTCTCGAACAGGTGCTCAAGCCCCTTCTGGCGAGCCTTGTTCTCGATGTCCTCAGCGACCTTCTTTTCAAAATTCGAATACGCGTGGACGATGTACCAACGTGCCGCCATCTTCTATCTCCACCCGATCAGTTGCTGATGTTGAGCACGAAGCTCAGGAGCCAGCTGATGAGCTGGTCGGCAGCAAAGAAAAACAGCGCGGCGAAAACCACCATTACGAGAACCATGATCGTCGAGATCATCGTCTCGCGGCGCGACGGCCAGGTGACCTTGGCCGTTTCCGACCGCACCTGCTGAAGAAACGTAAATGGATTGGATTTGGATGCCATCACTGCCCACGCAATTACGGCGCGTAAAGCTGAAACTATCAGCCCCACGCACCGCGTGTCTGTTGAACCCTACATAAACACCGATTCCCGATTGCACAAGAGGGGAACCGAAGTTTAACGAAATTAGCGGATGCACGGCGTTTCAGCCTCAAAGGCTGCGCCGGGTGTTCGCCAAGCGCGGAAATCCCGCATCTGGCCGCCCTGTTACCATAAGCCATCCGTGCATTGCAATGCGCGACCAGCATCTTTTATGGACAGCAGCAAAGCCTAGCGAGTTCGACTCTCGTAGAGAGACGCTTCAATGATACCAAAGTGAAATTCCGCAACGAGTGTTCCTCTCGATGCGACCACGCGGCGGACGGAGCCATCTGGATCGTAGATACCGATACCGCGGGTGACGAGCCAGATCCGGCCGGGATTGCCGAGCTTGCGCTCAAGACCATCGATGTCCGCAAGCTCGATCGCCGGCGCTCCGAGGTTTGCAACATATCGGCGCCCGCCGGCCGGGGAAAGATACGGAAACGGTCCGGGAACGTAGGTGACAGGCGGAAAATCCGGCACTCCGGCATAGTATTCAAAACCGACACTGAGCTCGTTCGGAACCACGATAACGGCATCGCCAGGTTTCGCCTGCGCCATGATCTCCCGGCTCAATGCTCGAAAGTTGTCCATCGGCTCCTCCGCATATCCTGCGATCACAACCTGGAGGCTCGATGCCAGCAGAATGGCGCAAATCACCGCCCGCACCGGAACGCTCGTCGTGACGGCGACAACACAGCATGCGACGAACACCATCAATGGCGGCGCCATCCAGCTGAACAACCGGTCAATGTAGATTGGCTTCACGGTGAAACTGACGGCCAGAACGAGGCAGAGCGGCAACATCAACGTGATCGAGAGCAACGCCGTTAGCGGCCGGTCACGACGCCATAAGGCCCATGCGCCGCCGATTGCCAAGGGACATACGATAAACGCGGGCGGAAGGCCGCCACCGGCCAATATCCAGGCAGTGACCAAATCATGCGGTGATGAGCTTATCCAAAACTGCATTGCACTGAAGCTTTGGCTCTGATGAATAAACCAGGGCAGGAACGGCGCCCAGACTGCAAGGGCGCCAATGCCAGCAACAATAGCGACAGCCAGCGCCCGCAGCCGCAACGCCGGTTCCAGCAGTAAGATCGATATAAATAAAGCGCACCATACGCCGAACAGAACAAAGACAGCGGTGTTGTGGCACCACAGGACCAAGCCACCCGACAACGAAAGTATAACCGCAAGAGCTGTCGTTGGCGTTTTGCGGAAGACGTCTTGGCTGCGGGCCGCCGTTAGAATGCCGGCCGCAGCAAGCAAAGTCGCCGTGACCGCAAGCGTTTCAAGCGCATAGGGTCGGGCCTCCTGGGCATATTTTATACTTCCTGCGTTGGCTGCAAGGAAAAGACCAGCAAGCAGCGACACCACCTCGCCATCTCGTCCAACCCGCAACAGCCGGCCGGAAATGGAGAGCAGGAGAACGGTCAACACGCTTACAAGGACCGAGAGGCTGCGGAGCGCATCCTCACTGGCGCCAAACATACCGCGCCAGCCTTTCAAGAGCGTATAGTAGAGAGGCGGGTGCGTTTCGTATTGCGGCACCTTTGTCCAGAGCTCCTGGAGCGGACGGGCCGAGAACCAGGCACTGTAGGCCTCGTCCAACCAGAGGGAACGGGTCGCCAATGAGGGGATCCTCAAACCGACGGCAATCAACAGGATAGCGAACGCGCTGGCCCAAAACAGCGTCGTATTGAGCGTCTTGCGGGGCACGTAGGAGCTGACGCCAGGCAGCAGCGAGACTTCGTTGCGTGATCGATCAGCGGGAGCGCTCATGCCCTGCTCCCGTAGCGGCCCCTCACGACGTAAATGGGCCGCTGCTTCGCCTCGAAATAAATATGGACGACAAGCTCATCGATCACACGTGTGAAGAACCGCGGCAAAACCTCTTGCTCGTTGAAGCAGGGAAAGACCAGCGACAGCAATGGTAAGGACTGGTCCTTGCCTGCAATAGGATCGGTGACGCCGACCGGTTTCAGCGCATCGACCAATACCGATCGTGACGCCCTGCCAGCCTTCGGCGATCGCGTTTTTGTCTTTTCTGGATTCACGTCCATCTCCGGCGCCATTCCGATCGCCGGTGCTCGCAGGGATTCGTCAAGCAAACGGCCGGAAAACATCCAGCCGAGAATATTCAAGTAAATGATAAGGAAGTCTGAAAATGGCAGGGGCAGAGGGGCTCGAACCCACGGCCTGCGGTTTTGGAGACCGCCGCTCTACCAACTGAGCTATACCCCTTTACGCTTTGCATTCAGCTTGTTGACCTCAAGGCCTCGAAGCACCGTTTAAAGCATGGCGCACCCTTTAAGACGGCTGCGCGGGATTGGCAAGTGCGTTTTTCCATTTTTTCCAACACCGCGCCGCCGTTCCGCTTCGGCTTTACGCCTTCACGTATTTCCGCCAGTCGTGCTCTTCCCTGAAGCCCAGCACTTCCCGGATCTTGCGGTTGGAAAGCAGGCCCTCGTATTCGCCGATCTCGCGGGTGAACGGAACATTGGGGAAAAAGCGTTGCGCCAGTTCCCGCGACGGCGTGTTGGCGGACACCGTATCGTTGGCGGCGTTGAACACCTGATAGCCCAGCCCGTCCTTCTCGATGCAGAGATGGCAGATCTGCCCGAGGTCGCGGGCATCGATATAGCTCCAGGCGATGCGCTTGCGTATTTCCGGATTGGCGAAGAATTCCGGGAACTTCTGATATTCGTGCGGCTCGATGACATTGCCGATGCGCAGCGCATAGATATCGGCGCCCGAGCGCTCGGCAAAGGCGCGCGCCGTCTTCTCGTTGATCACTTTGGAGAGGCCGTAGGAATCCATCGGGTTGACGTCGTAGTCTTCGTCCAGCGGGAACTGGTGGAAGTCGCGATGCCCCTCGGCAAAACAGACGCCGTAGGTCGTCTCGCTGGAGGCGACGACGATCTTGCGGATGCCGAGCTTCACTGCCGCCTCGATGACATTGTAGGTGCCCATCGTATTGATGCGGAAGGTCTCGTTGTCGGGCTTGATCAGGATGCGCGGGACGGCGGCGAAATGGATGACAGCATCGAAAGGCTGAACGCCCTTCCCTGCTTCCAGATCGGGAAAATCGCGGTGCATCGACAGCGCGTTGAAGACCTGGCCGCTATCGGTGATGTCGGCGATCAGATTGGTGACACCGGGACTGTCGAGTGGCACCAGATCGATATTGTGGACCTCATAGCCCTTGGCGACCAGCCACGGCACCGTATGCCGCCCTGCCTTGCCCGAACCGCCGGTGAAAAGAATGCGCTTCTTCATGAAATATCCTCCGCGTGATGAAAATCGGAGGGATAGATAAAGGCTTTGCAGCCAAGCGCAAGAGCCGCCCGAAAGGCCGGCGTCACCATCGCGTGACAATGAAAAAGGCCCGCTGTTGCCAGCGGGGCCTTTCCAGACTTTCGGTAATCCTGGGATTACTCGATGATCGAGGCGACGATGCCGGCGCCGACGGTACGGCCGCCTTCGCGGATYGCGAAGCGCAGCTTTTCTTCCATCGCGATCGGAACGATCAGCTCGACAACAACGGTGACGTTGTCGCCCGGCATAACCATTTCCGTGCCTTCCGGAAGCGAAACGATACCGGTCACGTCAGTCGTACGGAAGTAGAACTGCGGGCGGTATA
>NZ_JBFTID010000027.1:0-42620 GCF_056394605.1 Rhizobium sp. 10N427 | reverse complement strand
GGCTCGTCGCAGCCGGCAAGCCGAAGATCGTCGCCCTCGTCGCAACCATGCGAAAGCTCCTCACCATCCTCAACGCTATCATCCGGGACGCAAAACCATGGCAAAACGCTTGACGCCGAAGACAGTCGCTCTCCCCGCTGGGGAGAAGGGATCGGAGACGTTGCGGCAAAGTCCCTTCTCCCCTCGGGGAGAAGGTGCCCGGCAGGGCGGATGAGGGGGCCACACCCACCGCGCCAAGCCAACTATTCGCTACTCACTACCCCCCACTCAACTCACCGCAAACTTCACCAGCTTGATCGCCTCGAAGTTCTGCACCCCGCCACCCACGCGCTTCGTCGTGTAAAACAGCACATAAGGCTTCGCCGAATAGGGATCGCGCAGCACCCTGACCCCGGTGCGATCCACCACCAGATACCCCGCCCGGAAATCCCCGAAGGCGATCGCCATCGCCCCTGCCGCAATGTCGGGCATGTCCTCGGCCTCGGCCACCGGAAAGCCCATCAGCGTCGCCGCCTGCCCGGCCGTTGCCGGCGGCTGCCACATGTAGCGGCCATCGGCATCCTTCAGCTTGCGCACCGTCGCTTGCGTCTTGCGGTTCATCACGAAATTGGCGTTCTGCCGGTAGCCTGCCTTCAGCGCGTAGACGGCATCGACAAGCACATCCGAAGCGCCGCTGGAGGCGAAAGCGCCCGCAGCCCCGGTCGGGATATAGCCGAGATTGCCCCAGCTCCAGCCGCTGTCGGCCACCGCCGTATAGGCCAGAAACCCCTTCGGCTTGTTGGTGCCGTCGCCGGAGACGAAGGCCGTGCCCTCCTGCTCGGCAAAGACGGTATCGACCTCGCCCGAAATCCAGGCCTCGATATCGACAGCCGCATCGTCGAGCAACGCCTGGGTCGCCGCCGGCATGGCGTAGAGCTCCATCGTCGGAAAGGTCAGTTCGGCAAGCTGGGCATTGCCCGTCTGCGGCCGTGCCGCCGTTTCGGAAACCCAGCCGGATGCCATGCCGGAGGTCGAGAACGGCTTCTTCAGCACCGATCCCGAGACTTGCCGCACCGTCGCCAGCGCCCGGATCGGCGACACCACCGAAAGCCTGCGGCCGATCTCGGTATCGGTCTCCGGCGGCACCAGATAGCCGCCATCGGCGCCCGTCCCCGATGACATCGCCTTCGCCTCGATCTCGCGCAGCCCCGCCTCGTCGCCGCGGCGGATATAGTTTTCGAAAGCCGCCTTGTGCTCGGCCGTATCAGGCCCGCCGGCGCCGGTACGCCCCAGCGGCGGGCGCGCCTTCTTCAGCACCAGCTGGTCAAGCAGCTTCTTCTGCTCGTCCATGGCGCGGTTGATGCGGTCCATCTTGTCGCGGGTGACGACATCGTCGGTGAACTTCGCCTCGATCTCGCCAAGGCGCCGGTCATTGGTGTCCTTGAAGGCCTCGAAGGCCTCCATGAAATCGTCGAAGGCAGCCGTCATCGTCTCCGGCACCGCCTTGATCTCCGGCGCCGTCTTCGCAGTCATGTCGCTCATATGTCGATCCTATCTGAAGGTTTCGGTCAGCATCGCCCTTGCCGCCCGGCGCATGGCGCGGACGAGCTCGGTCTCCTTGTCGCGGAACCACCGCGCATTCTTAATGTTCTGCACCCGCGCCGAAGGCAGCATCGGAAAGGTGACGATCGAGATCTCCCAGAGATCCGCCTCCAGTATCCGCCTGACACCACTCTTGGCATCGGTGCGCGCCCGGACGGTCCTGAACCCGATCGACAGCCCGTCCAGCGCCCCGTTCCTGATCAGCTGCCGCACCTCGCCGGCGCGGGCCACACCGTCGGCCAGCACGCCCTCGACATAAAGCCCGCGGCTATCCTCCCGGATCGTCTTCCAGGCACCGATCGGCTCGGAAGGGTCATGCTGAAACAGCATCCTGACCCCCTCGGCCCCACGTTCGGACAACGACTTGCGAAACGCCCCGCGCTCCACCTGGTCCTTGCCGAGATCGACCTCGCCGAAGACGCTCGCATAACCCGAAAACGTCCCGTCGCGCTTGAGATGGCGCAATTCCAGATTGGCAAACTTGCGCGTCTCCGCGCCCATGAGCGATGCGGTCATGGTTGGTGCTCCTGATTGTGGATGTGAAAATGTTTGGGGGAGCGAATAGCGAATAGCGGCGAATGCCGCCCGCCACGGCCGGATCGCAAGCCCAAAACTATTCGCTATTCGCTACTCGCTATTCGCTCGCCACCGCTGCGCCACCCGCGCCAAAACCCCCAGCACCCACCAGGCGCAGAGGCTGGCCGCAGCCGAGCCGGACAGCATGACTTCGGAAGCAGAAAGACGATCGGCGATCCCCAGCCGCTCCACCAGCCAGATCCCCGTCGGCCCGCCGAAGATCAGCCCGCAGGAGAGCCCCGAAAAGAACCGGCTCGCCGCCTCCCGCCTGCTCTTCGGCAAAAGATAGATCAGCGACACCGCCGCCCCTGCCGATGCCCCCAGCGCCCGGCTGGCCCAGAGCCCGCCATCATTGGAAAAGTCAGCCATCGTCAAACTCCCCTTTGAGGATGAGCACGCGGATGGCCCACAAAGGCCCACGGCCAATGCGGACCGGCGTCGCCGCCAATCGCGTTTCAACGAATCTTATGAATCGCTTGCACAGTCTTGCTGGCAGGCTGGATCAGCCGCTTCAACGCATCCGTATCCGGCCGTTCAAAGGCTCCGGATCACATTGCGAAAGGTCAGCGACAACCGCCGCCCGCGAGGCCGCTTCTCGCCGTCGACGACATCGGCCGACCGCGCCGGTATCTCATGCGTCCAGTCATATCGCGCCGCGCCCTCCATCACGAGCAGCGACCCCGGCTCCAGCATCAGGCTGCAGCGCTCGCCGCCTGCCGAATGCCGGAAGACCATCTCGCAGGCCGAAAGCAGGCTGAGCGAGGCGATCCGGTCCGCGAAACACGGCACGCAATCGACATGCGCGCTGATCCCCTGCCCCGGCAGATATTCATTGGCGATCACCTGATCCGGCAGACGTTCGAAATAACCTTCGCCGGCAAGCCGCCCGCAGACACCAGAAAGCCAGTCCGGCAGCGGCCCGAGATAGGCATCGCCGGTCACAGCCCGGGCCCGATAGTCATAGCGGTAACCGAAATGCTGCACCCGCCGCTTCAACGTCGTGTCCCAGGAACCGGCATCGAGCGCTGCAGCAAGCCATGCGGCCTCTTCGCCGCCGAAAAACTCGGGTACATAGGTCGCGCCGACAGGCAATCGCGCTTGAATAGTCATTCGCCATCCGCCTCGAAATCACCGTCGCCGTCTATTTCCATGCTCGTACCGTTCTGCCGTCCATGGCGGACGGCAACGATATGCACGGCGTGCTCCATGATGCTGTAATCGGTGACATAGGGTGCGACGACAAACCGGCGCCGGCCGGCGAGCGGCAGAGCGGCCACGCCCGCATTGGGATAAGCACCAAGCGTCCGGATCGCCGCCTGGATCTGGCGCATCACGCTCTCTGCCGCACGCGGATCGTGCTCGGCGATATAGGCCCGCTCGCGCCGGAGATAGTCGGCAGCATTTTTGGAGATTATGACTTTCATCTACGCCGCGTCAGGCCTCGATGCCGCGACCAGTTCGTTCATCAGACGCTCGGCATCCTCGAATTCGCCATCGCGGATCTGTGCCTCGCCGTGCAGCACGTCGAGAACATCCTTCCCCTCCGCCTGCAGATAATATTTCAGCGCCCGCACGATCACCCAGCTGCGCGTGCGATCCGTCGCCTTGGCGATCGTCTCGATATCCTTCAGCATGTCCTCGGGAAGGCGCAACGCGATCGGATCGGAAAGAACAGGCTTCGGCATGGCGGCATCTCCAATTTGTAATACGACGTATAACAAATTACCCCGCGCACCTCAATCTCAATACCCCACCGCCTCCCGCTTCTCCTCATCCGTTAGAAACCCCGCCGCCCCCACCCGCGCCCACAGCTCCCCGCGCTCGGCCGAGAGCCCCGCCACCTTGTCCAGATCCGGCTCCAGCCGCAGCCCCTCGCCGTAAGCCCCACCCAGCCAGGCCGAAAGCGAAGCCGCCGTCCGCGTCAACATCGGCAGCACCGTGAGGCGATAGAAGGCCCGGTTGGCCTCCTGATAGTTGGCAAAGGTATTGTCACCGGGAATGCCGAGCAGCATCGGCGGCACACCGAAGGCGAGCGCGATGTCGCGGGCCGCGCCATTGCGGGCCTCGACGAAATCCATGTCCTTCGGCGACAGTCCCATCGCCTTCCAGTCCAGCCCGCCTTCCAGCAGCAGCGGCCGCCCGGCGCGCATCGGCCCGGAATAACCGTCGTCCAGCTCCTGGCGCAGCCGCTCATATTGATCCGGCGAAAGATTGCCGCCCTCCTTCGGCTGGTAGACCAGCGCGCCGGAAGGACGGGCCGAATTGTCGAGCAGCGCCTTGTTCCAGGTTGCCGCCGCGTTGGAGAGATCGAGCGCCACCTGCGCTGCTGCCAGCGGCGGAAAACCCAGGTGATCGTCGAGCGGATGAAAGAGTTTGAGATGCAGCAGCGCCATTCTCTCGGCCTCCACCGCAAAGCGCCGGACCGATCCTCCGGCTCTGTAGTCATAAGCCTCCGGCCACCCGTCCCGCCCCTCGACGACACTGATCCTGTCGGGCCGCAAGAGATGCAGCTCGCGCAGCCCCGCCCCGACCATCAGCGGCTCGACATAAGCATTGCCAGAGAGCAGCAAATGCCCATAGAGCGCCTCGAAAAAATCCGGCCCGCCCATCCGCCCGTTCGGCTGCCTGAGCAGCGCCGCCGCCGGATGCTCCGGCCGCTCCCGCTCGCCCTCATAAATCAGAAACGGCACGCAGGCCGCAGCCTCCGCCACCAGCCTGACACAGCGATGCGCCACCGGGTTCTTCATGAACCCCTCGCGCGACAGCGCCGCATAAGACCGCCCCGTCCAGCTCGCCTGCCCCTGCGCCGCCAGCGACAGAAACCCCGACGCCGCCTTCTTCTCGGCCACAGCATTACGGCCCGCCGTGAAGCCCCACGGCAGGAAAGACCGGATGTTCATGATGATGTCCCTTGTTGAAAGGCTGGAGATGAGAGGGCAACGGCCACCCCACCCTCCCTCATTCCTGTGCTCGTCACAGGAATCCAGCCACCGCGCGTCCGCGCGGTGAGTAACTCGGATGCCTATTGGAAATAGTCTCCCGCGCCCAAGGACTTGGGCGCACTGGATTCCTGTGCCAGGCACGTTCTGCTGCCAACAGGAGAAAAGGAACCGTCGCAGGCGTAGAAAGGTTGCGCTCTCCGCCTACTCATCAGGCTCTGTGGGCGCAGTCTATCCTTGATGGAGTAAGGAATACCCTACGCCGCGATATCGATTGCCATTTCGGCCGTGATCTTGTCCCAGGGCACGGAGACCAGCCCCTTGCCGTCGCGGGCAATCAGCCCGGCAGCGATCAGCGCATGCACGTCGGCATGAACGCCGCGGTAATCCCGCCCCAGCGCCACGGCCAATTGCCGGATCGAGCTTTCGCCCGTTTGCTTCAATCTCCGCAGCAGCTGCCAGCGATTGGCCGTCAGCACCTTGAGCAGCAGCTCCATGCTTTCGAAACCGATCGCCGCAGGACGCTCGCGCAAATCGCCGGCATCGATCTCGCGGGCCGTGTCCCGTGCCTTAGAGAAGAAGTCGTCGAGGCCGGTGATCTGCAGTTTCACTTCACTCATGCCCGATCTCCCTTCTCACGTCTGCCTCGAAGTCGGCGATCAGCTTGTCCATCGTCTCGAACACATAGGGTTCCTCGCGGTCGCGATAATGCCGGTGATCGCCCTTGCCCGCTTCATTGTCATAGCCGATGATGCGCTCGCCCGGCCGGCCGTAGAACAGAGAATATTTCAGCCCATGCGGCCGCTCGGCATTCGCCTGCGGCAACCGCCAGATCCTGATCTGCAGAATAATGCCATCGGGCAGAAGCAGCTTTCGATCGTAGATCAATGTCGCAGGCGCCATATGCTATTTATAGCATATGGCATCGAAGGCATCAACACACTCCCTCGAAGAGAGTCAGCCGCCCATCGGCACCTTCACCGCCAACCCGCTATCAAAATCCGCCGCCACCCGGGTGTCGCGCAGCGGCTTCACCGTCGTTGTCGAAAGCTCGTAATCCGGATGCGCCTTATAGGCCGCCAGTGCCGCCTCGTCGGCAAACTCGCCATAGACGACGAAATCAACAGCGTTGCCCCACTGGTCTGTCTTGACGTTCTCGCCGATCTCCAGCGTCAGCGCATGCGGGATGCCCGTCAGCACCGACAGGCCCTTGCGCACCGCCTCGCGGTTTTCTTCCGGCACGGTGAAGAAAACGATATGGCGGATCACGGGGCGCACTCCTTGCTCGGTCTTTAAGAGAGCCGGGCGATAACACGCGAAAGGCAGGCCTTCAACCGCTGCCAGAGGCCCTCAGGCTTCGCGCGGCGCAAGGCCGCATCGAAAAGCCTGCCGTAATCGCCGAGCTTTTCCGCCCTATCGGTGCCGTTGACGATGCGCCTGGCGTTCACCCAGTCGTCCTTTTCGCCGTTCAGATGGTCGGCCAGCCGGTGCTTGGTGAAGCTGCCTGCGATCATCCCCTCGACGAGGATCTTCACCGCCGTGCCCATCTCCATCGCCTTGTCAGGTGCGGCCACCAGATCGATGCCGGTCAAAAGGCTCATCGCCTCGTAGTTCCGTTTGTGCGTCAGCTGCACCAGCCCGCGCCCCAGCCAGCTCTTGCCGTCCTCGTCGGGCAGCCAGTAGACCGTCTTGACCCAGGAAAGCTTGCCCGCCGCATAGGCCCGGTCGAGAATTTCGATCGCCTTTTGGTCGCTTCCGGCCAGCGTTTCGCGCACCGGCTGCATCGTGTAGGCCGTCTCGTGAAAGGCGGTCGCCAGAATATAGGCCAGCCAGCGCCCGTCGTCCCGTGCATGGCGCGCCTGCCAATAGTCGAGGATTGCGCTCATGCCCTCTACCTGCGGCTGCTGCAGCGTGCCCTTGAACAGGCTGGCGCGCACCTCGTCGAAGAAAATCCTGCGGTCCATGTGGATAACCCTGAAAATCGTCCCGGCCCTAATCGATTAAAATAATTTCAATCGTTTAAAGCGTTTAAGCCCCTGATTTACAGCCTATTTGAGCTGTGTCATGCATTCCTCATATTGCCTGTGCAGCCGGAGAGGAGACCGATGCAGACGCCCGCCAACACCCAGACCACCATTCCCCAGCACCTCGTCGACCAGATGGAAAACGAGTGGCGCCAGATCCGGCCGACTCGCGAGCCACCGCGTCCGGCCGAGCCGCCGAAGCAGCGATAAACCGCCGCGGCGCGAAAGGCGAGCGGCGAAGCGTCATATACCCCTGACCCGCGGTTCGCCGCCGCCTTCGAGCATCAGCGCCGTCAGCGCCCAGACAAGCGCATCCAGCCGGTCGGGCGAGCGGCCGTTCGAAAGCCCATCCGGGCCGAAATCACACATCTGGTCCTCCAGCGCCGTAAAGCGCCCGGCATGGACCACCCTTCCCTGCTCGTAGAGGGCCGCCACCGGCTCCGCCCGCAAAAACTTTCCGCGCGTCGCCCGCACCGTCGAAACCGGCAGCGTCGCGTCGATGCTCTTCAGGATCGCCTGGACCATATCGCCACCCTGGTTGATCTCGGCGATCACCCGGTCGGCGCCGAAGCGGTGATAGGCGCGCACTACCGCACCCGCCCAGCCCGCCGGGCTCGCGCCCTCGACCGAACAATCGGCCAGTACCACCGCCCGCCCGGAAACCTCCACTCCCGCCACGACAATGCCGCAACAGGAGGCCGGACCGGCCGCTGCCGGCGGATCGACCGCGACGACGATGCGCCGCAGAGCGCCGGTCAGGCGCGTTACCAGCGCCTCGATCTGCCCGCGTTTCCAGAGCCCGTCGTCGCGATCCTCGATCAGCTCGCCATCGAGTTCCTGGCGCCCGAGCCGCGTGCCGCCGTAGCGCGCCGCAAGCGCGTCGATGAAACCGGGCGCCAGATTGGCGCGGTTGGCAAGCGTGCTGATCCGCGTCAGCCGCGTCCCCTCGTCTGCCATCAGCGCCTTCAGTAGCGGCACCGGCCGCGGCGTCGTCGTCACCAGCTGCCGTGGTGCTGCGCCCAGCCGCAGGCCGAACTGCAGCATGTCGAAGGTCTCCTGCCCGTGCTTCCATTTCGCCAGCTCGTCGCACCAGGCCATGTGAAACTGCGGCCCGCGCAAACTCTCCGGATCCTCCGAAGAAAACACCTGCGCCACCGCGCCATTCGGCCAGATTAGCCGCCGCCTCGAAATCTCGAATTCCGGCCGGTTGCGCCGGGCGATCCTGCAGATCCCGGAAATGCCGTCGATCATCACCTCGCGCGCATCGCCCAGCGTCTCGGCCACCAGCGCAATCCTGAGATCGGAACGCTGCCCCGCGCTCGCCAGCCCATGCACCCATTCGGCGCCCGCCCGCGTCTTGCCGGAACCGCGCCCGCCAAGCAGCAGCCACGTCCGCCAATCGCCCTCCGGCGGCCTCTGCTCCAGCCGCCCCGTCAGCTGCCAATCCCTGAGTGCTCCGGGAAAGCCCGATATCAGCGGCCCGCCGATGCAATCGAGTTTCTGCAACGCCGAAAGACCGGCATCGAGCTCCATCGGCCAGGTCTCCATTTTTGCGGCTACAGCACCGTCAGAACTGCCCGAGGGAGCCTCTGCCGTGGTCACCGCGCGGTACGCAGGCATCTCCGCATTGCCGCTTACACCGGCAGCAGCCAGCCGCCCGGCACCAATAGTCTCCCGCGCTGCCTCATGCTCCGCGCCAAGCACCACCAAGCCGCGGTGCAGCCGCTCGCCCGCCGACATCGCATCGGCCATCGCCGCCTTCAGCCGTTTTTCCTCCGCCCGGCGTTTCTGCCGCGCCGAGGCCATCCGCACCGTCTGCCCTGGCCGCGGAAATCCCGTCATCCCGGTTCGCCTCCCCGCCCGCCTGCAAGTCCTTTATCCTGGCCGCGACGATTAAAGCCGCCTTCTCGTCGGCCCGCTGCTCGACGATCTCCAGCAGCTGCCCCCTGGCCGCCGCATAGCCTTCGGCCTGTTCGCGCCCCTCCATCTCGATCTCCCGGTCGCGGGCCAGCTGGCGCTGCAGCTGGTCGATCTTTTCCAGCGTACGGACGATCAGCCCCATGGCATCAACAGCCGCCTTCAGATCGGCCCGTGCCAGCTTGCCCGCCGCCTCGTCGCCACCGTCGGCGGCAATTTCGGCGCCCTTGCGCAGCTCGACGAAGGCCGCAAACTGCTCGCGCATCTCCGCCGTCATCTGGTTCAGCATCACCCGGAGCTCATCACCCGGCAGCAGCTCCGACTTGATCTCCAACCGATAGGCCGCCACCGCGTCACGCACCCGCTCATCGCTCCAGCCGCTACCGGCCTCCACAGACTGCGCCCCCGAATAGACACGCCTCTCCGGCCAGAAGCCGCAAAGCTCCGCCACAAAACCCTCACCGATCATCGGAAAATCTCCGCCCCGCTCAAACTGCGGACATATAAAAACCGGGTCGAAACCCGGCTGAAACCCCAACGACAACCCCACCCACATCCCTCATTCCTGTGCTTGTCACAGGAATCCAGCCACCGCGCGTCTGCGCGGTGAATGACTCTTTGCCTTATCAAGAAGAAGTCTCCCGCGCCCATGGACATGGGCGCACTGGATTCCTGTGACAAGCACAGGAATGAGGGAGTGGCAGGCCTCGCAACTATGAAAGCCAGCCGCGTCGCCGCAACTTTCCGACTATGCCATAACCCTAGCAAACCACCGTCACGCCGTCAAGGATTATTTTCCTATTTCCGACGTTTTAGAGTTCACAGCGTATGGCGCTCATGACTCTATCGCCACGCGTGTATCCTGCTCGGGGCGCTTTGGAACTCTCGTTAATCACATGGGTCGAAAATGTTTCGTCAAGCCGCATCAGCTTCCAACCTTGGCGCTCGCCACTGTTGCTTCCTCCGCGGCTGCCAAACACGCATTATGCCATTGCCGTCTTTTGTTGTTCCCACGGCATGGACCTCGACAACGCGCACGTAGCCATCGTAGCGCAACTCAAGGCACTTCCCTAACCTCAATGCCTCACAGGGGGTGTTCAGGCGCAAGGTAGAATCTCCGGGTTTTCGACAATCGCTAATATACACCATTGACTCGTTGCCGACCCGCGAATCCAAGCGCAACCCACAGTTACGGAGAATCGTACCCACATCCCGCAAAAGCTTCATTCGCATAATCTAATACACTGAAATCCCTCCATAATCCCCGATCTTAACCACCTTCCTGAACCCTTCCTCAACCTCCCCCGGCGCCAACTGAACCGAACCTATTCAGGCGGCACCATCATGAGCGGCATCCAGATCCGGCTTGCGGAAATCATCGAAGCGCTCAGCAAGGCGCTCGATCTGACGGAGGGGCAGCCGCCCGGCCATTGCATCCGCGCCTGCTATATCGGCACCCATATCGGCCGCGAGCTCGGTCTGCCCGACAGCGCCCTGCAGGATCTCTATTACACGCTGCTCCTGAAAGACCTCGGCTGCAGCAGCAATGCGGCGCGTATCTGCGAGATCTATCTGGCCGACGATCTCGCCTTCAAGCGCGACTTCAAGCTCGTCGACGGCAGTCTCGGCCAGGTGCTGCGCTTCGTCATCGGTCATACCGGCATGCAGGCCGGCCTTGCCGAGCGTTTCCGCGGCATCCTGAATATCCTGCAGAATGGCGGCGAGATCGTCACGGACCTGATCCAGACGCGCTGCCAGCGCGGCGCCGAGATCGCCCGGATGATGCGATTTTCCGAAGATGTCGCCAACGGCATTCTCGGCCTCGACGAACACTGGAATGGCGGCGGCCGGCCGATCGGCCTCTCGGGCAGCGAAATCCCGCTCTTCTCGCGCATCGCGCTCCTCTCGCAGATCGCCGATATCTTCCAGGCCAGCGGCGGCCCGGAGGCCTCCAAGGCCGAGATCGCCAAACGGTCCGGCACCTGGTTCGATCCCGATCTCTGCACCGCCTTTGCCCACGTTGCCGCCCGCCCTGACTTCTGGCAGGTGCTTTCCTCCGATCAGTTGGAAGAGGTCGTGCTCAGCAGCGAGCCCGGCCAGCAGGCGATCATGGCCGACGACAATTATCTCGACGATATCGCCGCCGCCTTCGCCAAGGTGATCGACGCGAAAAGCCCCTATACCTCCGGCCATAGCGATCGCGTAGCGCTGTTCACCGATCTGATCGCCGAAGAGATGGGCATCGATACCGAGGGGCGCCGCTTCCTGAAGCGCGCCGCCCTGCTTCACGATATCGGCAAGCTCGGCGTTTCCAATTCCGTGCTCGACAAGCCGGGCAAGCTGGAAGGCGAGGAGTGGGTGCAGATGAAGCGCCATTCGGAATTTTCCGAGCTCATCCTGTCGCGAATCCATGCCTTTTCCGATGCCGCCGTCATCGGCGGCGCCCATCACGAGCGGCTCGACGGCAAGGGCTATCCGCGCGGGTTGACCGCCGAAGCCATCCCGATGGAGGTCCGCATCGTCTCCACCGCCGACGTCTTCGACGCGCTCACCGCCGACCGCCCCTACCGTTCCGCAATGCCGATTTCGAAGGCGCTGTCGATCCTCTGGGAAGGGGCCGGCCAGAGCCACGATCCCGTCTGTATCGAAGCACTCGAGCGGGCGCTCGACCGCGCCGCCATCGAGAAGAAGGCGGCTGCCTGACCGCCTCGCTTCCGGCCCATGCCACTGCCGTGCTATAATCCGCCATGGACCGGGAACACTTGGCAGCCTTCGCGCTTTCCCTGCCGGAAACGGCCGAAAGCGCCCATATGGGCACACGCGATTTTCGCGTGCGCGGCAAGATTTTCCTGACCTTTCCCGACCAGGATTATTGCGTCGTCCGCCTCACCCCCGACCAGCAGAAACTCACCCTCGAAATCGCCTCGGACGAGACGCTCGCCGTCCCCGGCGGCTGGGGCGAACGCGGCTCAACCCGCCTCTACCACATGCTCGCCAGCGATGCGCTGACCGAAGACCTCGTGCGCAAGGCCTGGCGCAACGTGGCGCCGAAGGGGTTGCATGGGCTGCTAGGTGTCTAGGGCTTGCAGCGCGTCATCGTACGCGCTAAATTGGTCACATATGACCACTTGAGGCCATCGAGATGACGACCATCAGCCTTAAAGATGCGAAAGCAGGATTTTCAGACTATGTCGAAGCGGCGCTTCATGGTGAGTTCATCACCATCACCCGCCATGGCAAGCCGACCGCCGTGCTCGTCAGTGTCGAAGCCGCCGAAATCGCGAAGGCCGCGATGCGGCCGAACCGCCCGAGCTTTTCGGCGTTCCTCCAGACTTTCCCGGGCGACGACGCCGTGTTTGAACGCAACAGCAGCCCCTCGCGGGATATCGAGCTTTGAACGGCTACCTGCTGGACACTGATACCATCTCGCTGCTCTCGCCCGGGCGCAGCGGTCCGCCGCGCTTCAGCCGCTGGCTGGACGCGCAGGATCGCCACGACCGGTTGTTCCTGTCCGCCGTCACCGTCCACGAGGTCGAGCGCGGCATCCATCTCTTGATCGGCAAGGGTGCAACCGCAAAAGCCGAGGGCTACCGCGCATGGCTTGCCTCGCTAGAGGCGACGTTCGGCGACAGAATTCTCGCCGTCGATGCCAAGGTTGCCTTGGCCTCCGGCGCGCTGGAGGCCGCCGCCCAGCGGAATGGCCATAACCCGGGGATGGCCGACGCCCTGATCGCCGGAACCGCCAAGCTGCATCAATTGACGGTCGTCACCCGGAATACCAGGCACTTCGCAGTCTTTCCCGAGATCAACCTGCTCGATCCGCAGGATGCGACCTGACCTCACCGGTACCCAGCCGCATCCGCCCCCTTCCCCGCCTCCACCACCTCGTCCATATACCGCCAGCAGTCCGGCCGCGATCCATCCACATCGTCGAAGCCATAGAGCTTCGCCAGCCCGCCGCTCGACAGCGACTGCCCGTTGAACCGCGCCCTGTCGCTATCGGCAGCCAGCGCCGCCACCGCGCGCCCCACGAAGCGTGGGGTTTCGGAGATGACGAAATGCGGCGGCGCAATTGTACTGTCCCGCCAAGTCTCCTCGGTCACCCCGAAAATCTCCAGCATCATCTCGGAGCGCATCCAGCCCGGCGTCATCGAAACGGCGGTGCAGCGGTGCTTTTCCAGGTCCTTGGCATGCGCCCAGGCCATGCGGATCACGCCTGTCTTGACGAGGTCGTAATAGGGGTTCAGCCGGTAATGCGTCGCGTTGTACTCGGCCGTGCCGTCGGTCATCTCCACCAGCAGGCCGCCAGGCCTTTCGATCATCAGCGGCAGGGCGTAGCGGGCGGTGATGAAATGCGTGTCGATCGCCAGCCGCAGCATGCGCAGGCCGTTTTCCAGCGAGTGTTCCCAGACCGGCTTGTCCCATTCCGTCAGGTTCTCGCCGCCCCAGATATCGTTGACGAGAATATCCAGTCTGCCCTCGTCCGTGCGGATCCGCCCCACCAGCGCCTCCACCTCAGACGCCACCAGATGGTCGACGCGCAGGGCGATCCCTCTGCCGCCCGCTGCCGTCACCATCTCCGCCGTCTCCTCGATCGTCTCCGGCCGGTCGTATTCCGAGCGCTGCTTTCGCGTGGAGCGGCCGGTCACATAGACAGTCGCCCCGGCAGCACCAAGCTCGACGGCAATCCCCCGCCCGGCGCCGCGCGTTCCGCCGGCCACCAGCGCCACCTTTCCTGTCAGATCCGCTGTCATAACCAAATCCTCCACGCTAGAACCAAAATCCGCCCGCATCTCCAGGCGGACGATTGATTATAAACGAACGTTCGTTCATATTTATGTCGAACGCAAGAGGAAATGCAATGCCGCGCACCCGCACGCTTCAGGACGAGCAGCTTCTGGAGATGGTTCTCGCCCTCATCCATGCCGAGGGGCCGGATGCTGCCAGCTTCGGCGCGGTGGCCAAGGTCAGCGGCCTCTCGGGCTCCACCCTCGTCCAGCGCTTCGGCACCAAGGCGGCGATGCTGCGGGCGGCACTCATGCATGCCTGGGATGGGCTGGATGCCCAGACGGCAAGGCTTGCCGCGTCTTCGGAAAAGGCCCCTGACGGCGCCGTCGCCCTGCTCGCCGGCCTGTCGCAGGATTACGGCGAGGACGCTGCCGCCTATGCCCAGGGCCTCCTCGTGCTGCGCGAAGATTTCCGCGATCCGCTGCTCCGTGCCCGGGGTGCAGCCTGGGCCAAGGCGCTGACGGAGGCACTCGCCGAATGCCTCTCCGCCGCGCCGGATCCCGCAACCTCGGCCCGGCTGATGCTGTCGCAATGGCAGGGCTCGCTGCTCTGGTGGGGCTTCACCGCCGAAGGCCGTGCCGCCGATTATGTGGAGCGGGAGCTGCGGCTGTTTCTCGGCGCGCTTGATCTGAAAGCGCCAGTCTGATCGTCACATCTCGCCTGCCGCATCGGCACGCCGCGCGCCGGCAAACCGCGCCACTCCGGCAATGGCGATGGCGGCGATGATCAAGCCTGCGGCGACGGCAAATGTCAGCCGCATGCCGGCTGCAATGGCATCCGGCGCCGCCGCCGCGGCATCCGCACCGCCAAGCGCTGCGGCAAAGATCGCCCCCATCACCGATGCGCCGGTGATCAGGCCGAGATTGCGCGAGAGACCCAGCATGCCGGAGATGACGCCACGCTGCCCCGCTGCCACACCGGTTATCACCATCGTGTTGTTCGCCGCCTGAAACAGCTGATAGCCCGGCGTCAGCACCGCGATCCCGGCAATGTAGCCGGCAAGACCCGGCAGAGCGCAGAGCGCCAGTGCCCCGGCTGCCATCGCCGCCAACCCTGCTATCACCATGTTTCCGGCACCGAAGCGATCGACGATCCGCCCGGCCAGAACGCCGCTCACCGTCGAGATCAGCGGGCCGATCGACATGACCACCCCCGTCATCGCCGTATCGAGCCCCAGCCCGCGCGACAGGTAGAACGGCCCGACCACCAGCGTCGTCATCATCACCGTCGCCACGCAGAGATTGATTGCAAGGCTCGGCGCCAGCACCGGATCGCGCAGCATCACTGGCCGAAACAGCGGCGACTTTACCCTCGCTTCGGCCAACAGGAACGCACCCGTTCCAGCCGCGGCCGCCGCCAGTAGGCAGGCCTGCAACATGCCGAAGCTGCCGCGGCCGATGGTCATCGCCAGCGCATAGGCAACCAGTACCAGTGCCAGAAGCAGCGTACCGGCCAGATCGAAGCCCTGGCGCGGCGCCGGACTGCTTTTCTCCGCGTCCCGCAGGCAATGGCGGGCGAGCAGGAAGGCCAGCAAGCCGAGCGGCACGGTGACGAGAAAGATCGCCCGCCAGCCGGCCAGCGCAATCAGCACACCGCCAAGTGAAGGCCCCAGCGCCGTCCCGATCGCCGACATGGTCCCGAGCAGCCCCATCGCCCGGCCGGTCTTTTCCTTCGGCACCGCCTCGCCCACCATGGCAATGGCAAGCGCCATCATCACCGCTGCGCCCAGCCCCTGCAGCATCCGGGCGGCGATCAGAACCCAGAGCGCCGGCGCCAGTCCGCAAAGCGCCGATGCCGCGGTGAAAAGCAGGATGCCCGCCATCAGCAGGCGGCGCCGCCCGATCAGGTCGCCGAGCCGTCCGGCGCTGACGATCAGCGCCGTCATCGCCAGCAAATAGGCGATCACCACCCACTGAACCTGCTGGAAACTGGCTGAAAACGCCTGCGCCAGCACCGGCAGACCGACATTGGCAATGCTGGTGCCGAGCGAGGAAAGAAGCAGCGCGAGCGACAGGCTCGCCAGCGCTCCCCGCACCGGCGCCGCAGCGATTGGCGCCACATCGGAGGTGGTGGGTCGAAGGGGGATGGTCATGCAAAGCACTCCGTTCTCAAATGCTCCTGAAGAGCAGCCGAGAGAAGCCTATCGCCACCGGATATATGGCGGAATGCGCATCATTTGCATTTCATTCGTGCACAGAACGCCATATCATTGCGATCGCCAACCGGAGGCACCATGACCAAGCCCGATCTCAACCTCCTCTATACGCTCGATGTTCTGCTGGCCGAAGGCAGTGTGGCGCGCGCCGCCCGGCGGCTGCGGCTCAGTCCTTCGGCGATGAGCCGGGCGCTGGCGCGGCTTCGCGAAACCGTCGGCGATCCGCTTCTCGTGCGCGCCGGGCGCGGTCTGGTGCCGACGCCGCGGGCGCTCGAGCTGCGCGAGCGGGTCAGCCATCTGCGTGAAGAGGCCGAGACGCTGCTGCGGCCGGCCGAAGCCTTCGACCTGTCGCAACTCAAGCGCACCTTCGTGCTGCGCAACCGCGATGGTTTCGTCGAGAATTTCGGCCCGGCCCTGATCCGCCTCGCCGCAGAGCGCGCCCCCGGCGTCCGGCTGCGCTTCCTGCCGAAGCAGGACAAGGACAGCACCTCCCTGCGCGACGGCGAGGCCGATCTCGAAACCGGCGTCATCGGCGAGACGACCGGCCCGGAAATCCGCGCCCAGGCATTGTTTCACGATCGCTTCATCGGCGTCGTCGGGGCGGATCACCCGCTTGCGAAAGGTGCGATGACCGCCGCCCGCTATACGGCAGGCCGCCATATCCAGATTTCCCGCCGCGGGCTGGAGGGCGGACCGGTCGATACGGCGCTCCGGGCGACCGGGCTGGCACGCGAGATCGTCACCGCCGTCGGCAGCTTTTCCGAAGCACTGGCACTGGCGCGCGCCTCGGATCTGATCGCCAGCGTGCCCGAACGCTATACCGGCAACCTGCGCGCCGGTCTCCACAGCTTCGCGCTTCCCTTCGCAGCGCCGGAGATCACCATCTCGCTGCTCTGGCATCCCAGGATGGATGCCGATCCGGCGCATCGCTGGCTGCGCGGCTGCGTTCGCGAGATCTGCGCCTGACGGCGACCCATGCCCAAATTTATCTAGGGTCTCCTGCGAGTTCTTATCGTTTGTGACGATGCGTCCGGCCGCGCTATCGACCCGTGCCGGACCATTTTGCCGGCGCATATCAAGGAGCCGCCCCCGTGAATATGAGACACTGCCTTATCGCACTTTCCCTATCGGCAACCCCGCTTCATGCCGCGGAATTGACGGACAAAGCCTTTCAGACGCTGGCAGACGACGCTTTCCAGCCCATCATCAAGCAATTTGATATTCCGGGGCTCGCCATCGGCGTTTCGGTCAACGGAAAGCAGTTCTATTACAGCTATGGCGAGGCCTCGCGCGAGGCGAAGACGCCGGTCACGCCGGATACGATCTTCGAACTCGGCTCGGTCAGCAAAATTTTTAATGTGACGCTGGCAGCGCTCGCCGAACAGCGCGGTGTCATTTCGCTTTCGCAACCTGTTTCCACCTATCTGCCGGAGCTGAAGGGCAGCGCCTTCGACAAGATCACCCTCGTCAATCTCGCCACCCACACATCAGGCGGCCTGCCGCTGCAGGTTCCTGACAGCGTCACCAACGATGCGGAGCTGACGGCCTATCTCAAGAGCTGGAAGCCACCCTATAAGCCGGGCACGATGCGCTCCTATTCGAATGTCAGCATCGGCTTGCTCGGCCGGATCGCCGGTCAGCGTCTCGAAGGCAGCTACAGGCAGGCGGCCGAAAAAGACCTCTTCCCGGCGCTCGGCCTGAAGAGCACCTTCATCTCTGTTCCCGAAACCGCCGCAGACCGCTACGCCTTCGGCTATTCGAAGGACAACCGCCCGATCCGCGTCAATCCCGGCGTCCTCGACGAGGAAGCCTACGGCATCAAATCGACGCCGCGCGACATGCTGCACATGCTCGAACTGAACCTCGATCAGGCCGCCCTTACCCCTGATCTCGCCACGGCCATCCGCAAGACCCATACCGGTTATTTCGAAACCGCCTCGTTCACGCAGGATATGATATGGGAACAATATCCGTGGCCAGTGAAGCTCGACCGTCTCTTGGCAGGCAATGCCCCTGAGATGGTCATGAACAGCCAGCCGGTGAAGCAACTGGCGAAGCCGCTTGGGCCGCAAAGCGCTATCCTGCTCAACAAAACAGGCGCAACCAACGGCTTTGGCACCTATGTCATGCTGGTCCCCGAGACCCGGACGGCGCTCGTGGTGATCGCCAACCGCAACTATCCCAACACGGCGCGCGCAGAAGCGGGGCTGAAACTGCTCGAAGCGCTAAAGCCTTATACGGCCAAATAGAAAAGCGGTGCGGCCGGAGCCTATTCCGGCCGCTCCTTCGCGTCGTTGCCCACCGTCAGCGGCCAGTCGACCACGTAATCCTCCAGCGCCTCGGGGTCGATCTCCGTCTCGCTGATCGTCCGTCCCCTGGCGGAAATGCCGGCCTGGTGCACGGTCTCGGGGTCGCCCGAGACCAGCGGGTGCCACCAGTAGAGGTCCTCGCCCTCATTGATCAGCCGGTAGCCGCAGGTCGGCGGCAGCCAGGCGATCTCAGGGACGTTTTCCTTGGTCAGCTGCACGCAGTCAGGCACGAAGTCCCAGCGCTTCTCGTAGTTCGAGCACCGACAGCTCTCGCCATCCAGCAGCTTGCAGGCGACCGAAGTGAAATAGATGTCGCCCGAGTCCCACTCCTCGAGCTTGTTGAGACAACAGAGCCCGCATCCATCGCAGATGCTTTCCCATTCCGCCTTGGTCATCTCGGGTAGCGTCTTGCGCTTCCAGAAGGGTGTGTCTTCCATCATTTCGTTTCTGCAACAGCGGCCCCGCAAATTCGCGTGAGGCGGGCTGCGTCTCTTGTTATCACCGGGCAAATCAATCAAACATTCAGCATGCTTCGTTTATCGAAGAGCGCAATGCCAAGTTAGGCTGTTGCTCTGACGCCTGGGGGGCCAGCCGTCAAGCGCGATCGGGCGGGAAGTGAAGAACGTGCAGGATCCTGATACTCCGGAAAAGAAGCCGAAGAAGAGCAGGCACCTTCTGCTGAAGATCGATTCCTGGATCGATTCGACGGTCTGGAACGCCGGTTTCCGCTCTGCCGAAATCTGGGAAGACATCACCATCTTCTTCCGCCGCTTCCGGGTGCGCGGCTGGAAGCGCATCGTTTTCGAACTCGGTGGCGAAGGCCTGACGCTGGGGTCCGTCGGCGCAGTGCTGATGCTGGCGCTCGCCCAACCCGCCTTCGAGGCGACCAAGGAAGACTGGCGCAATCGCGGCGATTTCGCCGTCACCTTCACCGACCGCTACGGCAATGTCATCGGCCATCGCGGCGTCATCCACCAGAACTCGGTGCCGATCGACGAGCTGCCCGACAGCCTGATCAAGTCGGTGCTGGCCACCGAAGACCGCCGCTTCTTCGACCATTTCGGCATCGACGTCATCGGCCTGTTCCGGGCGCTGGTCACCAATGCGCAGGCCGGCGAAGTCGTGCAGGGCGGCTCGACGCTGACGCAGCAGCTGGCAAAGAACCTGTTCCTGTCCAACGAGCGCTCGATCGACCGCAAGATCACCGAAGCCTTCCTGGCGCTGTGGCTGGAGGCCAATCTCTCCAAGAAGGAAATCCTCTCCACCTATCTCGACCGCGCCTATATGGGTGGCGGCACGTTCGGTGCTGCTGCGGCCTCGCAGTTCTATTTCGGCAAGAGCATCACCGATGTGAATCTGGCCGAAAGCGCCATGCTCGCCGGTCTCTTCAAGGCGCCGGCGAAATACGCCCCGCATGTCAATCTTCCGGCGGCGCGCGCCCGCGCCAACGAGGTGCTGACCAATCTCGTCCAGAGCGGGTTGATGACCGAGGGACAGGTGATTGCAGCGCGGCGCAATCCGGCCACCGCCATCGACCGCAACGAGCAGGAAGCGCCTGATTTCTTCCTCGACTGGGCCTTCGACGAGGTGCAGCGGCTGGCCTCGCGCTTCCACCAGCATTCGCTGGTTGTCCGCACCACCATCGACATGGGCATCCAGCAGGCGGCCGAGGATTCGGTCGAGACGTCGCTGCGCGAATATGGCGAGAGCTATCACGCCAAGCAGGGCGCGATGGTGATGATCGAAAACGGCGGCGCCGTGCGCGCCATGGTCGGCGGCCGGGATTATGGCGAAAGCCAGTTCAACCGCGCCACCAAGGCGCTGCGCCAGCCGGGCTCGTCCTTCAAGGTCTATACCTATTCGGTGGCCATGGAGAGCGGCATGACCCCGAAGACGACGATCATCGACGCACCGATCAGCTGGGGCAACTGGAGTCCACACAATTACGAAAACCGCTATGCCGGCCGCGTGACGCTGGAAACGGCGATCGCCCAGTCGATCAACACCATTCCGGTGCGTCTCGCCAAGGAAAAGCTCGGCATCCAGCCGATCCGTGCCATGGCGAAAGCGATGGGCGTGGAATCGCCGGTGCGTGACGACGTGACGATCCCGATCGGCACGTCCGAAGTCACCGTGCTCGACCAGGCGACGGCCTATGCTGTCTTCCCGGCCGGCGGCTATCAGTCGCGGCGCCACGGCATCACCCAGATCCTCGATTACGACGGCGACGTGCTCTACGACTTCGACCGCGACGAGCCGCCGGCCAAGCGGGTGCTGTCCGAAAAGGCCGATGACGAGATGAACCAGATGCTGAGCCGCATCCCCTATGTCGGCACCGCCCGCAAGGCAGCGCTCGACAACGGCATCGTGACGGCGGGCAAGACCGGCACGACACAGGCCTATCGCGACGCCTGGTTCGTCGGCTTCACCGGCAATTACACGACCGCCGTCTGGTTCGGCAACGACGACTATACCTCGACCAACAACATGACCGGCGGCTCGTTGCCCGCCATGACCTTCAAGCGCGCCATGGACTACGCCCACCAGGGCGTCGTGCTGCGCGCCATCCCCGGCATCGAAAACCCGCTGCCGTCGCCCAAGGACGCCGCCAAAACCGCCGCCGCCAAACCCGCCGACGGCATCCCCCAGCTGGTGCGCCCGCGCATGCTCTCGGCGGAGAGCACGAAGATCCTCAAGGACCTCGGCGAAAAGCTGAAGGACGCGGCGCCGCTGGAAGCGCAGAAAGTGGCGAGTGTGGAGTGAGGGCGTGGYGTTCGCTAAGGCCGCCCCACCCGCTTCCCTCATTCCTGTGCTTGTCACAGGAATCCAGTCGCCGCGCGTCGGCGCGGCGGGGAGAGTCTTTCCACCACATGGGTAGCCGCTTTAGTCATTCACGGCACAGACGTGCCGTGGCTGGATCCCTGTGACGAGCACAGGAATGAGGGAAATTGGGCTGAGCTCAGCCGCCAAAGAGCAACGTCCCAATGGCGGAAACCCAAGACCTGCATCCTCTACACGTAGCCATTGAAACGCGGCCGCAACCCCACCCCCCTCATTCCTGTGCTCGTCACAGGAATCCAGCAGCCACGCGTCTGCGTGGCGAAAGACTCACAGCCCATGCAGATAGGCCGAAATATCGTCCCACTCCGGATTCATCGCCTCGATCAGATTGAGCTTCCATTGCCGAGGCCATTTCTTGATCGTCTTCTCCCGGGTGATCGCCGTCGTCAGCAGGTCGTATTCTTCAAACCAGACCAACGTTTTCACGCCATACTTCGATGTAAATCCCGGCGTCAGCTCGTTCTGGTGCTCGAAAAGCCGCGTCGAGAGGTCTCGCGTCACGCCGGTGTAAAGCGTGCCGTTTCGCTGGGATGCAAGGATATAGACATAACCCTTCATGGTTGAAGATTGGTTTTGATTTTCTTCTTTGACAAGAGTTACTCACGGCGCAGACGCGCCGTGGTCTGGATCCCTGTGACGAGCACAGGGATGAGGGAGTTTTGATTTGGCCGCAGCGGACAGCCGAGATGCCGAGCGTACTGAAGACATAGCCGCGTACAACACTCTCGACAGCACAGTATGACATCAAGCGCACCCCACCTACCCTCATTCCTGTGCCCGTCACAGGAATCCAGCAGCCACGCGTCCGCGTGGCGAAAGACTCTTGTCGGCATCTGCCGAAAAGCCTGCACGCTGCCCCTCCACCATTCCACCCCGCCAGAATCAGTGCTAACCCTTTCACCTGATTTGATCTCAAGGGCCGGCAGTGTTTCGATTCCCGCTATTTATCGCGATTACGCTGATCGTCGCTTTCGGCAGCGGGATCATGGTTTCGCGGTATGCGCTGGATGTGACGCAGGGGTTCGGCGCCATCAAGCTTGGCGCCTGGGAAGCCTTTCCGGAGCTGCAGACTGCCGATGCCGATCCTTACGCGAAATCGCACCGGGCGCGCGCCGGGAAGCTGCTTTATGGCAGCGCCGAGGGGCTGACATTCACGGCTGGTGTCGATGACCATGGCGACCGGCTGAATGCCGGATGCAGCTACCGCATCAGCGGCCAGACGCCGGCAGCGCGCCTCTGGACGCTCTATACATCAGACAATAGCGGCAATCCCGCCTCGGTTCGCCCCGGCCTTCCCGGCGCGCTGAATTCCTGGACGGTGCTGCGCCAGACCGACAGCAGCTTCGTCATCGACGTTTCCGCCAATGCCCGGCCCGGCAACTGGCTGGCGCTTCCGGCAGCCGGTACTTTCCGCCTGGTGCTGACGCTGTTCGACACACCGACGGCCGGCAGCTCCGGCGTCATCGATCTCGCCATGCCGAAGCTCGAGAAGACCGGGTGCGGCAATGCTTAGGATCGTCTTTGCCATCATCACCGGCCTGTTTGGCGCCGCCCTGCTGCATCTGGTCATCATCCTGGCGCTGCCGCATTTCACCGGCAAGGATGCCGAGACGCGGGTGATTGCCGAGGGTGATCCGAACAATTTCTATCTGCTGTCGTCGATCTATGACGATGCCGGGCTGTCGAACAGCGATCCCTTCGTGCGCACCGCCGTCTGCTCCTTCGATCTGGAGGACGGACCGGTGCGCTTCACCGCCAAGGGCAGCGTGCCCTTCTGGTCGATCGCCGTTTATGACGGCGCTTCGAACGAGGTGTTCAGCATGAATGACAGGACGTCGGTCGGCGGGGCGCTGGATGTGCTGGCGGCAAGCCCGATCAAGCTGACGGAGCTGCGCAAGGCTTTGCCTGCCGACTTGCAGCAGACCATCCTGGTGGAGATGACCCATAGCGAGGGTTACGCGGTGCTGCGCACGCTTGCCCCACAGGCAAGCTTCGACGACGCGGCAAAGAACTTCCTGACCGAGGCGGGCTGCGAAACCTACGCCAGCGGCAATTGATATCTCTACTTGCTCTTCACACGCGGCGCGCGTGGTACCGGACGAGGCTTCGGCGCGTCGGTGAGCCGCTCGTAGCGGACCCCGGTGAACAGCAATATTTGAGCCTCGACGGGCTCCTGGTCCTTGCGGCGCGGCTGTTGCGAGCGCCGGTCAGCCAATGCGACTATGGTGGCCATTCTCGTCTCCATGCACTGCCCGAGACGGATGAAGCTAAGCGGATTTCACCCTGCCCGCCTGCGCGGGCCAGCGCGTCCTTCAATACCGTTGCCGGCATCTCCGGGCATTCGCGCCTTTCTCACGGCACCTTTGCGGATATCCGTGATGTGGAATCTTGACGGACGAACCTTCGAACCGCGCTGTTCCTGTCCGAATTGAGACATAGGATAGTTAACAGTTTCCTAATATTTCAGTACTGCGAAGCCTTGTTGTAAGGCCGTTCAATAAACGCGGCGAGCTGGCTTTTAGTTTCACATGGCAATAAGTCAGATTTAATTAGGAAAGGCGCATAAATTCAGCACCTTACGAAAAGCGCGCCGATCACCTTTACGTCATAAGGATGTGTTGCCGATTTACGTCATGAAAATATTAATTGCAGTCGCCCTGAATGGGCGTATGGTCCGTCCATCGGTCAAAGGTTTAACGGCGATGACCGCTTGAGAGACAATACACGCTCTTGCCGCAGGACACGGAGGGCAATTCATGTCTTTATTCGTGAATGCGACATTCTCTCCCGAAGATCTGGACGTGCTGCGCGGCGCACTCGACGCGTGGTGCTCGGAAAAGCGCCTCGACATCAAAAGTCCCGAAGCACATTTTGCTGCTTCGGCAGCGCTCGACCTCTATCAGTCGGGTCATGATAACGGCGAAAAGCTGTTGATGGCCTTGCGCTCCCACAAGGGACTTTAACGTTCCAAAACACTTCCGGAGCAATCCGGACAACGCTCGGCGCCTCGTATCAGCGGGGCGCTTTTCGTTTGGCCGGCTACCTATGCCGGCGCACGCGCTACGTGTATTATTGTGTGGCATTTGATTAAAATCTTCAGCAAGCATTAACCCTGCCGATGTAGGATTTATTCATATTCGTATGGGTCCGGTCTCCGTCCAACCGGCGCATTCGATCCCTCAGTATCGGCGTTTCCGGGGTATTCTTGTGCGTGACCGGTTTAGAGACCTAGAAGGGCCGATGGCCATTCGAAAGAAGGACGTGGTATTGATGGCGACTGTCAGCAGCTTCGAGGGATTGGCGCATCCGACGCGATCCGAGCTGCGGCAGTTTGCGGAACTCTTCACGCCCCTCTTCCAGGCCTCCTCCGAGGAGGCGCGCCGCCAGGCCGTTGCCGCCCTGTCGCAATGCATCGTCATCCCGCAGGCAGTTGCCCTGTTCATCGGCAATCAGCCGATATCGGTCGCAGCACCCTTTCTCACCGCCTCGCAGGCGATCAGCGACGATACGCTGATCATGATCGCCCGCACGCAAGGCACCGCCCATATCCGTGCCATCGTCAGCCGTGACAATCTTTCGCCGAAGGTGATCGATGCGCTGGTGGCGCTGCGCCAGGCGACCGCCCGCCCGTCGCTCGCCGAATTGCCGGCCGCGGAGACAGCCGCTCCGATCGCTGCCGCTGTTCCTGTTATCGAAGAGCCTGCTGTCGATCCCGATTTTGCCGAGCGCCTCGCCAACGAAGAGGCGATGCGCCAGAAGATCCGCGGGCTTGCCAGCCATCTCGGCCGCAAGGACGACGACCGGCTCGGTCTCAGGACGATTTCCGATATCCAGGAAGCGCTGCTCGTTCGCTTCGCCCGCTCCCGCGAGGCCAGCCATTTTGCCAGCACGCTTGCCGATGCGCTGTCTGCCAGCCGCTGGCTTGCCGAGCGCATCATGCTCGACCTTTCCGGCCAGCAGCTGGCGACGACGCTTATGAGCCTGGGCATGGGCTTTCTCGATGCCGTCTTCGTGCTGGAAAAGCTCTATCCGCATCTGGCCGAGCCGCAGCACAGCGTCACCCGCGCCTGGATGGTGCTGGATGCGCTCGATGCGGAGGAATGCCACGAACGGGTCGAGGCGTGGCGCCGTGCCGACAGCTATACCTACATGCCGGAACGCGAGGGCCAGGCGGAGCCGGCGGTTGCGGAGCGCAAAGTGCCGCCTGCCCGCGAGCTGAAGACGGTCGGCCGCCGCTAGAACGGGCTTTTCTTCCTCTCTGCGGCCAGCGTCAGAAGCGCTGCCGCATCGCCGGTCTCGAGCTCGACAATCCAGAGATCCGGATCGAACTTGCGTTCGCGCTCCAGCAGCTCCCTGACCATCTCCGGCTCCTTCCGCTCCATGCGGATCTCGAACAGCCGGTCGCCGCTGTCCTCCTCATCGAAAAAGCTTTGCGGCGCCGGGCCGAAAAGCGTTTCCAGCCCATCGCGGAAATGCTGGCGGATGAAGACCGCACCGGCTTCCTCGGCGCCCTTCTTCTCCACGGCGGCGAAATCCCCCATGGCGAAGACGCGGCGCAGCAGCGCGGAAACGAAAATATCGGTGCGAAGTCTCATGGACGTTCTATAGGCGGATGGCGGCGGCGGCGCCAGAGCTGCCCCGCCGGCTCTAGGCCCTTGCCAGGGAAACCCGCGGCCTTTCGGTCACGGCCAGGAGATCCGCCTTGATCTTTTCGGCATCGGCAATATCGACGTGGTAGAGATTGGCGAGCCAGATGCCATCGGCGGCAAAGCGGGCGATGCGCAGATGCATGTCGCCATCGGTGGCGCTGTGGCGCTCGGCGCGGGCATTGGCCCAATCAGCCACCAGGGTGCGCAGATGGGGGTCGGTCAGCGCCGAAATGGTCAGCGGCGCCCAGTGGCCGCCATTCGTCCGCTCGTTCTTGTCGAAGACCGAGTTGATATAGGCGCGGGTGAAGGAGCCGTAGGGTTCGGGGTCGCGGGCGATGCGCGCCTCGATATCCTCGTCGATCGCCTGTAGCAGCTCGTCGAAGACGGCTTCGATCAGGTCCTTCTTGCTTGGGAAGTGGTGAATGCAGCCGCCCTTGGTGACGCCGGCGGCTTCGGAAACGGCCTGCATCGTGACGGAGGCGAGGCCTTCCTCGACGGCAAGCTTGCGCGCTTCGTCGAGGAGATTACGCCTGACGAGCTCAGGCTGCTTGCGGCGTCTGTACGGGCTTTCCATGCTGTCCCCGGCGAGGAGACAATCATGCGTTGCTCCCTTGTTTTCCCTACAGCGAGCTTAGCATCTGGCCTTTGGCGTGCAACGATTTTCGATGCTGCGATTTTCCCGCAGCCTGTCAACAGCCTGTAACATAATCGCGACATTGAAGTCGCTGTACCCGCCGCAGCTCTTCATGTATCAGTGCCGCAGGGATGAAAATATCACGTGCGCGCAGGGGAAATGTGAGCTCGAACACCGACGAAAAGCAGAAGCGGCCTCGCGGGCGGCCGAAGAGCATCGATCTAGACCAGCGGCAGGCCGACATAATAGAGGCAGGCACGGACGTCTTTATCGAGCTCGGCTATGCCAATACAACCGTCGACATCATCGCGGCGAAATGCGGCATCTCCAAGCGGACATTCTACGACTTCTACGAAGCCAAGGGCGATCTTCTTTCCGCTGCCATCAAGGCGAAGATAGGCTCTGTTTTCTACTTCCCCGAAGCCACGGACGGGATCGCTCTCGACGAGCTTTTCGGCCGTGTGTTCTTCGTCGATGAAAACGAAGCGCCGAGCCCGGCGAACATGCGCCAGTATTTCCTGATCGAAGTCGCCTGGGAAGCCACCGAATACGTGCCGCAGCTGCGGCTCGATTTCGACATGGCCCGGGCCGAGCTTGCCAGCTGGCTGCGCCTGTTGACGGACAAGGGACTGATCATTGCCATCGACGCGGATGCGGCGGCCACGATGCTGATCGGCATCGTCTTCGGCAGCCTCAGCATCGACCGCGGCGGCGCAGATCCCGATGTCCGCGCCAAGCGCACCAAGGCCTATCTGCGCTCCAGCCTGAAGATCTTCGCCAACGGACTTCGGCCTTAACGGCGGCGCTCAGGCGCGTCACTTCAGTCAATACCCATCACATAAAAACGAGAAGAGCCCGGTGGGAACCCGGGCTCTCCTTTCGAAACCGATTTGGAGGTCAATCTTAATCGGCTTATAGCGTTTGATTAGAAGTCGCGCTGCAGGCGGAAGAAGCCTTCAACCCAATCAGCCGAACCACCTGCATTGCCGTAGTTTTCGTTGACGTAGGTCGCAGAAACGCGGGTCGAGAGGTTGTCGACGATCTTGTAGTCCATGGTTGCACCAGCGCGCCACATGTGGCCGGTATCCCAGTTGCCACCAGCATCCGGAACAATGTTGGAGGTGTACTGGACTTCAGGCGTGATCGTCAGCTTGTCGGTTGCCTTGAGCTGGTATTCAGCAACGAAGGTCCATTCACCCGTCTGGTCGTAGTTGTTGGTGAAGGTGTCCGAGTTCAGGCCGGAAGACCAGACGACAGCGCCTTCGAGGGTGCCGGGACCGATGTCAGCAGACATACGGGCGGTAACGGCGCCTTCTTCTTCACGCTGGCTGTAACCACCGTAAACCTGCCAGGTGAACGCACCGAACTTGCCGCCAACCGAAGCGTCGATGCCGAGGCTGTTGTTATCGAGGCTCGAAGCCGGGGAAACAAAAGTTGTTCCATTTGGCAGCGTGATTGTACGGCCGCTAATGCCGCCGAGCTCTTCAAGAGCAACACCAGCGTAGAAGTCGCCAGCGTCGTAGGTGTAGCGGACAGCGTTGAAGTTGGTGTTGTTCGACATCTTGTCGGATTCACCGGTGAAGTCGTTGTCCCACCAGCTTGCAAACTTACCAGCGCGGAAGCCGGCGATGTCGAGGTAGGCTTCGTCGATGATGACGGAGTTGCCTGCACTGCCGATCGTCGTGCTCGCACCGCCGGTGATGCCACTCGTCGGGATCGTTGCGCCGTTGTAGTTGCCCTGGAGGGCGATGCGGCCCGTCAGAGTGCCGTATTCAGTGTCGCTCTTGGAGTCGAACGAGAGTTCAGCGCGGGTGTGATCGGCCCAATCCTGGCCGCCGTTGTTGTCGTATGCATCGCCGAAGCCGAAGCCGACGTCAAAACGGATGTAACCAGCAACCTTGAGGCAGGTTTCGGTGCCCGGGATGTAGAAGTAGCCGGTGCCGTAGGCGTCGCAAACCTTGACGTATTCTACTGCTTCCGGTTCGGCGGCGACGATAGCGTCGGCAGCCTGTGCACCGGATACTACTGCGAGTGCAGCAGCGGAGCCGAGAAGGAGGCTCTTGATGTTCATTTTCTGTCTCCGTTCCAGAGGCCAACCCCAAGGTTGGCTCTTGCTTAGCGCGATGGATGCGGTCCCCTGAAATTTCAGTCCGCCATGCGTTTCCGAACGTTTGCTTCGGTCACGGGCTGGATATGAACAGGAGGCCCCGGAGTCGTCAATTATTTAATAAACGTATTCGTACCAAAATTATCCCGGAAGTTTTTCTCGTGGCATTTTTACCACATTTTGGCAGTCCGGGGCGGTTCTGCTGTGCATAACCAGGCTGGCACGTTAAGAAATAATTAATAAAAGCAAGGCGCTAGAGCAGAGGCTCGGATGAAGGAAATCGGGCCGGAGAATGGCGATCCCGTGACGGAGCAACGCTCTCAACCGGCCGCGCCTGTGGCGGCCGGTTTGACGATTATCAGGCGTCGTGACGGCGGCAACCGCGGACGAAAAGCTGGATGCAGCTCTTCAGATAGCCTGTGAGAGAAGCCCTGTCGGGCAAGCCCTCACCCGCGCTCATGCGCGAGGCAAAGCCGCCGAACATCATCGAGACGAGCATTGTCGCGGCATGATCGGCATCATCGACCTGCAGCACCTGGCGCACGTCCTGGAAGGACAGCCAGTCGGCAAGATTGGACATCGTCATCTGCGCATCATTGCCCTGCTGACCGCCGCCGAGGCGCGGACCGGACGGATAGAGCGCGGCGATACAAGTCGTGATTCGCCGTTCGGTCTCCGCCGAATCATTGAGATCGAGATGGAAGATCGACATCAGCACGTCTTCCGGCGAACGCGGTTCGTCGAGCGGACGCGGCAGCGCGAGCAGCTGCTTGGGAGAGGCGACGCGCGATGTGCTCCACTGCAGGCCGTCTTTCGCATATTTCTTCGTTCTGGAGTTGAGCGAACGGGTGATCGCCGCAAAACGGGAAATTTCCGAATAGGTGATCTCGAAATTGAGATCGTTGACGCCGCGATGGAGACGGAAGGTCTGGCCGCCGCCGAGATGGAACTCGGATGCGCCGGTTTTGGACGTGACGGGATACACCGCCGCGAAATGATCATGGAGGGCTTTGTAAAGCCGCGGATTTTCGAGATCATTGATAGAGGCGGTGGAGCGATACATGGCGCGGTCGGAGCCGTCCAGTTCGCCCATCCCGCCATAGGAAGGTTCGCGCAACATTTGTTTGATCCTGGCGGGGGAAGGCGCCGTCCCGTTCAAGGAGGGCGCGGGGATGCCCGCGGCGTGGCGACGAGAGAAAGATACCATCCGACTGGTATCTTTCAGATGCGAGAAAGTGACAATTTAATCACAGTCCGTTGCTCCTGACTGGCCCCCCGGTCGCACTTGATGAATAGCACCAAGCGAGCCGAGTATTTGTATCATATTTTTGTGAGCATTATAAATTCGTTGCTAATACAGCGACCGATGAAACACTAGGTGTGAGCTAGACTTCTACCTGTTTTCCTATGTTTACAGCGACTTAAATCGCCTTTCGCCCTCACCCGCCAGTAGTTTTGCGGGCATAGTCTGCGACAATCTGTCATTATTTGCGGAACGCATACGTACCAATCCGCGCGCGCCCAGCGTCCCGAAAAGCGTGTTCGAGCGCCTTTAATGCAATCAAAAGAGGAATTTCGACTCGACGCTAAATCGCGCCGATTTCCTTCAGCTTCTTCAGCACCGCCGCGTTGGGCTCGCCATCTTCCGGCAGGTTATAGTGCTTCTGGAAGTGGCGGATGGCGGCGCGGGTCTGTTCGCCGGCAACGCCGTCGACGCCGACATTGGCATAGGCCATGTTGGCCAGGCCCTTCTGGATCTTCAAGACCAGATCGACGCTGGAGAGTTCGCCAGGCGTCACCTGCTTGGGGGCCGCGGGCGCCGTCTTCACCTGTTTCTCGGCGCTGCGGATAGCCGCTGCCACCGGGTCCTCGGCGGATGCGGCGGAACTGACATCCGCGCGCGGCTTCTCTGTGGGCACCGTGGAAGGGCCTGCCGAATCGGTCTGCAGTGCCGCCAGAACCTCCGGCGTCGCCTCGCCGTTCTGCGGCATCCCGACGGTCTCTTCGAAGAACAGGATGGCAGCGCTGGTGCGCGGGCCGATGACGCCGTCCGCAGTGCCATTGTAGAGGCCGCGGCGGATCAGTTGTTGCTGGATATCCATGACCAGCTGAACCGGCTGCTGGCCACCGGTTGCGGCCGGCGGCAGCGCATTGGTGGTCGCACCCTCATCGCCGGGCCGTTCGATCTTGAAGGTCGTGACGTCGTTTGGATGCGGCTCCTCGACCGAGGGTCGGCCGATGGAGAATGGCGAGGAGAGATCGCGGGTGCGGAAGAACGGATGCGGATGCGTGCCTGGCTGATACCAGAGCGCATTGGCCGCAACGAAGGAGAAGATGACGACGAAGGCGGCGGTTCCGCCGGCGATCGATGGATTGCGCGCAACGACGCCGCCGAGCATCGATGCGCCCGTCATGCCGACGCCGCCCAAGGCGGCTGCCCCCGTCAGAAGCAGGCCCGGCTGCTGCCGGCCCCTCTTCCCCTTAGGCGATTTTCGCTTGCGCGCGGCCATCGAACAGCCCCTCTTCCAATCCGGCAACGGATGCCGCAGTCGTCTTCAGGCGTGGCGGAAATTCGACGGCCGCATCCCGCGCCGCATCCGCGGCCGGTGCGCCGGAACCATCCGCCGCGATCGATATGGTGATGATGGTGCCCTCGCCCGGCGCACTGGCAATGGCGAAGTGGCCGCCATGTAGCGCCACGAGCCCCTTGACCAGCGACAGGCCGAGGCCGGTGCCTTCATATTGACGGGTATAATCGTTCTGGATCTGCACGAAGGGCTGGCCGAGCGTCGCCAGCCGGTCGGCCGGAATGCCGATGCCGGTGTCGCTGACGCTGAGCTGCAGCACGCCTGCGCGCACCGAGGCGTCTACGGTGACAGCCCCGCCCTGCTCGGTGAACTTCACGGCATTGCCGACGAGATTGATCAGGATCTGCTGGATGGCGCGCTGGTCCGCCACGACCTCATCGAGATCGCGCTGGATGCGGCTGGTCAGCGACACACCCTTGGTCTTTGCCTGCAGCGTCAGCATCGCCTCGCACGACTTGATCGAAGCGCCGATATCGAAGGGCTCGAGCATCAGCTCGTAGCGCCCGGCTTCGATCTTGCTCATGTCGAGCATGGTGTTGACCACCGACAGAAGATGGGCGCCGGAATCGCGGACCAGGCCGACATATTCGCGCTGGCGGTCGTTTTCAAACTTGCCGAAATATTCGCCGAGCAGAATGTCGGAGAAGCCGAGAATGGCGTTCAGCGGCGTGCGTAGCTCGTGGCTGACAGCAGCCAGGAAGCGCGACTTGGCATCGTTGGCCGATTCGGCATCGGCGGCGCGGCTCTGGGCATCCAGGCGCAGCTGCTGCTCGACCGAGACGTCGCGAAGCTGGGCGACCACGGCGGCAAGTGCGCCCTCGCCGTCGCGCCGCGCGGTCATATCCATCCGGAGATAGGCGAACTGGCGCAGATCGCGCGAGACGCCCGGGCGGTCCAGCCTCAGGTCGACGCTGACCGCATCATCTCCCTGGCGCAGCTGATCGAGCGCCTGCAGGAAGAGAATGCGGTCGGAGACATGCACCTGCTCGATGAAGCCGCGGCCCTTGGGCTCGCGCATCCAGGCGAGATACTCGCTGATATCGCGGCCACCGGCGGAGGTGACGTTGCCCTGAGGGTCGAGAAACAGGATCAGGCCCGCGCTGTTCTGCAGGAAGAAGTCTTCGGCGGTCTCCGGAATGACGGCGGTTGCCACCTGCGTCTGGCGCGACAGCGCGATGCTGCCGACAGCCGAAAACAGGAAGGCGGCGCAGACGGTCGCCACACCTGCGGGCAGCGCCACGGCGGGGCTGGTTATAAAGGAGAGGCCGGCCGGGGCTGCGATCAGCGCGCCCGACGACAGGAAGACGAGGCGGCGGAGAATGGCAAGCTCGCGTTCGGCAACGGCCTCGCCGCTCCCCGTGCGGGAAAGCCAGCTTGCCGCTGCCCGGTCCACGAGGGCTGCCGCCCGGTTGCCGATGTCACTCAATACTCGCACGCAATACCCGCCCGAAAAGGCTCTTTAACAGACCCGGACAATAGGCCCTTGGCGCTTAAAGAAAGGATAAGGCAAAACCCGCCTCCACAGCCAGAAAGCGGCAAAAGTCCCGTTTTGAGCCATTGCGACGGGCCTTTGATTTTCGTGGTTAACAGGGGGTAAGCGATGGAATTCGCTCGCATTTCAGCTTTGTGTTAACTTTTGCGGCGAGGCCATCGTTGAGAATCCCTGCAATTACAGGCGGTAGGCCGTGCCATGCTTAATGCCGATGGCTACAATTTGACTGAAATACGGTACGTCGGCCTTTATTTAAAATTCGAATTAAATTTGCCGCAAATGCCGCGGAGTTTCGAAAAGTGGCATTCGCACTTCCGCGCTAGGGTGAAAGCACACCGGAAACGGACCCTGATTCGGCAACAAGACCGGACGGGAAAACAGGATGGGCAACGACAATGAGACTACTGATCAAAGGAAGCTTCTGGTTCGGACTTGTGCTGGTGCTGCTGCCGCTTTTCAGCTCGGAAAGCTCGACGCGCCTCGCCAACGACCCCCAGGTTCAATTTTCCGACGCCTTCACCGCCGTCAGCGGCGCCTATGACTATATAACCGGCATGTGCGGCGAGAAGCCGGAAGTTTGCAGCAAGGGCGGCGAAACGCTGACCGCGCTCGGCTACAGAGCCCGCGAAGGCGCGCGTGTCGCATACCAGCTGATCGACAGCCAGCTTTCCGGCGACGAGAAGGACAAGCCGTCTGCCAAGATCGCCGAAGCAGCAGGCGCCGTCGCCGCACCGCTTGCCAACCTCACCCCGGTTGCAGCGCTCGTTCCTTCCGCAAAGGAAGAGAAGACCGCCGCGCTGAACCAGCCGATGCCTTACCGCCCGCCGGTCGATGATGCGAGCGCCTCCGACACCGTCGTCACCGGAACCGTTCCGTCCGTCATCCCGACGCCGAAACCGCGCCCGGTCTCCTGAAATTCCGCGGGACGCCTCCCGCCCCAAAGCTTGCACCGGCCTTCTCCCTCAGGGAATTCCCGCCGTGCCTGACGTGCCTGCCCTGTTTATTTCAGCAGTTTGCTGTACGCCGTGAGGATGCCCATCCTTCACGGCGTTTTCTTTTTTAACGGTTCAAAAAGAGCTGCACTTCCCCTATATGCAGGGCATCACTGAAAGGCCCCGCTCCCATGGCATCGCTTGACGAAATCATCGACGACTTCTCCTTCCTCGACGACTGGGAAGACCGCTACCGCTATGTGATCGAGCTCGGCAAGGCGCTGCCCGATCTTGCGGACGAGAAGAAGACATCCGCCAACAAGGTGATGGGCTGCGCCAGCCAAGTGTGGCTGGTGACGCATACCGATGGCAACCCCGACAATCCGGTGATGACCTTCGAGGGCGATTCCGACGCCCATATCGTCCGCGGCCTCGTCGCCATCGTGCTTGCCACCTATTCCGGCAAGACCGCCTCCGAGATCGCAGCACTCGATGCCTTCGAGACTTTCGCCAAGATCGGCCTCGTCGAAAACCTTTCGGCGCAGCGCTCCAACGGGCTGCGCTCGATGGTCAACCGCATTCGCGAAGAGGCACGCGTTCGCGCGGCGGCCTGAAGGCAACACAGCGGCCGGTTAGCGGAAGGCCGACATGATCAATCGATCGAACATACGGTCCGGCAACCAGCGGCGCAGAAGCAGCAGCGGCTTGGCCAGCATGCCACCGGCATAGCGTGTGCGCGGCCGGGCTGCGCCGACCGCCTTGCTGAGCAGCGCGGTGATGACCGATGGCGGCGGCGCCTTGCGCATTCTCGACTGACCGCGAACCAAGGCCTGGACGAGCTTTCCATAGGGACCGGACCCTGAGATGCGGGATGCCTCGCCAGTGGCGATATCACTCCATTCGGTTTCGATGCCGCCCGGCTGGATAACGATGACGTCGATGCCGAAGCCGCGCACCTCGTTGCGCAGCACGTCGGACCAGCCTTCGAGCGCGAATTTCGATGCGTGATACCAGCCGCCGAGCGGGGTGGTGAGCTTGCCGCCGATCGAAGAAATATTGACGATGCGGCCGAACTTGCGGGCGCGCATATGTGGCAGGCAGAGCTGGGTCAGCCGGGCAAGCCCGAAGAGGTTCACCTCCATCTGCCGCCGGGCGAGATCGATCGGCACGTCCTCGATGGCGCCATACTGGCCGTAGCCGGCGCAATTGACGAGGACGTCGATGCGCCCCTGCTCGCCAATGATCTGCTCGACGCCTGAAAGCATCGAGGCGTCATCGGTGACGTCCATGGCAATCGCCAGACCGCCCCTGGCGACGATATCCTGCATGCGCTCCAGGCGGCGCGCCGCCGCATAGACCACATAGCCTTCCGCCAGCAGGCGCATGGCGAAATCCTTTCCCATGCCGGATGAGGCCCCGGTGACGAGGGCGACGGGCTTTTGCGATGCGGGCATTCTGAACCTCGGACTTATCGGTTGAAACGAAACTGTTTCCTTCGTAATCTATCGGGAAACCCCACAGTCAAGCGGTTTAAAAATGCTCATCGGCGAACTCGCCCGCATCTCCGGCATGTCGAAGGACGGGATCCGGCACTATGAAGAGATCGGCCTGATCCGATCGACCGAGCGGCACGCGGGAAGCCGCGTCTACCGGGACTATGACGCGAGTGCCATCCAGAGGATCGAGCACGTTCGCCAGGCGCAGCAGCTTGGCCTTTCGCTGAAGGAAATCGGGCCGATCCTCGATACTTACGGGCAGCGCGAAGTCACCGCCGCGGAGACCGTGAGTTTTCTCGAAGAACGCCTCGATATCGTCAGGGGCAAGCTCGCCGAGCTGCGGAAGATAGAGGATTTCATTCTGCGGAAGCTCGATCGGTACCGCACGTCAGAGCCAAAATCGTAGCGCTCGCTGCGCTTCTTCAGCCGTCGATCAATTGGCGATGCGTCCCGCGCTCCCTGAGCCTTCCGGCATCGCGGGCGGGCGGAGCGCCGAATTGGCGGGCATATTCGCGGCTGAACTGGGTGGCGCTTTCATAGCCCACCGAAAAGGCCACGCGTGCCGTATCGCCGGGATCGGCCAGCAGCCGGCGACGGGCCTCGTGCAGCCGCAGCTTCTTCTGATACTGGATCGGGCTCATCGCCGTCACATCCTTGAAGTGCTTGTGGAACACCGACGGGCTCATGCCGGCGATGCAGGCGAGCGTTTCGATGGTGATGGGCTGATCGAAATTGTCGCGGATATGGCTGATGGCGCGGCGGATCTGGCCGAGACGGCTGTCGCTGCGGGCCAGCTGGCGCAGCATCGGCCCATGCGGGCCGAGCAGCACGCGGTAGATGATCTCGCGCTCCAGCATCGGCGCCATGATCGTGATATCCGAGGGCGTGTCGAGCAGCTTGATCAGCCGCAGCCAGGCATCGGCAAGATCGGGCGTGACAGGACTGATGCCGAAACCGGGACCATCGGCCATCGGCGGCAGGCCCGGCATGTCCATGATGATTTCGGCGACAACAGGGATATCGAGCGTCAGGGCGACGGCGAGATAGGGTGTATCGGGGCGCGCCTCGACAATCTGGCAGGCGCCGGGAACCTCGATGCTGGCAACGAAATAGCTGGCACGGTCGTAATGCAGCCGCCTGTCGCCGATCAACGCACATTTCGCGCCCTGCAGGACGAGGCAGACCATCGGCTCATAGATGCCGGGTGTCATCCCCGTCAGCGCCGCATCCTTGGTGATCGTCACCCGCGGGACAGCGGTTTGCGTGCGCTGCCCCTGCGCATGTCTCAGCGCCCGATCGCGCAATTCATCCATCGTTTCCATCATGGACATATGGTGGCATGGCCGCCGAACGCAAGACAAGAGAGCGGCGCTTTGCGGACAGCAGGTCAGGAGGATTAGGCAAGAAGCCGGGATTTTGCGGCTCACGCTGCGATCGCGATCGGCACGATGTCTAAGGCTCCACAAACGGAGTGAGACATGACCAGGATCAAGACTGCAGTTGTTACCGGCGCGAACAAGGGCATCGGTTTCGAAATCGCCCGGCGGCTGGCATCGGAAGGCTATCGCGTCTGGCTGGGTGCCCGCGACCAGAGCCGTGGCGAAGCGGCCGCCGCCAGGCTGAAAGCTGAAGGGTTCGACGCGCACTGGCTCGAGCTCGACGTCACCGATGATAGCAGCGTGGCGGCCGCCACAAAGGCGCTTGCCGGACAGACCGGCACGCTCGATGCCCTCGTCAACAATGCCGGGATCGCCGACGGCTTTGGCATCTCGCCGCTCGATGAGCCGATCGGCATCACCAAGAACGTCTACGAGGTGAACGTCTTCGGGCCGATCCGCGTGACACAGGCCTTCCTGCCGCTGCTGAAGGCGTCGGGTGCGGGACGGATCGTGATGATGAGCAGCGAGCTCGGCTCGATCCAGTCGCTGCTCGACCCCGACAACGAATTCTACGCCGTCAACGCGCTCGGCTACAACAGCTCGAAATCGGCACTCAACGCCGCCACCGTCTCGCTCGCCAAGGCCGCCGAACCCTTCGGCATCAAGGTCAACGCCGCCGACCCCGGCTATACGGCGACCGAGATGAACGGCAATAGCGGCTACCGGACGGTGGAAGAGGCAGCCGAAGTGGCGGTGAAGCTGGCGACGCTCGGCGAGGACGGGCCGACAGCGGGCTACTTCAACCACAATGGCGTGCTGCCCTGGTGATCCCGCGGGCGCTGTGACGCGCTCGCAAGCTGGAGAGCGGCCCCGGGCAACCCGGGCCGCGACCAGCCATTAAGAAAATTTTAGCAAATTCGAAAATAAAAAACTTTTCGATTATCTTTGGTGATACGGTGGTCCTGTTAGAATAATATTTTTAATAGGAGCAAATGATGAAATCCCTTTTTCCTGAAATGTCTAGCCGGCAGATCGCCATCTTCATGATCGAAACATCAGTCCTGCTCGCGGGACTGGCAGTCGTTCTGATCGTTACTGTGCCGATGATGTGAACGCGATAGCCGATAGCGGCTACGTTTAAGGCAACGGTTAGGCGGGCTACCTGACAGGCGCAGCCCGCCCCTCACGCACTCATCGCCCGCTCACCCGCGAACCCCTGCTCCACCTCAACCACCCTCACCGCACTCCGCGTCCGGTTCCTACCGGCGCTCTTGGCTTCATAGAGCAGCTTGTCGGCCCGTTCATAGAGGGCCGCGAAATCCTCGTCGCTGAGGAGATCGGCGATGCCCATGCTGGCGGTGACCGGCCGTTCGAGGCCGGAGACCGTGTGGGCGACGATGGCGGGGATGGCCTGGCGGCGGAGTTCGGCCTGGGTCCCGGCGTCCTCGCCGCGCAGCAGCAGCACGAATTCCTCGCCGCCGAGGCGGTAGGCGCGGACGCTTGGGCCGGGCTGGAGGGCATTGGCGACGGCCTTCAGCACCTCGTCTCCGGTGCTGTGGCCGTTGACGTCGTTGATCGCCTTGAAATGATCGAGGTCGATGATCGCGAGCGTCGTGAAGCCCTCGGCGCGAAGTTGCTCGAAACGCAGTTCGATCGCCCTTCGGTTCAGCAAGCCCGTCAGGGCGTCGGTTTCGGAGAGACGTTCCAGCAGTTCGGCTTCGTTGCGGGCGCGGTCGCGCTCGCGCTTCATGGTGACGAAGCGCTCGGCCACGCCGAGCGTGGTGAAGACGACTTCGCAGACGCAACCGGCATAGAAGAGCAGCGTCGCATCGGTGCTCGGCAGCCAGGGAACGATGCCGGTCACCAGACGGATCAGGCCGACCACGACCATCGGCAGGTAACCGATCGCCTGGTAGCGGGCGGCGCGGCTGCCGCGGCGCCAGGCATCGATCATCGACAGCATGAAGAGAGCAAGCACGGGGGCAAAAGCCGCCGTGTAGGCGCTCGACTGGATGGGGCGGGCGACGAAGGGGAAGGCCGCGTGAAAGACGCTGAGGACGATCGCCCAGGCGGCGCACCAGGGCAGCGCGCGGCGCAGCCACGGATGCATCCGGCCGGGCTCGACGAAGCTGTGGGTGAACATTGCGCCGGATGCGACCGTCATGCCGAAGATCACCGTCGTCATCCAGCTCAGCGTCATTGCGGGCGGATCGAACAGCAGGACCGACAGGCCGGATGTGACGAGAATGGTCGCCAGCAGCGAGAATGTCAGCGCCGTGTGCCAGAGAACGAAGGTTTCGCGCAGCGCCCGGTAGAAGGCGGCGTTGAAGATCAGCGGCATGACGAGCATGCCGGCAAGCCCGGCGAGGATCAGCGCGAAGCGCATGTCACTGACGCCACCGGCGCCATCCGCCGGGGCGAGATAGGCGCGCTCCAGCGTCATCTTGTGGCTCGGCAGGTCGATGACGGCGACGACCTGCCTGGTCTCTCCGGTCAGCTCCGGCAGGGGCGCCTTGAAATAGCCGCCGGCCATCGAGCTCTGCAGGGCGGCGGCGGCAATGGTGTTTTCCCTGATTGCGCGATCGCTGTTGATAGCAAGCAGATGCACAGCCTCAAGCGCGCTGCGCCTGGAGAGGAAATAGCGGGGGAGTGTCTCGCCGGGGGCAATGTCGAAGCGCAGCAGCACGCGCTCGGCATCGAGGGAGTATTCCTGGGTGCCGCAGGACCAGCGTGCCTCGTTCCTGACAATGGCGGCCAAGTCTTCCGAAAGCGTGGCGGAGGCATGGCAGGAACTGCGAATCCCCAAGGACTCCGCTTCGCCGGCCGATGCGGCGCCAGCAGGCAGCAGCATCACCAGGAGCAGAGCGGCCGCCGAAAATATGTTTCGAAGTCCACTCGAGATCATGACGTTCCGATACGGCAAAAAGCTTTTGATGCCGTTAATCGCGCATGGCCAGTCCCCGCCATCGGCCCGCTCCGGCAGCCATCCTGGCAGCGGCAAATGGCCTCGCCGGGATCGCAGAACAATGTCACTATCCTGTTCGATTTGACGTTTAGAGGCGCAGGAAATCGGCACAGAGGATCGTCGGATGGCAGAAGAAAAGCCCCTGGATTTCGCAGGCGGGATCGTGGATTTCGATGCCGGACATGGCGAGGCCGCCACCGTCGAGATGAAGGACTACAGCGACAGCCTGGCGCAGGCCAAGGCGAAGTCCGTGCGCCTGGTCGACGCGATCACCGGTGCTACGCTGAAGAAGAAGGATGCCATCCACTTCGATGACCTGCGCCCGTCTCTGGCCGATTTCATGCGTCAGAAGCATCCGGGGCTGCGCTCGGACGACTATATCAACCGCAAGGTCGTGGATGACTATCGCGGCCAGTATATCGCCGAGCTCCTGCGCGACGAGCGCGGCGAACTTTCCAACCTCGAGGACGAGGTGGTGGAGAGCCTGCGCAGCCACGATACGCTGGCCGAAAACATCGAAGAGGACTACGAGGAGCGCCGCTCGATCGGCGATCGCGTCGCCGATGTCGTTGCCACCTTCGGCGGCAGCTGGACCTTCATCATCTCCTTCTGCTTCTTCCTTGCCGTCTGGATGGGCATCAACTTCCTGATGGGCGAGCAGCGGGCCTTCGACGCCTATCCCTTCATTCTCCTCAACCTCATCCTCTCGACCATCGCCGCACTGCAGGCACCGATCATCATGATGAGCCAGCGCCGCCAGGAATCGAAGGACCGGTTGCGGGCGCTCAACGACTACAAGGTCAACCTCAAGGCGGAGCTCGAAATCCGCCACCTGCACGAAAAGGTCGATCACCTCCTGAACCGGCAATGGGAGCGGCTGACCGAGATCCAACAGATCCAGATCGAGATGATGCTGGAACAGGCCAAGGCCGCCAACCGGGCGCTGAAGATGAGCAGGGTGCAGAAGACAAAGACCAACGCGCTGAAGAACCTGTTCAGCGCATCGCCGAAGGCGGATGAGACGGACGGCTGATAACAAATGCCCGGTCAGCTCTCGCAGGCCCCCATTTAGAAAAATGCAATGCGGCTGTGCCAGATTGGGCAGACGAAAGACTGACAGGCAGATGACAGGCGCCCTCCCCGCGCGTCGTCTGAGAGGTGACAGGGTGTTTACGCAGCAGCAATTGACGTCGATCCTGTCCTCCCTTCCGGATCCCGCCTTCATTCTCACCCGCAGCGGCCGCTATGCGGCGATCTTCGGCGGCAAGGATCTCCGGCATTATCACGACGGCAGCGGCCTTGTCGGGCTCACCATGTATGACGTGCTGAAAGAGGAAAAGGCCCGCTGGTTTGCCGCCGAGATCGAGCGGGCGCTTGCAAGCGGCGCGCTGCATATCGTCGAATACGAACTCAGCGGCGCCGATGTGAAAGGTGCCGGCGATGGCCCCGGCCATTCGATCTGGTTCGAGGGCCGCGTCCAGGCGCTGCCCTTCCCGGTGGAGGGCGAGGATGCCGTCGTCTGGGTGGCGAGCAATATCACCGGCAAGAACGAGGTGCAGCAGCAGCTGCGCCAGCTCAGCGAAACCGACGCGCTGACCGGACTCTACAACCGGCGCAAGCTGATCGAGACGCTGGATCAGCGGCTGACGGTCTTCGAGCGCGAGAAATCCCAGACCTCGGTGCTGGTCTTCGACCTCGACAATTTCAAGAGGCTCAACGACGAGATGGGCCATCACGCCGGCGACACGGCGCTGATCGAGATCGCCCGTCTCTGCCGCCAGCACCTGCGCCAGGACGACATGGTCGCCCGCTTCGGCGGCGACGAATTCGTGTTGGTTATGCCCGGCACCCGCCAGACCGACGCGCTGGAGATCGCCGAGCGGCTGCGCGAACGCATTCCCGCCACCCTCCGGGAAAGCCTGCGCTACGAATCGACGATCAGCGGCGGCGTGGCCGAATTCGGCCTGCCGGACCGGTCGTCCAGCGATATCCTGAAGCGTGCCGATGAGGGGTTGTATCTGTCGAAGCGCTCGGGGCGGAACAGGGTTTCGGCGTTGTAAGGTAGTGGCTAGAAACTAGTGCGGTTTCTTAACCGCACCACTGCATCTTAGGTTGCCAACGAGCATCGACAGCAACCATTCCCCGGAAAGCCCCCATGACGTTGGAAGAGAAACTCAGTATCCCGATCGTCTTCTTTCTGGCGGTGCTCCTTGGCGGCGCACTTGGCGGAAAGATCGCTGGCGGCTCAGCGTGGAAAAGCGCATTGGCCGTCTTTGTGGGCGTTCCGATGTCAGTCGTGGTATTCTTCTTTGTGCACGGAACGGGCTCCGTGGCATCGCTGCTCGCCGGCCAATTCCTCTGTGGCCTCGCGATAACCGGGTTTCTTGGCTTGATTTTCAATCTGCGGCCTTACGCCATTGCGGGCATGCTGGCCGGCGCCTCGGTTTTCGGCATCGTTGCGACAAAAGCGAGCTTTATGGTCATTGCCGCCCGTCATACCTCGCCCTTGTGAAGGGGCCGCAGATGCGCCACAAAGCTGCGGCAACGATTGCAGCCCTGATCGGCAGCGGCGGGTTTATGTCCGAGCCGCATTTGCCCTGAATGGCAAGCTTACTGGAGAGGAAGCATGTTCACCCACATCATGATCGGGAGCAACGACCTGGAGCGGTCCAGACGCTTTTACAATGCCACCTTCGCTGCCTTGGGCGGCAAGCAAGGCGAGATGGATGCGCGAGGGCGGCTGATCTATGCCCATGAGGGCGGACGGCTGATGATCACCACGCCGATCGACGGCAAGCCGGCAACGGCAGCCAACGGCGGGACGATCGGGATCGGTGCTGCGAGCCGGGAGCATGTTCTGGCGTGGCATGCCGCCGGTAGCACGCATGGCGGCACGGCGATCGAAAGCCCGCCCTCGGAGCGCCCGAATGGGGCGTTTGTGGCGTATTTGCGCGATCCTGATGGGAACAAGCTGACGGCGCGGACGCTGGCGGTGAGGTGACGGTGGTGGGCGCGAAACGGTTTTGGATCAGGTGGGAATTCGCGCCTCTGGATGCTCGGCCCGAAACAGGGCGATGGGATCACGAACGGCTGCTTTGCGCCGATACTGTTGAAAAACTATTGGTGGTGAGCATCTCATCTATCCCCTTAGAAATTAGCGTCCGTGACACGAACGCCCGCCGAGATATCGTAATGCCTTTCTAGGAGGCTAAATGTGTGTAACTCGGTTGTGGATGGCGAAACAATTT
>NZ_JBFTID010000026.1:0-45443 GCF_056394605.1 Rhizobium sp. 10N427 | reverse complement strand
CAGTCACGATTTGCTCTCCTTCATTGAGTTCCCAAAAACCCAAGTAAGGTAAGCCAAACGACGCAAGGCGTGACTGTCCCAAGATCATCTGCATCTCAGAAATCCGTTCTTTCAATGCTGGGCGCGGCCTCTTTCATGCCACCTCCTGTTAGTGAGAAAAAGGTAGGCGTATCGATAAGATGGGACAACTTGCTCAATAGTGACCAAGCTGGTAATATTTACTAACCAATGGCAATCGATCTGAACGGCATTTCTGTTTTCTTGGCGGTCGCCGAAGCGCGGAGCTTTCGCATTGCCGCGGAGAATTTGGGCGTCACCCGGCCAGCGGTCAGCCAGACCATCCGCCGTCTCGAAGATCGGCTGGGCGTCGCCCTGGTGCAGCGCACGACACGCAGCGTGGGTCTAACAGAGGCGGGCGAACGACTATATCAGCGCGTGGCGCCGGCAATTTCCGAAGTCGGAATGGCCCTTGACGCGACGGCGGACCGCGACAGCGCACCGAGCGGACTGTTGAGGCTGGCGGTGTCATCCATCGCCGAGCAGTTCATCTCCGGGCCGCTACTGGCGTGTTTCGCGGATGCCTTTCCAGCAGTTCAGGTTGACGTAACTGTAACGGACGAGGAATTCGACATCGTCGCGGAAGGCTATGACGCTGGGGTGCGGCTCGGCGAAGTCATCGATCAGGACATGATTGGCGTCCCCGTCTCGGGCGATCAGCGCCAGGGCGCCTTCGCCGCGCCTTCCTACATCGAGCGTTTCGGCAAGCCTGAGCATCCTTCGGAACTTTCGGCCCATCGTTGTATCGGCTGGCGCCCAGCGCCACACAGTGCGCCCTATCGCTGGGAGTTCGGGCAGAATGGACGTGAGTTCGACGTGGCTGTCGACCCGCAGATCACCACCAATGACATGTGGCTTATGATCCGCACAGCCTGTGCCGGCGGTGGCATCACCTTCGGTATGGAAGACACGTTCAAACGCTATGTCGCATCCGGTCAACTGGTCCCTCTCCTTCAGGACTATTGCCCACCCTTTGCCGGCTTCTTTCTCTACTACCCCAGCCGCCGCAATCTCGCTCCGAAACTGCGTGCACTCGTCGACCATGTGAAGCGGTGGCGATAGCGCTTGCCCATAAAGCCGCTGTCGTGGCCGAGCGCGACCGCTCAGCTTCCGATCCAGCAATCCGACATTCCCCAATCCGTAACCGATCGCCTAAGACTTGACATTCGTTTGCTACCTTGCGATTTTGGTTTGGTAGCGAACGAATTCACGGGTCTCTAACATGAGCGAACATGCGGACACCAAAAATCTCTCTGTCGGCGCATGGACGAAGCGGTGTTACTTCGCGGGCCGAGCCCTCATGGACGAGCGTCTGCGGCCTTTCGATCTGGGATCCACGCAATGGTATGTCCTCTGGTATCTCGTCAACAACGGCCCGTCCGTCCAACGAGACCTCGGCCGCGCACTTGAACTTGAACGCGCGACCTTGAGCGGGATTATTGCCACACTCGTCCGCAAGGATTTGGTCGCGCAGACCGCGGATGGAGGCGATCAGCGTCAACGTCTACTGAAGCTGACAGCCACAGGTGAGGCGCTGTGGCGCAGAATTCCTGATCTTTCTGTCATTCACGACGCCGCCTTCGGCGGGATCGACGAGGCCGACCTGGCCACGACCATCCGTGTCCTCAAATCTGCGACCGAACGACTGCAGACCCTGTTGCGAAAGGATTGAGTAAATGACCGTGTTGATCACCGGAGCCACCGGGCTCGTTGGCGAGCGCCTTCTGCCGAGGCTGGTGGAGGCCGGCTATACTTGCCGCATCCTGCTCCGCGCGGGCAAGGACTGCCCTGAAGGAACAGAAGCCGTGACGGGCGATATTCGCGACCCTTCGACCCTGACGAACGCCGTCCAAGGGATTTCCGCTATCGTGCACCTCGCCGCCGTGTTTCGCACACAAGACACCGATCTCATCTGGAAGAGCAACCTCGATGGGACACGCAACTTGATCGCTGCTGTGAAGACCCACGCTCCCGACGCGCGGTTCATCATGTCTAGCACCAGCCATGTCTACAATAAGGACAATCCGCATCCGGGAAGAGAGGACGACCCGGTCGATCCTCAGCACGCCTATCCCGCAAGCAAGGTCGCCTCAGAAAAGGAACTGCGCGAAAGCGGGTTGAACTGGTCCATCCTTCGCTTCCCCTTCGTCTATGGCGACGGTGACGGACATCTTCAATCTCTTCCCAACCACGTCAGCACCTGGCATCCGGCCCAGCGCATGAGCACGATCCACCATCGTGACATCGCCCAGGCAGTCACGCTAGCGCTGAAGGGTGTATTCGATCGGCGCATCGTGAACTTGGCCGACGAGACGCCCTCCTCAATCTATGAACTTGCGGGCATGGTGGGGAAGCGCTTGGACTCAAGTAGCGAGCCTCTCTCAAATCCCTGGTATCTGCATGTCGATACGTCCCTCGCCCGCAGTCTGGGTTTTCATCCCAGAATCAGGACCGTCTACCAAGCTTGGCAGGAAGGAGTTTCGTAGGCGGGTCAAAGAACTTGGTGGCCGAGCTCGACATTTGGCCTGTTAGCGTCTGTTGCCTCAGCGGGTGACAGGCAAAGCCTATGGAACAACATCGGGGCGTTGTCCGCCTTGGCTAGGCATGTGACGGAGAGAATACGACGCGAGGACTTGTCGCATCAGAACCATCTGCCGTCTGGTGACCGACCGGAGGCATCGGCTATCTTAGCGGCACGATGTCCACCGCTTCAACGCTTAACTTTCCCAGGATCAGATCAGTAAGCCCTAAGATCGGCCTGCCTGGCGCTTATTCCCCACTGGAAACCGGACCGCCAAAACATTATCGAGAATGGATCCCCAAGATAAGATGGTAGGCAATCATGCAGCGTTCCCACAACCCACTTGCTAGAGTCATTCTGCATTGAATACCGGAGTGCCGGCGGGGTTTCCGCGTCTCAATGGGTATGTGATCATCCCAAATGAAGCCGTTGCGACGGTCGCCTACATAACCTGGATCGGGATCGAACGCTCTCCTTATCCAAAGCGCTCTTGCCTGAAAGACTTTGGCCTGATCGATCTTCCATTTCCACTGCGGAAGATGTCGCTATCGCCAGTGGGTACATTGACATCTCGGCGCGACCGCGCTTCGGGAATGACCAGATACGAACTCTCTCGTGGCGTGGTCGCATTTCCGTCAGTGGGGGACCAAGTCCCTATCCCGACACCCCCGCAGGTCGAAGCCATCGTGGGCGCGAGGGACGACGATAAGAGAGTCTGCCGAGCAGTAGGTTGAGGTGCTCTGCTTGGAAGACAGCAGAGAGCCACGGCTCGATGTGCTTTCGAGCACTATTGGTCAGAGAATCCAGTTCATCTGGGTCAGTGGGTAGATCGTCCCAGGCGCCAGAGTGGCTGCCTACGCGATAAAAGTGCTTCTTATCCATACTTCCCCCCAACCGCGACAGCGGCTCCTTTCTTCGTCAGTCGCGGCATGCGGCACGGAGAAATTTTCTCGTTCCGCTACGCCTCATTGATTGCTTCCCCCGGCGACCACGGCCCGCTCGGCGGCCAAATTCGTTCTTCCTTCGATCCGACGACCAACGGCATCAAGAAGAGGCGAAGATCGGCGACGGTAGCGGCGAAAGCATCTGGTGCGGCTGCCATCCGGTCCCGGTCCAGGAAGGCGCGCCATTGAGCGGTCCATGCTTCCGCGAATTCATCGGTCAGACCGACCGGAACAACAGACGGGAGGACCGTTCCGCGTCGTTCGAAGGTCCGCTGAATTGCCTCGACAAGGGGAGCCTGGCGAAGTTCGAATGTTCGGGAGATCACCCAGAGATCATAGAAATCCTTGAGCCGGCTATTGGCCACGCCGAGCGTTACGAGCGCTTCGAATTTCTCGGCCACCACCGTTTCGACCGGATATGCGCGAAGGCGCGGCGTTGGGGCGTCCAGCAGGGTGGGGTAGTCGATCTCGACGGCCGCAGGTGTAATGGCGTCGCCGAAACCAATGTCGACCTGGATCGGAATACGCGCCCCGGCGATGGTTGCCGTTGTGCGGACCCGCACACCACCATATTCCGCCTCCTCACGGATCGGGGCCGCCATCAGCGCGGCGACATCAAACGTCACACCGTCATCGGCGACCGGCTGCGCACAAATGGCCCGGAAGGTTTCGGCAATTGCCTCGGCGTCGCTGTTGCCGTGGCCAAGCAGATCCAGATCGCGCGTGGGTCGAAACGGATCGGCGACCCATGTCACGAAGAGCATCGCACCTTTGAGGATGAAGCGGTCGCGGTGCGGCGACGCGCTTAGCCGGTAGAGCAGACGCTCGAGCGCATATCGCGTCAGGAGAATCTGGAAATCCGATCGCTCGGCACGTGCCCGATCGAGGAGCCGCGCTCGCACTGATGCGCCGATGTTGCGAGGCTCACGCGGCATCAGACACCATTGCCTCAACGTAAGGACGCATGATCGACCAGACCCGCGCCTTGCGCGCGTAACGCCAGATTTGATCCGGTTTGCATCGGCGACGGCGGAGACCCTCGCGCAGTCCCTCCATCGCGACGTCGAGGCCGATCTTCGTCCGGTAGCGAAAGCAATCGACAATTGTCCTCGCCGGATCCGTGATGGGAACGTCGACATTTTCGATGCGGTGACGCTCGACCCCTTCGGTCAGTGCCCACCCAGTGAAGCGCACGAACCGAATAGGCGGATAATCGATCTTGGGCCGCCAGGCGGTACGGTTGATCGCCATCCATACAGCCGACGGCATTTGCAGCGTCAGTTCGTGGTACTGGAGGGCTGAAGTTAGGCAAATCACACCCTTTGGAACCAGAACCGCCGCCTCAGCGAGCGCATGGGCAGCCTCGACTTGTGCATCTGGGAGTTGATAAAGGCCCCGTGCCGGGCGGATGACCGCCTCCTCCCGGACCAGGCGCGCAAGCGTCTCTGGGCCGATACCTTCGGCAGCGAACTCTTTTAGCCGGAGCATGCCCCGAGCATCTAGGAGTTTCAGCGCACGGAGCCGCTGGTCGCTTTTGGATGACATGGCTCGTGATGTTTCCTATGCCTTTGCAGATTAAAGCAGAGGTTTTATCACGCGACGACCTTCGTGAAAAGTTTGATCATTGTCTTCAGGCCCGTAAGTTTCGCTATTTAGAATCGGAGCGTTCGTGGAGCCCCGGTTAGCTCGAAGAATTTCGATAAAAAGCGTTCACGGCTTGCTACAGGCGACAGGAACCTAACTTCGATATCTGCAGGCCTGATGTTCGACGGCCGTACCCAACAATCCGTGCCTTCGGGCATTACCTGTGCTTGCTCCGCCGCCAGAACGCGAAGGTCTGCTCGCTTAATCTCAGCCTTGGCATTTAAGTCAATATGAAAGCGGCTACAAATAGCAGACTCGACATTCGACTCGATCTCTTTGTACTGGGGCAACAATTGCTTCAGAGGACGGGTAATGTCCCCAAGGAAAGCCTCGGCCGCGTCATGTAGGAGAGCTTCACGCTTGTAGTTTTCGACTGTTTCGCTGACATAAAGCGAATGCTCAGCGACAGAGTAGAACTTCTTACATTGACCCGCGTAGCGACAAATATTCGAAAGACCTTGTGCAATATCAACAATTGTAAAAGTGCTGTTTCATGGATCTAATAAATCGAACCAGTTACAGCTGGCGAGCATAATACTAGGGCCAGATTTTACTTTGATAGCGATGTTCCGCCATCATGTATATCGATTGTTTCGTTCACAATGAGATGAAGTTCCAGGGCGGCTAATCGCTCAAGAACCGCCAAAACCTCTTACACGTCTTTTAGACCGTAAACGAACTCTCTGCTTCGGGGACTGCTCGGTTCATAACTCCTGACATTGACCATCTTATCAGAGCTATGCTCCAATAGCGCATCAACCGCCTCTCGTGCACTCAATAATAGATGGTTGGCATCAAAGCCGGAGACGCGACTATAACTTTGTGTAAGGGAGCCTTTTCCGTTTGGTCGAAACCCAACGAACTGGGCCACGTTCGCCGTTGCCGCAAGCGCGTTCAAAATCTCGTCTTTGTGCAGCACCATCGCAATGCCCTCTCTCTTCTGTCGGGCCGCTCTTATCCAAAAGTGGCGTCAGATAACAATGTTCTGACCTTTATTTCTCGCAATTACCTCCACGTCGTGCGAGTTGACGGCGAGTGCCGACATCGATCAGGCCGCGGGTCAGCTGATCGGTTGCCGGGGTTAAACAAGTCCCCATGCCCGAAACCTCCCCCTCCCCGTCAACTCCCGCAGACCCAGCTCCAAAACAATCCGCCGCGCCGCCTGCGGCGTCACGTCAAGGGTCTTCGCCACCATGCCGCCCGACACCAATGGCTTCGCCATCACCAGCTCGACGAGCTCTGGCAGCTTTGACGACGTCCGTCGCCCCTCCAGTTTTCGGTCCATCATCGTTTTTGCAAGCGTCAGCCTGTCGTGCTCTTTCATGCCGATCTCGGCGACCGCCAAAAAACCGTGGGCGATGGCAAGCAGCCGGGTTTCGCGATCACTATGCCGGCGCCGATCGACGGGGATGGTTTTGAGGCCGAGATTGATTGCGGCGAGATGGGCGCCAGTCGTGATGCCGGCTTCCCGCAGGATAGAAGCAGCCAGAAGTCGGCCGAGCCATGGCGCGTGCTGAAGCACGGACAGCTCGTTCCAGGCATCGAGGGCGACGATCGCCTGCAGCATCGTCGGCAAGCCCTCAGCCTGCCGTAGCAAGACGCGCCATTCCTCCAACCTGGAATCCTCGTCCCAGTCTAGATCGTAAATCATCGGATCTTTGTCCTGAACGCCGCCACGCCCTAATCGTTTGGCGTTCTCGATCGCAGCCTCCGATCGGGCGAGCACCGCATCGATGACGGCATAATCGACGCCGGGGAGATTTCCGATGTCGTCGTCGTCCTCCCCCTCCCCTTCCGAGTGGATCGCGGCCGTCGGCCAAATAAAATCGGCCGTCGTCGCCTTGTCCTCACCGCCCGACCCGATCTCCGGGGTTTTCCGCAGAGAGCGGATGCCGTCGGAAGAGAGCGCCCAATCCGGGGATTGGCCGGCGATCCGCCGACGCGTGCGCAGGACGTCGCGGGCGATTGTCAGCTCATGGGTCGGCGTGCGAATGTCCTTCGTGGCGTCGTGGAGGACGAGGTCTTCGAGATGGACGAGTTCACCGTCGATCCACAGCGAGGCGCAGGCGTCAGTGAAATGGGTGCGCTCAATCCAGCCGGCGCCGACCGGCGAACGGGCGATGCGCTCGTCCAGACGCGCAAGTTCGACACCGGCCCGAAATGCCGGCTCCAACAAGGGTGTCATGCTGATTTTCGCAAGATCGTAAGCCATTGAAATCATGGTAAATGATTTCGTAAAGGAACGCTATTGGAATATTACGGTTCCTCACATGGTATGATTGTCGGTTAAGACTATAACCATCGATAAGTGCCTCTTATCGATGGTTATGACACCATATTGTTGACCAACACGCAACGCGAGCATACTTTAAGTGCTCGGAACCAACCTCAATAGGCTCCGTTGCAAAGTGACGACGACAGTTACGATCTCTGAGGCTAAGACCCATCTTTCCGAGCTGCTAGTTCGTGTTGAAGCTGGCGAAGATCTCAACATCACACGCGGCAACGATCCAGTCGCGCATGTCACGTGTGCACGCAAGCCTACCGACTTACAATTGCTGCTCGCTGAAGTCCGGGCATCGCGTCTGAAAGCTGCCGTCTCCACCCACGAGGAAATCTTATCGTGGCGCGACAAGGACGCCACTGATGGCATTTCGTCGTTTACGCCTCGCTCGCCGCCGCCTGGCTTTTGCCGGAAGAGTATTCTGAAGCAGCGGAGACAGCCATTGCCTCGATTCGGAGCCCTGCCCGATGCCGTCACTGTTCTGGTTGGGGATTCGTAACATTTTGACTTTGTCCGAGAGGCGCGGCCGGGTCCGGCCGGGTGGTGCGCTTGTTGATGGAGCGTGTCCGCCGGTTGCCGCTCTACGACGCCGGGATTGGCGGCGACAGTTCGGTTCTTCTGTTGGCAGCCAGCTATACGCTGAGCGCTTACGATGCTGCGTATTTGGCGCGTGCCCTCAATCGATGCATTCGCCTCGCAACGCTGGACCGCGAGCTGTCTGCTGCTGCGCGCAAGGAAGGGGTAGCGGTTCTCGGCCCTTTCTCACACAGTGAATGACTGTACAGCCTCCGATGTCGTTAGCCGCCGGGCGATCGACCTCGACACACTCGCCGCGGTCCTGCCGATCGAGCGACGGGATGAGCTAGCAGAGCTGCTGACCGACCAGGACGTCGAAACCCTTCGTCATCTGGTCAATGAGGGCATGGGCGCAAACTCCCTGCGGGCTCTCACATTGGATCTATCCTATCTGCAGGCATGGGCGCTGGCTGCGACGTGAAGCGCCCTGCCCTGGCCCACACCCGAAGCTTGCTTCTCAAGTTCGTTGCCCATCATCTTTGGTTGCCGGAGAAGCGCGAGACCGATCCCAACCACGGCATGCCTGCAGATGTCGAATTGAATTTGCGTGACGGAGGCTTCCTGCGCGTGACAGGCCCACACTCGCCTTCGACCGTTCGGCGCCGTCTTGCGCACTGGTCGACGCTGACGAAGTGGCGCGGCCTAGATGGAGTCTTCGCCTCCCCTGCCCTGAAGTCGGCGATCCGGCTTCAGTGCGTGCCGCCGGGCGACCGCGTCAGCGTAAAAGCAGGAAGGCGTTGACGGGCGATGTTGTCGCCCGCCTGATTGCCACCTGTGCCGGCGGAAGTCTGCGCGACCTTCGTGACCGCGCCGTGCTCATGGTTGCCTTTGGATCGGGTGGCCGCCGGCGTAGCGAGTTCGCTTCATTGCGCTATGACCAGATTGCCCGGCTATCCCGTCGAGCTCGACGACGGGACGAAGCTTCCGTCGATCTCGATCGATCTTGGCCGCACCAAGACGAGCGATGGCAGCCGTGAAGAGATCGTCTTTCTCACCGGAGCGCCAGTCGATGCGCTGGATGCCTGGTTGGCGGCAGCCAAAATTCAAAAGGGCGGCGTCTTCCGCGCAATCGACCAATGGGGCAACATCTCCCGGCGGGCAATCGATGCGCAGTCGATCAATGCCATCGTCAAGCAGCGGGCCGAGAGCGCCGGTTTGGAACCCAGCGACTATTCCGCTCACAGCCTGCGCTCGGGCTTCCTAACGGAGGCTGCGCTGCGCAATGTCTCTCTTCTCGAGGCGATGGACCAGTCCCGCCATCGTTCGATGCAGCAGGCAGGCAGCTACTATAATGATGCACGTCGCAAGACCGGACTGGCCGCACGGTTACTCTGATCGCCGTGGGATTGGCCCTGGCCGGAAGGGTCAGTGTCAAAAGTTCCCCGCGGGGAACTTTTTAAAGTGGGTGCCGAACCCTTCGATGCTGCAGCTTACGGCCTGCCTCGAGGCCGTCTCGCTCCCAGCAGAAAAACCCGCCAGCGGAATTCTCTAACTGGACGCTTTACCCTCACTGTCCGGCCCAGGCTGCCGGTGAACCGAGCGCAAGAAGCGGTGCAATCCGTTCGCGCCCGGCGATCGCATCGCCGTCATTCCGAATGCCACAATTTGAAGCGCATTGGAAAAGTTCCCCGCGGGGAACTTTTGGGCTCCGTCCATCCGCCCTCGCATTTTGCCGCGCCAAACAGTGAAGCTGCCGGAACGTCAAGCGCACCACGGTGTCCGCCCTCTCCGGATCCGCGCCTCTCACTTCGACCGACTGCCTACTCGGGCAGTATCCAGCGCTTTGCCGCCACTCGAAATCCTGAAAGTTCCCCGCGGGGAACTTTGGTGCCATCGACTGTAGGAGACAGATTTACCAGTCTCAATCAACTCGAGCAGCGGCGGCGTTCGCGATGCTCAAGACTGCCATCGATTAAGCCTCCCCCCGGACAGAGATTGCACTCAAGCCCCGTGCTTGGTGCCCGCACTCTCAATAAGTTCCCCGCGGGGAACTTTTCAGAATTTGACTAAGCCAAAGCCGTCGAAAGGCTGACGGGTCGCGCAAATGTCCCCGAGCAGGAGAGGGGGCTGATACGCGAAGCACTCTTTTCCAACCATCGTCTCCCCTCGCCTGACCAAAACCGCGTGGTTGCCATGTAACCCGGACCGACGCTCAGTACCCAGCACGCCCTCCGCCAGACCCGGCTACAAGACCAAGAGCGAAACGTCCCGCGGGAGCGCCTTTCTCGGGATGGCCGGTGTGGCGCAGAACCCGGCCTGCGCTCCAGCAATGGGAAATGATAATGTGGCGCCCGCCGTCCGATCGAAAAGTTCCCCGCGGGGAACTTTTGGCCGCCCGCCGCAAAACGGTTGTCGTAAGACGGGCGCTGGCCAAAGTTAGAGTATCCAAGTTACCCCTGCGTTGCCGCATTGGGACAGACTACTCTGTCACGATCTCTATTGATCGTTACCCGACCAGAAAGTTCCCCGCGGGGAACTTTCTGTCGGACAGCAAAATCATATCAATGAATTGCCCCTTGAGGCCATTTGCCGGTGCATGCGAATCGCGATACCTCTCTAACTACGGAAAATATGCGAATTATCGTTCTTTCGCGAAACAACGGCCGGTGTAACGCTTCGTTAACCACAAGCGGCGCTAAATTGTCCGGAACGAACCGAGGGAAATCCAGTGAATCGGCATCTAAGCAGTCTCGATTTTATGCAGAGCTTCTCGAGCAAGCTCGACTTTGCTCTTCAAAACCTGAGCATGGCGCAATATCCGCCCGACGCGCGCCGCGAAATGCGCAAGTTCTCCTCATCGGAGGCGGCCGCCCTTCTTGAAGTGTCGGAAGCCTACATCCGCCAGATCGTCCTCAAGGACAAGGGCCCGACCCCTGAGGTCACGCAGAACGGACGGCGCATGTACTCGCTGGATCAGGTTCTCGAGCTGCGCATGACGCTTGCCGAGAAGGGCCGCAAGAAATACATGAACCCGCGCCGCGTTGAAGGCGAGGAATGCCAGATCATCGCCGTCACCAATTTCAAGGGCGGGTCGAGCAAGACCTCGACGACGATCCATCTCGGCCATTATCTAGCGCTTCGCGGCTACCGCGTGCTTGCGGTCGATCTCGATCCGCAGGCCTCGCTGACAAGCCTGCACGGCAATCTTCCCGATTTTGATCCGCGCGAAGACGACACGCTTTATGCGGCGATCCGCTTTTCCGAGCAGCGCCCGACGAAAGACCTGATCCACAAGACCCACATCACCGGCTTCGATGTCATCTGCGCCGGTCTCGACCTCACAGAGTTCGAAACCGCCGTGGCCCTGGAGATGCGCAGGGCAGGGGGGACAAGTTTCCTCTTGCGGGTCTCCCAGGCGCTCGAACAGGTTGCCGACGACTACGACGTTATCCTGATGGATTCAGCACCGTCGCTCAACTTCCTGACGCTGTCTTCACTGACGGCAGCCACCGGCGTCATCATTCCGGTTCCGGCTCACATGCTCGATGTCGATTCAACCGGCAAGTTCCTGGAGCTGGCTGCCACCTACATGCAGATCCTCAGCGAAATGGGTGCCCCGGCGCAGTGGGACTTCGCAAAGTTCCTCGTCACCAAATTCGAGGCGAACGATCACCCGCAGGCCAACATGACGGCACTGATGCGCCAAGTATTCGGTGATGACCTCCTTCTCAACATGGTGTCCAAATCCACAGCCGTCGCCGACGCTCTGACCTGGAAGCAGAGCCTCTACGAAGTGCAGCGTGCCAGGTTCTCGGCGCCGAAGACCTACGACCGCGCGATGGAATCGATCAACGCTGCCAATAGCGAGATCGAAAAGCTGCTCTGGGCAGCATGGGGGCGTGAATGAGCCGCAAAGATTCCCGTGGTATGTTCGCGAACGTCCTTGGAGGCCTCGACCAGCCTGCACCGAGCGTAGCGCCGGTTGCGGGCCGAACCCCGTCTCCACATCTGATGAAGGTTGCAGCCGGTGTTCGCCAGATTCAGGAAAAGGGCGAGGCGCTCGATCAACTTCTGAAGGACGGCGACCATATTATCGAGGTCGATCCGTCCGAAGTAGCGCCATCGGCGATCCCGGACCGCTTCGACGGTGCCTATGAAGGATCTGCGATCGAAGCCATCAAGGAATCCATCAAGGAGYGCGGCCAGATCGTTCCGGGTCTCGTGCGTCCCCTCAAGGATGGCAGCAAGCCCTACCAGATCGTTTTTGGCCGCAGGCGCCTGGCTGCAGCCGCCGCGCTCGGCATCAAGTTCAGGGCGATCCTTCGTGAGTTGCCCGACGAGGAAGCAATCGTCCGTCAGGGCGAGGAAAATACCAACCGCAACGACCTCAGCTTCATCGAGAAATGCGTTTTCGCTCTTGCCCAGGAAGAGGCGGGCTATCGCCGCGATACGATCTGCGCATCGTTGTCGACGAAGAAGTCCCACCTTTCAGAAATGCTGAAGATCGCCTCTGCCATTCCGCGAGCTATCCTATTCGCAATCGGCCCTGCACCAGAAGTTGGGCGCCGGCGCTGGCTGGCATTCGCGGAGACTTTTGCTATTCGCCAGGACGCTGCAGAGCGCGTTTCCGGTCGCCTGGCCGATCACAGCCAGCCAGACACCAATCTGCGCTTCCAGGTGGCCTCTATGGCCCTGCAGGACAAGGCACCGGTAGCAAATGAGACTGAGGCCGCGCCGAGCGAAATCAGGGCCAATGGCTTCGTGCTCGCGACAGTGTCCTATCCGAGTTCCGGCCCACGGATCAGCTTTACCAAAGCTGTCCCGGCAGAGTTCGTCGATTTCCTGAATAATCGCATGGAAGCGCTGCACAGCGAATTCGTGCGAAGCACTCAACCCAAACAATAGAGGTCGAACCGCGCAAAAGAAAAAGGCCCCCAAACGTCGCCGTCGTGGAAGCCCTTCTCGATCTTAAGCAAATCAAGAATCGCATTTCCCCGAATCACAGTCAAGAGTCTAGGCGCCATTTTGGTGAGCGGATTTCTTTTGCCTCAACGCAGGTGAAAGAAAGATGGATACGACATATGTGACGACGCCTGTCGGGCGGCGGCCGATGACGCTTGCCATGATGCTGACGCAGCGCAAGGCCAGTGCCTTGCCGAAAGGCGAGAGCCGCAACAAATGGAAGCTTTTCAGATCGGTCTGCGAAGCACGCCGCGAGCTTGAAGTAACCGATCGCGCCCTCACGGTGCTCGATGCGCTCCTGACGTTTCTCCCTGAGGATGAGATGTCAACCAGTACTTCCCTCGTGGTGTTCCCCTCAAATGTCCAGCTCTCCATTCGGGCGCGCGGCATGACCCCGGCAACCCTGCGGCGGCATCTCGCCATGCTCGTCGATGCCGGTCTGATCGCCAGGAAGGACAGCCCCAATGGCAAGCGCTACGCCCGGCGGGGTAGGGGAGGGGAGATCGACGAGGCTTTCGGCTTCAATCTCGCTCCATTGCTGGCCCGCGCTGAAGAGATCGAGAGGTTAGCCGCTCGCATTCAATTGGATCGCGAACGGCTCCGTATCGCCAAGGAGCGCGTGTCGATTTGCCGACGCGATATCGCAAAACTCATCTCGGCAGCCGAGCTCGAAGATGCGCCAGGTGACTGGGCACCCCTTTACGTGCAGTTCCGCAGCGTCATTGACAGCTTGCCGCGTCAGGCCACGCTGATGCAAGTTGAGACCGCCTTGCGACAGCTTGAAGACATCCGCACCGCAATCGTCAACCAATTGGAAAATCACGTAAAAGCACAGAATATATGCGCCAATGAATCGCAGCGTGAGCGCCACATACAGGATTCAGATCCAGAATCCCATTTTGAAATTGAACGCTCCCGCAACCATGATCGGCCAGCGCCAACGGTAAATGTTGAAGACCGAAAAAGCGCGGAAGATAACCCAGTCAGGCCGCTGAGCCTGGCAGCCGTCCTCCAAGCATGCCCACAGGTCGGTGCCTACGGACCCGGCGGCACTATTCGAAACTGGTCGGATCTCGCATCTGCATCAAGCATCGTCCGCACAATGCTCGGCATCAGCAACTCGGCCTTCCACGATGCAGTCGCGGCAATGGGAGCCGAAAGCGCGTCGATCGTTACTGCCTGCATTCTCGAAAACGCCGAGCGCATCACGTCGCCTGGCGGATATCTTCGCAGCCTTACCCTCAAAGCGCGACACCATTCCTTCACTCCAGCTCCCATGCTTCACGCACTGTTGCGGTCGCGAGATACAGGCGGTTGACCCTTTTGCCGATGTCAGGCGCCAATTCAGGCGCGAGACTTTGCGATCAGATGGATGTCCGTTTTAAGAATGAATAGCTATGACGGAAATAAACCCCGACTTCGCTTCTGGTTAACAGGAGATATACAGGCTGATCAGACCCCTAGATCCCGCATCTAAGGGGCACAGGTTGCTCACTCGCGAAGCATTTCGAACTTTATAGGCCGCCGCCTCGGTTTTCCGGGACGGCAGACGATCCCTCGCGACACACGTTGGATAGATAGCACAATTGTCGACTCCTCGATACCGCCTTCGGGAGGGGTTCAGCTTTCCGTCGGACCGAGAGACGATCGCCTGTCACTCGACCGGCAGTTTCAAAAAGGGATGACGCGATTTTCTGCTTCGGTCAGGTATCGCGACCGTAGCCAACTCGGCCAAAAATTTTGATCTATCAAGCCTCGCTAACTCGACACGCTGCTTAAGGATCGCGTTGCCTCAGTAGGCAAGGAGCGCTCTGATCGGGAGCAGTCGATCCCGCCTCCCCTATGGGCCACTATGTTGAGGCTCCTGCGGCTGCCCTTCGCCCGATCCCGCGCGGCGAGAATTACCGAAATCCCGCCCTGCGGGCGGCGCTATGCTGATTTCTCCGATACTCTTCATCTTCGTTGGCGGCGCTGCCGCCGTACGGTCTCGCAGGCGAGACCTGCGTAGCGCTTGCGGCTTACTGGCCGCAAGGGAAGCTGCGCCGCGCCGATACTTTCCTTCTCGCACGTCCTGTCATCGCGCCCTTGCAGCCACGGCCTTCGCGCGGGGGAGGGGTATAGCCCCAGTCAAAGGAGGGGAGAAAGGAGACAAACATGGATCGGATCAAGCTCGAGAGATTACGCGGCCTCGTGTCCTGCGAGGCGGTATTGCTGCAGGCAGGTTTTGTCCTTGACGAGAAGGAGAGCAGCCGGCGTGCCCGTAAATTCCGGCGCAGCCCCGAAATTCTGATCGTTACCCACGCCGGCGCCGGCTGGTTCGATCCGCTCTCGGATCACAAGGGAGACGTTTTTGCGCTTGCAGGTTTTCTTGAAGGGATTTCGTTCCCCGCCGCCGTCGAGCGTATCTGCGAATTGGCCGGGAGAAACACGCCGTCATTTGTACCGCGTCATTCACCAGACAGACCCGTTGCCACCGCGCCGGTGCTCGAACGGTGGCAAAACCGGCCGCTCATGACACCGGTATCGCCCGGCTTCCGGTACCTGACTGAGGCGAGAGCATTGCCGGGGCCCATCCTAAGACGCGCGATCAGGGCCGACCGGATCCGGCAGGGACCATTTGCCAGTGCATGGTTTCGCCACGACGACGATGCCGGCAATGTCTCGGGTTGGGAGGAACGCGGTCCGGATTGGCGCGGCTTTTCGACGGGAGGCACCAAGACGCTATTCTGCTTCGGTGCCCGCAATGCTCCCCGCGTCTGCATAACGGAGGCGGCGATCGATGCCTTGAGCCTGGCCGCTCTCGAAGGAGCACGGGGCGACACGCTCTATGCCAGCACCGGAGAAGGTTGGGCGCCGGCGGTTGCGCACCATATAGAGGCGATCACCACCGGTCGGATGCTGGTTGCAGCGACAGATGCCGATCCGCAGGGCGAGGTCTATGCTGACAGGCTGCGCAATATTGCCGATCACCTCGGGTGTGACTTCGTGCGTCTCAGACCCCATGCACAAGACTGGAACGAAGAGTTGAGAGCACAGTAAGGATTGCGCATACGCTCAACAACGCTTCAAGGGTGAAGGCGAGTCCGCCGGGATCTCGGCAGCAATCTGGCGTCGGCCATCAGCCCCGCCAACGATGGCTCGCTCGCTCCAGGTTCCAATACCAGCCCGTCCGCAACGCCTTTCGGCGCACCGATAGTGAATTTCAAGGAGGAGCGGCAATAGGGGAAGCGTCATTGCGGGTCCCGAGGATAAAGCGAAAGAGCGACTGCGGAGCGCAAGGCCCGCAGCCGCTCAAATGGAGTTATTTGACGTCTTCGCCGCCGTTGTCCTGCAGGTCGGGCGCGGCGGTCGGTTCGCCGCTGACACCATCGACCGCGACCGTCTGAGAGCCCTTGTCGGTCATGAGTTCGACCTCGAAGGCAGCACTGGCCTGCTCATTATCAAGCGCGGCGTTGACGGCCTTGCCGCCGAACTTCTTCTCGGCGGCATCGACAGCCTGGGAGAGGCTGATCTTTGCCCCCGACAGCTCCGAATATTCGGCAGTGTCGTCCTTGCCGTTTTGCTGGTCCGTGGCCTGGCCGAACGTCGGCATTGCAAGCCCGATGGCGCCGGCTGCGATCATCGCCGCCATGGCGGCCTTGAGAGAGCGATAGTGGTTCATCTTCTTCTCCTTGTGGTGCCCGTCATTGGGACGCAAGGAGCCTGCAACACGCAGTTTGAGGTTTCCTTTCCGTGATTATACGGATCGGTAACGTGGACGCCTGTGACTTTACAAATCCGTATGGATGCAGACAGGAACGGGAGAACTTCGAAGCGCAGGTTCATGGCCTGATCATTGCGTTTTTAGGCTCCCATGAACGTGCACTCCAGTACTCAGGCGTCCATCAATGACCTGAGCACCACACTCAATTCCTGACTTTCGGTCTATCTGATCAATCTGGACCGATCGCCTGAGCGTCGCTTTCGGATGGAGGCGCGGGTACTCAACAGGGGTTTGGACTTTGAACGTATTTCCGCGCTCGACGGGCGCGAGATCACGATGCCCCTCTCAACATTCGACGAAGCGGCACGGCCGAAAGCCGAACCCTTTCGAGATCGGGTGTTTCCTCAGCCATGTCGAATGGGCGTAGAGAATGCAGAATTCTAGAGCGGCCCATGCTCTCATCCTCGAGGACGCTCTCCTCTTCGAAGAGGATCTCGTGGCGGCACTCAGCGCGGCGCTCGACGAGCAGAGGGAGTCGGACATCCTCCGTCTCTCGATTGTCAATCGCGGCCGGAAGTTCAAACTGAAGCCGCTTACGCCCTATCGCGGCCTGGCTATTTCCCTGACGCGCGAGAAGGGGTCGGGCGCCTATCTCATCAATCGCAGAGCTGCAAAGTAGATCGTTGATGAGCTTGTTCCGATGCGGTTGCCTTACGACCTCGCGTTCGATCTTGAGCATCTCTCCGGATTACGAGGTCTGTTCATGGAACCGCAGCCTATACGTCAGAGTGCCGAGCGTGGCTCCCTCTTCCAGAACGGCCTCAGGCAGTTCAAGCTGCCCATGACCTGCTACTGCATTGTTTTGCCATGGCGGGCATTCTACGAGACATCGCAGTTTTTGGCTCGGGCGTCGCGGCTCATCCGTCGAATATGGAGCGCCTACTTTGTGCCGCCGAAAGCCGCGGGCGACGCCTCGGCCAGGTCGCCGGGCACGCGGCATCCGGCAAACACATCAAGCGAGGGATCGTAGGCGGATGTGGAAATGTCCATCATCCCGAGAACGCTGTGAAAGAGGTTGTCATGGGACGTCGGAGCCGAGGCTTTCTGTTTGAGGCAGCCCATGTTGAAACCATTGGTCTTCTGCACGTCCGTAGCGACCCAGGCGAGAAACGGCACATGCGTCTGTTGGGAGGGCGCGACAATGTATGGGGCGCCGTGCAGATAGAGACCATTCTCTCCGAGCGACTCGCCGTGATCCGACAAATAGATCACGGATGCAGCGACGGACGATTCGCGAGACTTGAGCTTGTCGATCACCTGCGCGACGACGAAGTCTGTGTAGAGGATCGTGTTGTCGTAAGCATTGCGGATTTCCTGCTGACTGCATTTGCCGAAATCCTCGGCGCGGCAATCCGGGACGAACCGCCTGAATTCATCAGGGTAGCGTGCGAAGTAAGCTGGGCCATGGCTGCCGAGCTGGTGCAGGATCAGGACGCTGTCGCCGTGAATCCGGTCCAGCCACTCGTCCATGCGATCCAGAAGGATTGCGTCCAGGCATTCGCCGCCGCTGCAGAAGCGAGGATCGGCGGACTTGGGAAGAAACTGGTAGGGGACGCGGTCCGAGACGTTGTAGCTCCCGGTGTCGTTATCCAGCCAGGAGACCGACACGTTGGCATGCATGAGCACGTCGAGAAGGTTTTCCTTCGCAAGCGCCTTATCATGAGAGTAGCTCTGCCGCGTATATATCGAGAACATGCAGGGTATGGAGACTGCCGTCGAAGTGCCGCAGCTCGACGTGTTTGGGAAATAGACGACGTCCCTCTTCTTCAACTCGGGGTTCGTCTCGCGCAAATAGCCTCCAAGCGAGAAATCCTCTGCACGGGCAGTCTCGCCGGCGACGATGACGGTGACCCTCGGCTTCCCGGCTGCGGTGCGGTGCGCATCGGTACCGAGGGCTGTTGGAGCGCCGCGCGGACCCTTCATCGCATCGATGCCGTAGCGGACAGCGCTGGTCATCGGAAAGAATGGCGTCAACGGATCCATGATGTCGGGATGCGCGCGGCCCACGCCAGCGATGGACTTGTAGTCGCTGATTGCGGAGCCTGCCAGGACAACGAGGCATGCCGCAATGATCGCGCTGTTGTGAAGCAGTTTCGAGAGAACCGGTCGGTGGACGATCCGCACCCAGAGAATCAGCAGGGCGGGGAGAATTCCGGTCAACGCGAAGTGGGTGATGAACCTTAGTGTGATGAGGTGAGCCGTCTCCGCGGACGTGGACTGCAACATGTTTCGGATCATCTCGCGGTCGACGATCACGCCAAACTGGTCTGTAAACCAGGACGCTGCGGATGCGGTGAGAACGAAGAAGATCAGGAAAGCCTTGGTGACGTACTTTGCCGATACGAGCGTGAGTATCGCCATGGCTCCAGCGGTGATGCCCGTCACGAACAGGCCAAGAGCAAATTGGTCGTCCTTGAAATAGTTAGCGGCGCGCGCCCAGAAGGTGTGGTTGGCAACCAAAAGGAGATATGCGGTCGTGATGGCACTGATCGTAAAGCTTCCGACACTGGGACGCTGGTGCCAAATAGATTGTTTCATGCCTCTTGGTGTCCCCACGGTGCGACTGTCGATCGGCGGATCGGACGCGGCAGCGCAATCACGCTACCGTTCCGATTCCAGGCTGCCTGTCGCTTTGCCGATGAACCTGACGGATACCTGAAACACACTGACCGCCCACGGCCATTCGATGCTGTCGACTTCAGGTGGGTGTCAGGTTTGGAAGTTCATTGGCCCCGGAGTCTGACATGTGTTCCGGGGATCCGAGTGGACATCCTATTAATCGAAGACAACAACCTGATCGGTGACGCTATCGTGGGCCACATGGCTGACGGTGGTGACTCCGTGCGTTGGTGCCAAAACGCGGTGGACGGGATGGCAGCAGCCGGGCAGGGCACCTATGATTGCGTCGTGCTGGATCTCAGATTGCCTGACGGCGACGGTCTGTCGGTTCTCGAGCATATTCGGAAGCTTGATCGCAATGTCCCTGTCTTGATCTTGTCGGCATTCGATCAACTCAGCGACCGCATGGAAGGATTGGCGAGCGGGGCTGACGACTACCTTATCAAACCCTTCTCTCTTCCCGATCTCGGCATCAGGATATCGCGTCTGGTGGGAGAGGGGCGTCAGCAATGACCAGCTTGCACAACTTGGTTCGACGCAGTCATCCGTCAAAGATTGCGATCACAGTCGCGCTTTTTGTCGGAGTGGTAGCTGTCCCATGGCTCGGTCACGAAACCGTCGAAGGCGAGACTGCAAGCCTCGATACACGTGTCCTTCTTGCACTGCGTAAGGCAAGTGATCTGAACGTTCCGGCAGGTCCCCACTGGTTACAGAACTACTTCGAGAACATGACCAGCCTCGGCAGTCTGGCCGTTCTGGCGACGATAGTGTTCTTCACTGTTTTGCTTCTGTATTTGGCGAAACGGAGCGCTGCTGCTGGTTTTCTGGCCTTATCGGCATTCGGAGCGTGGTGTATCAGCAATGTGGTGAAGACGCTTCTCAACAGACCCCGCCCTTCCATCGTCCCGCATCTGGTCGAGGTTCATGATGCCAGCTTTCCGAGCGGCCACTCCACGGTCTCGGCGGCCACTTACTTGGCGCTTGCCCTCATTGGTACTGCACTGGGAAGCATTCCCGCGCACCGGCCAATCTTCTACGGTGCTGCAGCTCTGGTTGTGATCATGATCGGAATGAGCCGGGTTTATCTTGGTGTCCATTATCCAAGTGACGTGCTCGCGGGCTGGATCATTGGAACCAGTTGGACGTTGCTCTGCTGGCGCTTTTTCCGGGCATCGATCTTAATCTGCTGATCAACCCTTGCGCTCGAAATGCTCTTCCAGGTCTTCCCAGATCCATCGACATCGTCACTGCGTCCCCGCCCGTCTCGCCGAGCGTGGTGGCGAGGATCTTTATGATCCAGAATGCCAACGTGACTTCCGGCACTTTGGTGACGGCATACTTGAGCTGTTGATGCATTATCTTTCCTGTAGTGTTTGTGCCGTTGCGGCAGGGTCAGAGGATTGCCGCCTCGCGTGGGAACGGGCGGCACCACGCATGCCTAGGCAACCATTCTTACCGTGGCTTCGACAGGTTCTTACGATTTTGTAAGGCTGGATTCCGTCAAGCGGACGTTTACACCGATTGGAACGAGACGGTGACCGCCAGGCCTGGGGCGTTATCGGCGAGGCCGATATGTGCGGAATGCAGATCGGCGATCGCCCTGACGAGGCTGAGGCCGAGGCCGCTGCCGGGTGTCGTGCGGCTTTTATCCAGCCGATACAGGCGCCGGAATACCTTGTCTCGTTCTTCCGCGGGCACGCCCGGACCGTTATCGGCTACGCGCAGCACGATTTCGGCATGCGCCGAGACGAGCGACATGTCGATCCTAGTACCAGGCGGGCAATGATTGATGGCGTTCTCCACGAGATTGACGACCATCTGGGTCAGAAGCTCCTTGTCGCCTTGGACTTGGAACGCGGCAATAGGTGAGGGAAGGAGGTTCAGTGCCTGTCCATTGTCCTCGGCAACGCTCGCATAGACTTCCTCGACGAAAGTCAGGATCTCGGTGAGATCAACGTTCTGGAAGCGCTGTCGACGAGCGCCCGCCTCGATCTGCGATATGCGTAAAAGCGCTTCGAATGTCGCATTGATCTGATTGCTTTCGGCACGCGCATCCGCCAGCAGCTGTCCCACATCGCGGCCGCGCGCGGCTCCACGAATGGCGTCGTCCAGAGTCATCTTCAGGCGATTGAGCGGCGTCTTGAGCTCGTGGGCAATATCGGCGCTGACCTGGCGCATCCCCTCGACCATTCCAGAAAGGCGATCGAGCGCGCTGTTGATCTGCATTCCCACGCGATCGAGATCATCGCTGCGGCCCTGGAGAGGTATCCGGCTGTCGAGTCGGCCGTTGGAGACGTCGAGCATTGTGCGGGCCACCGCATCCAGACGGTGCTGTGCCCTGGCTGCCAGGAAGATGCCACCGCCGAGCGCGGCGACGACGACGAGTACCGCCGCCCAGCCGAGGCTTACGAGCACGATCCTCAGGAGGTCATCCATGTCCGAGAAACTCTCGCCGACGACGAGCATGTTGGGGCCAAGCTGCGTGACTTCGATCCTGAACCTGCCCGAGCCTGGAAGGCCGATGTCTTCCGGTTTTATTGTGTAGATGCCGGGCCGCATTCTGATTGCCGTGAAATTGCCGGCCAGCCTTACACCCTTTGGATCGACCAGCGAGTAGAGGCCATCCTTTGTCGTCTGGAGGTTTACGTAGCTGTTCAGCGTGGCCACGAGATCCTCCATGTCATCAGGAGCATAGGTCGAGGCGATAACGGAGTTCATTTCGTGCAGGGACGCGTCCATCTGGCGGGCAAGGCCAGCGCTCAGCATATGGTACATGATCGCGCCGCTGACGATGAACGTGACGATGAACAGGACGCCGAAGGTCAGGGCCAGTCTGAAGGGCGTGCTGTGTCGCAGACTAGCGAGGCGCATGCAGGCTGTATCCGGTGTTTCTCACGGTGTGGAGGAGTTGCGCCTGAAAGGGCTTGTCGATCTTGGCCCGGAGCCTGCTGACATGGGTCTCAACGACGCTTGTCTTCGGATCGAAATGGAAATCCCAGACGCGTTCGAGAAGCATCGTTTTCGTCATTACCCGGCCTTCGCCACGCATCAGGACTTCGAGCAAGGTGAATTCGCGTGGCTGTAGTTCGATAACCTGCCCGGCCCGCCGGGCCTCTCTCCGGATCAGGTCGAGTTCCAGATCCGCTACTTTCAGGACAGTCTTTTGCTCCTGCACGGGCGGGCGCCGGGCGAGCGCGTTGACGCGGGCGAGCAGCTCCGAAAAAGCGAATGGCTTGACCAGATAGTCGTCGCCTCCTGCCTCCAGCCCTTCGACACGGTCGTCTACGCCACCAACGGACGTGAGGAACAGGGCAGGGGTGCCGACGCGGGCGGCGCGAAGAGACCGGACAATCGACAGGCCGTCCAGCCCCGGCAGCATCCGGTCGACGACGAGCACGTCGTAGGACTCGCGCTGCGCCTGAAACAGCCCGTCCCGGCCGTCACCCAGAACGTCGCAGCTGTGTCCGGCTTCGGCAAATCCCTTGGCCACGTATTCCGATGTCTTGCGGTCGTCTTCAACCAGGAGGATGCGCATGTCGTGTCTTCGCCAGTTTGTGTCCGTTCGGTGAATGTAACCGCTGTGATGCCGCTGCTACAACATACGGTTTTGTAAAGTCGTGGGATGTCGAAACCTTACCAAACCGTATGGTTCCGGCAAGGCGCCCGTATGACCCCGCCGATATCGTCCCTCTCGCTGCAATGGTGCGGCACCCACTGTTCCGAGAGGATACTATTATGAAAACAATCGTTGCCGCTACCGTTCTGAACTCTGTCGTGGCGCTCGGCTTCATCGCGCTCGCCATGCCTGTTCATGCCGCCGTTCCCTGCGAAGAAATGCTGAAGGAAATGCGGACTGCGAAGGGATCCGCCAAGCTGTCAGACGCCGACATGAAGAAGGTCGAGGACCTCGAGACCAAGGCTGTCGAGCGTTGCAACGCTGACGATGATACGCGCTCGGACAAGTTCCTCGCTGAAGCCATGCAGATCATGGGTAAGTAATAGGAGGACTGAGCATGACCATGGCAAACCAACACCTTGCCGAGCCGGAAAATCGCGTTCCCGAAGTGACTGTCGATTTCTGGCTCATCAAACTCATGGCGGTTACCATGGGGGAAACCGCGGCTGATTACCTTGCCGTCAATCTTGGCCTCGGCCTGACATTGACGTCCATCATGATGACTGTCGTCCTGATGATGGTGGTTGGAGCGCAATTCGCACAAAAGCGCTACGTGCCGGCAGTCTACTGGGCGGCAGTCGTTCTGATCAGCGTCGTCGGCACGCTGGTGACTGATAACCTGACGGACAATTTCGGCGTGCCGCTGGAAGCATCGACGATCTTCTTCACAGTCGCGTTGGCCGTCACGTTCCTCGCCTGGTATCTGATGGAAGGTACGCTTTCGATCCACACGATCTTCACCAACCGTCGCGAAGGGTTCTACTGGCTTGCAATCCTGTTCACGTTCGCACTTGGAACGGCTGCCGGCGATCTGGTCGCCGAGAAGTTCGACTTCGGATATCTGACGACCGCGCTCATCTTCGTGGCGCTGATTGCAACGATCGCTGCGGCTTATTTCATCTTCAAGGTGAATGGCATCGCTGCCTTCTGGCTGGCCTACATCTTCACCCGGCCGCTTGGCGCATCGTTCGGGGACTTGCTGTCGCAACCGAGCGAATACGGAGGCCTTGGCTTCGGAACGATCTACACGAGCTTCGCCTTCCTCGGCGCGATCATCCTGATCGTCGTCTACATGACCGCCAACCAGGATCAGCGAGAAACAACGGGGCTTTCTCATTGAAGAAGAGGGAGCCCGTCACCGAGGCACGGGCTCCCTTTTGTGTCCTGCAACCCGCTCATTCCAATCGTGTCTCATCCACACCTGGTCATCCGGTATTTCGGTGAAGCTCCGAGCTTTCGGAATTCTTTACAAATCCGTAAACAACCCGGCGGCCTTCGTTCAGGTTGGTGTCAGGCGGAGCCGAAATATGGCGGGCGTTCCCTAGAACCAAGAGAGCCCATTCATGGCCATTTTTCACGCGGTTGCTCGGCAGCGCAAATACCTCGATTCATTTCTGATTCTGACGGCGTTCTGGTTTCTGCTATTGGCCATTTTTCACGCTTGGCCCATGATTGACGTCCAGATCTCGGAGCTATTCTTTAGCAGTCCTCTCTGCGTGAATCTGCCTGCCGGGGATCAGTGCGGTAATTTCCCGCTGAGCAGGGACACATCGATCACGACCCTTCGATGGATCCTTTATGCGTTACCTTACGTCGCCGCAGGGATGGTTGTCGTAGCTTTGGCAGTCGCGGGTTTCTCACCCAGGCTGCGGCACCAGATGCCGGTTCATCGCCTTTGGGCGTCTCTGGTCAGTCTGGGCATCGGCACCGGGTTGACCGCCAACGTGTTCCTGAAGGCACATTCCGGCCGCCCACGTCCGATCCAGACCGATCTGTTCGGCGGCAAGATGGAGTTTATGCCGGCGGGATCGTTTGACGGAGCCTGTGAGAGGAACTGCTCGTTCGTATCGGGCGAGGCCTCGGGAGCGGGTTGGCTGATTTGCCTTCTTTTCCTGCTGCCGCCCCGCTATCGCACTTGGATCGCACCTCCGGTCATCCTGGCTTCGATCGGAACTGCAGCGCTTCGCGTGGCAGTCGGTGCACACTACGCATCCGACGCGACACTCGGTCTGCTCCTCTCCGTCACTGTCTTTGTCGGCATGCTCGCCTTCGAAGAACGGGTGGCAAACCGCTGATCTCGTATTCATTTCTGAGAGAGACCATGCCCGATTTTCTGACCGCCGCCCTGCTCGGCTCCATCGAGGGATTAACCGAATTCCTTCCTGTATCGTCGACCGCGCATCTCATCCTGGCAGGAAAACTGCTTGGCCTCCAATCGGCCGCGACCTTCGACGTCCTCGTTCAGCTCGGAGCAATACTGGCGATCATATCGATCTACTTCCATCGGCTCATCGCCATCGTGACCGCGCTGCCGACGAGCCGGGAGGCACGGCATTTCGCCGCCGCAATTATCCTCGCCTTTCTTCCCGCAGCGGTGATCGGAGCGCTCGCACACGACTTCATCAAGGCGGTGCTGTTCGAGAGCCCGGTCCTCGTGTGCATCGTGCTGATACTCGGGGGTATAGTGCTTCTTGTGGTTGATCGCGTCGCGCCGGAGCCACGCTACTTCGATGCTCGGCAATTCAGCTGGCCAATGTCGATTACTATAGGATTCGTTCAGTGCCTGGCGATGATCCCGGGCACATCTCGATCCGGTTCGACTATCGTCGGCGCTCTTCTACTGGGTGCCGACAAGCGATCAGCAGCCGAGTTCTCGTTCTTCCTCGCTATGCCGACCATGCTCGGTGCGTTCACGCTCGATCTTTGGAAGAGCCGCCACGACCTGACCGCCGACCAGGGCATGATGATCGTGATCGGATTTGTATTTGCATTCCTGACTGCGCTTCTCGTTGTCCATCAACTTCTCGAATTCGTCTCCAAAAGAGGTTACGCTCCATTCGGTTGGTGGCGAATTGCCGTCGGGATTTTTGGTCTGATTGCGCTTCAGGTCGTCAGATGAGCGAAGCTGCCACGAGGGGAAGGGCGGTGGTTTTGGCGATATCGACAAGACTCACGAGAGCGCAGACACGGGTGATGGTTGCATGCGTAGAGCAGGGGTTTATTGCGCCGAAGGGGTCCGATCTTTCCACGTTGCGCGTTCTCGAGCTCATGGGGCTCGTTAAGCGGAACGACACGCGTCCGCAGAAATTCCTTCCAACCATGGCAGGCGAGGCGTGGGCTGCAGATTGGTCACGTCGTCGATCGCCTGATGCTGATATTCCACCGATGTGAACAATCGATCAGACCACTCGCTATCCCAACGGACCTCCATCCGAACCCCTTCAACGCGCGTTGCCGATACCGAACAACGAGTGGATTGAAGGCGATTGCGATGGTCACCAGCGAGGTCGTCAGAGCGATTTTCAGCGGGGTAACGATTAGCGTATCGACGCCCGTGGTCTCCGGCCATGCTACGCCTCGCTCGGGAAGTGCGACTTGTTCGACTTCACCATCCGCGCCTACTATCCCGACTGTGATTGGATTACCAATTAGAGGTTCCTGAGCCATCATGTTCTCCCTGGTCGAAACTCATGAGCGCCAAACCCCAAGCTCGGTTTCTCAGTATGGGGCATTAAGGCGACCTAGAGATGATAATGTCGGCTTCAGTCGGGTATCCCAGTTCGAGAACCTCCAACAGTCGATGCGGGCGCGCCTGACATGATGATGTGCGCGTCACGCCACCAAGCCAATTGCGAGTCCCAATCCCGCTAGAGCTGCCAAACCTCCAGCGGTGCGGGCAATGAGTTCGCCCCTGCTGTCACTCAGGCGTGCGGTTATGAAACCTGCGACAAGGCCGAGTCCGTGCAGCAGTGCAGTTGCCGCGACAAAGCCCGAAGCATAGGTGAAGGCGGTCGCGTTCGCCGGCATTTCTGATCCATGCGCGTGCCCGTGGAAAAGAGCGAAGAGGCCGACGACCGCCATTGCAACCGTCGTCGGCGTCTTAATTCTAAGCGCGACCGCGGCTCCCAGGACAACAACCGACAATGCGATCCCAATTTCGACCATCGGGAGATCGACGCCCGCGACACCAAGCACGCCGCCAACCATCATGATGCCTACGAAAGCCGCTGGCACGAGGAATATCGCCCGGCCGCCGAGTTGGTATGCGAGTAGGCCCACCAAAACCATGGCAAGCGTATGGTCTATGCCGGAGATCGGATGGGCGAAGCCATGGACGAAGCCCGATGTCGGCCCTATCCCGGTATGCGCGGATGCAACGGCGGGTATCATGAACGTGGTCAGAACGAAGGCGGCGCGGGTCAAAAAACGGGGCATCTTCTTCTCCAAGGATATCGTGCTGTTCACATGTGATCCGAACCTGTCCTACAACGCAAGTAGTCAAACTGCGTATTTCTGACGCCTTGGCTTGACGATAGAGGCGGACCGCAGTTGCCTACGATCCGCCCGATCGGAGTTCGATGAGCGATTTCTTGAATGCTGCAACCAAGTGTACGGCTTCCACGCGAAACCCGCGCTGAGCCTCAGCGACTTACGCGGGGCAAGCACCCGTCACTCGAGCGTGCTCATGGGCACATGGTATTCGCCGGTGTTGCTTGCCTACTCTTGCATTCCGCTATCTCGAACTCCGATCGACGACCGACATGCGGTCATCCGTTGCGGCTCAGGCTCTTGTGGGCGCGGTCTCGTAGGAACCGCCTTTTGTAAGGATGGCCCAAATCGTGCGCGCGTTTTTGTTTGCCAGAGCGATCGCCGCCACCTTGAACGGTCTTCGTCGCTTTAAGGACGCAGTCCAGCTTTTGTTGTCATCCGTTTTCGTGTTCCGAATTACCGACATAGCTCCTGTGACGAGAAGCGACCGCAAATCCGCATTCCCCATTTTTGTTATGCCGCCGATCGTGATGCTTTCCCCACTAGAGAAAGACTTGGGCGTGAGACCTGTCCATGAAGCGAAGTGGCGGGCAGATTTAAAGACGCCAATGTCTGGCACGAAAGCCTTGATGGCGGTAGCGGTCATTGGTCCAAGACCCGGGATGGTCATCAGCCTCCTCATCTCGTCATCCTCCTTCGCTTGGCCTTTTAATGTTTTTTCGAGACTTTCGATGTCTTTGGTAAGGGTATCGATCTGCCTGGCAATGATCTTTAATGCTGTAATAGCTGAAGGCGGTAAGCTCTTGCTTTGTCGATCGCGGACAATCGAGATCAACGACGAGACATTCGATGTCCCGGGCCGCGCCACGATACCCAGTTCAGCGATGTGGGCGCGCAGCGCATTCACAGCACGAACGCGTTGGCGAACCAGGAGCGCTCTTGTTTTGAATAGCATTGTCGACGCCTGATGGCTCGTGGACTTCAATGGGACGAAACGCATTGACCTCCTGAACAAGGCTTCATGGATGGCTTCAGCATCATTGGCATCCGTCTTGTCGCGATTCACAAAGGGTTTCACGTATGCTGGATGGATAAGCCGCACCTGATGGCCCAGCGCCGATATCGAACGCCCCCAGTAATGGGCTGTCGAGCACGACTCCATTGCAACCACACATGGTGGTAATTTGCTGAAGAAATCCAAAATGGCTGCTCGGGAAACCCGTCGATTGAACAACGGGTCGCCGGCGGCGTTGGCTCCATATACTTGGAACACGTTCTTCGCTATGTCTAATCCGATGGTCGCAGCATACATGGGCCAATGTCCTCCTGGGCTAGTGAAGCCTGTCCAGGATGCACTAAATTTGCGACGTGGATTTTGGCATCGAGGAGCGGTGGCGGCTTGGAGACGAGAAGAGCGGGACTAAGTCTGTCGATGCTCTTATTGGTGCGCGCCTAAAGGAAGTCAGGAAGAGGGCAGGGCTGTCCCAAAGGCCGTCGCCGAGCGACTGGGGATATCTTTCCAACAGTGCCCGAAATCTTGCGTTTCGCGATCTCGACAAGGTGCCACCGTTTTAAATCCAAGCTTACTCTCTCAGTGTCGGGCCTAGACGGAAGATGACGCCTTGCACAGCTCGGCGAGTGGGGTTCGATTTCAGAACGTAGATAGTGGAAGATGGCCCTTTCAGCAGGGCGTGGAACCGGCGGGAGCATCGAGTGCTCGCTGTAGCGCTCACCGGGGTCCGCCGCCTGCTCCTAAGTAAAGCGTTGGCGACCACAGTCTTATCGCCCCTTAAACCAGATCCCGTTTCGGCGAGTGCAAAGCCCTTTGTTACCATTTCGTCGCACTCGATTTATCCACACCGTGGTGGCGGAAGGCGAGAGCGTCATGTACCGGCCTCTTGGTCACCGACGCGCGGTCGCCTAGAGCGTCCGAACAAGTGCGGCGTATACCTAGACGTCTCGCAAGCATGGAGCTGGATCGTCAGCATCGTCTTGCGAATTCGGAGTGCTCTTTCGAAGGCGGTGACACGGGTAGGAGCTTGGAGCCAGCTTTGACAGATAAAACCTCTCCGGCGCGTACGTCCGTAATGTCTTCCTCGCATCGTCGAGACCGTCAACCTGCCTTGGCTAATGGTGCACGTCGCAGACAGAAGCCAAGGTCGAGCGTGTCGCGCAGGAAATTGGCGTTGGGATTTCATAACCCGATCAAACGATAGGCCCGGTAAGCGATTGGTAGGTTTTCCGGTAGATGTGGTTGCCTGACAGCCTGAGCATCGAATCTTGGACGAATCCCGATCCCGTCCGCAACCCGTCTCTCTTCCGCGATTTCTCCAGCACCAACGCGATCCGCGGGGAACGAACGGTGTGGAACTGCTCCAGCGCTCGGTCGACAGGTTCATCGGAGTGAGGATGTTCGCAAGTACGACCCAGTCCTCGAGCGCCATCGCCGCTCCCTGCGCCACGCTTGGAGACGTGGCATGTGCGGCGTCCCCGATCAAGACGAGGCGGTCTGCTATCCAGCGTCGTGCTTGCACCTCCTGGAGGGCCGCGCGATGGACCTGCACATCACTGCGCAACCCGGCGACGACTGGCCCCAGTGCACCGCCGAAATCCCTGAACAGTTCCTTCAGATTAGCTATGGAGCCATCTGCGAATTCGGGGGACGGAGGGATGCTGGGAGGATTGTGGCTCCGATCCGTCGTGCGGAAGGGCGTGAAGCCAGCTGACGAGCGCTCGCCCGACCCTCCCTAGGCGGCGCCATCTTCATCAAGCAGTACCTTAATGAGCGTGCCCTCGTCTCTCAGACCACTGCGGAATGCGAGCACAATACGTTTGGCAAGCTCTTCTCGATGCATGTCCAATGCGATTTGCTTCGTCACACAAACGTGGTCAAAAACGCGCTGGCAGATCGCTAGGTCGCGAGGCGATAGGATCGACGCCTCTCTTGTCTCAAACACCGAAATCCCTTGTTTCATTGAAGGCCTGCAATCCGATGGCTGTATTGCGTGGGGTCCATGAAGAACAAAAATTCGTCGATCAGTTCAGCTTGATCGGGCCTCCCGCTGATCCGAAGAAGGCTTCTGTCGTCGCCGATAAATGCGGCTTGAAGGCCGAGGAACTTCGCATGAGCTAGTATCATGTCAGACGTCTTCGCGACATCCGGACGCTGCGAATTCAGGTCGATGAAACAGTTCAGTAAGTCCCGCATTGAAATCGGCCAAAAAAGACGCAGAGCAGTGAGTTGAGTTCTGTCTGCCAGGCGAAAAATAATTCAGCTTTGTTCTGCGTTCAACCAAAAAACAGTGGCCGCTACGTCCGTCCGGCAGGGCCGGAAACCGTTAACGGTTGCCAATAAAGCCTTGGTGTCAGGCCAATCGTTCCGGGTGCTTAGTCTCGATGGGCATGGAGAAAGTGAAGCGATGCATTTTCTCGTCGAACAAAACCGCTAACGTTCCTCCGTGGGCGCGAGCGATATCTATGAAATGTAGAGCCCTAACCCCAACCCCTGGCTTTTCGAACCCTCCGCTCGGTCAAAAGGTTGAAAAGCTTGTTGAGAGATTGCACCGGGGTTGGCTCGCCACTGTCATCGACGCTCAACTCGAATTGATTATCCGTAGTGATTGCCTTCACCCGCACGGGATGGTCTGGCGCACCGTGCATTAGGGCGTTTCCAAGGAGATTGGAGAACATCTGTCCTGTCCGCACATGGTCGATCCGCGGCGCAGCTTCGATCTCCACGGACACCTTAATCTCTCTTTCGGGATGGGCGATTTTGAACTCCTGAACGACGTGCTCGATCGTGTCCTCAACGGTTCGGCCGGGATCGAAGTCAAGATTGATCCTGCCGCCGAGCCTCGCGCGCGCCAGGTCCCATGACGTTGTCTACAGGCCGCCATGCGCACCAGGCTTGCCTTCATCATGCGTAAGAGTTGTGGCGACTTGTCGTTTAAGCCATCACGTAGAAGCCGGTTGATACCCGGCGTCCACGCCGGGGATCAGATTACGATGATTGTGGCCAAGTACGGCGATGAATTGTTCCCAAACCTCGGACCGCTTTCTTGCGTGGTCGAGATCAATCTGTGCGGCGTCAGCCTGTCTCTGGCGTCAAGATGGTAGGCGATCAGTTCCGCGAAAAGTTTAAACGTTCCTACGGGGTTGTTCGCCTTTTAGTTTTGAGTATTCGCACGGCTCTCTGCCCTCGGCACAAAACCTACCGAAAATCCGAACAGGCGCCCAATTCTTTCCAGTGTTTCCAGTGTCGGGTTTGCTTTGCCGGTTTCGATCTCAGCAACTTGACGCCGCGTAAGTGCCAGCGTTTTGGCAAACTCTTCCTGGGTCATGCCGAAACTCTTCCGGATTGCCGCTACTGCGCCGGGCAGCCTTAAATCACCGGTTCGAGCTCGCTCAGCAAGCGTGCGCCGGTTCTCAAGAACCTGTTCTTTTGTAGGCTTTTTCCAGCGAGCCACTCAGATTTTCTCCGGCATCATAGCTTCGCCTGCAAAACGCTATCGGCGATTTCAGTGCACCGTGCCATTGCGCGCTCTAAAATTTCTGGAGCTGCCGCCAGGTTTTTCGCAATGCTCGGCGCCTCACAGAGTCGTTCTGCAAACGTCAGAAGTGCGGACGCGAGTATCTTTTGCTCAGTGAGATCGGGAAACAGTTCGGCGCAAATTTTCTTCCAATCAGGGAAATGATCCCGGCCGGCATCTCGCATCGTGGCCCATCTGGTGGAGCGAACGATCCCCTCCTTGGCGAGCCGCATTGGAGCGAAATCAAAGAGCGGAGACAGACGGACAGTTCCGTCTTGGAACTTGGTGAGCGCGGTATTTCGACCATGATTGTCGGGATTGCCGAGAGCCAGGTTGGCGATGTCCCGTTTGAGGTACTCTACGACGTCCGCGAGGGGATCGGCGGAATATTGGCGCAGAATGTCGATATAGGCCTCATGCGTGCCAACATATCCGAAGTCGGCAACGCCAATGGCCGAAACAAGGCTTTCTTGACCCAGCCGAACGGTTCCACCTCCTTCTCTCTTCTTTCGATCAAAACGGGGAATGATCAGGACGCCTTCGGCATAGGCCGACGGTTCACTGACATTGAGGCCGATCTTTTGAGCGATCTGCGAATAGAGGGCTTCGCCTTCAAGAATGAGCCGGTCTACGGGCTCATTGCTGCGGACCAGCTTGACGATCACATGCCGCACGGCCTCATCGTCGGACACGAAGCTGTCGGGATAATAAAGGCCATCGATAGCCTTGGTCATGGAGACCTTTGGCCATTCGCCTTGCAGGCCACTTGAGCCCGAAGCAAGCATACCGAAACGATCGGCTACTTCCATGAAACGATCTGATCGTTCAAGGATCTCAGCCTCTGTTACTCCTTGGCGCTGCACACCGTGTAGCCGCTGCTTCTCTGCCTCAGCGGCTTCTTTTATGCGGACATTACCTATTCCGCCTACGGCAGAGCGGAGAAGCAGAGGAAGATCCGAGCTGCGTGCTCCCTCGCTGAGGCCTAAATGTTCTGCCAGCTTGCGCCTTGCATGTCCTTGCGGCATTAGATCGAGCAGGAATGGTGGCCACGTTGAGGTATATCGATTCTCGAGGTCAACGGGATATCGGATTGAAAGTGCGCGATTGTCACTTGCCGCGTTTCCTTCTGCAAAATCCACCGATGCGAACCGTATAAAGTAATCGAGATCGTAATCGACTATCGACGCACCCTGAAAGCCGGCTGCGTCGCTCTTGAGTTCAAGTGCCGCGGCTTGATGCCATTCATCTTTGAAATGGATTTCAAGAGTGAGAAACATTAATTGATCCCTTTGGTGGACCAATATATTTCATATTCTTGGTTATTCAACCCATTTAAGGGGTGTATATAAACTGAGCTGTCCGGTTTTGCCTTTTCTGTGATCAAGACGGCCTGATGCGGTCAGGGGACGACAACGCAGGATTGACGCGGCCCTCAATACGGCTCGGCAAGCACCTTCGCCAATTGTCGAGAGCGGGCGCGAATTGCGAAAACCTGCCGCGCCAGTCAACACAAGACCGTGGGCAACAGTTTGCGCGGTTATCCCAACGCGGCCCGCGGCTGCACGGAGCCATCGCAACCTCGCGCGCCAATTTGATCGCAGTGATCCCGGTACGCGAGCATTCGTATGAGAATGGTCCTGCGTGTGATTTCTTGACGAATGGCGTTCATCTTCCGGTGGTTGGCAGGGGTGTCTGCTGAACCTAATGCGGAAATAGAGGGAATGGCAAGGGGTAAACGAAATGCGAATTGGGAGGGCCGTACGAACGCGGCGCTAACCGCATTAGCGCCTCGACGCTTTTCGAGACTACGCGCGCGCTGGTTGTTTCCGATGACCTGCGCGAGATGAATGGGGCCGTCAACGTCCCGCCAACGCTCGACACCGGCAAGCTTTTGCAATGTGTCAGAAAAGCAAACTGCCAGGTTCTTTGCTGACTTTTCGAGGCTTCCATCCGGCGTCGCTAATCGTATCTGCCGCCGGGAGGCCGAAGCCTGGGCGATGACGCAACTTGCAAGCGCGGTGGAGGCCGGAGAAGACGATCCTGAAACGGCGGCCAACCCGGCCGCGGCTGGTCTCGATCATGTCGGCGACGAGTTGGACAGCAGGTTCAACGAGGCGACCGAATAGCCGGAGCGTAACGACGGGTTAGCGCCTGCCCAGCGCCGCCGGTTCTCGCCGGCGGTGTCTTGTCACTATCATCTAGGCAGGTCGGTGCCTGAGGTTGCGCTGCCGCTGCAGCCAGACTCCTTGCGGCCACGCGATCGGTTTGTGGGTAGGCAATACCGCTGAAGCGCGGCTCGGGCGCGACGGTAGTGGTGACGCGCCGGTCTGCTGGCGGCGTATCGGCCACAGGTTCATACGCTCTGACCCTCGGCTTCGTTGCGGTCTGAACCGGACGGCGCCCGGTCAAAGGCCGCGTGCCGCGCCGCATTGCGGCAGTCTCGATGCGCGGTTCGCCAAAGCGCGGCCGCGTTTTCTGCAGGCCTGGGCCCGCAACCTCCGCAACCGCACCTCGCTCTCTTGCATCGTCCTGACCTTGGGCCGGGCCGCTTCGCCGGTTCGTGTCGACCGCACCCGAGGGACAGCACCCAAAACCGGACCTCGGGTTTTGCTCAACCAGACCGAAAGGACACCGACCATGGCACCGCTCAACCGTTCTGCTGCGACGAATCGCTCAACTACGCCCCGCGCGACGACCCTCGAAATGGTCCGGCATGCCTGCCCGGACACCGCCCAGGCAATGCGCATCTCGGAAAGCTTTGGCCTATCCGTTGTCGACAGCGAGGGAATCCGCGACCTGCACCGCCAGCAGCTTATCGATGGCGCCGAGGCGATGAAGGACGGCCTCGGCGAGAAGGCGATGCAGATCCATATGCAGCGCATCGTCGGCTCCTTCGTCGGATCGGCTCACGGAGCCGGGCTGTTTTATAGCCGCTCCGTCACCGAGGCACGCGATCTGACCGCCAGGCTTAGCAACGATCTGCGCGACGAAGATCTCGAGGGTCCGGTCGGTTTCGACAGCCGCGCCCAGAGAAAACGCGAATTCGCCGCCGTCATGGGGCTTCAGGCCCATGTCCTGCGCATGGCGGCCGAGGGCGCCGTTGTCGCTTACGAAGACATTACCGGCGAGACCTGGAAGCCCTATGAGCGCAGCGGCTCGCCGAATCCCGCGACCTCGATCGACCAGCGCGCCGCGTCACTACAGATATCGGCTTTCGACTGAAGGCGCACGCTCACTGATCCATCTCGAAAGGCCGGCCTCGTCCGGCCTTTTCTCGTGTCACTCAAGGCGGCCCAGGCGCCGAGCGCGGCTCATCCCGGTTTGCGGTCTAGCCCGAGGGCGACATGAAAGCGGCGCAACGGACAAGCCGTCCTCCACTGTCGTTTCGGCCCAGCGGTCCTTCTATCTCCAGCACGATCTTGACGAGCCGGGTGCGCCGCTGCCGCCCGCGCGCTGGTCGACCGCCGTGACGAGCCGCGATCGGCGCGGTGTCGAAGATGAAGGAAAAGACGATGAGAAAGCCAAAGAAAACGTCAATGAAATTATCTGGCGAGACCGATGCTGTGCGCCCGGACGTCTACACACGGATCACCGATATCATGCTCGCTCAGTTGGAAGAGGGCGTGCGCCCCTGGGTCCAGCCGTGGAGTGCCGCCCGGCATGCGGGATGCGTGTCGCGCCCGCTTCGCTTCAACGGCGAACCCTATTCCGGCATCAATGTCCTGCTCCTCTGGTCTGAGGCCGCAAGCCGCTGCTTTGGTGCCAGCACCTGGATGACGTTTCGCCATGCGTTGGAACTTGGAGGCAACGTGCGCAAAGGCGAGACCGGGACGATGGTCGTTTATGCCAACCGCATCAGGAAGACCGAGACCAACGCCAACGGCGACGACGTCGAGCACGAAATCCCGTTCCTGAAAGCCTATACCGTTTTCAATCTCGAGCAGATTGAAGGCCTGCCTGCGGGTTTTGGCGCATCGCCGCAGACGCCGGCCTTCAAGCCTGTCGAGCGTCTCGAGCATGCCGACGCCTTTTTCCGGGCAACGGGGGCAACGATCCGCCATGGTGGTGCGGCAGCCTTCTATGCGCCCGAGCGGGATGTGATCCAGATGCCGCCGATAGAAGCGTTTCGCGATGTCGAGAGCTATTATGCGACGCTCGCCCATGAGGAAATCCACTGGACGGGGCCATCACATCGCGTGAACCGCGATCTTTCCCGCTACGCGAAAGACCGCTCCGAGCGGGCGCGCGAGGAGCTGATCGCCGAACTCGGCGCGGCGTTTCTCGCCGCCGATCTCGGCATTGTCCCGGACCTTGAGCCGCGGCCCGACCACGCAAGCTATCTCGCGTCCTGGCTTGAGGTGCTCCGCGGCGACAAACGCTTCATCGTCCAGGCTGCAGCGCAGGCGCAAAGGGCCGTGGCTTATCTGCATGCGTTGCAGCCCGGTTCCGCCAAGATGGCGGCATGACGTGTTGCAAGTCGGTTTCTGTCGCAGCCGACTTGCATGAATTACCTAGAATACGTATTTTACGTAGGTGAATGGAGGTTCTCATGAAGCAGTTTTCGTTTTCCGATATGAACCGGGCCTCCGGTGAAATCCTCGAGGCAGCATTGATCGAGCCGGTCGCGCTTACCAAGCGCGGCAAGGAGAAACTCGTCATTCTGACGGCGGAACAGTATCGGCGCCTCCTCGGCGGCTCGCACACGCTCGCCTACGGCCTCGACGATGCCCCGGATGCCGTCCATGCAGAACTGATGACCGGCCTCGACGCGCTGCTCAAGGACGATCATGTTTGATGCGGGCGACGTCGTCCATTTCCATTATCTCTGGAAACGACAGGCCGATGCCGGCGAGGAAAGCGGCCGCAAGGCCCGCCCCGTCTGCGTCGTCGTGCGGACGCCCGATGTCCCGGGCGCCGTTTTCCTCTTCGCCATCACCTCGCAGGCCCCGCATGAGGATCGCCTGTTTTTGCCGATCAGCCAGATCGAATGCCGCCGTGCCGGCCTCGATTTTCCCTGCTGGATCATCCTCGACGAATATAATCGCGTCGAGCTCGACAAGGCTTTCGACTTCGAAACAAGCAGGCCACTCGGCAGCTTCAGCCCGGCCTTCCTGAAAAACATCGCACGCACCGTCAAGGATGCAGCGGCAAGCAGCAGGCTGGCGACGGTGAACCGATCATAGCCGGTGGCACCGTCGCGAGTTCCGGCATCAGGCCGATCACGTCGGCTCCGTCCTGAATTCCTATTTGGCACATCGGAGCGAAGTCACGCGGCCAGCCTCTGGTGCCTTCAATTCCCGATACTGGGTATGCTTGGCAACGCCGTCCGGAATCACGCCGGACGCTGACGGTGCCATGGTCGGGCCCATCCTCAAGCTACGGCTCGCCCACCGCGGTCTCGATGCGGCTTGTCTGACCAAAAAACGCCTCGCGGGCTCGGCTCGATCGTCTTCCCGCAACGGCTTGCTCGTTTTCTTCCCCTGGCCACGCCCACCCCATATGACCGGTCATGTGGGGACCCCGGATCTGCGGCCATTCCTCGCGAGACAAGAAAGCCTCGGCTAATTGCCGTCCTCCACTTCGTTTCAGCCACAAGGGGTGCGGTCCGATCGTTTCCGGTCTTGTCGACAGCCATCGAGGCCGCGATGGGCGCGGCACGAGCAACTGAAAAGGATCAAGACAATGGCAACCATCGGCTCATTCACCGCTTCCGAAAACGGCTTTTCCGGCACCATCAAGACCCTCAACCTCAACGTCAAGGCCAAGATTATCAGGGTCGAACGCTCCTCCGACGACGCACCGGACTTCAGGGTTCTGGCCGGCAATGTCGAGTTCGGTGCCGGCTGGCAGAAGCAGGCCCGTGAAACCGAGCGCGACTACATCTCGGTCAAGCTCGACGACCCGAGCTTCCCCGCCCCGATCTACGCGACCCTGACGGAAGTCCAGGGGCAGGAAGGTCTGCAGCTTATCTGGTCGCGCAGCACGCGCCGCTGACGAATTGACCCGAAAGCCCCGCTCGATCCGAGCGGGGCTTTCGGTGTGTCACTTGTTAAGCGCATCCTTCAGCGCTTTGGCCGGCTGGAAGCTCAGCTTCTTGGCGGCTGCGACCTTGATGGTCGCACCCGTGGACGGGTTGCGCGCTTCGCGCTCGGGCGTCGCCCTGACCTTGAACTTGCCGAAGCCCGGCAGCGAGGTCTCGTTGCCGGCAACCGCAGCCTCGGTGATGGAGGCGATCACCGCCTCGATGATCATCTTGCCCTGCGCCTTGGTGAGACCATGCTCCGCTGCAATCTTGTCTGCGATTTCGTTTGTCGTGGTCATTTGCTTCTCCGCATCATTAATGGTCGAGAATCCCTGCCATCGGCGACGATCGTTGTCATCGACGCGGTGCAGCAAAAGCACTTGGCCATGCCGGATTTCCACAACTACCGACCGATTTATAGCCTTTCGTCTTCTTCCTGCGTGCAATGGCCAGGAAGTGGATAGCCGCTTCCCGTTCGCTGTCGAAGACTTCGCTTTTCTCGCCGCCCGCCTTGCCGATGCGTCCCCATGAACGAACGACCGAGGCCTCGCCGAACAATGTCGGCTGAATAGAGATGGCGTAGTATCGAGCCATGTTCCGGGTGGCATCGATGCGCTGGCAGTAGAGATGGAATGGATAGTTCGGCATTTAGGCAAGGTCGCCGAATTGGGTCGCCTCCGTCCAACGAGAGTTTTGAATCGATCACTGAGGTTCGATTCACATCGGTGATGATTTCTGGCTATCGGCGCTTTCTCCCGATAAAGGCCGTTCACCATTAAAGAAAGGGGAGCGTCGTCGTGCAAGAGGCAATCAAGATCGACAATCGTGGTGATTTCGGGCTCTGGGCGATCGAGGTGGCAAAGCTGATCGTCAGTGAGGAAGGGTTCGAATTGGCACGGGCTGCCCGCGACGGCTCCGAAGATGACGTCCGCGCGGCAGGCGCCGCACTCGGCCAGGCGATCACCAATGCACTGCTCGAAGTCTACGACGGTCTCCTTGAAGGCGCGTCGGCCGAGTGATCGCCACGATCACGTCGGGATTGGCGGCATATCGCCCTCGACCACGCGCCAGACCCAGGCGCCAAGATCGGGCCGCGCTTCTATCATTTTCTTGAGTGCTTCCTCAAAATCAGCGCCGGCCGACGGCGGCACGATGTAGAGCGCATGCGGCCGCGGTTTCGTCTCCAGCAGCATCGCGTTGGCCAAAGGTCGGTTTCGGCCAAGGTTGAAACGCAGACCCTTGACCGACTTCAAGCGTAACCGCGTCAACCGCCCGACGAGTTTTTGCTCGAAAGCATTTTCGATCGGCAGCCACTGTTCACTGACGCACATCAGCGCGATCTCGTCGATGGTGACGATCCCGGCTTTGCCGCTGCCGATCGTCGCGATCAGCATCAGGTGCAGGTTTTCCCCGCTTTGCCAGAGAGCAAATTCCGCTTCGAAGCGGCGCTGCACGCTCTTCCAGGCCGTGTCTTCAAGATAAAGCCGGAAGCCCGGCATATGCTTGACCACCACGAGCCGGCCGTCTCTCGCCTCCGTAAATTCCTTGACCTCGCTGACAAGCAACATCAGGCGCTTCGGACCTTGCTGGAAAAGACCAGCCATCTTCTGCGCCCGCCTGTGTTCGATCGCTGTCTTATCCTCGGCCCTGAAAGGCTCGGGAATGAGCAACCGCTCCGACAGGCTCTCGCCGCGCACCGCCATGTTGCCGGCGGCCTCCAGCAGATGATGATAGACCTGCCACCAGTGGCGCTTTCCGGCCCAGTGCGCGGTCCATTCGGTCAGGCCGCTCTCATGCCACAGGAAATGCAACAGGGCGCGTAGCGACAGCTTTCTGCTTTCCGCTTTCACGCTTTCGCCGGTAGGTTCCGGTACGCCGGGACGATTGCTCCCGGCGCGCTTGGAAAGGGAAAAATCAAGCTTCAATGAGGCTGACCCGAGAGAGGCATCCATCTGGATTGCACTTCCCATCAGCGGGCCGAGCCCGGACAATTCGTAGGGCGGTTCATAGGAGGGACATGCCGGGTCATGGCCTTCACCGGAAAGCGGCATGCGCTTGATGACCAGTTGATTGCCGATATCTGCGATGTACATCGGCGCCGCCTGCTCACGGCAGAGACACAGCGGTCGGACTTTGGCGCGGTAGGCGCGGGCCAGCAGTCCCGCGAAATCCGGGTGATCCTCATCGCATTCGACACTATCGAACCGGAACCGCCTCATGGCAACGGCTGCCCGCAGCGGCCGATGGCAAGCAGGAAGGGGTGCCCAACGAGAGGGAAACCTGTCTGCTCAGACCGGGCGATTGTGCCGGGTGGGAAGAGCCAGCTCAAGGCCGCGCGGCCCCTCCGATTTTCTCTCCGTTCCGTTTCACTGCACTTCGACAAAATCGGTTCCTCCGCGCGCCGGCTCCGCCGGTCGTGTTCCACGAGCCTGGACCTGCCTCTCCCCACCCTGCGTGCCGCCGTCATCTTCCACAAACGTCAAGGAGACGACGATGACCATCGACCAGCATATCGAAGAACTGCGCGCTGAAGCCCGTAACGCCGAAACCACCTGGGAACGCCGGGCGCTTGAAGCCGAGCTCGACCTGGCGCTGGCCGAGCGCGAAGTCATCTGGGCCGAACTCGACGGCCGCATCGAGGTCGAGCCCCCATTTTGAGGCGGCCCACGGCGCGCTTGATCTGGACACGCCGGATCGACCGGCGTGTCCAGATGCTGCTGTTCAATAGCCGTTGTCTTCGAGATAGGTTTCAATGGCAGCCTGCATGATAACCGTCATCTTCACTTCGTTTTCATGAGCCGCTCTCACGAGACGCGCCTTCATCTCCTGCTCCAGCGGCACATTGACGTAAAATTTGATGGCGCGGTCTTTGGCGCGCTTCAGGCTTTTCAGGCGCCGCCGGGTATCGTCCTGATCGGCAGCCCGCTTTGCGCTTCGCCGTTGCCGCTCGTCTTCGGGAAGGCGCGGAAGCGCCGTTTGGCGGCCGCGGTCATTGTCGAGAGGCGCCGGAGCCTGATCGTGCAAATCGGCGGCTTGCTCGTCAGCGGCAACCTCAAGCCGGCCTTCGTTTGTATCCTGAACTGCAGGCTTTCGGCGTGGCGCGAGAGAGAACTGCTTGAAGTCGATCGCCCCTTTGTTCATGCCGCCGCCTCAGCCGGTCCGGCCACCTGGCGAATGTCGATCTCATCGACCAGCGCCTTTACTTCGAGACGCGCCTTCCGGACTGAGTCTGTCACGTCCTGCATCTGGAGTGTCCCGAGGCCGTTCTGGATCTCGCGATAGATATTGCGTTCGTAAAGCTCGGTTTCCAGAAGCATCGTATGGTAGTGCGCATCGAGAAGACCTGCCACGAACGGCCGGATGTAGCGATAGGCTTCAAGATTGCGGCCGGGCAGCGTGATACGGGTGCGCACGTTCATATGCACGATCGATAAACCGAGGCGATCGTTGATGTCGTTCACCTCAGCGACGGTTTGGCCGGCGGCCTCGATTTCCTTGATGCCCGGCTGTACCGGTGAAAGGACCACGTCCGACGATCGAATGATCGTCGTCTGCAGCACGCTATCGACACCGGGCGCATCGATCAGGACGACATCGAAAAAGCTGGCGAGCTTCTTCAGGAAATCGTCGATTGCCCGTTGGGTCGCCGCAATCGTCACCTCGATATTATCCGGTACATTGCCCTTGCTGTGGCAGAGCTTCCACCAGCCGGCCAGATTTTGACGGCTGTCGGCGTCAATCATCAGGACGCGCTGATCCGATAGAGCGTATTCGCCGGCAATCAACGTCGCCATCGTTGTCTTGCCGGCGCCGCCCTTGTTACTGACGACTGCATAGGTCCGAGGCATGACCTTCTCCCGCTACGGAACTGTTTCGGCGCCATGCTCGAAATATGAACTATAATAGGTCAAAAATTGCAGACGTCCAGTCGCTTTTTGCTTGGGTGCATCACATCCCAGATCATCCACTAGGTAGTCCGATGACACTCTTTCGAAGCATTGTCTCATATCTTGTGGAAGATCATCCGCACCCCATGAGTCCTCTAATTTTCACTATATAACTTTCACTTTCCTCTTTCCAGCAACGCTATCGATGTTTCACACGAGTTGGTCATGTGATGTGGAAGGGTCAAACTTCCGATGAGTGTTACGAGTATGAATGTGGCCTTTACGGTGCCAGGTTAAGTTTGGCTTTTATGAACTGAAATAGGTTATATTGGTTTGGCAGGATACGCAAATTTGTGATACAAATTTGCTGACGATCGGCGGACGGGCCGCCGATGCCGCCTGCGGCGAACACGTGAAGAGACGACGGCATGGTCGAAAATGGAAGGTCACGACCTGCGGTGCCTGCTGTCAAGGAGCGTAAGGAGCGTGTCGTCCATGCGCGTTTTTCCGCGCCAGAGCTCGCCGCTGTCGAAGTCGCAGCCAGGCAGTCGGAGATGTCGGTGTCGGCGTTTATGCGCTCATTGACGCTTGATGGTGCCGRCATCTTACCGTTCCTGTCGGAAGACGATCGGGTGGTTTTTGAGCTTCTTCATCGTGACCTGCGGGCCATTGGAGTGAACCTCAACAGTCTCGTTCGGCGCTCGTATCAACGTTCCGTTCCGGCAGACGCCATCGCTGACCTGCGCGAGCTGCAGCCCCTTGTCGCGGGCCTTGCTCTTGAGTTGCAGCGTCTCGCCAGCCGGCCAGGCCGTAGGATTGGACGTCGGGACTGATGGAAATTTTTCTCGGCGCCTTTACGGCGGAATGGGAGCAGCGCCGAGCGGCATACCTGCACGAGCGGTTGATCGGCCGAAATTCTCCCAGTGAGGAGGAAGAGCGCCGGCGGCGGGGAGTTGCTTCAGGCGGCGGCGTTGGCGGCCGTCTCAATGTCGGCGGGAGAGCCGCACGTGAAGGCCTCGCGTGGCCCGGGCCGGCGCCGCGTTCGATGGCAACACGGTTTGCCGGACTTGCCGGCGGAAGTCAGCCCGCGGTCGTGAAGATGACATCGTTCGGCGGCGGCGGACGCCTGGGCGCCATGGCGAGCTATATCTCTCGAAACGGCGATGTGGCGATGGAAAATCAGGCGGGCGAAGAACTGCGCGGCCGGGGGGCGGTCGCGGGCCTTTCTGAGGACTGGGCGCACCTGATGGGCAACCGTGCCGAGAGCCGCGACATCGGGACATTTCGTATCGACGTCAAGCGGAGGCCCGATGAAGGGCAGGCGCTGGACGCGTGGGCCCGCGATATCGTGAGTACGGCGCTGGGAAAGCGCTCGTTTGCATTCGCCGTGCAAGAGCGTCAGGACCATTACCGGATCGATGGTGTTGCCGTCTTGCGAGACCGGGCCGGCGAGCGGCTGACAGCTGATGAAAAGGCGCAAGAGATCGTTCAGGCGCGAATGTCGGAAAACGGGGGCCGATCGGCCGAGTTCCATTTTACCGGCTATGGCAATGGCGTCGAATATGGGACCGCACGTTTGCGCAAACTCGTCGAGCGAGCTGACGGTGGCGTTCGAGACAATCGCGGGGAGACGATAACGGACGCCAAACTGGCGGGCGATCTGGTGCAACTGCAGTGGAGGGGCGAACTGCATAGCCGCAAGCCGCGCGATGTAATGCACCTTGTCATGTCCGCGAGGGCCGGAACCGATGTCGAGGCTTTTCGCGCGGCGGCCCGAGAGTTCCTGGCGGCGGAGTTTGGTCAGCACCGGTACGTTTTCTCTCTTCATGATCCAGGTCAGGATCCCAAAACCGAGTCGGCCGGCGGTAAGCGACCGCACGTCCATGTTCACGCAATCGTTGCCATGCGATCCGAGGACGGCGAACGTGTCGAGACATCGATCGCATCTTTCCGGCGCTGGCGCGAAGGTTTGGCGCAGCATGCCCGCGAGCATGGTATACGGATGGAAATGACCGATCGCCGTGATCAGGCGAATGCTGCCTCCTATACCAAAAATCAGGTTCGCCCGATCAACCGGGAAGGCCGCACCGAGCATGTGGGAACGTCCGATAGCGCTGCGCGCCGATACGATAGAAAACGGCGCGAGGTCGTGACCTCAACGAGAACCTCAAAAAGCCAAGCCTATACTGAAACAGTTCACGGTGCCTGGGAAGACCTCGCACGAGACAGTGACGATATCGGCGCGTCTGAATTTGCAAAAAGCAGGATTTTCCGGGTTAATACAGCACTTGGAAGGCGAGAGTTCGTCGCCGAAAAGCAATCGGGCGAGCGCGAAAACGGCTCGCAATTCCAAACCAAATTGGTTAGTATTTTTGAGGTTGCGGAGATCGAAAACATGAGCACCATGACACGATCGGAATTCGAGGCGTACGAAAAACGCGTTGAGACCGCCCTTTTCCAGGCGGAGCGGATCATGCCGCGGGATGATCGGAGCAATTTCGAGGAAATTGCCGCGGCCGCCCGGGAGCACGTCGATGTTCGTCGCGAGATGATGGAACTGGCGGAGCAGGTTGAGGATCGCGCGCCAAGCAGCGGGTCGGCCAGACCGGACGACGCCAATCGTCAGTGGGATGAGGCTGTTGCACGCCACGGGCCCGAAGCCGTCGAGGTTGGAAACAACATCATGGTCGAGGTCGAATATTATCGCGAGCGGATCGAATTGGCTGACGATGACGAAATTCGAGCCGATAAGGCGTCCTTGCAGGCGAGCTTGAACTTTGAGATGGCGACGGCAGCCGAGCTCGGCGCCTCGGGCAATAGCTATCTGCGCGAGATTGCAGAGGCTGACGAAGAACTGCGTGTGGCAATCGCAGCGGCCGAGCGCTCGCGCAATCGGGCGAAGGACCGCGCCGACGATGACCGAGCTGGACGCGCAAATGGTTACGGTGAACAAGACGCGTCGCTGCATGGAAGTGGCGGCGAAAATCGAACCGTCCCTGCCAAACAGCTCGTGCCGAGATCGGAAGAGCTTCAGCACGAGGCCGAGCAAAAACGCGATCGGGACGAACAGGAACGATAGGGGAATGCGGCATGCACCCGAAATTATCATGGGCAGGCTGCAGCATGAGAGGCGGATCGTTCGCTACGCCTGCTCAACGCGCGCGTCTCCGCCTTTCTCGACCATTTGAAAAGCTCATTCCCCGACGGGACGCCGGATGAACTTTCGGCCTTTATCTACGGATGATTTCGGGACACGGGAAAGGCGTCCAGCATACTTCGCCGTGCGCATAGCCCATCCGTTCGCGTCCCATCGCGCACTGCCGTTGTAGCTTTGCAAAGCCCGCGCTCCTGAGCCGAACTGCTCGACGAGTAACGTCCGCTTGAATCTGTCACTGCAATCGGAGCGTACCTTCTTTTGGAAGTTTCAAGATCGCGTCCGTAAAGTTGCGTGGATCGAAGGGGGCACACAAGGTGAAGGCGGGTGTGCTTCCTTATGCTATCATGGCTTTGGTTGCCGCGATGCGGGGATAGTCTCGGAAGTCATCGAATTTGTGCCGATTGATGAAAGCGAATGTTTGAAATACCCGGTGGTCTCCCTAGCGCCGATATCGTTGAAAAACTCGCCGCATTAGCTGCTCATCCGCCCATTTTGATTTTCCGGGCGGAGTACCAACGCGTTTCTGCCCCGCGCCTCGGCGCAGGGTCTCAATTCATGCCGCTCTCATGCGGCAATGACGCCATATGACGTCG
>NZ_JBFTID010000025.1:0-50808 GCF_056394605.1 Rhizobium sp. 10N427 | reverse complement strand
TTCTCGATGCCCAGCGCAACGTCTCGACGGCCCAGGCAAGCCTGGCCGCTGCCGTCCAGCAGATGGCCAAGGACTACGTCTCGCTCAACGTCGCCGTCGGCGGCGGCTATGCGCCCGATGGCGCAAAGCCGAGTGCCGTCGCGAAGGTGGAAACAATCGCTCCGCCAAAGGGAAGCTGAACCGCGGCAAGCGTGCAACAGAAGGCGCTAAAATGCGGATCATCTGCCCGAAAACCGGCTATTTTGCCCCGGTTTAAGCCCTTAACCCAAAGGGATTAGTTGATTTCGACCATCGATATGGCATCCTGACCTCGGGATTGGGGAAAGTAGCGAGTAGAACCTATTCCAAATGCGGCAGCTAATACTCGCGGACTATAGAGCCGCGACCTGGCTCCTTGCGGAAGGGCTCGCTTCGGAACACGGAGCGAGCCCGGTTTCGTTGATATCCAGGGATCTTGCGCGGCGGGTGCGGTTTCGGCCCGCTTCGTGATGCTGTCCGCCTCTCCTTTTTCACGCTAATCCGAATGAAGCATTCCGGGGCCCGCCGCGCGGACGCTTCAGTGCGTCCCATGCGCGCGAGCTACCCCAGCGGCCAAAAGAACTAGCTGCGCCTACCGCCTCCAGGGGATTTCGCTCGCGGGCGTTTCGCCTGATCATCCGTGCCAGTATGCCCGGCGGCCCTCCGCCAGGACGATGCGAACCATGAGGCTGTCAGATGACCATTGGCGCAAAAGGACGCGGACGTTTCTCCGCGAAGGTTGCGGGCGCCGCCCTACTCTTGCTTGCAGCCGCCCCGTCAGGCGTTCTGGCGGATGAGAGCGGCTACCAGGTCCGTCCCGAAACCAAGCTGAAGGTCACCGTGGTCGAATGGGTGGCATCGACCGGCGACTACAAGGAATGGACCGCGCTCAACGGCGAATTCACTGTCACGCCGGCCGGCAACATCTTCATCCCGATGATCGGCCAGATGAATGTCGAGGACAAGACCGTCGATGAGATCTCGCAGCTGATCGGCGCCAATCTGAAGCGCATCACCGGACTGGCGACCGCGCCGACCGCCTCTGTCGAGGTGGTCAAATATCCGATGGTCTATGTCAGCGGCGCCGTCGAGCGCTCCGGCGAGTTCGAATTCCGCCCGGGACTGACCGTCAAGCAGGCGATGGCCATGGCCGGCGGCAAGGAACGCCGCAGCAGCCCGCAGGGTGAATATTCCGACGCCGAGCAGATCCGTTATGCTGGCGATCTCGGCCGCCTCGAACTGCAACTGAAGCAATATATGGCCAAGCGCGCCCGGCTGATGGCCGAGTTTTCCGGCAAGGATGCGATCGAATTTCCGCCAGAGATCGCCGCGGGGAGCCAGGATCCGATCATCGGCCAGATCATCCAGAGCGAAACGGCCCTGTTCAAGGCCCGTGCCGATGCGCTGAGCCGCGCGCTGCAATCGGCAACCGAGCTAGAAACCCTGCTGACCAGCGAAATCAGCGTCCTCGACGAGAAGATGTCGACGCAGGACCGGCAGGTCACCATCGCCCAGGACGAGTTGAGCGACATTTCCAAGCTCGTCGATACCAAGATCCTGACCACATCGCGCAAGACCGCGCTCGAGCGCACGGTCGCTGAAATGCAGGGCAGCAAGCTCGACCTCGTCGTCGCCTCGATGCAGGCCAAGCAGAAGCTCAGCGAAACCAAGCGAGACGCCGAAACCCTGAAGAGCCAGCGCACCACCGAAGCCGGTCAGGAGCTGCAGACCACTGAATCCGACATCGAGGATACCAAGCTGAAGCGGGCAACCACGCTCCAGCTCTTGCAGATCGCCGGTGCAACGGTGTCCCGCTACCAGAGCCTCAAGGCTGTCGACCTGCAGCCGCTGGAGTTTTGGGTGACGCGCACCGCGAGCGACATTCCGACGACGAGCGAAGTTCAGGACACCGAGGAACTGCAGCCCGGTGACGTTCTCGATGTTCGCTACAACGTATCCACCAGCTTCCAGGGAACGGTCATTTCCGCCCTGGAACCTGAACAAAAACAAACGCCCTAGGGAGCTGCGAGGATAGACATGGTCATTCAGGAGATCGGCAAAATCGTTCCCGGCAATCATCACGCTTTCGATGAGACGCAGCGTGAATACATATCCTTCCGTGACATCTGGGCATTCCTGAAGCGCCACGCCGCGCATCTGGCGATCTGCACGGCACTCGGCGTGTCGGTCGGCGGGCTCTATATCTTCAGCACCGAGCCGATCTTCTCGGCAACGACCCGTCTGGTCATGGACCCCGAACAGGGCCGCATCGCCTCGCAGGACGCCTTCACCGGCACCATCATCATCGAAGCCGCCGAAATCGCCAGCCAGGTGGAAATCGTCAAGTCGGAGTCGATCGCCCGCGACGTCATCGCCAAGCTGAAGCTCGATCACGACCCTGAAATCATCGGCGGCGAATCCTGGCGCGGCATGATAACGGGCGCCATCAAGAGCATCATCCCGGGCATGCACAAGCCGGAGACTGCGCCGCAATCCCCAACCGAGACGGCTGAGGAAGCCCTGATGCGCCGCACGATGGCGTCTTTCCTCTCCCGCGTCACGGTGACCCGCGTCGGCCAGTCCTATATTCTCGAAATCGGCTACAGCTCCACCGATCCGGAAAAGGCGGCCCGCGTCGCCAATGCCATTGCCGACGCCTATATCCGCTCCGGCCTTGCCGAGCGCGCCGCCGCCGCGCAGAGCGGCGCCAAGTGGCTCGAAAGCCGGTTGATCGAAGTTGGCCGGAAAGCCCGCGAAACGGCGATGCAGGCAGAAGAATTCCGCGCCAAGAACGGCATCATGGAGATCAATGCCACATCTTCGCTCGACCAGCAGCAGCTCTCCGAAATCAGCACCCAGGAACTCAGCGCCCGTACCCAGACGGCGGCTGAAGCCGCAAAATACGACGCGCTCGCCCGCCTGAAGAACGGTGGAGAGCCCGATGCAACGGTGCAGGAAGCCGTCAACAATCCGCGCATCCAGAAGCTTCAGGAGGATCTGAGCATCGCCGTGTCGAAGCTCAACAATCTGACCGGCCGTTACGACGCCGGCAATCCAGCCGTCGTTGCGGCACAGGACGAGGTCGCCGGACTGAAGAAGGCGATCGACGACGAATATACCCGCATCCAGTCGCTCTATGCCACCAATCTGGAAGTCGCAAAGAACCGCGAGCAGCTACTGAAGAACCAGCTGGAAACGCTGACCGCCGCCGGGACTGACAAGAACCTTGCGCGTGTCGAACTGACCGAGATGGAAAGCCAGGCCACCACCTACCGCCGGATTTACGAAACCATCCTGCAGCAGGTGACCGGCGCCATCCAGCGCCAGTCCTTCCCGATCGGCAACGCCCGTATCGTCACGGCGGCCACCGCTCCGCTTTCCAAGAACTGGCCGAAACCCAGCCTCATCATTCCGCTGACCGCCATGCTCGGCCTTGCCGGTGGTCTCGGCATGGCGCTGTTCAACGACGGTTACCGCCGCCGCCTCAATGTCCTCGGGCGGCTGCGCAGCGAGCTCGGCATCAATTCGCTCGGGACCATCCCGTTGATCGGCCGCGATGGCAATCTCGCCGCCAGCGTCTCGCCTGTCAGCATCGACGTCGCCTACCGGCGGGTTCTCGATGCACCCTATTCACGCTTCACGGAATCCTTGCGCAGCATACGCGGCGCCATCGACGCCGCATTCCGCTCCAACAACTCGACCGTCATCGGCATCACCTCGATCACGCCTGGCGCCGGAAAGACGACGCTCAGCGTCAATCTGGCTCAAGTCTACCAGCATGAAGGCAGCAATGTCGTTCTCGTCGATGCCGACTTCATCAACGCACGCCTGAGCACAGTCGCAGCCGACTCCGGCCCGGCCTTCGGCCTGAAGCTGCTCGGCTCCGATCACGCCGCCCGCAAGAACAACCAGCGTCCGAACGATCTCGAGCCGGTGGTGGATAGCGAGGGCGCGCTCGCGACCGTTACCGTACCCGACATCATGCGCTCGGCAGGCGCGCATCAGCGCTTCGGCCACCTGATGGCACTGCGCCAGGAAATCGAGGCGTTGCGCCGCAAGTTCAAGATCGTCATCGTCGACATGTCGCCCTTCGAAGGGTCGGCTGATACGCGCCAGATCTGCAGCTTCATGGACGGCGTGCTGCTGGTCCTCGACAATGGCAGCGACGTGACCAACGACCGTATCCAGAACGCCCTCAGCGAATTCAGCAGCGGCCGCATCAATCTTCTCGGCGTCGTCACGACACAGATCAGCGCCGCAAAGCCGAAAGTATCGGGCGGCCGCCACAAGCTCCTGAAACCAACCGGCCCCACCCGGACCGCCTCGGTACCGGCAATCATCAACCGCGCTACGGCAGCGCCGCTGAACATGGTGGTGGGGATCGCCAGCTCCGGGCGCCGCGACATCCTCTCGGCCATCCTGCCGCAGATCTCGAAGCAGACGCGCCAACCCGACGAGGTCATCGTCTGCGTCACCTCGACCACCGATATCGACCAGGTGTCGCTCTCCTCGCTCGCCTGCCCCGTCCGCATCATCATTTCCGAGCGCGGCCTCTGCAGACAGCGCAACGAGATCGTCGCCAATGCCGGAAACGCCGGTGTGGTGCTCTTCCTCGACGACGACTTCATCATGGTGCCAAACTACATCGAACGGCTGGAAACCATCTTCCAGACCCATCCGGATGTCGCGATGTGCACCGGCCGGGTATTGGCCGATGGCATCATCGGCCCCGGCATCTCCGTCCACGACGGGTTGAAGCTGGTCAGCGACCGCGCCCGGCAATCGTCGAACCTGCCGATGACCATCAGCCCGATCTACAACGCATACGGCTGCAACATGGCAATCCGCATGTCGGCGGTGAAGGCCGGCGATATCCGCTTCGACGAAAACCTGCCGGCCTATGGCTGGCTCGAGGACGTCGATTTCAGCCGCCGCATCGCCGAATATGGCAGCATCGTCTCCGCCGACAGCCTCGAAGGCGTCCATCTCGGCGTCAAGGTCGCCCGCACGGCGGGGCTGAAGCTCGGCTACTCGCAGATCGCCAACCCGATCTATCTGATGCGCAAGCAAACGATGGGCACGCGTTACGGCACAGTCCAGATCGGCCGCAACGTCGCGGCGAACGTCGCCAAATGCCTGCGCCCGGAACCCTGGGTCGATCGCCGCGGCCGGCTGAAGGGCAACATGCTTGCGATGCTCGACCTTTTCCGCGGCCGGTTGACCCCGCGCCGGATCGAAAGTCTGGAATAGCGGATGCGGCACCGTCAGCCCGATCGCGTCGTGATCATCAATGACCGTTCCGAACGGGTCGGCGGCGCGTCCAATCTGGCGGTCCTCTCCGCCGAACTGATCCGTGACCGGGGCATTCCGGTCACCTACTTCGCCGGCGACGGCGTCGAGCACGGTATCGCTTCGGCCGAGATGGTCGGCGTCGGCGGCATGCCGCTCGTCAACCAGCACAAGCTGGCGGCAACGATCGGCGGTCTCTACAATCAGGCAGCCTACCACAGCCTGCGCGGCGTCATCGCCCGTACGGATTCACCCGGCACGATCTATCACGTCCACGGCTGGTCGAAGATCCTCTCGCCGTCGATCTTCCGGGCGCTCTGGCGCGTCCGCTCGCGGGTGGTACTGCATGCCCACGACTATTTCCTCTCCTGCCCGAACGGCGGCTATGCCAACTATCAGAGCCACCGCGTCTGCAACCTGACGCCGATGTCGGCGCGCTGCCTGACGACGCAATGCGACAAACGCGGCTATCACGAGAAAGTCTGGCGCTCGACCCGCCATCTCATCCGCCAGCACTTCTTCCCGACGCGCTACGTTCCGGCCAATATCGTCATCGTGCACCAGCACATGCATGAATATTTCACCCGGGCCGGCATCAATGCCGAATTCATCCGCACCATCCGCAATCCGGTGGAGCCCTTCCTGCACCTGCCGCCCAGTCCGGCGGAGACGAAAAAATTCTTCTTCATCGGCAGGCTGGAGCCGGAAAAGGGCTTCGAGGACGCGGCGCGCGCAGCGCGTCTCGCCAATATCCCGCTGCATGTCATCGGCGATGGCGCCGGCCGCGCGGTGCTCGAACGCGATTACCCCGAAGCCGTCCTGCACGGCTGGAAGAGCAAGGAAGAGATCGCGGGCCTCGTCACCGACGCGCGCTGCATCGTCATCTCCTCGCGCGTGCCGGAACCCTTCGGTCTTGCCGCGGTCGAGGCGGTCGCCAGTGGCATTCCCGTGATCATTCCGCAGGCCGCACTGCTCGCCCGCGAGATCGCCGATCTCGGCTGCGGATTGACCTTCGAGAACGGCAATATCGAAACCCTGGCAGCCGCCATGCGGCGGCTTGCCGATGATGACACCCTCATTCGCACCATGAGTGCAAATTGCCTGCGCCAGCGCTCCGGCATGGCACATACCTCCCTCTCCTGGGCTGAGGCCCTGTTCGAACTCTACGATGAGATCCTCGAACGGGCACATGCTGGCCAAGAAGCTGCACTTGCAGGGTAATCCCGCATCGCAAGGCAACGATTGGACGCGCCCGATTACCTCTATGTGACTAGCCGACTACCCTCAGGATGAATTGTAAATGGCCAGAGGCGCTGGCAACCTGATCATGGGTTCAAGGGTAAATGGGGTTTGATATGTTATCTGCTTTCGACGGCTTTGCCCGCGGTGACCAGGTCACGCCGGAGATCCGTGTCGTTGCAGCCGGCTACCGGCTCAAGCGTACCCTCGACATCGTTTTCGCTAGCCTCGGCCTGCTGTTTCTGGCCCCGGCCCTGATCCTGATCGTCATCGCCCTTTTGATCGTCGATGGCCGTCCCATCTCCTTCAGCCATACCCGTGTCGGCAAATACGGCCGCCCGTTCCGCTGCCTGAAATTCCGCTCGATGCGCACCGATTCCGCCGAGCGCCTGGCCGAAATCCTGGCGACCGATCCGGTGCGCCGGGCCGAATGGCAGGAAACCCAGAAGCTGATGAATGACCCGCGCGTCCACTGGCTCGGCAAGCTCTTGAGAATGACCAGCGCCGACGAACTGCCGCAGCTGTTCAACGTGCTGCGCGGCGAGATGAGCCTTGTCGGCCCGCGCCCGATCATCGCCGAGGAAATCGAGCGTTACGGCGCCAACGCCCATGTCTATCTGGCGATGACCCCTGGCCTGACCGGCATGTGGCAGGTCAGCCGCCGCCAGGACACCTCCTACGAGGAACGCGTCCAGTATGACGTGGATTACTACCGCTCGTGTTCATTCACGACGGATATCAGCATTCTCTGGAAAACGGTCGGGGTGGTTTTTCTCGCTCACAACGAGAAAGAGCGGCTCACCAAATGAAAATGGCGGCGAGAATGACCCAGCAGGCGAGGCAGAACAGCGCCAAGCCCCAGCGGAGCTTGTATTTCAGGAAAGACGGGCGGCCATCCGGCGCCTGGCCGGGGCCGGCATCCTTGGAAAGATCACTGAAGCTGGCCGCGCTCTGCGCATATGCAGATTTGCGTGCCGCCTTTGACTCTGTGATCATGACATTGTCTCCCTACCTATTCGGCAGCCGACTCAGTACAAGCTCTCCGTCCTGCCGGGAATCGCATACCGCGCAAACCTTGTCCAACGATTGTTTCTCGGGCTGGCAAGGCGGCGCCGCATCTTTCCGGGCTGCAGTAATAACACCGCAGCCGCCTTGTTGTTCAATCCGCCGCGAGGTTCGGTGAGATGAACGAGCGGGAGGAAAGACCGGACAGCCAGAATCCGCAGCAGAAAGCCAGGCGCATGAAGATGCCCGCCTTCGTCGGTGCGGGGCTCTGGACGCTCTCTGCCAAGATCGTCTCGCAGCTCGCCCAGCTGCTGGCATTCCTGCTCGCCGCCCGCATCCTGGAATCGGCGCAATTCGGCTTCTATGCCTATAGTTCGGCAATCGCCATCCTGCTTGTCCTCTGCGCCGAGGGCGGCTGGGGCGAATATGTCATGAAGTCCCACAGCACCGGCCGCGAGCTCGACCAGATCGGCACGATCGCGGTGATGTCTGGCGTTCTCTGCACCGGGGTCGGCTTCCTGATTTCCGGCGCCCTGCATGTCTGGAACGAGCAATGGCTCGGCATTCTGATCGCACTCTACAGCTGCTGGTTCCTGCCCTCCTCGCTATCGGTCGTCTATGACGGCCTCCTCGTCAATCGCGGGCAGTTGAAGCAGCAGTCGATCATCCGCATCGTCGCCGAGGGCTTCGGGCTCGCCGTCACCATCGCCGGCTTGGATGCCGGCTTCCACGTCGCCTCGCTGATCATCGGCCGGCTGGTGATGCAGACCACCTGCCTGATCGGCTCGTTCATCGTCGTGCGCTGGTATCCGCGTTTCCATCTCACGCGCGCCTTCCTCTTCGATATCCTCGAATTCTCGCGGCATATCCTGTCCAACCGGATCATCTTCTACCTGCGCTCCTATTCCGGCACACTGGCACTCGGCAGCTTCCTGGGCCTGGCAGAAGCCGGTTACTACCGCGCTGCCGAACGGATCGTCGGCGCCATCTCCGAGCTGCTCGGCGAACCGGCCCGCATGCTGGCCTGGACGGCCTTCCGCAAGATCAAGGGCCAGCCCGCCGACCCGCAGAAATTCGAAGAGCTTGGCCGTACGGCAACGCATTTCATGACGGCGCTGATGATCGTCTCGGCACCCGTCTATATCGGCCTGGCGCTGGTCTCTCCCGCGCTCGTCGACATCGCGCTCGGCGACAGCTGGGCGCCGACCGCGGCGCTCGTCTCCATCCTCGCCATCAAGCAGGTTCTGCTGATCCCGGGTTATGTCACCGAGCCGCTGCTGTCGATCACCGGCAATATTGCCCGGATGCCGCGCCTGATGCTGCTGAACGGCGTCGTGGCGATCGCCCTGATCATCGCCGCAGCGCCGTTCGGAGTCGAGGCCGCCGCCTTCGGCCAGTGCATCGCCGCGCTGATCAGCCTGAAAATCTCCGCCCATCTGCAAGGTCGCTACGGCGGCCTCGACTGGAAGCGGGTGTTCCGCGATTGCGGCTATGTCTTCATCGCGATCCTCGCGATGTCGGCCATCGTCTATGCCTTCGGCTATATCGGCGAAGCGACGGCGATGACCCGCATCGAGATGATTGCCTTTCAGGTGCTGTCAGGCGCCGTGACCTATTTTGCAGCACTGGGGGTGATGCATCGGTTCCACGGCGGCGTCGTTCCGATCTGGGAGGTGAAAGATCAACACAAGACTTAGTGACCATCCATCAAGGCCGGGGAAAAGCCGATGACGACGACTGTGACGCTGAAAGGCCGCACATCGACTTTGCGCGAAGCAAGGCGGCGTGCTGAAAAGCTTATTGTGCCATTGCAAGCCCTCAGCGGGCGCCTGCGATATTTCCTTCCGATCCCGCGCCGCTTCACCGGCGCCTATTCCAGCTATGCCGAAGCGCTGGCCGCAGCCAGCACCGGCCCGCTTGCCGGCTACGATCACGACGAGATCGCCCCTGTTGCCTTCGAGCAGATGTGCAAGATCGCCGCCTGGGATTATCCGGTCCTCTTCTGGATGCGTGATCTGGTCCGCGAGACCGGCAGCCTGGTCGATGCAGGCGGCCATATGGGCACCAAATACCGGGCCTTCCGCTCGCACCTGCCGCTCGGCCCCGATTTCCGCTGGGTTGTCTACGACCTGCCGTCGATCATCCGTGCCGGGCAGCGTCTCGCCGAGAAGGACAAACTGACGCGGCTTTCCTTCGTCGACCGCATGGCCGACGCCGGTCCCGCGCCGCTGTTCCTCGGTTCCGGGCTGATGCAATATCTCGACATCCCGCTCGGCAAACTGATCGGTGACATGCCGCAAGCCCCGAAACATCTGCTGCTCAACAAGGTCGCCCTGCGCAAGGGGCCGACCGTCGTGACGCTGGAGCAGATCGGGCCTGCCAAGGTGCCCTACCAGATCCGCAACGAAGCCGAGTTCATGCATCATCTGACCGGCCTCGGATACGAGCTGGTGGACCGCTGGGCGATCCCCTCGCTCTCGTCCCGGATCGACACCCATCCGGAACTCGGCGCCAGCGAAAGTGCCGGCTTCTACTTCCGCAAGATCTGAACGGGATCGCCACGAATCCAAAACGCCGCGCATTGCGCGGCGTCTTCATTTCCAGACCGAAATGGAACCTCAGACGACCTGGCGCGATTGCTGTGGGCCGGAGGCCGGCCGCCGCTCGCCGGCAAGCCGCTCGCTGAGATGATCGGCAAGTCGCATCGATAGCGCCACCAGCATCAGCGTCGGGTTCGCGTGACCTGCTGTCGGAAACACCGAGCTGCCGGCAACGTAAAGACCATCGACGCCATGCACCATCGCGTTGCGATCGACGACGCTGGTCGCCGGGTCGCTCCCCATGCGCGTCGTGCAGGACGGATGGGCCATGTCCATGAAGGCCGCGGCCGACCGGTCGCCGGAGGCGATCCATTCGGCAAGCTCCGGCTCCGGCAATCCGAGCCGCTGAAACTCGCCGGCAATGGTCTGCGCCAGCCGCGCGATGCTCTCGACTTCGGTCTCGCCGATCTTCCAGTTGACCCGGGCAATCGGCTTGCCGAAGCAGTCGAGCTTCTCTGACAGCGTCACGCGGCTTTCCGGATCAAGCTGCTGCTCGGCCATCACGTCGAAGCGCAACTCGGCGGAGCGATGCGGCAGGCCACGCATCTTGACGAGACGCTGATAGGCGCCGGATGCGACCATGCCGGCAGAACCGGCGACCGTCAGCAGATCGCCGAGCGCGCGCTTGCCGCCGCCCTTTGCCAGCCGCTTGAGCGCCGCCCAGGGATCGTCGGCAGCGTGGATCTGCACCGGATAGGCGGCACAGTTCGTCAGCCCTTCCCGCGCCTGGATCGCCGGGCTCAGAGACAGGCCGCGAAGATAAAAATGCGGCGCGCCGTCATGCTTCAACCCGTAGAAATTGAAGTGGCGCGTCACCGCGTCGATATCCCGGCTCTTGCGGAAACGCATCAGCGTCGTGCGCGGATGATCGGCGAGATAGCGGCCGACCGTGCCGCGGCTGTTACCGAGACCGGTGGGCGACAGCGAATTCGACGCCAGAAGCAGCCGCGCATTCTCGACGCCGCCGCAGCAGAGCACCACCATCTTCGCCCGCACTGTCGCCGTATTACCCTCGGCGCTGGCGACGCTCAGCGAATGACAACCGCGCTGTTCGGCCCGGATCTCGGTGACATTGGCATTGGTCAGGAACTTCGTGCCCGATTGCGCCAGCCCCCGCGCCACATTGGCAAAGCGCATCGGCTCGCCGCGCTTCTTCCGCTCATGACTGAACTGCCAGAAGAAATAGCGCAGGCTCTTGGCGTCGAGCCTCAGCTCTTCCGGCGCCGTGCGCAGTAAATCGTGCAGCTTCTCGTCATAGACGTTGGGCCCGAGATTGAGCAGTTCAGCGGCACGGCCGAGATGCGGCATCAATTCATTGCGCTCGAAAGGCCAGCCGGACAGCCGGAGCCACGGCCGCAATGCGAAATCCATATCGTCGAAGGCTGCGCATTTGCCGATCCAGGTATGGGTGCTGCCGCCGAGCATGCGGTTGCGAAGTTCGAAAGCCGGAATGGCGTTCAGCCAGGAAAGAGAGCCGTTATAGCCGCGTCCCTCCGGCGCCTGACGGCCGCCGGAGGGTTCACCGGTATTCTCGACCGCATTCAGTGCCTGCGGGCCCGGTTCGTAGGACGAGCCGCCACTGTCGAGTACCAGCACATCCGCCTTTCCAGTCAGCTCGCGCGCGATCGTAAGCCCGGCAGGCCCGCCGCCGATGACGGCGACATCGACCTGCAGCAAGGTGTGCACGGGCATGGATCTGAGATCGAGAATGCTCAAGGTCTTTTCCCCTTCGATAGCGTCCCCTTTGATAGCAAGACCGCGCCCGCGACATAAATCGTCCAATGAGGTCCCGCGGATTAGATCGCCTACCGACTTCGGCTAGGCTCCCACCCCCGGCCACCCTCTCCTAAGCCGGAAGGATATGCTGAACGGCCCGGCGCTCCGTTTTAAGGTTCGGTGTCGCGCGGCTATAAGCGCCGCGAATTGGGAGCGCAGGAGATTTCAGCAGATGGCCCGTGTCGGAGTTCGTGAATGGCTGGCGCTTGCGCCGGTAATGCTATCAGGCAAGCTCGCCCGCTACAGCGATGACACTGGCGGGCCGCTGAAGCGTTTCGAAACAGACTTCTGCGAGAAGTTCGGCCTGTCACACGCGCTGACGATGTGCAACGGCACCGCAGCGCTGATTTCGGCGATTGCCGCCGCCGGCATCGGCCCCGGCGACGAGGTGCTCGTGCCCGCCTATACCTGGATCGCCACCGCCGCCGCCCCGCTCGCTGCCGGCGCCGTTCCCGTGCTTGTCGATATCGACCAGACGCTGACCATGGATCCGGCCGATATCGTGCGCAAGATCACGCCGCGGACCAAGGCGATCATTCCGGTTCACATGGCCAACATGGTCTGCGACATGGATGCCATCATGCGGATCGCCCGTGAGCACAATCTCCTGGTCATCGAGGACGCCTGCCAGGCGGTCGGCCTGACCTACAAGGGCAAGCGCACCGGCTCGTTCGGTGATGCGGCGGCCTACAGCTTCAATCAGTTCAAGAACATCAATATCGGCGAAGGCGGTGCTCTCGCCACCAACGATGCCACCCTCTTTGCCCGGGCGCGCATGTATCACGATATCGGCGCGCTGTTCCGCGGCCATCTCGAATTCATCAAGGAGCCGCCGATCCTCGGCGTCAACTTCAAGGCCAACCAGATCCAGGGCGCGATGCTGAATGTCCAGCTGAAGAAGCTCGATCCGATGATCGCCAAGATGCGCCGTCGCTATGATGTGATGACCGACATCCTGTCGCATAGCGACGTGCTGCGCGTGGGCCCGCACAACGATGTCGGCAATGCCGCCGGCCTGCATGTGATGTTCGACACCGAGGACGACGCCAAGCGCTTTGCCGCCGAACACAAGCGTGGCGTTTACCGTCTCTACGATTCCAGCCGCCACGTTTTCACCAACTGGCAGCCGATCCTGCAGAAGCGTACCGCCCATCCGGGCATGAACCCCTACAAGTGGGCCGACAAGAGCGTCGATTACGGCGGCGACACCTGCACCCAGTCGCTCGACATCCTGAAGCGCACCTGCCGCATCAGCCTCGGCGAAAACTATCCGCTGATGCTGATGGCCCATCTTGCCAAGCGGATGGTGCAGCAGCGTCCGGCCGGCGGACAGCTCGCCTATGCGACCTGAGACGGCTGGCAGCGACGGTACCATCGACCTCTGGCTGTTCGATCTCGAACCGCCGCTGCCTGACGTCCACGATCTCGAACGGCTGCTCAGCGGCGACGAGCGGACCCGCGCCGCCGCCTTCGTCTTCGACGCCGACCGCAACCGTTACATTGCCGGGCGCGGGCGGCTGCGCGAAATCTTGGCGCACTATCTCGGCCTGCCGCCGCAGGACATCCGCTTCACCTACAACGAATACGGAAAGCCTGGTCTCGATACCGGGCTTCACGGGGTTCTGCATTTCAATCTGAGCCACAGCGCCGGCCTGGCGCTGCTGGCCGTTTCGGACCGCTATCCGCTTGGCGCCGATATCGAACAGGCGGCGCCGTTAAAGGAAGACGTGGCCGCCTATTGCTTCTCCTATGCCGAGCGGCGCGATCTCGCAGCCTTGCCGCAAGAGGAGTATCTGAACGGCTTCTATCGCTGCTGGACACGCAAGGAGGCTTTCGTCAAGGCGCATGGCGAAGGCCTGTCGCTGCCGCTGCAATCCTTCGACGTCTCTATCGGCACGGAAGCCACGCCTCTTCTCAAGAGGCTGGACTCCGATCCATCAGGCCCCCGGAAATGGAAGCTTTTCAATCTCGCCCCGGCGCCAGGCTTTGCCGGCGCCCTGGCAGTGTTGACGGGCGACAGGAACCCCCGGCTGCAATGGCGCAGCCTGGAGGAACTCTACGCCGTCAGCCGCGCATCCAGTATGTAGCGCCCGCCTGCCTCGTCGAAATGATGGCAGCCGTGCAGGCCGGCCTTGAAATCAGGCGTGATCACCCGGACGCACCGCTCGCGATAGGCATCTTCGCTGAGCTCATCGATCTCCATAATATTCAGACCATAGCCGTAGACGCCGTTGGTGTTGCGCTGCGACGGCCGGTAGAGATGCCCGCCGCGTTCGAACATCCGCCCGCCGTTGCGGGCCGCGACGCTGCCGATCACCACGGGATTGTGCCGGTGCGGCTTCAGACCCTTCAGATCCGGGCCATCGACCTCGTAGATATAGAGCTCGCTGCAGTGATCCTCATAGGCGTGATAGTCGGATAGATTGCTGAACAGCCACCACTTGCCACCATGCTGGACCAGCATGTTGTCCGCGGCGGACCGCCCTTCGAGCGCCGTCGAATGCAGCTCCCATTTCAGCGGAAACTCCACGCAGCGCCAGATCTCGATCCGCTTGGTGGCATGCGTCTCCGGCATCATGAAGATGTCGTCGCCATCCCGGAAGACGTAGGGATAAGAGAGATGGTGCTCACAGTTCAGCGCGATACCGACAGGAACGAGTTTGTCGCCCTCGAAGCGCCCGACCGAGATATGCGCCTTGTGACCGCCGGTCGAATAGGATTCGTAGAACAGATAGCAGTTGCCATCATGCTCGAAGAGAAAGGGGTCCGCCTTGATGTCGTCCTTGGTCGGCGGCACCTCGATTGATTGCGACGGATCGAAATCGTCGATCTTTCCCCGGCCGGTATAAAGCGTCCAGACGGCGGCGCGCAGATGCATGCGCCGGCCGGCCGCACTCGCCGCGCGTTCGAGGAGATGCAGGCCGAGCGCCGCGCCATAATGCAGCACAGTCGCAAGCTTCGGTGGTGTCGCAGGTTTGCGCACCCGGGCGGCCTCGATGTTGAGCTCGCCGGCAGCCGCCTTGCGCAGCTCGCGCATCAACAGCGTCACCGAACGCTCCTTGATGAAGGCGGTATTGCGCGCTGCTGAAATCTTGATGTTGAAACTGCAGGCGGCAATCGTCGATTTGCCCGCCCCGCCGCGGTCGGCCGACAGGATAAGCTCGGTCGCCGGTGCCTTCGACAGCAGATCCCGGTATCCGAACCAGCTGCCGTCTGCCGAGCATTCGTCGGAGAAATTGAACGACCAGACGCCGAACGGGAGAAGGTTCGCCACCGTTGCCGGTAGCCATGCCGGTGTCATCCTGATGATCAGATCCAGCCCCAGTTCGACCGCGAGCCGGGCAACATAATTGCCGCGCGCCGTATCGTCGGACATCGCATGCATGACGTCGAAGCGCTGCTCGGCAGCCTGGAAGCTGCCGGGCAGATAGGCGGGCTGGCGGGCAAAAAGCCGGTTCTCGATCTGCCATTGCAGCCGGAACAGGCGCGATGCCCGCGCCGTGCCGTCGGGACGATCGTGGACGATGACGGTCTCGAGCACGAAACGGCTGTCGGCCTTGATCCGGTCGAGCACGGCCAGCTGCCAGCTTTCCAGCCCGTCCTTGCTTCCGGCCAGAACGCCGATCCTCAGCGGTCTGTCTTGTCCCATGATGTCGCTCCGTTTCAACGGGTTGCGGGTCATTTCTGATCTGCTGACTGCAGTTTCTTCGAGATTGCCGAAGCCAGTTCGCGGATGCCGTCGCTGCTGAGCGAGTCCTCATGCCAGCCGCTGAGATCGACGCATGCCGTATCCTTGGCAACCGCCTCGCCCCAGCCGAACCGCAACTTGCGGGCCCGCGGGTGATGTGCCTGGCTACGCAGGAAGACGATCGACGGATCCTGCGTCTGCGCCGGCTTGTACTGCCTGGAAGCACGGACCAGCAGGCCGGTCACCGCCTCATTGGCGACTTCCTCGGGCGAATACTCGCCCTTGCGGACGCCGAAGAGACGCAGCAGGCCGAGCGTGACGTTGAACTCCTTCAGGTAATCGATGACAGGCATGCGGCCACCGAGCACCTTCTGCGTGAAGTAGATCGACCGCTTGACGCGCCGCTCTATCGTCCAGCGCTTCTGGCGGAACTTCGGCTGCGAGCGGAAATAGCCCGGCGCCCAGGCGTCGATCATCGCCGTGAACTGCACGTTCTTGCCCGCTTCGCGCAGCTGCCTGGCGATCTCGAAGGCGAGAACGCCGTTGACGCAAAGGCCGACGATGGAAACCGAGGTGACCTGCGGCGGGATCTGCATTGCGTCGATGGCAAGGGCGGCAATCTCCTCGAACGACTTGCTTTCCAGCGCATCATCGAGCCGCGCGTTGAACATGTTGACGTTGTAGACCGCGACCGTTTCCGGCAGCTCGCTTGCCAGCCGGTAGTAGAGGAACGGGTGATTCAGCGTATAGACCGCTTCCGTTCCCGTTCCCGGCTTGCAGGTGATCATTTCCCAGGGATTTTCAGGAGCTTGAACCTCTGCCTTCACAGGCGCCGTCGACACGCCGAACACCGATGCGGTGAACCGCTCGAGCGTCGGTTCGCGGAACAGCAGCTCGAGGTTCGGCTTTTCGTTGAACTTTTCGCGCACGGCAGCAAGCATCCGCAGCGCCAGCAGCGAATGACCGCCAAGCGCGAAGAAATCGCTCTCCGGCGCTACCGTGGGAACATTGAGGATCTGCTTCCAGAGGGCGGCAACCGCCGCCATCTTTTCCGGATCAGCCTTCATGGCGGCGCCACCGGTGGCAACGGCCTGGACAGCCTTGGCCGGAGCGGATGCCGGCAGACGCACCGCAGAACGGTCGATCGATCCATCGGCCGACTTCGGAAGCCGCATCAGCACGCTGATTTCCTTCGGCAGCTTGTCACCGGGAATATGCGCTTCCAGATGGCGCATGAGGATCGCCGGCAGCCGGTCGAGCGCATCCTCGCAGTTCGGCGACGGAACGACGAAGGCCTGCGAGCCGATCTGCCCCCCGCCGGAAACGACGGCAGCCTCGCCGACGGAAGGATGCGCGCGCAGCACGCCCTCGACATCATGCGGATCGAAGCGGTGAACCGCAACCGGAGCAGCCCCGCGGCGCGGCACTGTCAGTGCCGAAAGCGGCATGTCGGGATTGGCAAGCACCGCATCATAGGTCTCCTTCCAATAGCGCAGGAAGAGCTCGATGGTTTCCTTGTCGAAAAGATCGGTGTTGTATTCGATCGACATGCGCCAGCCGCTCGGACGGCCGACCATCATGAAGCTCAGATCGTAGATGACGCCGGGCGATTGCGATGGCGCGCTGATCAACTCGAATTCGCCATAGCGGCGGTCTTCGAGGAAAGCCTTGGACAGGTTGAAATTGACCGAGATCAGCGGATTGCGCGACGGATCGCGCGGCGGATTGATCATCCCGACCAGTTCGTTGAACGGCATGCGCTGATGGTTGAGAACGCCTTCCAGCATCTCGTTCGACGAACGGATATGCTCGGCAAAGGTCGGATCGCCGCCCATGTCGTATTTCAGGACCAGCGTGTTGATGAAGACGCCGATCAGGTTTTCAAGGTCGGTATCCTCGCGTCCCGCGACGTTCGAGCCGAACAGCACGCAGTTTTCCCCAGTCAGCCGCTGCAGCATGGCGCTGATCACCGCGGTGCCGTAGCTGTAGAGCGAGACGCGTGCCTTGCGCGCGGCGGCATCGATCTTGTCGCCGAAATCCATCGGCTGCAGGACCGAGATCAGGTCGGCGCTGGTGGTCTTGACCGGGCCACGCGGCCGGTCGGGAGAGACTTCGAAATACGGCGCATCCGTCAGCTTTTCACGCCAGAAGGTGCTTTCCGTCTCGAAGCCGTAGCTCGCCAGATATTCGGTCTGCCACAGCGCGTAGTCGCCATACTGCAGGGCAAGCTCCGGCACGTCGGGCTGGCGTCCGGCATCGATTGCCGAGGCGATCTCGCCCAGTTCGCGGCCGAGCACGCGGATAGACCAGCCGTCGAAGCAGCTCTGATGCGCGGTGATCAGGAGAACGCCGACATCGTTTTCCATCATCAGCAGGGTGACGCGGAAGAGCCCTGCCTTGCTGAGATCGAAGGGCACCCGCGCGGTTTCCTCGCCAATCGACGGCACGCGGCTCTTGCGGGTTTCCGGCGGCATGTTGCGCAGATCGATCACAGGCATCTTGAAGTCGACGCTATCGACGACCTGCTGATAGGGGCGGCCGTCCTTTTCGACGATCCTGGTGCGCAACACTTCATGGCGCTGGATGATCTTGCGGAATGCCGCTTCGAGTGTTGCCGCCTTGAAGTTCCCGCGGATTTCCCAGCGCACCGCGACGTTCAGCCCCGGATTGCCGGGATTGAGCTGGTTCAGGATCCAGCAGCGCAGCTGCGTTTGCGTGCACGGAAACTCACCGATGATCTGCTGGCCGTCCTCAGGCTGCGCAGGTGTCTTTTCGAATGCGCTCATCATGCTCTCCCCAAGCCGCGGCGTGCGCCATTACGGAAATCCTTCAGTGAAGGGACGTGGTACTGCGCCGCCGTCTGGCTCATCACGTCCTGCTGCTCGGCGAAGGCCGCAAGTTCGGCGATCGACGGATGGCGCAGCAGGTGCTTGGCTTCGAGCGGCAGGCCGGCATCCAGCATGCGGGCCGCAATGCGGAAGATGGCGAGCGAGTCGGTGCCGAGCGCATAGAGGTTGTCCTCGACGCCGACATCCGGAAGGTTGAGAACATCCTGCCAGATGGCGAGCAGCTTGCGCTCCATCTCGGTGCGCGGCTGCACGGTGATGATCTGCGCCTCACGCTTCGGCACACCCCGCAGCTTCAAGGTCTTGCGGTCGAGCTTGCCGTTGGCCGTCTGCGGCAGCTGGGCTTCGGGCACCCAGAAGGACGGCACCATGTAGCCCGGCAGCTTGGCCTTGGCATGGGCTGCAAGCTCTGCCGGAGACGGCTCGCCTGCACCTGCTGCCGGCACCACATAGGCAACCAGCGACTTGTCGCCCTTGTCGTTCTCGGCAACCACCACCGCGCATTGCGCAATCCCCGGGACCTGGCCGACGACGGATTCGATGTCGCCGAGCTCGATGCGGAAGCCACGCAGCTTGACCTGCTGGTCGCGGCGGCCGAGCAGCTGCAGCGAACCATCCACCAGACGCCTGCCGACATCCCCCGTCTTGTAGAGACGCTGTGGCTTGCCCTGATCGAAGGCAACCGGGACGAAGGCTTTCTCGGTCAGGTCGAGACGGTCAAAGTAGCCGTTCGCCAGGCCGTCACCACCGATGCAGAGCTCACCGGTAACTCCGATGGGTGCGATCTGGTCGGTATCGTCGAGGATGTAGAGCTGCGTATTGGCGATCGGATGGCCGATCGTGATCGGCTTTGCCGCATCGGTGACCTGTTGGACGGACGACCAGATGGTGGTTTCAGTTGGGCCGTACATGTTCCAGAGCTCGCCGCCGATCGACAGCAGCGACTTCGCCAGATCCTTCGGCAGCGGTTCACCGCCGCAGAGCATCTTGAGAGCAGGCTTGTTCTTCAGCCCGGCCTCGACAAGCATCTGCCAGAGGGTTGGCGTTGCCTGCAGAACATTCGCGCCGCTCTTGTTGACGAGATCGACCAGCGCAAAGCCGTCCTGAACCGTTTGGCGATCGGCGATGATGACCTTGCCGCCCGAAATCAGCGGCAGGTAAAGCTCCAGCGCCGCGATATCGAAGGAGATCGTCGTAACGGCAACGATGCTGTCATCGGCCGTGAAGCCAGGCTCGCGCTGCATCGACAAGAGGAAGTTGACCAGAGCGCCATGCGAGACTTCGACGCCCTTCGGCACGCCGGTCGAACCCGATGTGAAGATCACATAGGCGGCCGCGCCGGCCTCAACGGAGTTTTTTAGGACTGCCTCCGTCATCGATGCGGTCTGTGGCTTGTCGAGGCGGATAACCGGGACACCCGAGGCAAGGGCCGCCAGATCGTCGCTGTCGCAGACCATGCCGCCGATCCGGGCCGCATCGATCGTCTGGCGCAGGCGCTCGACGGGATGGCCGGGATCCATCGGTACATAGGCATGTCCCGATTTCATGATCGCAAGCAGAGCCACAACCATGCCGATCGAGCGTTCGCAGAGCAGCGCTACCCGCTGGCCGGGCTGCGGAACAGCCATCTGGATATCCAGCGCAAGGGCGTTGGAGCGGGCCTCGAGGTCGCGGTAGCTGATGGTCTCGGCGCCATACTGGACCGCCGTTGCATCGGGCTGCTCGGCAGCGCGCTTGGCAAACAGCGAGACAGCAAGCTCTTCCTGGTCGTAGAGTGCGGCCGTGTCGTTGAGCCCGCCGATCAGCCAGGAGCGTTCGGCCGCCGTCAGCATCGGCACGTTCTCGATCGGCAGCGTCAAATCGTCGGCCAGCGCACTGACCATCGTATCGAAATGGCCGATCCAGCGCTCGACCGTTTCGCGGTCGAAGACATCGGCATTGTAGTCGACGTCGATGCGCACGCCGTCGCGGCCTTCGATCATGTTGAAGAACAGGTCGAAGTTGGAGAAGGCCTTGGCATTCGGCGCCATCTGCGCCTTCAGATCGCCGAAGCTCTCGCCCCCGGCAACACGTTCCAGATTGAACTGGATTTCAGTCAGCGGCAGGCGGCGTGCGTCACGCTTGACGCCGAGCTTCCGGACCAGCGTGCCGTAGGTATAGCCCTGGTTTTCGAAAGCCTGGAACACCAGCTGCTGGGTGGCCTTCAGATGCGTCAGGAAGCTTTCATGCGCATCGACGGTCTGGCGAAGCGGCAGAAGATTGACGCAATGGCCGAAGAGCACGTCGTCGCCGGCAAGCGTCTGGCCCGCCGATGGAATGGCGATGACGATATCCTGCTCGCCCGACAGGCGGGAGACCATGACCTGCAGCGTGGCAAGCAGCGTCGAGAACAATGTCGCCCCCGACTTCGCCCCGGCCTTCTTCAGCGCCTTGTAGTACTTGGTGTTGATGAAGCCTGTGCAGGTGCCACCGGCAAAGGTGCGCGGCTCCTGGCGTGGACGGTCGAGCGGCAGTTCCGGCAGGCCCGGAATGGTCTTGAACTGATCGAGCCAGAAGGCTTCGGTCGCAGCCGAGCTTTCCGTGGTCGGCGCATATTGCGTCGCATAAGTGGCGAAGGACATAGCCTTCGGCAGCGCCACGTCCGTGCCTTCCTTGATTGCCGAATAGACGGTCGACAGCTCGCCGACGAAGATATTCAGCGACCAGCCGTCGCAGATGATGTGGTGGCCGGTGAAGACGAAGACATGCTTGTCCTTGGCAAGCTTGATGATGGCGGCCCGGGCAAGATAGCCCTCGACCAGATCGAAGGGCGTGCGCGCCTCGCCGTCGAGAATTTCCTGCAGCCGAGCGTCCGGATCGCTGTCGCCGGACATGTCGATCAGCGGCACTTCGAGGCGGAAGTTCGGGATGAATTCGAAGCTTTCGCCGCTGCGGGCAAAGCGGATGCTGAGCGCGTCATGGCGTGCCGTGACGCGATCGACCGCCTGCTGGAAGATCGCATGGTCGAACTCGCCTTCCAGCGTCAGCAGGAAGGATTCGTTGAAGGCGCAGGAGGCTTCGTCACCGGCCTGAGCGGCGAGCCAGACTTCCTTCTGCGCTTCCGTCAGCGGTGCGGACTGCAGCTTCGGCTGGCTTTCGCTCTCCGACTTGTAGAACGGGTTGGAAGCGCCGTTGGTCTTGCGCTCCGCCGGCGCAAGGATGCCGACACCCTGCAGCGCATCGAGGCTCTTGCGGAAGGCGGCGGCAATGGCGTTGAAGTCCTCTTCGACATGCGCCGTGGTCAGGAAGCAGGGATAACCCTCCTGGATATGGATGCCGTTGAGGCGCATATGGGCATAGATCAGCGAGCCAAGTGGATCCTCGCTGCCGAAATCGGTGATGAACCAGCTCTTGTAGCCCTGGATGACAATGCCGATGCCGCGCTTGGCAAGGTCGGCGTTCATTTCGGCGATCAGCGCCTGGGTGCGTTCGGCAACCCAATCATAAAGAATGGCACCATCGCCCTTGATATGGTCGATGACCGCACGCATAGCGGCCAGAACCAGAGGATGGCGGACGAAGGTGCCGGCGAAGAAGGTCGGTGCCGTCATCGGAACCGAGTCATCGCCATAATTCCAGTTGCCGCCGTCGAGCGCGTCCATGAAGCGGCTGCTGCCGGTCAGGATACCGATCGGCATGCCGCCGCCGATGACCTTGCCGTAGGTCGCCATATCGCCCTTGATGCCCCAGATGGCCTGCATGCCGCCCGGATCGACGCGGAAGCCGGTGACGACTTCGTCGAAGACAAGCGCGAATTCGGCATCGGTGGCGATCTGGCGAAGCGAGCGGACGAACTCGACCGGGCGCAGTTCCGGATGGCGGCTCTGCACCGGCTCGATGATCACGGCAGCGATATCGTCGGCGTTGGAGCGGATATATTCGAGGCTTTCGGCAGCGCCGTAGCGCAGCACGATCATGTTCGAAACCGACGCCGCCGGAATGCCCGAGGCAACCGGAATTGCCGTCGGATTGTCGGCGCGGTTGCGGCCCTTGACCAGCACTTCATCGAACTGGCCATGATAGTCATTCGAGAAGACGACGATCTTGTCGCGGCCGGTGACCGCTCTGGCAAGACGCATGGCGGCCATCACGGCTTCCGAGCCGGTGTTGCAGAAGGTGACGCGCTCATGGCCGGTCAGCGTGGCGATCATGTCGGCCACTTCGCCGGCGAGCGGCGTCTGCGGTCCGATCGCAAAGCCATCGTCAGCCTGGTCCTTGACGGCGCGGACGACGAAATCAGGTGCGTGACCGAAGGCCGTCTGGCCGAAGCCGTTGACCAGATCGATATATTCGTTGCCGTCGATATCCCAGATGCGCGAACCCTTGGAGCGGTCGCAGACCAGCGGGAACACCATTTCCTTCCATTCCGGACGGAAGCCGGAGGCGGTGCGCGGATCGGCGAGACGGCGGCGGTAGCGGGCGGTCGAGGACTTGGAGCGGCGCGTCTTGGTCTCGTATGCCGCGATCAGATCGGTGATGAACTGGCGCTTTTCGGGCGAGAGCTCGTTGACGGTGCTCTTCGTGCCTGGCTTGTAGAGCTTCATGCGCCGGGATTCCACCGGTGCATCGGCGGACGCACCTTCTCCAGCGGGTGCCGCTGAAGGCGCCGGTGCGGCCTCGACCGGCTGGGGTGCTGCGGCAGCGGCCGGCGCGAAACTCTGCACCGGCGCGGGTGCGGCCAGCGCCGTGCCGCCCTGCATCAGGCTCATCTGCTGCGCAAACAGCGACTGCATGACCTGCAGCTGGGATTGCATCAGGGCTTCGAGACTACCGGGTGCGGCAGAGAGCGGGTTGGCAAGCGGCAGCGCGCTGATCATCACCGGCTGTGCGGCAGCCTGAACCGGTGCCGGTGCGGCTACTGCGGTGGGGGCTGCGGCAACGGCGGCAACAGGTGCGGCCTGCGCCGGCATTTCGCGGTCCAGATGGCGGGCAAGATCGGCGATCGACGGGATGTTGCTCAGCAACTCGCGGAACGAGATCTTGACCTTGTATTCGCGCTCCACCTTCTGAGCGAACTGGCCGATCAGCAGTGAATCGAAGCCAAGTTCGAGGAAGGTCGCAGCAGTCTCGTTCGCACTGAGCGACTCACCCGAGATGTCGCTCAAAATCCGAAGCAGCGAGGCTTCGAGAACAGGAACACGATCGACAACGGAAGAAACGGTCATGGATTTACTCTCACCGGTAGGTTGCGTTTGCAGTTCTTGAACTCCGGCGACGGATGCCGTCACCGCAGCGGGGGCTGATACGGTTGCTGGTTGGGCTTGTACGGGGGCAGTTGTTGCTGCCCGCCGCGTGGAAGGAGGCGCATCGACCCAATGGCGCTTGCGCTGGAAGGGATAGGTCGGCAGGTGCGTTTTGCTGCCGCCATGCGACCATGCCTGCCAGTCGATATTGCAGCCGGCCATCCACAGCTTGCCGACGGCTTCGCCGAGCGTTTCGGCGGCAGCGTCGGCACGGTCATGTTCCGGCAGCGACTGGATGATCGTCGCAACGCCTTCCTTGGGCAGCGTCTGCGATGCGAAGGTCGAGAGCGCCCGGCCGGGGCCGATTTCCATCAGCACCGGCTTGACGCCGCGGCACAGCGTTTCGAGGCCGGCCGAGAAGCGAACGGTTTCGCGGCAGTGGCGTGCCCAATAGTCCGGGGACGTGCCGCGTTCGCCGGTCTGCCAGTCGCCGGTGACGCAGGAGATGTAAGGCAGCGTCGCCGTGCCGTAGGTCACCCGCGCCGTCTCGTCACGCAGCGCATCGGCGGCATTGTCCATCATCGCCGAATGGAAGGCATGCGAGGTGTGAAGGCGGCTATAGGCGATCCCGGCCCCGTCGAGCGAGGCGCAGACGGCATCGACGGCTGTGAAGGTGCCGGAGATGACGCAGAGCTTCGGCGCGTTGACGGCAGCGATCTCGACGCCTTCGCGAAGAAAGGCCGAGACCGTATCGACATCGGAGCGCACCGAAACCATGGCGCCATGCGGCTGGTTCTGCATCAGCCGCCCGCGGGTGGCGACCAGGCGCAGGCCATCTTCGAAGGAGATGACATTGGCAAGCGTTGCGGCGACGAACTCGCCGACGCTGTGGCCGATCATCGCGAAGGGGCGTACGCCGCGGCTCATCCAGAGGCGGGCCAGCGCATGTTCGACGAGATAAAGGCAAGGCTGGGCGATCTGCGTCTCGCGCTGCTCGTCCATCATCGCCTGCGTCACCGCTCCGGAATGGCAGATATATTCGCGCAGATCCGCATTCAGCGACATCTTCAACAGCTCGGCGCCGCGGTCGATCCAGCGGGTGAATTCGGGTTCGCGGCTGTAGAGCGCTGCACCCATGCCGACATATTGCGCGCCCTGCCCCGGAAACATGAAGGCGATCGGCGGTGCCGCGTCTTCGGCCACCATCGAGGTATAGCGCTCCGACTTCAGCCGCTCGATCGCGTCGTCGCGGCTGCCGGCAGCAAAGGCGCTGCGGTGATTGAAGGTGCGGCGGCCGCTCTGCAGCGTGTGGGCGACATCGGCGAGCGCCGTGTCCGGGTGGGTTTCAAGATGCGCGTGAAGCTTGCCGCGCATCGCCGAAAGCGCCTCCGGCGAACGGGCCGACAGCGGGATGATGAAGGGACCTTCGGCCGGCACCGTCTCGGCAACCGGGGCTTCCTGCAGCACGACGTGAACATTGGTGCCGCCGACGCCGAAGGCGCTGACACCGGCGCGACGCGGCGTCTCGGAGACCGGCCAGTCGGCGGTCTCGCTCAGGATATAGAACGGGCTGTTGGCAAGATCGATGCGCGGGTTCGGCGCCCGGAAGTTCGGCATTGCCGGGATCTTGGCATTCTTCAGCGCCAGAGCCGTCTTGATCAGGCCGCAGACACCGGCGGCCGCATCGAGATGGCCGACCGTTCCCTTGACCGATCCGAGCGCAACATTGCGCCGGTGCCCGGCAATGCCGGAAAAGGCTTCGCTGAGGCCGCCGAATTCGATCGGATCGCCGAGCGGTGTCGCCGTGCCGTGGCATTCGATATAGCCGATCGTCTCCGGATCGACGCCGGCATTGGCGATGGCTGAGGAGATTACATTCGCCTGACCGGCAATGCTCGGTGCCGTGAAGCCGACCTTCTCCGAGCCGTCATTATTGACGGCATAGCCGCGGATGACGGCGTAGATGTCGTCGCCGTCGCGCTGGGCATCTTCCAGACGCTTCAGCACCACGACACCGGCGCCGCTGCCGAATACGGTGCCGGTGGCATCGGCATCGAACGGGCGGCAAACGCCGTCGGCGGACACCATGCCGCCTTCCTGGTAGATGTAGCCGCGCTTCTGCGGCAGCGTGATCGACACGCCGCCGGCCAGCGCCATGTCGCAGCTATAGGTAAGAAGGTTCTGGCAAGCCTGAGATACGGCGAGCAGCGAGGTCGAGCAGGCCGATTGCAGCGAGAAGGCCGGACCATGCAGGTCGAGCTTGTAGGCGATGCGCGTTGCCAGCGCATCGTTCAGCGAACCGACGATCTGCTGGTAGAAGCCGATCTGGTAGTTCGAGGTCATTTCCTCGGCCGTCGCCCGGTCGCGGAGGATGTTGTTGATCAGATAGGTCGGCATCGAAGCGCCGGCAAAAACGCCGATCAGGCCGTCATAGGCGGCCGGATCATAGGCCGCATCCTCGAGCGCTTCCCAGCAGATTTCCAGGAAGATCCGGTGCTGCGGGTCGGTGACGGCGGCTTCCTTCGGAAACATCCCGAAGAACTCGGCATCGAACATGTCGACATCGGTCAGGTTCGGACGTGCCGGAACGAAATTCGGAAGAGCCCGCTCTTCGTCCGTGAACGAATCCTCGAGTTCTTCTTGCGTGAATTTGGAAAAGGCATTCCGGCCGGATGTTACCAGCTGCCACAACGCATCGACGTTCTTGGCCCCCGGAAACCGTCCCGACATCCCGACAATTGCGATCTGCCCGGCGTCCTGCAAGGCTTCGTCAGCATCGCCCCCGCGATCCCCCATCATTTCGTATTCCTCCGGAAGCGAGCCATATTGTTGCGCTGTTGCTCGGCGCGCTGGGCTGCGGCGGTTCCCCGGGCCGAACTGTCGAGTTTGCCGTCCAGGAACCGGGACAGTTCCCGGATCGTCGAATGTTTGAAGAGCAGGACGACCGGGATCGCACGGCCGAGTTCGGCCTCGATCCGCGCGTGCACCTGCATCAGCTGCAGCGAGGTGCCGCCGAGATCGAAGAAATTGGTGTCGGCATCGACTGGCTTGTTGCCGAGCGCCTCGCGCCACAGCCGCGTCAGCATTGCCTCGCCGCCGCTCTTGGCGGCGATGTCGAGACTGCCGGGGACGGCTTCGGGCGGCGGTGCAAGCAGCTTCGAACGGTCGATCTTGCCGGAGCGGGTGAGCGGCATCTCATCGATGACGACAATAGAATTCGGGATCATGAAGGCAGGCAGCCGGCCGCGCAGAGCAGCCATCACGTCCCGCGTCAGTTCCTGGTCCCTACCCCGCAAATCCTCGCGCGGGCAGAGATAGGCGATCATCTGCTTCAGTTCCGGCCCCATCACCTGGCAGACGACGGCCGCCTCGGCGAGCCGGGTGTCGCTGCGTAGCGCAGTCTCGATCTCGTCGAGCTCGATGCGTTTGCCGTTGATCTTGACCTGCCGGTCGCGACGGCCGCGGAAATAGACCATCCCATCAGCGTCCATCGTGCCGAGATCGCCGGTCAGATAGCAGCGTACCGGGCCGTCACGCGTATCGACGATGACGAAACGCTCGCGCGTCAGCTCCGGGCGGTTGAAATAGCCGAGCGCCAGGCCATCGCCGCCAATCGCGATCTGCCCTTCGGTGCCGTAGGCGACTTCGCGGAGCTCGTCGTCGAGAATGCGGATTTCGGTATGGGCGATCGCCTTGCCGATCGGCAGCTCCGAGCCCTTGAAATCGGCAGGGATCGAATAGGCGGTAACGAGAACAGTCGCTTCGGTCGGTCCATAGACATTCGAGACGCGGCAATTCGGATGCGACTGCATGAAGCGCAGCGAATGGGTGACCGAGCCGACATCGCCGCCATAGATGACATGGCGCAGCGACTGCATGCGCTCCTGCCCGTAGTCGGCCATGAGATTGAAGAGACCCGGCGTCGAGGCGTGGAAGGTGACGCCATGCTCTTCGATCAGCTCGCAGAGGCGGCTGACCGAGAAATTGACATCCAGCATGCCGACCAGCTTGCAGCCGTTCAGCAGCGCGCTCCAGATTTCCAGCATCGATGCATCGAAGGAGATCGTCAGCGCATGCAGCACCACATCCTTGGTGGTGAGGATGTTGTGGCGCTGATCGAGGATCAGATTGCTGAGGCCGCGATGCGGGACGACAACGCCCTTGGGCCGGCCGGTCGAGCCGGAGGTAAACATGACATAGGCGGCATCGCAGCCGCAGGGCTGGCCGGCCGGCTGAGCGGCAGGGCGCGCGGCCGAAGCGTCGACAATCGCCGCGCGGGCATCCAGCGTCTTGGTCTCGAGACCCGGGATCAGCGCCAGCTTCGGAACCGAGGACGTCTCGGCGAAGATAATCTTCGGCGCGCATTCGGCAATCACATAATCGAGGTGTTCGGCTGGATAGGCCGGATCGAGCGGCAGATAGGCGGCACCCGCCTTGAGAATGGCCAGCATGCAGACCACGGTTTCGAGGCTGCGGGGAAGCAGCAGCCCGACGACATCGCCGCGGACCACGCCGCGCTCCTGGAGCATGACGGCGAGCGCATCCGAAATGGTATCGAGCTCGCCATAGCTCAGCTGGCTGTTGCCGAAAACCAGCGCGGTAGCGGCCGGATTTCTGAGCGCATGACCGTGGACGATCGCCGGCAGTCCGCGATCCCTGTCGTAGTGGCCGATGTCCTGCGTCTCGGCCGTTTCTGTGTAAGCAAGGCCCGTCATCGCCTTTTCCCCTTCATACCCCGCTGGCGGGTGTCTGCTGAGCGGCATCCGTGAGCCGACCTTCCCATTTCACAGGGATTCCGCCAGATGATCATTGGGATGAAATCGGCGCCATCTGGCGGTAGAGGGTGTAGAGGAGTGGCCGCAAAGGGCTAGGCGGCCGCACCGGACCTAGCCGAAAGAATTAGGTTTGCCGCTGGTGGCAAAACGCAGCGGGAGCGGCATCTCTGCCGCTCCCGCTATCCATTTCTGGTGCTGTTGACCTGCTTTCCAAGCTGCCGCTCAGGGCAGCCCGTAGACATGCACGTAATCGACGAACATATGCGACGGATCGGGTGCACTGGCCTTCGTCACATTATCGACGAGGCCGAGGTTGAGCAGCACATACATGGGCTGTTGATGCTCGGGCCGCGTCTCGGTCTTCCAGACCAGTTTCCGGTCGAAATACATGCGGATGTATTTCGGGTCGATCTTCACGCCATAGGTATGGAAGTCGCCGGGCTTGGCCTTCAGGAAGGCGTTGATCCGCGAGAATTTCGAATAATGCTCGCCGGTCTTGTACCAGACATGCACGGTCGACGAATAACCGTCCGGCTTGTCGCCGTAATATTCCATGACGTCGATCTCGGCCGTCGATTTCGAGCGGTCCTTGCCGATCARCCAGAAGGCCGGCCACAGACCCGGACCGGTCGGCAGCTGGGCGCGCGTTTCGAAATAGCCGTATTGCTGCGCAAAGCCGTTGCCTTTTGGATCAACCGAGGCAAGCAGCCCCGATCGCCATTCGCCCTCGCCGTCCTTCGAGGACTCGATGCGCAGCACACCGTCATCGATGGTGAACGGGAAGCCATCCTTGGGATTGGCAAAGCGCGCGCCGCCAAAATCTCCCGACCACGGCGTATGCGCAATCCAGCGCGTTCCCGGCCCCCAGGCCGAGACGCTGAGATCGTCGAACTCGTCGGCGAAGGTGATCTTCATCTTGTCGAGGTCGAGAGCGTCGCCCGTATCGCCGGACGCCGCATCGTCTGCAAAGATCGGTGCCGCCGTGGTTGCAGCGAGCGCAGCCGCGCACATGGCCAGCAGCAACGGACGCCGCCCGCCGGTCAGATGCTCGTTGCGAGATGTCTTGAATATATTGAACATGGCGCAACGATAGGCAGACCCTGAAACCGGGTGAAGAACCACGTTCGGCCGAGCCCCTGCCCGAAAGAAGTAGCCGCGGGCGTAAATACGCGGTGCTTTCCTGCATGCTACTGTTTCTGAAAATAGGGCTGGGCAACGACTTCCATGCACTTTCAGATCATGGGATTTCTGACGTTGGTATTGGGCGCGGCGGCACTTTACATGCCGCCGGTCTGGTCGTTCCTGCTGATCTTCGTTTCGACGGTTTTCGGTTCTGCCGCCGCCTTCAACCTGTCGGGTCTCGGCGGCGCATCGGTTCTGGTTCCTAATCTCTTCCTGGTCTTCTTCTTCATCCGCGTGCTGATGAGCTGCGGCGAAGGCCGGATACTGGCGGCCTTCGCACCCTCCAGGATCGGTTTCTATCTTCTGGCGCTGACCGTCTTCGGACTGGTCACCGCCGTCTTCTTCCCACGGCTGTTCCAGGGCATGGCCGAGACGATGATCGTCGAGCGCCAGGTCGGCGCGCGCAGCTTCATCGCGCTGCAGCCGCTGCGCTTCTCGTCCAACAATATCACCCAGTCAGTCTATGCCGTCGGTGGGCTGCTCTGCTTTGCCTGCACCTTTGCCTGGTTCCGCCGCGAGGGGATCGCCACCTCGCTGGTTACCGCGCTGATCGTGACGACCGTGGTCGACCTCTCCTTCGCTGTCGCCGATATCATCACCTATTACTCGCATACCGAATGGTTGATGAGCTTCGTGCACACCGCCAACTACGCGCTGCTGACCGCCTCGGAAAAAGGCGGACTGAAGCGTATTTCCGGAACCTTCCCGGAAGCATCCGCCTTTGCCGACTATACGCTGGTGCTGTTTGCCGCCGTCTCCAGCCTCTGGCTGGATGGCGTGCGCAAGAAGATCACCGGCATCCTCTCCCTGGCGCTGCTTACCTCGCTGCTGCTCTCGACATCGGCAACCGCCCTCGTCGGCGTCGCGGCAATCATGCCGTTCCTGCTGATCCGGGCGATCCGCGGCCGCCACGCACTGGCGATCACCCTTGGTGCTGCGGCCCTGCCGCTTCTGGCGGTCATTGTTGTTGTCGCGCTTCCCGATCTCGCCACCGGCCTGCATGACTTCCTCGACGAAATGGTCCTCTCAAAGGCCGACAGCCAGTCAGGCCGCGAGCGGTTCATGTGGAATTCGGTCGCCTACGAAAGCTTCGTCAATACCTATGGCTTCGGCGCCGGACTGGGCAGCGCCCGCGCATCGAGCTTCGTGCTCGTGCTGTTGTCGAACCTCGGCGTTGCCGGGACGGCGATCTTCGTGATCTTCTCGCTCGCCGTCGTCCTGGCGCGCCTGCCGCAGCATGATGCCGAGCGTCCGGAAGATATCGCCGCCGTGCGCGCCGCCAAGCTGGGCTTCTTCGCGGTGCTGGTGACGGCCACCATCTCGGGCACCGTCTACGATCTCGGCCTCACCTTCTATATCCTCGCAGGCAGCGTCGCAGCCCTGACGCTGCCGCGGGCGCTCAGCCGCCCGGCACAGGCCGCACCGGCCTTCCGCTTCCGAAGCAGCCAGGACGCAGCACAGGCTCACTCATGAAAATCGTCGTCTTCAACGTCAAATACAGCGAGAACCTTGGAGACGGCCTGCTGGCCGACTGCATCGAAACCACGCTGCGCGCCGAAGGCATAGAGGTCGAGACGCTCGATCTCGCCGGGCGCACCGCCGTCGGCACCAGCAGGAACCGCAGCCTGATCCTCAATATCCTGCGCCACCTCCCCGCGCCGATGCGCCGCGCCATCGTCTCGAAGGCACTGGCCAAACAGTTGCGCGAAAGCAGCCGCATCTGGGACGCGAAGATCGCGGCCGCCGATGCCGTCATTCTCGGCGGCGGCAATCTGTTTCAGGATGACGACCTGAACTTTCCGCTGAAGGTCGGCACGCTGCTCGATTGCGCCGCACGGCAGGGAAAGCCCCTTGCCATCTATGCCGTCGGCGTCGGCCCGCACTGGTCAGAACCGGCAAAACGCCTGTTCCGGCGGCTGCAGGACACCCGGCTTGCACATCTCTCCGTCCGTGACGGCTTCGCCTATCGCAACTGGCTCGAATATTTTCCCTCAGGCCCGGTGCCGCAGATCGAGCCCGACCCCGGCTTGCTCGCCGCAAGCCTCGTTTCGGGGGATCTTCCTGCCGTCCATAGATCCGTCGGCCTCTGCGTCACCGAGCCGAAGATCCTGGCACGACACGCTTCGCGCCCGGCGCTCTCCATTCCGCTGACCACGGTCTCCGATTACAGCGAACTCATCAGCCATCTGACCGGCGCCGGTTACCGCGTCACTCTGTTTTCGAATGGGGCCGGCGAAGACCAGAAGCTGGCAGAAACCGTGCTGTCGTCATGCAGGGCTGCCGGTATCGGCACCGCCGGGACGCTGCGTCTGGCCGACCGCCCGCGCGATCCGCAGCAGCTGCTGGCGATCCTCAGGCAGAACAGTGTCATCGCTGCCCACAGGCTGCATGCCTGCATCGCCGCACACGCCATGCGTATCCCGGCGGTGGGCCTTGCCTGGGATGGCAAGGTCGAGGGTTTCTTCCGTGAGATGAACCGCTCCGGCGCCTTCGCCGCCGCTGGAACCAGCCCCGCCGGGATTGCCGCAATGGTCATTCGCGCAGATCAGGAAGGTCTCTCTTCCGGGGTCCATCACGAACAAGTGACTGCGGCCAGGTCCGCACTAACGAATGTGTGCTCGACTTTATTTGGGCTGAACCGGCCAGACACGATTTCCCGCTCCAAAAAACGTAATAAATTGGTACATAACGTATAAAAATGAGATTTATTCTGCACCAATATTGAAAATAACCATTCCGGCAAATCTATCCTCTTCAACAATCCCGATTCCGAGACAACATGAAATATTCATGTTACGATGTGCTCATATTTAATGGTTAACAGGTGTCTAAGGGGAAATAAAACCACGAAGTTTGCTGGAGGCGGGGCGTGGCGATATACGAAGGGTCGGACCACGAAAATCTTGGGCTGGTCAGAATACAGGGGCAAAGATTCACGTTATCGGGCGGTTCTCACCGCGCGTATGATGACGGCGACATTGTATTCGACCCCGAAGCCCGGAAGGCGGCGCTGCTTATTCTTGTAAGCGGCTGGGCCGTGTCCTGCAAATCGCTGCCGAACGGCACCCGCGTCGTGCTCGAATTCATCCTTCCCGGCGACATCATCTGGACGCCCTCGGTGGCGACCGCCCGGGAAACGATCGAAGCCATTTCCCATGTCCAATTCTATGAGCTCAGCGGCCATGTTCTGGCCCGCTATCTCGACAGCAACACCGGCCAGAACATCATTCTCTCCGAAATGATGCGCTGTCATGCCCGCATGTCCGAGCGTCTCGCCAATGTCGGCCGCCGTGATGCGCTGGCCCGCACCGGACACCTTCTTCTCGAGCTCGCAGCGCGCATCGGACCGGACCGCAAGCGGCCGGGCCTCGATGGCTTCTTGTGCCCCCTGACCCAATCCGATATCGGCGATGCCGTCGGCCTCTCCACGGTGCATATCAACCGTGTCCTGAAGGATCTTCGGGTCAATGGACTACTGTCGTTCAGAAACGGGACCGTCGAGTTTCTCAATCGTAGAAAGCTCGAAGAACTTGTTGAATTCGACGATAGTTATCTTGCTGCACAACCGCAGATAATTCCGAGATAAAGTGATAGTTCAAAGTAATTAGTCGCCCATTTCTGGGCTAATTATTTCAGACGCTGATATTTTAACAGAACATTAACCTATGTTAATGCCGCCTCATTTGGCTTCCTCCATATTTACATACAAGAGATCAATTCCGGAGCCATGGAATTCAAACAGACATAGCACCTAGTGCTAAGTAATAATTCTCGGGCTTACTTCTCTTACACGTTTAGTATTGAGTTCAACCAATGTAGGGGCGTGAAATGGAAGGTCTAACAACATCGAGTGAGCAGATCAGATCTGATACAGCTCACCTTATCTCTCTTCGCACATCCGATTCCATGAGACATTATCAGGTTTCCTCCCGGGCAGATTCCCAGGAAGAGCTGATGGATTATGTCCTGCTRCTGGATCCCCGCTCGCTGCAGAGCGAGTGCCTTTCCAGAAGCCTTTCCGAATACGACGAGGATCTCAAGGTCATCACCGCGACCTCGATCGAGGAGTGGCAGCGCAAGCGCATGCGGTTCGAACCGGCACTGATCCTTTACATGATCGGCGGAAAGCATGTCTCCGAACCGGATGTCAGCGACAAGATTGCGAAGCTGGCGCAGAAATTCCCGTCCGTACCTGTCATCGTCGGCGCAGAGGGCGACGAAATCCAGCAGGTGCTGAAGGCACTGGAATGTGGCGCCAAGGGCTACATCCCCGCGAATATCGGCATCGGCGTTGCCGCCGAGGCAATCGCTCTGGCCCGTGCCGGTGGCGTTTTCGTTCCGGCAAGCAGCCTGCTCGCCGCCAAGGAGATGATCACCTCAAGCACCACGGCAGCGAAATGCGGCGATCATTCCTTCACGCCACGCGAAATGTCGGTGGCGGATGCACTTCGCCGCGGCAAGTCGAACAAGATCATCGCTTACGAGATGAACCTCTGCGAAAGCACAGTCAAAGTGCATATTCGCAATATCATGAAGAAGCTGCACGCGACCAACCGGACGGAAGTTGCCTACAAGATCCGCGAGTTCGCTCAATAATCTCCCATTCCTCCGAAGATCTAGCCGGAGCGCCAACGCGCTCCGGTTCTTTTGCATGCCTGCCACCCGGCCTGCTGCACGAGGAGCCAGTTTCCCGGCCGCGTAAGACTTTCGGCTAGGCTCCTACCCCCAATTGACGCCGGTCAGCGCCGATGAAGGCGCTAGGGTGCGCCACCGAACTCAACGATGATGGCACCGCTTCACTTGAGGGGATAATTATGCGCGTCGCGATCGTACATTACTGGCTCGTGTCCATGCGCGGCGGCGAAAAGGTCGTCGAAGCGCTCTGCGACATGTATCCGGACGCGGATATCTTCACGCTTGTCTATGATGAAAGCCGGATGTCGGAAACGATCAAGCGCCATAAGGTCACCTCCTCCTTCCTGCAGAAGATCCCCGGCGCCGTGAAGCATTACCAGTCGCTGCTCCCGCTGATGCCCTTTGCGCTCGAAAGCCTCGATCTCAGCGGCTACGACCTGATCATCTCCAGCGAGTCAGGCCCAGCCAAGGGCATCATCGCCCCGCCGCACTCGACTCATGTCTGCTACTGCCATTCGCCGATGCGCTATATCTGGGACCACTATCATGTCTATCGCGCCCGCGCAGGTCTCGCCTCGCGCATGATGCTGCCCGTCATGGCGCCGCTGCTCCGGTCCTGGGATGTCAGCACCAGCCTGCGCGTCGATCGCTTCGTCGCCAACTCGCATCACGTCAAGGCGCGTATCGGCAAATATTACGGCCGCTCGGCCACGGTCATCCACCCCCCCGTTGCGGTCGACGACTATGCCGTCTCTGACGACATCGGCGACTTCTACCTCTGCGCAGGACAGCTCGTTTCCTACAAGCGCATAGACCTTGCCGTGCGCGCCTTCACCAAGATGGGCCGCAACCTCGTCGTCATCGGCGAAGGCAAGGAGCTGGCGGCACTGAAAGCGATTGCCGGCCCGACCGTCACCTTCCTCGGCCGCACGCCCTTCCCGGTGATGAAGGAAAAACTTGCCCGCTGCCGCGCCCTGATCTTCCCCGGCGAAGAGGATTTCGGCATTGTTCCCGTCGAAGCCATGGCCAGTGGCAGGCCGGTCATCGCCTTCGGCAGCGGCGGCGCGCTGGAAACGGTGGTGCCGGGCCTGAGCGGCATGCTCTTTAACGAACAGACACCGGAAGCCATCATCGATGCCGTGGAAAGCTTCGAGGCGCAGGCCGCGATGTTCGACCCGCAAGCCATCCGCGCCCACGCCGCCCGCTTCAGCACCCGCAATTTTAAGCTTGGCATGGAACTGATCATCCAGGAGGAACTGCGCGCCCGCAAGACCGCCGCCCTGCAGCCCGCCCCCCACGGCGAAGCCCGCCGCTTCCCCTTCGACACGGTCTTCCCGGTACCCGCCCCGGAGACCGACCGGGTGCACTAGGCTCCCATATCCCGATCCTCACGCCATATGACCACCGCACGGAAAGCGTGACTCCCTGCGCGGAACAACAAATAGGATGCGCCGTTTCTCCCCCGCAAACCGAGCTAAGGAGAAATACAATGTACAAGGTTCTACTTGTCTCCAGCGCACTGGCGCTGTCGTCCCTGGCCACGAATGCGCTGGCTGATGGTGCGGTCACCGGCGCTGCCGGTGGTGCCGTGACAGGTGCGATTGTCGGCGGCCCTATCGGCGCTGCCGTGGGTGGTGTCGCAGGCGCCGTCGCTGGTGCCGTGATCGATCCGCCGCCGCGCGAAGTCGTGACCTATGTCGAGGCCCAGCCCGCTCCGCCGCAGGCTGTCGTCGTTCAGCAGCCGATCGTCGTCGGCAAGCCGCTCCCGGCCGAAGTACAGGTCGTTCCGGTGCCGGAGAACCCGAAATATGCCTATACGGTGGTCAACAACCAGCGTGTGATCGTCGAGCCCGAGACGCACCGCGTCGTGCAGGTGATCCAGTAACGCGAAGACCTAAGCTGGAAACAGAAAAGCCGCCCTCACCCCGGGCGGCTTTTTTTGCTTGTGGCGCGGAAATCAGACCTTCAATTCCCGCCGCTCGCGCTCGGTGACGACTGACAGGTCGATCACCTTCTGCAGGTTGGCGGCATGGCGGAAGTTCGGATCCGGCTGGACACCGGTCATCACCGCTTCTGCGAAACGCTGATAGTTGGTCGGAACCGCGGGAACCTCGATATCCTTCCAGGTCGCCGTCTCGACATCGTCTCCGAAGCAGCCGCGCAGCGACGAGCCGTTCGGATTGTGATTGACCTCGAGGCTGCCACGCTCGCCGTAGATACGCAGTTTCAGCTCATTCAGATGCCCGGTCGCCCAGCGGCTGGCATGCACGACCCCGAGCGCGCCATTGGCGAAATCGACCGACATGGTAAAACTGTCATTGGCATCGAGCATATATTCGCCGATCTGGCCGCCCGGCGCCTTGTTGAAGGTCTTCAGGCGGGCAAAGACATGGTCGATATCGGTCGCCGCACCATAGGCCGCGAAGTCGAGAATGTGGATGCCGACATCGCCGAGCACGCCGTTCGAGCCGTGGCCGGTCGAAAGGCGCCAGAGCCAGGTCGATTCCGTGCGCCAGTCGCCCCAGGCGCGCGACACCAGCCAGCTCTGCAGATAGGACGCCTCGACATGCTTGATAGTGCCGAGCTCGCCAGCCAGCACCATTTCGCGGGCGCGCTGCAGCGGCGCGACATTGCGGTAGGTGAGGTTCACCATGTTGATGACGCCGGCGGCTTCCGCAGCCTCCGTCATCTCCAGCGCCTTCGGATAATTCTCCGCCAGCGGCTTTTCGCAGAAGACGTGCTTTCCGGCGGCGATCAGCGCCATGGTCGTCGGGTGGTGGATTCTGTCGGGCGTCACATTGGTCGCCGCATCGAATTCGCCCCAGGCGATCGCTTCGTCGAGGGTCAGGAAACGCTTTTCGATGTTGAACTTGTCGGCGAAGGCCGCAAGGCGGACGGTGTCGGTATCGACAGCGCCGACCACCGTCACGCCGTCAATGCGGGTGAAGTGGTCGAGCTGGTTTTTCGCCATCACGCCCGTTCCGAGAACGAGTAGTCGCATGGATGTTCCTCAGCGGTAACCGGCTTCGCCGGCCTGGTGCAGTCTCGGGCCGCGTTCTTCGATCGGCTCCAGGGCCTTCTCAACCGGCACATTTGGGGCATCGTGGATGGCAGTCAACGCACCAGCCGGGTTATGCGCCCATTTTACGCCATTGATCAGCACCTTCTTGACGTTCGCGTCATGATAGGTCGGGTAGGTCTCGTGGCCCGGGCGGAAATAGAAGATATTGCCGGCGCCGCGGCGCCAGGTCATGCCGGAGCGGAACACTTCACCGCCCTGGAACCAGGAGATGAATACCGTTTCCAGCGGCTCCGGAACGGAAAACTGCTCGCCATACATTTCCTCGTTCTCAAGCACGAAATTCTCGTCGAGGCCGGCGGCGATCGGATGGCGCGGGTTGATCACCCACAGCCGCTCGCGCTCACCCGCCTCGCGCCATTTCAGCGCGCAGGGCGTACCCATCAACCGCTTGAAGATCTTCGAGAAATGGCCGGAATGCAAAACGAGAAGACCCATGCCCTCCCAGACGCGCTTGGCAACGCGCTCGACCACTTCGTCGGACACCGCGCCGTGATCCTTGTGGCCCCACCACAGCAGCACGTCGGTCTCGTCGAGACGCGACTGCGGCAATCCATGTTCGGCTTCCTGCAGCGTCGCCGTCGTCGCGCTGATCGCCGGGTCGCTGTTCAGCGCCTTGGCAATCGTCGTGTGCATGCCCTCCGGGTAGATACCCCTGACGATCTCGTTGGTATTCTCGTGGATATTCTCTCCCCAGACGACGGTACGAATGGCCATTGCCGGTGCTCCTCTAGGCTTCGGGGGTTGTCAAAACTGGCGGGTCGAGAAGAATTCAAAGCGCTTTGGGAAAATGATCAGAACTGCGCCTCGCCTCCTCCAAGTCACAAGAAGACATAGACCTTTGGCCGCAATTTGACAAAGGGGAAAATTAGCCGCCGGGGCACGCCGCGGAACGCCAAATCAACCCCATGAAAATCAATGAGAAACCGATTTGGAAAACAGATTGACGACGAGAACGCCCGATATGATGAGGCCAAGCCCGATCATCGCCGGCAGGTCGAGGCGTTGCTTGAAATAGATCAGTCCGACCGCCGAAATCAGCACGATTCCCAAAGCGCTCCAAATGGCATAGGCGATGCCGACGGGAATCGATTTCAGCGTCAGCGACAGCAGATAGAAGGCCGTCGCATAGCAGACGACAAGCACCGCGCTCGGCAGCAGCTTGGTGAACTGCTGCGACATCTGCAGCGCCGTCGTGCCGATCACTTCGAGCACGATCGCGAGAAAAAGCAGCGCATAGACGGCAGCCGGGCTCATGATCTTCTATCCCTGGAATTATCGCTTGGTCAGTTCGGTCAGCCGCGCAATCAGCGCCCGCCGCTCGGCAAGCCCGAGATCGTGGCTCTCGGTCGTATCGGAGAGCCAGAGGCCATCGGCCGCAAAGCGGACGATCTGCGCATCGACGGACGAGTCGGTGCCGACATATTCGTCGGCGCGCGCCTGCACCCATTCGCGCCAGCGCTGGCGAAGCCGCGGCTCGGCGAGCATGGCAATCGTCACCTGCGCCCAATGGCGCGATTCGTCGCGATCGCTCTGGATATCGGCGACGGCCAGCAGATAGGCGCGGGTGAAGCGGCCGTGCGAGACCGCATCGCGGCGCATCAGCTCCTCGATATCGGCATCGAAGCGTTCCAGCAGACTTTCGAACAATGCATCGAGCAGCGCATTCTTCGTCGGGAAATGATGCAGCAGCCCACCCTTGCTGACGCCCGAGGCGCCAGACACCGCATCCAGCGTCACCGACGCCATGCCGCTCTCCGTCGCCAGACGTGCGGCGACATCCAGCAGCTGCCGGCGGACGAGTTCGGGTTGTTTCTTGCGGTGATGTGCGAGTGCCATGCATTCTAAAAATACCGTCTGGACGGTTTTGTCAATTAAAATCACTTTAAATCGCTGGTATCGCAGCCGTTTGGATGAAATGCCGCGCTACGCACTTGCCGTGTTGCGCGCCGATGCGCACCGGTGCATGAAGACTGCGGGGTATCGAGGGATGGTTCAGTGACGGAAGAGACGATCACGCTTTATCAGGCGATCGGTGGCGACGAGACGGTCAAGGCTTTGGCTCATCGCTTTTACCAGCTGATGGATACGCTGCCGGAGGCCAGGCACGTGCGCGCCGTCCATCCGCCGAGCCTCACGGGCAGCGAAGAGAAATTCTACGAATATCTGACCGGCTATCTCGGCGGCCCGCCGCTTTATACCGACAAGCGCGGCCACCCCCGCCTGCGCAGCCGCCATTTCGTCGCCGAAATCGGCCCTGTTGAGCGCGACGAATGGCTGCTCTGCTTTCGCCAGGCGATGGACGAGACCATCGCCAATCCCACACTCCGTGACCTCATATGGCCGCCGATCGAAAGGCTGGCCTTCCACATGCAGAACAAGGACTAGCGCCGCCATGATCAGCAACGAACGCATCGCGCCGTTCTTCTTCCTTTTCGCCGGCCTCTTCGGCGTCGCAGGCGTCGGCCTTGCCGCCGTCGCGGCCCATGGCGGCGGCGATGCCAGCCTCGCGGCCTCGGCGGCGGCCATGTGCCTGGCGCATGCGCCCGCCCTTCTCGGCCTCGCGCTGGCAGGCGAGAAGCTCAAAACCGCCTGGCTGGCCGGTTCGCTGATGATCATCGGCACCGCGCTCTTCGCCGGCGATCTCGTGTCTCTCCGCTTTGCCGGATCCGGCCTGTTTCCCTATGCCGCGCCATCAGGCGGCTGGGCCATGATGCTCGGCTGGCTGACCATTTCCGTCGGCGGTTTCCTTCGCCGGCCGGTCCGGTGAACGGCGTCACCATCCGCAACGCCCGCTGCGGTGAACTCGACGCGCTCAGGGCCATTGAGATGGACGCCGTCATCGCCCTTATCGACGCCGGCGTCCCCTTCCCAGGCGAACCGCATCCGCTGTCGTCTGAACAGCTTGCCACCTACTGCGCGGATGGTCTGCTGATGGTGGCCGTCGACGAGGACGACACGCCTGTGGGTTTCGTCGCGGCGGAAGAGATCAGCGGCATGCTTTACATCGCCGAGATCGATGTGCTCCGTCGATTGCAAGGCAAGGGCATCGGACGGTTGCTGATGCAGGCTGCGATCGATGCCGCGCGAAGCCGCGGCCTATCCGCCGTCGTGCTGACGACAGACCGGTTCGTGGTGTTCAATTATCCGTTCTACCGGTCGCTGGGTTTCGTGGAGCCTGAGGCCGAACATATGCCTGCGGGTCTGCGGGCGATCCTTGACGCTGAGGTCGCAAACGGCATGGGTCCGGAGAGGCGTGCCGGTATGGTGCTGCGGCTTCCGGGTATTTGATTTTAACTCGGCGCCCCTCATCCCCGGCGCAACGAGTTACACGCATCTCAGACCTGACAACGGACCTTCGTCATTTCGCCTTTTCATAGGCGTCGAAGAGATCGGTTACCAGAATCCCGTTGATGCGCATCCCAGTCAAATCGGCGTCTCTGATGTCAGAATTGGCCAATGTGGCACCGCTTATGGTCAATCGCGACAGGTTTGCATTGGTGACAGCCGCTCCAGACAGATTGACGTTATTAAAGCGCGCGGCTTGAAGGTTGACGTCGTCGAAATCAGCTTCGCCTAAATTGGTGTCGATGAATTTTGCTTTCGTCAGGACAGCATAAAATCGTGCGTCAGCGAGATAAACGCCATCGAAATTGGCGCCCGACATATCTGCCCGCTCGTAGCGCATCCCCTGCATTTGAGGGCCGTCAAAGGGATTGTTTCCTTGCTGATCAGTCATTGCCGTCTCCTCCAGCCGATCCTGATGACCATTCAGAGAGTGCATAGTTTTGGTGGAGCTTCAACACTCTCGATAGAGGCAAAACTTGTTGTTCTGCTTTTTACAACGCTGCATCGCTGGCTGTTTCGCAGCAGAGGCATCCAAAATCGACATAAAACTGCCAACGCAACTTCTCGATAATCGCGCGAAACCCTCACCCCGAATGCGCCATGAACCGGCTGAGATAGGCAAAACTCGTCTGCGCAAATTCGAACGGCTTGCGCGGGCTGTCGTGCTCGACCACTAGCGTCCGCGCGCCCTTCGCCAGCGCCAGCCGCCAGAGCGAAGGCCACATCAGCGTGCCGGCGCCGACATCGGCCCAGCCGTCCTCATCGGGGTTTGCCCCTTCAGGCGCCCTGTCCTTCACATGCGCCGAAACCAGCACCTTGGCATAGCGCTGCAACCATTCTGCCGGATCGACGCCGGCGCGGGACATCCAGGCGATATCGGCCTGCCAGACGAGCGGGCTGCCGCGGGCCGCTTCGAACATCACCTCGAAGCCGTAGCGGGCGGTGGAAAGCAACGAGAAGCCGGCCATCTTGTTGTGATAGCCGATGGAAATGCCGTGCGGCCTGTATTGCTCGGCGAGACGCCCGAGTTCGGCGCCGAGCCGCTGCCAGCCGCCGGTGGTCTCCGGCGGCAGGAAACTCGATGATTGCGGCACGAAGAGCTGGGAGATGCCGCAGGCCTGACAGGCCTCGGTGACCTGGCTAGGCTCGTCGCGCAGGAATTCGAAGCCGATATGGGCCGTCGGCGCCGTCAGCGCGTGCCGGGCAAGCGCCTCACCGAGATCATCGGCCTCCCGCAGATGATGGCCGAGCGGCTCGACCGATTGGAAACCCGCTCTGGCGGCTGCCGAAAGCTGGGCATCGAGCGATCCGAGTTCACGCAGCGAGAAAAGTTGCAGGGAGAGGGTCGGCTTGGTCATTGTGACAGGATAGCACGGCAAGTGGGCCCGGCCATAGCGAACCCTTGCCGGGACGAACATGCCGCAGGGCCGGTTTTACGCCTTAGCGCCCCGGGATCCGGGCGAACCGCAGCAGGTTGCCATGCGGATCATGGATGAAGAACTCCTCCATGTTCCACGGCCGGACTTCAAGAGGCGTCAGCGTTGGCACGGCTTTTTCGGAATATTCCCGGTGCAGCGCGCCGATCCGGCCGCCTCGGAGATAGACAGCGCTGCTTTCGCAAAATGCACGATTGCCGGTCAGCCGGAAATGCAGCTCCATCTCCTGCCGGCGAACGATCAGATAGTCTGGCGTCTCATAGGTCGCGGCAAAGCCCAGCTGGTCACGATAGAAGGCCAGCGTCTCCGCGATATCCAGCGACGGCAGGATCGGCAGAACTTCGATGCGCTGGGGATCGTCAGACAATCAGATACCCTCGACGACGGTAAAACCTTCGAAAACCGGCGGCCCCTTGTACATCGCCTTGCGGTCACCGGCATTGCGATGCGCAGCGCGAAAGCTCTCGGACTTCGTCCAGTTCAGAAAGTCCTCTTCGCTCGCCCAAAGCGTATGCGAGGAAAACAGCGTATAGCCCTCTTCCACATTCGCCTTGCCGCGCAGCAGCCGGAACTCTACGAAACCGGGAACCGTGGACAGGCTGGAATCGCGGTTGCGCCAGACATCCTCGAATTCGCTCTCCGATCCCTCGGTCACCTTGAAGCGGTTCATTGCGATATACATTGCGCCGTCCTCAGCCCTTGGCACGCTTGCCGCTTGGGAAAGCAACGACATTATTGCCGTTCGCCGCTTCACGGCCAAGCGGCTTTTCCGGCTCCACACCCGGCATCCGCGTTTCCCAGTAGGGAAATTCGGTGACATTGGGATAATCGGCCTGGCGTTCCGCATTCTTCATCAGGAGCTCGTAGAGTTCGGGCACAAGGCCGTCGCCGTTCTGTGCGGCCAGCTTGTGCAGGCCGATCATCATGAAGCCTTCGGGGCGCTGGTCTTTCATCGGGCGGTGTCTCGTTCGTTCATGGTGTTCAAGGCCCGCTCGAGGCTGGACTTGCTGCCGCTGCGCAGCGGGATGAAGGCCTTGCCGAATTTCTTGCAGCCGGTCTTCACGCGCACGCAGGCATCGTGGCTGATACAGTCGATCGGGCAGAACACGCAGTCGACGGAGGGCAGAACGGTGTCGATACGCGAGACCGCTTCGCGAAGCCCGCCATCGTGGTGGATCAGTTCGGCGCCGAAGCTGCTGGCGATCTCGCGAAGATGTGCCACCTGGCAATCCCGGCCGCCGACATAGAGAAAACTGCGGCCATCCAATTTGGATCGTCCGGACGGCTGCTGCGCCTGCGCTGCCGCATCCGCGCTGACGCGGATGTCCCGGTTAGATCCCTTCTTCGCCTTCCGAGCCATTTACCACCCGTTCGCTCGTTGATCGTCACACGATTCCAGTGTGCAAGCGGGACCTTATTAAACTTGATTTTTAGAGTAAAGTATAAAGTTGACTATTCTGATCATATTTATTTCAGCGGCCAGTGACCTGGACTTCCTGGGTGAATGTCCAGCTCGGCTTGCCCCATTCCGGCGGCAGCGGCGGGAATGGCGAAGCGCGCTGAACGCCGGAGACAACCGCCTGATCGAGCTCGGGAATTCCGGAACTGCGGGCGACTGACAGACCGCTCAGCGAGCCGTCACCACCGATCGTCAGGCGAACCCTGACACTCATCGACGCGCTCATCCGCTTGTATTCGGACGGCACCTTCACGGCGCGGCGAATGCGCGATTGAACCTTGCCCGGATAGTTGGCGACGGCAGCACTGCCTGCCCCGCCCGAGCTACCTGCCGAGCGCGAATTCCGGTCGGCATTGGCGACTTCCTCGCCGTCGCTGGCGCCGCGGCGTGAATCCTGCTTGTTCTCGCCTTGCGATCCCGCAGCCTTTTTCACCACCTTCTTCGGCGGCTCTTTCTTCTCGACCTTCGGCTTTTCGATTGGCTGCACCGCCTTCGGCTTGGCGATCGGCGTCGGCGCTTCCTCGGGCTGCACCGGATCGGGGAGCGCCTCGGCCGCCTCGACGGGCTCGACCGGCTTCACCTCTTCCGGGATCTCGGTCGCCATCGGCTGCACGACAGCGGTTTCGGCCGGAACGTTGGAGGTCAGAACCTCGGGCTCGGCGGCCGTCACCGTTTCAGGCGAAACGCGTGTGATTTCCTCAGTTGACGGAACGGGCTGGGCTTCAACCGGCTGCGCCATCTCGGGCTGCACTTCGGCCGGCTGAACCTCGGTCGGCTGCACGGTTTCCGGCTGGACGCTTTCGGCGACCACTTCCTCCGGCTGCGGCTCGACCTGCAGATCGGGATCGCCGGCGGAAGCCTGGTCGGCTTCGGAATCACCAAGGATGATGACGCTGACCGCCTCGCCGGCTTCCTCTTCGGGCTCATGCGGCGCGACCACGAAGCCGATGGCCAGCGCGGTGAAGACAATCGCATGGAAGGCAAAGGAGGTCAGGCAGGCGACGAAGACGTTGCGCTTGGCAGGCTTGGCGCCCGCCTCCTGCTTTTCGATCGCCGAAGTATCCATGGCCGGCGCGTCGGCGGCACCGGCCTTCGGTCCCTGCGCATGTTCCGGAAAGGAACTGATATGGGCGAAGCGGGCATAGTGGACGACGGTTTCGGCGGCCGGCTGGCGCGGCGCGTTGCGCAGTTCCGGCATCTCGTGTCCGGGATGCAGCCCCGGCAGATTGTCGTTCGACGTGCCGGCATCCTGCTCGGCAAGGAACGCGTGCCGCGATGTGGATTTCGCTGAAACTACCATCTGCCTTGCCTCGGCCAGTTTGAAACTGAAGCCTGCCGGAAATCATCTCCGGCGGTATGTCTTACCCTTCGAAGGGCACAGAAATCTGCGAGCGGGTGACGAGACCCTTCATGCATGCACCGGCAGCCGGGCCATCACAAACCGGCGTGTCGTTGATGATGATCCGGGTCACCGCCTCGCATTTCATGTTGGGCATGTCGAACTGGCGCACGCGCTTCTTGCCCTCGGGCAGATCGCGGAAATCGAGAACGGTGATCTTGTCGACCGCGTTCCTGTCGTTGAAAAAGGCCAATTCGAAGGAGATCTTGCTGACGGGCGCAGCCAGCTTGTTCAGCGCCACGAAGGTCATCATGCAGCCCTTCTGCGATGGCGCCAGCGCGTTCAGCTCGACTTCGAGAGCGTTGGCCGGAGCTGCGGGAGCAGCAGCGGCAGCGTCCTGTGCATAGGCAGGAAGAACGCTTCCGACGATCATCAATCCGCCCGCCACAAACGATGCAAAACTGCGTGCCGCCATCACCACTTCTCCATGCGATTTCGAAAACTTGAGTTGATAACTCTTCTATTGCGTCTTTAAAAAATGGTGACTATGAAAGTCAAGATAAATGTATCTAGGCCGCCGGAAAACAAGCCGCGGCACAAGCGGAAATTGCCAGCCGAAATGATGGTTGAAAAGCCTGACACCTTTAAGCATGCGCCGTTCGTCAAGGACGCGGCGGAAGTGCGCACGATCGAAAGCGGAGACATCTTCCGCGGCGCGAACGAGATCATGATCCGGCATGACGGCGTGGTCTATCGCATGAAAATTACCCGCCAGGGCAAGCTCATTCTCAATAAGTAAGGGTAGACCATGACCGAGAACACCAGACCGGCACCGGCCGAAATTCGCGCGTTCCGCGCCGAGAATCCGAAGATGCGCGAGCGCGATATCGCCGCTCAGCTGAAGATTTCGGAAGCAGCGCTCGTTGCCGCCGAAGTCGGCATTTCCGCCATCCGCATCGATGCCAGCGCCGCCAAGCTTCTGGAGCGCGTGGCGACACTCGGCGAGGTCATGGCCCTGTCGCGCAACGAAAGCGCCGTGCACGAGAAGATCGGCGTTTACGAGAACATCAGCGTCGGCCAGCACAATGCCATCGTTCTCGGCGAAAACATCGACCTGCGCGTCTTCCCGAGCCGTTGGGCCCACGCCTTCGCCGTCACCAAGAAGGACGGCGACACCGAGCGCCTCAGCCTCCAGTATTTCGACAAGACTGGCAATGCCGTCCACAAGATCCACCTGCGCCCGGCCTCCAATGTCGAAGCCTATCGCGCCATCGTCGCCGAGCTGACGCTCGAGGACCAGTCGCAGGAATTCGTCGAGCAGGAAGCAAGTTTCAGTGCCGATGAAACCGGCGACGTCAACCAGAGCGAACTGCGCGACAGCTGGAGCAAGCTCACCGACACGCACGAATTCTTCGGCATGCTGAAGCGCCTGAAGATCGGCCGCCAGGCCGCCGTGCGCACCGTCGGCGACGACTATGCCTGGAAGCTCGACAACACCGCGACGGCCGACATGATGCATGCCTCCGTCAAATCAGGCCTGCCGATCATGTGCTTCGTCGCCAATAACGGCATCGTCCAGATCCATTCCGGCCCGATCCATAACGTCCAGCCAATGGGTCCGTGGATCAACGTTCTCGACGAAACCTTCCACCTCCATCTGCGCCAGGACCACATCGCCGAGACCTGGGCGGTGCGCAAGCCGACTAAGGACGGCCATGTCACCTCGCTCGAAGCCTATGACGCGAATGGCGAGATGATCATCCAGTTCTTCGGCAAGCGGAAGGAAGGCACGGATGAGCGCGGTGACTGGCGCGAGATCATGGAAAACCTGCCGCGCGCGGCAAGCGTCGCCGCATAAGGAGCCGATCATGAGAATGCCTTCAAGCCTGCGCCGCATCCGCCTCTGGGAACTGGCGCTGACGGCTGCAGTCATGGCGCTGCCGCTCATCCCCTCGCCGGTCGCCACGCCCGGCTATTCTTTCGTCCGCGCCGCTCATGCCGCTGAACCGAAGAAGCTCGACACCTCGCGCGTCGTCTCCGTCGGCGGCGACGTCACCGAGATCATCTACGCGCTCGGCGAAGAGGGCCGCATCATCGCCCGCGACTCGACCAGCATGTATCCGGAAGCGGCGATGAAACTGCCTGACGTCGGTTACATGCGGGCGCTGTCGCCCGAAGGCATTCTCGCCGTCAATCCCTCGGCGATCATCGCCGTCGAAGGCGCCGGTCCGCCGGAAGCGCTGACAGTTCTGAAGAATGCCAGCGTTCCCTTCGAGACGGTGCCGAACACCTACGACCGCGAAGGCATCCTGAAGAAGATCGATCGCGTCGGCTCGCTGCTCGGCGTCGAGGACAAGGCCAAGGCGCTGGAAGCCAAGGTCGGCGCCGATCTCGATGCCGCGATCACCGATGCCGAAAAGCGTCCGGAGGGCGAGCGCAAACGCGTGCTCTTCATCCTCAGCATGCAGGGCGGCAAGATCATGGCTTCGGGCACCGGCACGGCTGCCGATGGCATCATCAAGCTCGCTGGTGCCGTCAATGCTGTCGGCACCTTCCCGGGCTACAAGCCGCTGACCGACGAGTCGATCATCGAGGCCAAGCCCGATGTCATCCTGATGATGGACCGCGAAGGCGGCCATGCGGCGGCCAACGACGATCTGTTCAAGCAGCCGGCGATCGCGCTGACACCTGCGGCAGAGAAGAAGGCTGTCATTCGCATGGACGGCCTGCATCTGCTCGGCTTCGGCCCGCGCACGGCAAGTGCCGTCCGCGAATTGAACACGGCGATCTACGGCGGCTGATATGGCAGTGCAGGATGTGATGACGGACGGCAAGCGTTCCATGTTTTCGATCGCCGCATTACGCGAAAGCCACCGGGTCGGCGATCGTACCCGGATCGCTGCCCTCGTAATCGCCCTGCTCGTCATCGGTTCCGTCTTTTCGCTGCTGTTTTCGGTCACCACAGGCGCGTCGGATGCTTCGATGTTCGACGTGCTGGCCAATCTCGGCGGCCAGGCCGATGCGCTGACCACGCGCGACCGGATCATCATCTTCGATATCCGCATGCCGCGTGCCATCCTCGGCTTCCTGGTCGGCGGATCGCTCGCCGTATCCGGAGCGGTCATGCAGGGCCTGTTCCGCAATCCGCTGGCCGATCCCGGCCTCGTCGGCGTCTCCTCGGGCGCAGGCTTTGGTGCCGTGATCATGATCGTGCTCGGCGGCTCGATTGCCATGCCGGTGTTCAATCTGCTCGGCATCTATGCGCTACCGCTCGCAGCCTTCGGCGGCGGCCTCGTCACGACGTTGCTGCTCTACAGGGTCGCCACTAGCAACGGCCAGACCTCGATCGGCACCATGCTGCTCGCCGGCATCGCGCTCGGCGCTCTGACCGGCGCCCTGACCGGCCTTCTGACATACATGGCCAACGACCAGCAACTCCGCGACCTTACATTCTGGGGCATGGGCTCGTTGGCGGGCGCCACCTGGATGAAGATCGCCGCAGCCGCGCCGATCATCCTAGCCTCCTATATCGTGCTTCCCTTCATGGCCCGCGGCCTGAACGCCATCACGCTTGGCGAGGCAGCCGCCTTCCACATGGGCGTGCCGGTCCAGCGGCTGAAGAATATCGCCATCGTCACGGTCGCAGCCGCAACCGGCGCCTCAGTTGCCGTCAGCGGCGGCATCGGCTTCGTCGGCATCGTCGTGCCGCATGTGCTGCGCATGGTGATCGGCCCCGACCACCGCTATCTGCTGCCCGCCTCCGCCCTGCTCGGCGGTTCGCTGCTGATCTTTGCCGATGTTCTGGCGCGCACCATCGTCGCCCCGGCCGAACTGCCGATCGGCATCATCACCGCGGCCGTCGGCGGTCCCTTCTTCCTCTGGATCCTGCTGCGCCAACGCTCGCGGCTCGCCCTTTGAGAGCATTTCCATGATCGAGCTTTCCAACGTCTCCGTCGATCTGTCGGGCAAGACCATCGTCCACGGCGTCAGCTTCACCGCCTGCGCCGGCGAGCTGACGGCGATCGCCGGCCCCAATGGTTCGGGCAAGACGACGACGATGAAGGCGGTATCGGGCGAGCTCCCGTCATCGGGGTCGGTCAAGATCAACGGTGCCGAGGTCAGCGGCATGGCGCCCTGGAAGCTCGCGGCCATCCGCGGCGTGCTTCCGCAGGCAAACGCCATCTCCTTTCCCTTCACCGTCCGCGAAATCGTCCGCATGGGCCTGACGACAGGCGTCAACCTTCACCCGGAACGCGCCGAGGAAACCGCCGCCCGCGCGCTCGGTGCCGTCGATCTCCACGGTTTCGAGGGCCGCTACTATCAGGAACTGTCGGGCGGCGAGCAGCAGCGCGTCCAGCTTGCCCGCGTTCTCTGCCAGATCGCCGAACCGGTGGCCCACGGAAAGCCCTGCTGGCTGTTGCTCGACGAACCCGTCTCAAGCCTCGACATCAGCCACCAGCTGACGATCATGCGGCTCGCCCGCCAGTTCTGCGAAGCCGGCGGCGGCGTCATCGCCGTCATGCACGACCTCAACCTGACAGCACTCTTCGCCGATCAGATCGTATTGATGAAGTCGGGCCGGCTGGCAGCAGCTGGCAGCGTTCGCGAGGTGCTGACGGATCAAAACATGCAATCGGTCTTCGGCTGCCCGCTGCGCATCAATCAGGTGCCATCAGACGGCACGCCCTTCGTGCTTGCCCACAGCGCGCTCTGAGGCTTTTCCGGGAACCTTTCCCAGTCTTTCGCGTTCTCCGTGTCGATGATTTGGGTCATTGCCGGGCGCTTCTTCAAGACAGCAACGGTGACGGCCTGTGATTTCAAACAGGCGGCGCATGTGCACGCCCAAAAACATGGAGAAAATCATGGCTTCATCCATCCTCCAATCCGTTCGCGGCAGCCGCAAGGGCAATGGCACGCTTCACAGCATCGAAAGCACGATCGAAGATCAGATCGAGCACCTTCGCGACGAGATCGACGCCCTGACAAAGCTGGCCGCCAAGAGCTCGCGCCGCCAGTCCGACAAGCTGCGCTATCAGGCCTCTGCAGGTTATGACGAGATCGTCGGCCGTGGTGAAGACCTGCTGCGCGATCTGCAGGACGGCTACCTGCGCGGCGCATCCGAAGTGCGCGACACGGTGCGCAAGCATCCGGTTGCGACGATTGGGGCCGCGGCCGCATTCGGCCTCGTCCTTGCCCTCCTCGCCCGCCGCTAGGAGGCTCGATGCTCTTTCCTCTACTCAGTATGCTGGTAGGAAACGGCGTTCACCGTACCGTTGCGCGGACCAAGCGCAACGGTATTTTCATTGCCATTGCCGCGCTTTTCCTGCTGACGGCCTATGCGCTTGCGGTCACCGCAGGCGCAATCTGGCTTGCGGGAATCTATGGCCCGGTCGGGGCAGCCCTGTTCCTGGCCGCATGCGCCGTGTTCATCGCCGTGGTGGCGCTGATCGCCATGGTGATCATGAATGCGCAGGAAAAGCGCCAGGCCAGGGATCGCCGCCTGGCGCTTGAGTCCGCCGCCGCCGCCGGCATCGGCCTGATCCGCTCGCAGCCGCTTCTGACCGCTGGGATCTTGATGGCGCTTGTGGCATCGAATTTGGTCGGGTCCAAGAAGGACGATTGATCCTTTAGTTGCCGTCTCACCGGAGCCCCCTCATCCGGCCCTACCGGCCCACTTTCTCCCCAGGGGGAGAAGAGACGGAGGCGCCGCAACACTTCCCTTCTCCCCTCGGGGAGAGCGACTGTCTTCGGCGTCAAGCGTTTTGCCATGGTTTTGCGTCCCGGATGATAGCGTTGAGGATGGTGAGGAGCTTTCGCATGGTTGCGACGAGGGCGACGATCTTCGGCTTGCCGGCTGCGACGAGCCGGTCGC
>NZ_JBFTID010000024.1:0-50942 GCF_056394605.1 Rhizobium sp. 10N427 | reverse complement strand
TTTGCGCTCCGTTGTCCAGCGTCGCCGCCGGACGTCACCGATCATCAGATCAACCTGTCGAAACTCGTTAGACATAAGCTTATCCTCAAGCCTGTGCTTGAGCCTTCCTGCTTATGCTGAGTGTCCGGTCGAAAGTGGGGGCAGTTCACCAGATATCAAAACAGACCATTGTCCGCGTGATCGACCTCGAGACTAGTGGCAACGGTCCGCATGACGTGTGCGAAATCGGCTGGCAGGATGTGATACAAACGGACGACGGTCGCTGGCAGCTCGATCTCGAGCGCGGTTCGCTCCTGGTCAATCCAGGCCGTCCGATTTCCGCCGAAACGATGGCCGTCCACCATATCCGTGATAGCGATGTGGCGGGCGCGCCTCTATGGAAGGAAGTCGCAGCTTCGGTGCTTCAGCCCACCCGACCGGTTGTCGCGTTGGCTGCCCACCGCGCCAGTTTCGAGCAGCGTTACTGCACCCCACGCCTGACGGGCGGCGCGCAATGGATATGCACGTGGAAATGCGCGATGAGGTTATGGCCGCATCTGCAACGATTTTCGAACCAGATGCTTCGCTACCAGCGAATGCCTGAAGGCCTTATCCACCAGCTAGGACTTCCAGCTCATCGGGCTATGCCGGACGCCTACGTCACCGCGCACCATCTTCGCGACATGCTCAACGTGTCGTCAATTGAACGGCTGCTCGCGTGGAGTGCTGAGCCGGGACTTCTGCCCCGGGTGCCATCCGGACCTGACCGCGGTAAGTCTTGGGATTTGATAGACTCTAAGGTCGTCGAGCAGTTCTTGATGGATCGTGATCGAGATGTCCGATTTACCGCCGAAACCGAGATGGTTAGGCGAGGAGCAGCATCGGTAGCTGACGTCGATAGCGAGCCGAGCCAAGGCAGTTTGCTGTAATAAATGAGCTGCCACGGCGCGGTATCAACAATGCAAAGCCAGGTTGACCTGTCTAGGATCGAGCCGTCTTCGGGTCCTAGCCTCTAGGCCGAGACGCCGTCCGGAAAATGATCCGCCTCCCACGCCTCGTCTTGGGCGGCAGAGTAGTCCTCCTGTTCCTGCCTCAACTTCTCAAGGCGTGATCGCTGCTCTTGGACGAGCGCGATCATCGCCTTCACCTCCGTCCGCTTCTTGTGGTTTGGCTCGACCTTCGTCAGCTCTTCGCTGTCGAGAACTCGCGACGCTTTCGAGTAGACGTCGTTCACCGCGAGCCTCCGAAACTGACCGCGCCGCTCGCGGAGGAGGCGAACTGATGGGCGGCCTCGGATCTCGATGCGAACTTCGTGATCCAGGTGGCGTTTGTCGAAGCGGCTCAAGCGGCCGGGATGAACGTGTTGCCCGACGACCTCCCTCGATTAAAGATGGCGATCTGACAGAGAGGTGCTCCGCAGGGGTAGGGCGGGGCGCGCGAAGATGCAGCAGGTCGATGCGGCGAAGATTTTTTCGTTTTATTGAAAAATATCACGTAAGATTCTCTATATAGAAATTGACAGAAACACGAGTGTTCGATAAAAAGAAATATTATATGATATTTTCGGCTTATCGAATGAGTATCAAGACTGAGATCGGAAGACAGGTATCGAGTTTTCGCAGGAAGCGAGGGCTGCGTATCCACGATCTTGCACAGAGAACAGGAAAGAACCCCGCTCGTATCAGCGAGCTCGAAAATGGTAAGTCCAATAGCACGGTAGACTTCCTCAACGAGATCGGAGCAGCATTGGGGCTAACGCTGATGTTCGTGCCAAATGACAGACTTGCCGATGTGCAAGCAATAATTGGTATTCGTGACCGTCAGATAGCACCGGCCTACGACCTGCCGACTGTTTTCGATGAAGTATTCATCGACGACAGCGAAACCGGCGAGGAAGGCCTCGATGCTGATCGTTAACCGGGCCGGGTTGATAGGGATCACGTTCGCGGTAGCGCCAGGGAAGGAGCTGCGAGTTGGATCATTGATACGTGAGCCATCAGGGACGGTTAGATTCTTCGTTGACGATGGTTACATCGCTCTTGGCAAGGAGCGTCCGCTTGTCAGTGTCTCATGGCGAGGTGCAAATGAGGAAGAAACCGTCGCTCGCTTGAGGGCGACGGGAGATAAGGTAATGTTTGGTGGCTCGTTACCTTCCTTCTTTCAAAACCTTCTGCCAGAAGGTGCGCTCCGGGAGCTCGTCGAGAAGGAATTCGGTGCTGGAGCGTTTGACAATTTCGATGTGTTGGCAAAACTAGGCGAGGACTTGCCCGGCGCGCTGATTGCTCGCCTCGAGGCAGGCAGTCCAGCGCTTGCGGCGCGAGTAGACAAGCAACCGGCGACCAAACCTGCTCCTTCTGAAGAGATCAGATTCTCTCTTGCAGGTGTGCAGCTGAAATTCTCAGCGACAAATCGGGCTGCGTTGACAATCCCTGCGAAATCCGGAGACGGCCATCTCATACTCAAGACCCCATCTCCCCAGCACGCATTTCTTCCAGAAGCGGAGTGGACCGCGCTTAGACTTGCTGCAGCCGTCGGCGTGCGCGTCGCGAACGCGGATTTGATTGCACAGGAGAAGATAGACGGAATCCCTGCCGAGTATCTGTTAAAAGGCCAGCACTCCCTTTCCCTCGAGAGATTTGACCGGGGACCAGAGGGCCAACGAATACAGTCCGAAGACTTTGCCCAGATTGTCGGCGCGATGGGGGATCAGAAATACACCAAGGCCAATGAGGCAACCGTCATGAACATCGTTCAGCGGTTTTGCTACGACGGCAGGGGTGAGCTTCTAGAGAGCGTACGGCGTATCGTGGTCAATTTGCTGCTTGGAAACGGCGACGCTCACTTGAAAAACTGGTCATTCTTGTATCCCCGGAGCGGAGAAATAACTCTGACGCCCGCCTATGATATAGTGCCGACATTCCTTTATGGTGATGCGAAGATGGCCCTGGAATTTGGAGGGACGAAAGATCCAAATCTAGTCGGATTACGCAGGTTCGAGCGGGCGGCGGGTGCGCTCAAGGTCGCACCAAAGGTGATAATTGATCAAGTCATCGATACCGTTCGAAAAGCGGTTCACTCTTGGCCACCGATAATCGACGAAGCGCCCTTACCCTCTGAAATGAAGGGCAAACTTCTTTCTCGCTTGTCCACACTCTCCCTCGTGCGAGAAGTTGTTTCAGCATAGCTAAAACCTCGATGATCAGACGAGGTGATGATTTGCGCTGAAAGCTGACGCCGGACTGCGGCAGACTTCTCAGTGCAAATCCCGGGTCAGCTTTCAGCGCAAACGCATGGCCCGCCCTTTTTGCAAGTAGATTTTTTAGAACCCTGAACAGTCTTCTTCAACGTATTCGGTCTCACGGTCATGCAGTGGCCAAGATGGATATCCGCACGTCCGGAGCCTCAATAATCAACACGGCTTCAAGCCATTTGCACTGCTGGGCTTTCCGTACGCCGGTCAACTGTCAGGCCATCTATGGTCCTTCTCGCAAACATCATGGGCTGCAGATAAACGCAGCCGATCTTCTTACGCTGTGATGGCGCCCCACGCGCGATCGAATGGACGTTCCTTTCGCAATACGGCCCAGGCAATGCGGGCGAGCTTGTTTGCCATCGCCACGATTACGACGTTGCGGTGCAGGCCGGGCTGACGCGAGCGTCCGCTTCCTTTGCGCGAACGCGGTGCGGCGAAGTTCTAGTCCGCTACGAAATGGAGCGCCTCCAGCTGGTGCCCATGGCGAATGTGCAGGTAATGTCGCTGCGGCGCGTACAAGGAGCGCCCTGCGGCCTCCGCTGTCGCCCAATGAATACGGCAGTTGTTGGGGATAGATCGGTGCACTTAGCTACGAGGTAGGCCCGGCGGGAGTGCATTCCAATGCAAAAGACCCACCGTGAGGGTTTCGCGGCGGGTCCTAGGCCTGCCCTGGGGCGAAACCGGCGGCTGCGGTGCTGCCAGAAATTAAGTAAGCATGCTATCGAACTCACGGCAATTCTACGGTGGGATTACCCGGCCCTACACCTCGTGCCATTCCCACAGGTGGCTTGCCCAGACAATGACAGCCCGCTCCTGGCGTTGCTGTGCAAAGCAAGGTGAACCATATGAACAGTTGCTGCTGGACATGTGTGCAACAAACCGTATCGATCTCGGCTATGCCAACGGTAGCGGGGTGAGAAAGCGCATAGTGGATCAGGCCAGCGGCAACCACAAAAGACGCACCGATCAAACAGAATGCCAAACGCAAAATCGTCATGTTTCCTCCTGCATGCCACGACGTCACAATCGCGCAAATTCGGTGCAGCACATCTTGGCTATCAGGGGGATAACGGCGTGATCGTAGCGAGAAGCGGTTACAGGCATCCCATTCGGCTTAAGTCGTATGGCCCGGTTGTATTCTCGTCAGGCACGGCAAAACTGACAAGATAAGCGGTGGGGGAGCGTCGATGTTCATGCTGACTGTCGGAGTACCAATTGCATTTGCTGTCGTCCTGATTATTGCAGGGTTGCTGAAGCTGCTCGAACATGCGGTTGCGGGACCGAACGGCGGCTCCGGCAAAGCCGATCCCTAAATGGCGCCTGTGGATGGTGTTCAGCTCGATCTACTGCCAAGAGGGTCGCGGTCGATGCCGATCGATAGCGTCAGCAATACCCGGTTTAGCAATTTCAAAGCGGTCATCGGCATGCGATCGATGGACAGTTCGTTTCCCGCCGCTATGCTTTTAATCTGCAGACCTGATCCCGCTACCTTGATCCTCGATGAAGGCTTAACCCGACTTAACAGGATGCGGTGACGATAGGCTCGTTGAACGGTCCTCGTTACGGCATGTTGCGTTGCCGTTGCTCACCCCGCCCGATGCTCGCCGCCGCTTTCGCGTTGGGCGGGGTGAAGATCCCCGGAGCCGCCGCTTCCTGCATATCGAATAGTCTTTCAACATTCGCGGATCTGCCGAACAACCAGAGAATTCGCCTTCGCCAATCTCTGGTTGACAGTGCTGAACGCTCCCAGCAACGTTTCAATCGGCCATGCGAGATTTTGACCCGAGGATGGTTTCATATCAAGCGCGACGGTCTTGGCACAGCATCTTGCCCCGGATGGCAGCCCCCCCGCATCAGTCTCAAGCGAATTCGCCAAGGCCTCTCACGGACATCCCTGTCATCGGCTGCCGCAACGAAAATTAGCAAGAAAGAATATAGGGAGTGACAAATGTGAGAACGTGTTGCGAACGCGAAATACAATCTGCGAGATTGCAAGTGTTGGTCATTTGCCGGACGATTGCGCGTGTCTGCCGCCCCGTTGGTTCTGGACGAAAATCTCTTCCAGAACCGAAAGCATCTTGAGAACGCGAGGATCGCGTGTTGCGTAGTAAATGGTCTGGGCGCTCCGTCTCGTGGAGACCAATTTGTCGTGCCGAAGCTTGGAGAGGTGCTGGGAGAGCGCTGATTGCGAAAGCTCAACATACTGCTCAAGATTGCCCACGGATGTTTCGCCCCTCGACAACGCCAGCAAGATCTTTAGCCGGTTGGGATTGGCCATAGCTGAAAGAAGGGCGGCTTTCTTTTCAGCCAATCTCTCGTGTTCGTCGCTCAAACTGTACGCCTTCCGTAAGGTGATGTACCGCAATTACGGCTAGCGTTAATCTACCGGCCGCAAAAACGGAAGCAACCAAAGATCATTGTTTTGGTCCGCGGTTCGTGCTGAGAGGTATTCGCTTAACGATGCCAAGCACTTGGGCTTGACGTTGATGAGCTGAACATCTTGAAGGCGCAACGCTGGCGTGGACGAGAACCCGCACCGGTGCGTCGAAATCCAGACAGCAATGTCGGTCAACGAACTGAATGACCGTCGATACTTCACCGCTGTCGTCGCCCATGGCGGTTATTCGGCAGCCAGCCGCAGCCTTGGCATTGCAAGGTCGAAACTCAGTATTCGCATCCAGAAACTTGAGGATGAGTTGAGCGCGCGGCTGATAGAGCGCTCAACGCGCAATTTTCACGTAACGGAGATCGGAAGAGCTTTATATGAACCCTGCGTCGCGATCCTGCAGGCCGCCGAGGACGCGAGAAATGCAGTCATCAGCGCGCAGGAGCGGCCGCAGGGGCTTGCCCGGCTGGGATGTCCGACGCCATTCGTTGAGCTCGTCGTCACCCGGACGGTTTAAAATTTTCTCAAGCGCTATCCGGATGTTTCCGTTGAGGTGGTCGGAACTGAGCACAATAGTGACCTTGTCGGTGCGGGGATCGATCTTGAAATCCGTTCGAGCCGCACGCGTGAAACGCAATCCAGCATCGTCATGCGGCGTTTGCGCAAGACGTCCTCGGTCCTAGTAGCCAACCCGGACGATAACCCGCTGTTGATATTAAGCTTCAAGGTAAACGCTAGGACGCAGCCAGTATGGCGAGGTGTCTGATGTCACGTCAGGGAGAAGCGCGGCTTGCGGAATGCGGGTCCGACCAAGTAGATCGCTCCTGCAATTAGGGAAAGATGGCAAAGTGGCACCAGATGCCAGATCGACCATCCCCCGTATACGACAGCTACCACCACGAACCCTGCCGAGACGAATGGCGCGATATCGATGCCAGAAATACCGCCGTGACGGTAACGGCGAAGATCGAATGGACGACTTGGTAGAGCCCGGCGCGCATGACCCGTTTCGATACAATAGTTTGCTCCCGATCTATTGCCTCATATTGGGGTAAAAGGCCGGATTATCGCGCGAAACCATACCGGCCCGCATTCACACCAAGATGACATGGCGTATTGCATCCTTACGCTCGTACAAGAGAGGTGTCTCAAAACGGCACGGCTTTCACCCGAATTTAAACCTATTGCGGAATGCTTGTGGAGCGGAGAATGCCGCGCTTGGATCGACTCAGCTGCGCGTTCCAAGTTGCGTCGCCGCCTCGCGGCAGGAGCCCGCTGACCCCCGCTTGACGCGCGGCGGGCTCCGCATTTGATGCGTGTCTCAAAGCGCAATGCCGGCGTGAGTAGTTTGTCAGCTCCTCTTTTCAGACGCTAGGTTCAGGTGCGCCTCCTTACCAGACATAATCTTTCGCCATCGACATTTTCACCTGACCGTGCGCAACCGGTCGATCGATGCGTCCGCTGTGAAAGAGACCGGAAGGAACGAGGTCGCCTCCGGACAAGATTCGCTTGCTAGTCATTCTGCCGTCCAAGCGGCTCGATTGACTCTGCGCGTTGGACATCCGACAACATCTTCGCCTTTAAAGGGAGAAAACCGATGGCCGACGAAATTACCCAGAACCCTGCTGCCGACACGGCGGGTGTTGCTCCGATTGCATCTGCTCCTGAAAAGAAGAAACGTGCTCCCCGTACGCCTAAAGTTGCGCCCACTACTGCTCCTGTCGCAGCTGCCACGACCGGAAGAGGGCGCAAGAGCGCCGCCGTAAAGGCTGACGAGACCAAGCCAGATGCCCAGCCTGTGGTACGTCGTAGAGGCAAAGCCAAGGTGGAGGGTCCAAAGGTTGACGGGCGCAAGCGCGCTGCGGCCCAGACTGCTGCGACGGTCGCGATTTCTTCCGCCGCCGATGAGATGACCGAACTCCTGAAGCTCGAAGACGAGAACAAGCGCCTGCGCAAGCAGCTCGGTGACAAGCTCCGCGCCGAAAATGTCGACCTTCGCAAGAAGCTCGGCGTTAAGTAATTACCAGCGACGGCGGTTGCTCAGGCTGCCGTCGATCCTAGATCCCTAAGGTCTGGCAACCGGGTTCGCGCCGCGGCCCCGGCTGCAATGTGTTCGGGGTATATTACATGAAATCACCATGGAAACTTCTGGGCCAGTTCATCTCGCGCCGCGATGCGAACAGGGAGATCGGCGAAGAGGATCCCGTCCTGCATGAGGATCCTGCCGACAAGACGGTGCAGGTTCCTGCGTCGCCACAGACCCTGGTCGACCTTCAGTCCCCCTCGACCAACAGCAGCATGGACGAGGGTCGTTCTGCGGGGAATACGCCAGCTGTTGGTGATGGGACAGAGACTGGCAAGACGCCATTGGCAGTAATCGCTGGCGAGACAACGCCCCCGCCCCCGGTCAGGCAGCCAAAGCAAAATGCTCGTGCGCCAGGCGGAGGGGCTCAACAGCCGCAAGCCAATACCGCCGAAACGGGCGCGCCGCCTGCAAATAAATCGAAAACGCCGCCGGTTTCCCCGCCAGCGAAGCGGTCCAAGTTACGGCCTCGCGTTGGACCGTTGAAAGCTGAGCCGGCTTTGGGTTCCGAAGCTGCCGAGCTGGATGACGAGATCAGGCAATTGAGGCGCCAGTTGGCTGGCAAGTTGCGCGCGCAGAACGAACAGCTTAAGGCGATGCATGCGCGTTTTACACGCGGCTGATGGACCCGAATACGTAACATAGGAATGACATGAGAAGACAACAGCGAGCCTTCGTTGTCGAAGTAAGGCAATCGCGCCGCCGAACCCGTGGCGCAAAAGCCTCCATCTGGAGCGGCACTGACCTTGAGGCGCTGACGCGCGAAACTGAAGCGGACAGGGGCGAGGAGCCGGCGCCTGCTATTTCAGCCAAGACCTTGCCCCAAGCGGTTCCATCCGATCATCGCGACAGGTCCGTGTCTTCGGAAGGCAATGCAAAGCAAGCATTGAGTTTACCAGCTGAAGAAGAGGCACGAGAGACACAGCGTGAGGCTTTAGCGCATGGCACCGCTCAAACCGATAGTGCCGGCCTGGATGAGGTTGTCCATACCGTTGCTGCCGCTAGACAGCCCGGCAAGCCAGAACGTGTTTCGCGATCGCCGGTCCGGCAGCGACGAGCAAAACAGGTTGCCGTTCTGCGTGCGGACGAACTTTCCGAACTCGAAGCAGAGAACTATCGCCTGCGGCAGATGCTGCATGCGCGGCTGATTACGGAAAACGCAGAGCTTCGGGGAAGGCTTGCGCGGTTCAACACCTGAAATTCGCTTGATATCTAAGGCCCTGACCGGTTCGGCCAAACGAAGCAGGTCTTGCAAATAGAGCTGAGAAAAGCCAATCGATTGGCGGATGTGCGTGAAAAGCGGCCTTCTCTGTCGTCTCAGCCGGCAATCGCGCGTGACAGGTCGGCGCCGATTGTGGAATGAAGGGCCTCAAGGCCCGCTCACTCTGTCTGATATGATGGCGGCCGGCCCTTGAAAGCTGCCCGGTCGGGTCGCATTTTAAGAGAAGCATTTCCAATCGCTTCCAAGCGAGGCACACTGCAGAAGCCGGTCGTCATTCCGTGCTGCGTGCGACCGATGCAAGTCACTTCTCGAACTTTACGAGGTGGGTGTTGACGCAGTTTTTCGAGACAACGCAGGGCATCATGGTGATCGGAGCAATCATCGGAGCGGGCGGTTTTGCGGCCGGTTCGATCGTGCCGAGCGCGTTACGATGGGCGAGTGGCGGTCGTAGACGCGTCGAGAAGGCGGCCGCGCGCAGGTCCGCGATGCTGACCGTCCTTGCTTTGGACGATTTCGTTGGCGCCGCTTACGCCGCAGCCAACGACGAGCCAGAGTTTAACCCCGTCAACGAGGGTGAATTCGTCTTTCACACTCCAGACCCCATTCTGGTTCTGCCGCCGGCTCAAGATATCATGTTGCTCGGAGACGAGTTTTTCAACGAGACCCTGTGGCTTTCCAACCGCGTCGCCAACCTTGGGAATGCGCTGGACAGTCTCGATCTCTCGAGCCCCGGTTTCGACAGCTTCTTTGAACGTCGCCAGGAAGGATATGCGGTTTTAGCCGCAAAGGCGATGGACCTTATCGAGCGGATATGCGCTGAATTTACACTCCATCTTCCGGAGAAGCCTGACTATTATCAGCAGCGCGAGGGGTTGGCATCGGTCGTGCAGGCGGCCGGCGAACGGCGATCGCGAGCTAAACCAATTTCCGGCCCCCTTCCGGCCAACGGTTCCAATGTGACGGAGCTCTTCCCCAAGACAGGCGGCGAGGGCTGGACGCCGGGTGTCGGCGGCTAGAGGAACGACATTCCGGTAACGTTGGAAAGCGCCATCTTAGCATGCTGCGAGTGTTCATCTGCCGGCAAATCCTCTTCAGCTGGCCGCAAAAGAGCGCCAACTCTGAGATTGATTTCCGTTGCCTGTGGCCCGAGTTAGAAAACAATTTTACGTGCTCATGATAGAGGACGCCAGCTATCACGCGGGTTTCGTTCGATAGGTTGGGACAGAGCTACTGTGACGCATGTAAAAGGCAGCGTCCATCATGGCGGATGCCTCGACGAGATGGAAGCTTATTCATTTGTCCGCACAAGCATTGCCATAGCAGCGACGGCAACGTATCCGGGCTTGCTGGTCGAGGAGCTACGGCCGCATGTGCGTGGGTGCAGCCAGTCCTCGTTGGGTCTTGTTAGCTCCAGGGTCTGGCGCTGAAACTACGCATTTGGACGGACCAATCCCCCGATCGGGGCTACGCATCATTGAACAGAGCTCTGGCGGTTTGCTTGTTTGATGGTGGCGCTGGGTTGGATCGATCTGTTGTCTTTCTGGCCCTTATCGGTTCGCAGGTGCCCTCGGTCTGCCGGAGGAGCAAGACGGCCTCAGCGCTAATCTCTCGTCTTCGAGTTTCCCTGAGTACCAATCGCCGCTTCCTGTCCAACGGTGCCGGGCTGCCCTGCATGTCTTTGTCGGCTGACGGTTTACTCTCGACGAAATCTCTCAAAAGGACGAATGGCGAGTTCGTCCCCAATTCCAAACCGGCCACCTTCAAGCAAAAAAAGCTTCGAGGCTAACAGACGCTCGTTCTATTTATGTTCTTGAAACTCATGCCCGTCTATGTTTGAAAAGCACTCCCATTTCCCTAAGGTGGCGCCATGGACACAGGACAATCGATTCGACCGCCGCAGAAGCAATCGGGCGCGTATTTCACGCCGGATGATATTGCGGCCGCCCTCGTGCGTTGGGCGCTGCGTCATGACGACGATCGGCTGCTAGATCCATCCTGCGGCGATGGCAACTTCCTTGTCCACCACCGCAATTCCGTCGGCATCGAGCAGGACTTCGTATCAGCGCGCTCTGCCATGGACCGCGCTCCCTGGTCGCTCGTGCACGAGGGCGATTTCTTCACCTGGGCGGCGGAGACGTCGGAACGCTTCGAGTGTGCAGCCGGCAATCCGCCATTCATCCGCTACCAGACCTTCAAGGGCGACATGCGCAAACGCGCTCTCGCCCATTGCTTATCGCATGGCGCACGCTTCAGCGGACTGACATCATCATGGGCGCCGTTCTTGGTGTCGACAGCTACGCTTTTGAAGGCCGGCGGCCGTCTGGCTTTTGTCGTGCCGGCCGAGATCGGCCACGCTCCTTATGCTGCGCCGCTAATCGAGTATCTCGTCGCCTCGTTCCGGCAGGTGAAAATCGTCGCCGTGCGCCAGAAGCTCTTCCCGCAACTGTCCGAAGATTGCTGGCTTCTCTATGCCGACGGCTTCGGCGAAAAGACCGATCGCATCGAGCTGTCAGTTGTAGATCAATACAGACCGGCCGCACAACCGCCCGCGGCAACAACCTTTGTCAACGTCGGAGAGTGGCGTTCTATCTGGAATAGCAGATTGCGGCCGTACCTGATTTCGGAAGAGGTAAGAGGGATTTATCAGGTAGCCGCGGCGGACCCGGACAGCCGTCGGTTTTCGGAATTCGCAGCCGTTGGGATCGGTTATGTTAGCGGCGACAACGACTTCTTCCACCTGAAACCGTCCCTGGCTGAGAAACTTGGGATCCCATCACAGTTCCTCAAGCCCTCGGTGCGCAACGCGCGCTCGCTCCCGAAAGACGCTATCACCCAGTCTACTGTGACGGATTGGCAGGCCAATGACCAGGCAATGCTGCTGCTCAAGATCAGCCGCGGACAGGAAGTGCCGGCCACAGTCAGGCGCTATCTCAATAGCAATCCTGGTCGGGAAGCCCGGCAAGCCTATAAATGCCGGGTGAGGGACCCCTGGTATTCGGTTCCCGATGTCCAGGAGCCCGATTACATCCTTCAGTACATGTCGGGCCGCGCAGCGAGCCTTGTCAAAAACGACGCAGGTGTTACCTGCACAAACAGTGTCCACGCTGTGAGGCTGCGCGACCGTAAGCTCGCAGCGAAACTCCTCCCCTCGTGGGAAACGCCTTTCGTCCGGTTGAGCTGCGAGATCGAAGGCCACGCGCTTGGAGGTGGAATGCTGAAGCTGGAGCCGCGTGAAGCCGGTAACATTCTCTTTCCGGCTGGTCGCGTGGTAGACAAGAAGTCCTCCGAGGCAATTTTGGACTCCATCCAGACGCTTCAGCGCTGGAGACACTATGCCGACTGAAATCGAAGGTAATGTCTGCCGTTGGACGACCGAAGCAGACGCGCTCAGGGAATTCGCGGAATTCTCAGGCAAGACGCAAAGTGCTAGCCACATCAAGCCTCTGCATTGGTATGTTGCCTGCCGGCTGGTGATCGAGGGAGGCTTCGATCCAGTCGACATCACGCCGCGACCGCCATTTCGGGTAGAGCGCAAATCTGGCCGCGTGCCTATTCTCCACTATGATCCATCCGTCGCCGGCGGCGGCGAACGAACTGTGCTCGGCGGCCTGAAAACCAAGAACGTCGATGTTGTCGTGACCAGGGAAGGGATCGGCCCCGTACTCGCTGTCTCCTGCAAGGGCGTAACCGGTGCGTTCCGTAACCTGACCAATCGCATGGAAGAGACGATCGGCGAATGCACCAATTTGCATATCACCTATCCGGCTCTCGTCCTCGGCTATCTCGTCCTGCTGCGGGCAAACCGACAAACGGAACGCGCGCTCGATATCGCTGCCGAAGCTGTTGACGACGTCAGCAATGAGACTGCCCCCGCGAAGGCCCTGGCGGCCAACGACATTGCGATTGCAATCGGCGGCGAGCCGGTGGCCGGGATCGTCCGCTTCCACAATGCGCTGCGCGAGCTCGTCGGGCGCCGTGGGATCCGTGACGATGTCAGCCGCTATGAAGCAATCGGTTTCGGCCTGGTCGAAATGGAAGGCCCCACCAAGAACAAGCTTTTCGAACCTTTCCCCCCTGAAACCAGCCCGCTTGCAACGACCAGTTTCTTCGAGACACTCTATCTCCGTTACGACGAGCGCTTCGTTACCAGCGCGCCAGATCTGAGCCGCGTGACACGTAGGCTCGAGTGGGATATCAGTTCGCCGGCTTTGATTCAGATCAACAATCAGATGTACGGCGCCAGAACAGCTGGGTAGCAGTGCCCAGCGTCGCTAAGCCGTGTCGGTACCGGACCTTGTTCAAGATCGGGTTCTACCGCTTGATCCCCGCCACTTGTGATGTATTACGACGACATTTGGCGAAAGTGATTAACCCGCTCATTTTGGGAAGATCGACAGGATGTAGGGTCAACGCCTGAAAATCAGGCATTGGCCGAGTGAGAGACACACTTCTCTTCCTTTTCGCGGGCCACTCCGCACGGAACGAATTTCCTTCCTTGCCGTTCATGAAGGAATCAAGTCGCAGACGGAGCACAAAGATGTCACGCAACAGAGATAACGGCATCGACCTGAAGGCAAGCCGAGCAAAGAAGTCGGCGCGTCAATTCGCGCATGGTGGCAATCCAGCGCATAAAATCCTGCCGGAGCAGGCGGTCAAAAACGACGTGCCGCCGCCTGCAATGGATGACTATACGATGATGATGATCCAGGCGATGGAAGGCCGATCGTGACGACAATACCATCCTCATGAAAAAAATCAGGCGGACGCCGTATCCTTTCACTGCTTGGCGCGTTCTCTCCCGGCAATAGAGGAAACACCCATGACCGAGAATTCGGCATCACAGCCCAGCGACTTCTCCAACTTACGGAAACACGAGCCGCGTCAAGGCTTCGCGCAAACGGCACGAAATTTCCTGACAGCGGAACAGCGTAGACGCGAGGCAAAGAAAGAACGCCACGCGCTGGCACTGGAACAGGCTCAAAACCAGGGTCGTCAACTCTAGCGTAGTCGTGCTGTCTCGACCTACATTCCCGGTGCGGCCGACATATTGAGACGGCCGGCGGTCGATCACCACAGCTCCGGAGCGAGGTTACAGTGAAGATTCGGACAGCAGAGGCTGAAGACGCTCTTCCTATAAGTGAAATGCTCAAGCGGCTGGTTGCTGCCGGAAAGCGGACGGCAAGAGCAGACGTCGAATTCGTTCGCGAGCATTATATCGACAATCCGGCTGGCATCCGCTGTTCCCTGGCCGAGGACGACAACGGAAACCTACTCGGCTTTCAATCGCTGATCCGAGCGACTGATGATAATCCCTATGACACGCCAGTTGGATGGGGCATTGTCGGCACGCATGTCTCTCCAGACGCAGCCAGGACTGGTGTCGGGCGCGAGCTGTTCGGGACGACCCGACAGGCGGCCATCGAAGCGGGGCTTGAGAAAATCGAGGCCTTTATCGGAATAGGCAACGACATTGCACAGGCGTACTACGAGCGGATGGGTTTTCGAACGTATCGGACAACCGAAACGACGGTCTGCAAGTGCTGCTCACTAGATGGTTCTGGTCCCTGACCTCGCATTGCGCGCTGGCGGTTCGAAGACAGAATCCCGTTCCTGCTCTGCATCACGCATCGATCATCACGGCGGATCTCAAAACTTCGCCCCTATCCTACCGAGACTTGGTTGGGCTGACGGATATTCCACGTCTTGACTTTCCGGTGAGGGACGCCACGGGTGCGCGATTTGCAGCTGCACGCGGTAGACCACGAAGGAACGTCCCGTAAGTGGCCGGCGATTGATCGCAACAGCTGGCATCTCGCATTGCGGATGCATGACTTCGATGGGGTCGTCGAGCGCTTAATTGCTTTCGATATCACCGAGGGCCTCGATGGCGATCCCGAGCGCATGCTTTTCTCCAGCAGTTGGGTCGCTGGTTTTCCGTAAAATTAATTTTATGCGATCGTCAAAGGCAGTTGAATGGCGCCCTGACATCCGCCGTTACGAAGAAGCCTCAAAGCGGCCCAACACCCCGGAATAGCTGCCGGCGGGCCGCTCAGTTATCAAAGTATGTGGATTTCCCGTGCAAGCACCGATGCGGAAATCGTCGATCAGAGAATTTACAGTAGCGGGCTGGGCTTGCCCTCTCTTTCGCAATTATTGAGTTCATTTGAAATGTCGCGCGCGTCTGTTTTTCTTAGTTTGATGAAGTCGCGGCCGTTGGAAGCCGCTGGAAGACCGCTCAAGCGATCCACCACCGTCCAGCCGTCCTCGCCCGGGATTGCCTGGTATCGATCCTCTCTGACATGGGTGCGGCTATCGACCGATCTGGCATCCTTATAGGACATGAGAAATCACAGTATCGATCACGATGAGAAGTCCCATGCCAATTCCCGCCGTCCATAGTATCCCCTTCACCCTGGGATTGGTGCGGATGTGCGTGTTTATGTCAGGCTTTGGCGGCTCCGCGGCAGCCGGCGTGTCAAGGTAGCGTGTCATGCTCTCCTCCATATTCATGCAGTAACGACGGCGAGAGCGGTCTGTTCCCACCGATTGACTCGACAGGAAGGCGACGCGACGCAGACAAGGATGGATGAAATGCGATGCGGCACTCACACGTGCTGGCGTAGAAGGCTTATTCACCTGGAACCTCAACTCAGACACGGTGTTACGGGCATGCTCCACTTGCAGCGCTTTTTGCCTTTCATGCCCTTAGTGCTGAGCGGGGCCAACCATATTGTGCTATCTCGGTGAGCGACAAGCCTGAGGTCGCGCGCGCCATTCATGAAGCAATAGTCAAGGGGTAGGTATATGGCAGCCAGATTTGCGTCTCTGCATTTGGGCGATGCTTTCGTGACAGTGTTGGTACGCCGTCGCACTATTCCGAGATCGTAGCCCGACCGTGCCCGGAACGACCAAAGCGGCCGCGCTTTTTTGGAACTGTAAAAGGCGCTTTAATTAGCGTCTGTCGTCTTCCGGATCTTCAGCGATAATGCCATTCACCTTCATCAAGCGAGCCACCATTGCCCCAGGCACAGCTTCGCTTGAAGGCAGCGTGAAGCCGCGACATCAGGCGTGTGAGGAAAAAACGTCTCATTCACGCGTGCCATCTGCCAAATGTCACATATCAGTGCCAAGTACCGAACGGCGGCTCGTCGTCGAAGTTGCCATTGCTCGCAGCGTCATAGGCGTTAATGCTTCGACCGCCACCGCGGGTGCCAAATGCAGTCAGTTGCACCATTACCTCCTTGGCGTGAACGATGGCCTCTTCCTCGCTGAATGCGTGCCCGTCAGCGACCTTGATCGACACCAACTCCCCGTCGTCGCCAAGAAAGTCTACGCGCCACCCTGTCTTTTCGTGAGCGACTTTGGTTTCAAGAAGATGCATGGGATGAGGCCGCCTTCCTACCTCGGAGATCGGCATCGACGCTCTTCCTCAGAGCATCCATTATGTTGACGACGTTATCCTTCGGAGCGGCATCCGAACGTTTGCCTCTGGCCGCCTTCTTCGGCTTCATCGCCTTCTTCTTCTCGGCTATCAGATTCAGCAGGCTCGTCTGTATTGGATCGCTGACCATGTCGGGCGACCAGTGTGCCGATTTCTGCTTTATGAGTTTCTGTACCAGCGGGATCAGGTCGGGATCGGCTTCGTCCTCGATGTCCTCGAAATAGCTCTCCTCCGGGCGCACTTCGTCGCCGAAACGGAGTGACCACAGGACAATGCCTTCCTCGCGGGGTTCGAGGATGACGGCACGCTCACGGCGACCGATCACGAGTTTCGAGACGCCGACGACGTTGTCCGACTTCATGGCATCTCTGATAACCGCGAAGGCCTCGTTGCCGACGGCGTTATCGGGGGTAAGATAGTGAGGCTTCTCCAGATAAACCCACTCGATCGAATCCGGAGGGACGAATTTCTCGATGTCGATGGTCTTAACGGTGTCGAGAGCGACGCGGTCGAGATCGTCGTCCGTGAGGATCACGTAGTCATTCTCACCACGAGCATAGCCTTTGGCCTCTGCGCCTTGCTTCAGTGCCTTTCCGGTCACGGAGTCGACGTACTGCGAAACGACCCGGTTTCCAGTGTCTTTGTTGAGGGTGTGGAAGCGGACCTTCTCGGACTCGGACGTCGCCGGGGTCATCGCCACGGGGCAGGTGACGAGCGAGAGCTTGAGGTAGCCTTTCCAATAATATTTGGGTGCCATCGATCGATCTCCCTCAGCTTGCCTTGCGCTGCGGGGCAGCCTTGGAGGAGGCGGCCTTCGCGGCCACCCCGCGCGCGGCGCGCTGCCGACCTGTGCCCTGATTGGCATTGGCCGCAGTGCGTTTCGGTTTGGACTCGGTGGACGCCCCAGACTTCAGCAATCCGGCGCTCTCGCGGAGGGCGGCTAGCAGGTCGTTCGGCTTCGAGACTTCGACCTTTCTTGCCTTCGGCAGCGCCTTGCCTTCGATCTTGGCTTTCACCAATTCGGCGAGGGCGGCTTCATAGCGGTCATCGAACGTTGCCGGATCGAACGTGCCCTTCTTCGTGCTGATGATGTGCTTGGCGAGATCGAGCATTTCGCCCTCGATCTGCAGCTTGGGAACTTCCTCGAACGCCTTCTTCGAGGATCGGACCTCGTAGTCGTAGTTCATGGTGGTTGCCACCAGGCCCTTGCCATGGGGGCGGATCAACACCGAGCGCACCCGGCGGAATAGGACAGCTCTAGCAATGGCTGCGACGTTCGACTTCTTCATGCCGTCGCGAAGGGCCACGAAAGCGTCGGCACCCATTTTGTCCGGGGTCAGGTAATAAGGCTTGTCGAAATACACATCGTCGACTTCGGAGCATGGGATGAAAGCGTCGATCTCGAGCGTCTTGTTGCTCTCCGGGATTGTCGCTGCCACTTCCTCGGGATCGATGATGATGTATTGCCCGTTCTCGATCTCGAAGCCTTTGGTCTGAGATTCCCGCTCAACCCGTTCTTCGGTCTCGCTGTCGACGAACACGCGATTAACGCGGTTACCCGTCGCCTTGTTGATCGTGTTGAAAGTGATGCGCTCGGATGTGCTGGCCGCTGTATAGAGGGCCACGCCGCAGCTCACTTCACCAAATTTAAGAAAGCCTTTCCACTGTGCGCGGTGTCCCGATGCCATGACGCTCCACTCCGAATCACTTGGGTCGTGATTCAAAGACGTGCGAGGGTGATTCGTTCCGACTCGAAACGAATCATTTTTCAATGACTTACGGAATCGCGCTCAGAAATTGATTCCGGTGCGCAGCTCGGCGACTGGAGTTCGACTTCAGGTCGTAGACGGTGGAAGATGGCCGTTTCGCCAGGGCGTGGAAGCGGCGGGAGCATCGAGTGCTCGCCGCCGCGCTCTCCGAGGTCCGCCGCCTGCTCTCAAGGAAAGCGTTGGCGACAATAGTCCTATCGACTCTTAAACGGAATCCGTTTCGGCCAATGGAAAGCCCTCTGTAACCATTTCGTCGCACTCGATTTATCCACACCATGGCGGCGAAAGGCGAGAGTGCCCTGAGATCAATCAGTTAGCCTGCGGATACCCTGTGGATAGACAGTGGAAAGGATGTGGGTAGAGCTTGCCCCATCGAAAGCGGGAAGAAAGGCGTCACTTGCGAGGCATTTGCGAATCCGCTCAGATACTGTTCTCGGACGATGGCCCCGCCGCAACGTCGCCATCTCCGAACAAGGGCGCTCCGACGTGATGTCGAGAAGCGCCCTTTTCATTTGCAGGAATGAGGAGCCGTTGCCTATGGTCTCAGTCGCCTTCACCGATGTATGTGAGGACGGGACTGCCGCCTGCCGTCACCTCTCGGACAAGCCTCATCTTCTCCAAATCAGAAATGACACCCCGAGAGAGACGACGGTCTCCGACCAGCCACGTACTGCCGACTTTCCGTTGGTGACGAAACCGTCGGATCGCAGTGACTGCATCGCGCTGCGTCTTCGTCAACGCAGCCTCGACTGCCCTTCCTTTCTGTATAGTCATGGTCGAACTCCTTGACCCGCGAGCTAGGCAGCGATGCGCCTGGCGGCCTTGTCGACGAGCTTCCGATTGTCTCCGTGCTCCTCGATGATCGTCTGTGCGTCCTCGACGGAGATCCTGTGTTTCTTCGCTAGCGTGATTGCGTCGTAAGGTTTTTCGGACGCAGGTGCGCCCTTGGCGTCAGTCATGATGTTCTCCTGTGCTTCTGTGGTGATGCAGCGCTATCAATGGCCCTCTCGAAGGGACTGCTGCCGCTTGGATGAGATATGGTGGTTCTGCGGACGGAATTCCATAGCCGCCCCTCATCGGTAACACTCTTGAGTCAGCTCGAACGGCATTGGCGCGGGAATGTTCAACGGCTCGTTGATGTGTTCTCGTCGCCGACCGGATATTCTTGGAGATCGCCTAGAGCGGGAACAATCCCAGCGTGTCCAGTGTTTACGGTAGCTGGGCCGCGAATGCTGTCATTTTAGGTCCGGGTCGAAGTCATTTGATTCGTAGAAACTCGGAGAAAACGCATGAGTACCCTTTTGATTATTGTCGTGTTAATCCTCGTGCTAGGCGGCGGCGGCGGCTACTATGCTCACGGCCGTTATGGAGGCCGCGGGCTCGGCGGCGTCCTCGGTCTGATTGTCGTCGTCTTGATCGTTCTCTGGCTGTTGGGTGGGCTCCATGGAGGCGCCGTAGCTCCTGTGTGACATACGCGGCGGAGGGGGGGCCGACTGTCCTCAGAAAAAATATGAAACCGTGGGTCTCCTACCCACGGTTTTTTTTGCAAACGTAAGCCACGGAAAGCGCCGTAACAGTTATAACTTCGTGTGGAAACGGTGGGAACACCTGCATAGAAGGGAAATCCGTCGATGGTGACACCATCGACGGAATATTTTGCCCACGGATTACGCGAACGGGCCGCGGCCCATCAGGAGGACATCCTCTTCATCGTCGCGCTGGCGACCGCCAAGAGCTGCAGCGGCACTAGCAATAAAGGCACCGATGAGAAGTGAGATCGATCCGACAAGCGCCGTCGTAGCTGCGGCCTTTCTTGCCTTGTCAGCAGCAGTCTGCGCGGCAACCTCAGCGTCGTCGATTTGCTTGAGGACCGCGTCTACCCGAGTACGGGCGTCCGCCTCTGACAATCCGCTCCGAGCGGCAACGATGCTCGCGATGTAGGTCCTGTCGCCTTCCGGAATCTCGCCCTTCGCGGCGTCGTTCAACAGAATTCTCGAAATCTCGGCCGAAGCCGCGCCGTCGTCCCTTGAAGCATTCGTGCTGACGCGCTCAGGCCGCAGAAGGGCATCTGTGAAATAGGAAGTCGCGAGATCGGGTTGTGTCGAAGTGGTGGACGCCGCTGTAGCCGCTCCAGCCGCCGTTGCCGCAGCACCTGCAGCACTTGCGCCTGCGCCTGCCAGCGAGGTTAGAGACGAAGCCAGAAAACCCACCACGAAAACCGTCGATATGGCCCAGCTGATGAAGCCGTGGGCAGTGTCTCGGAAGAAGACTTCGTCAGTATGGGTGGCTGCCCATTTCGTCCGGAGTCGTCCAGTCAAGTAACCGCCGAGCGCCGAAGAGAGCCATTGAACGACGACAAGCCAAATCGCGGCTGTAATGCCTACGGTGGCCGCGGAGCTGCTCTCCCCAGACCAGGGCGAGACCATCGTCAGGCCAACACCAGAGCCAAGAAGTAAGAGAATGAGCGTGACCCCGATGGCCGCGAAAGCGCCCCCCAAAATCGGGCCCCATGAGATGGCGGATCTGGAGGATTCGACGGGAATACCTCCCTGTGTTTCCAAAAGAGACATCTTTGACCCCTATCTTACGAAGAGAGCGAGAAGAATTATGATCGGCAGGGGAACACCGAGAAGCCAGAGTAGAATGCCGCGACCCATGATGAAAACTCCTTTTGAAATGAATATCTTGCGAGCATGAAACGAGGGAGTTGCACAATGGTTCCAGAGCTTTATTCGGGTTGAGTTGAAGCCGGGACTTGGCTTGCCAGTACATTAAAACCTCGCGGCCTTATGACGATCAGTTTGTAACGACGTCAGCCGTCCGTTGGGTTGCCACCTTGCGTGACCATATCGCTTGCGGCGGGGCGCGCCAGTGGGGCTCACGCAGCAACCAAGCCGATCTGAACTGTTTGATTAAGCAGCTGTAGAGGCGATCAACTCAAGTAACTTGAACCCGAAGCTGGCTTGGCGACAAAACGCTTCCGGACATGTCTACGTCGGTAAAATGAGTGCCGATTTCGTCGTTCCTCACAAAACCAAGGCTTGTCGGCATTCCCCGCTGGTTCCAAAGGCTCCCAATGATATTTCAACCGACGCTCCGTCAGTGACCCTAGATTGATAGGCCCGGTAAATTGAATGTCATTCTATTGTTCTGGCATAAGTGTCACGATCTGAATATAAGGACACTTCACACCGATTTGAGGCACGTCCATGTTATCCGATATAAACACCAAGAGGCACGGTATTGAGAAGATCCTCGCACGGCTCCTAGAACAGTCTAGGGGCGCGGCGGCGCTGCCGAAGAAGACGTCTCACCAATCTGCACTATCAACTCATTTGAACCGGCTTTCTGGCCTAATAAACGGACATGTGTCCGATGACGTGATTCAAGAAAAATCAAATGCCAGATCGGTGTCGGACTTGGTTGAAATGCTAAATCGTCTAGCAGCCAAATCGAGCTGAACGATAGTTTGGACACAACGTCCATGCGTCTTGAAGTTGTTCGACGTAGCATTAGCTTCTCCTTAACAATTCAAGGGGAGCAGCAATGTCCATTGGAGTTGGCCGAGTATTCTCGACTGAAGTGGGCGTAGATTTGCCGGGCGAGCCGGGCATCTACACCTGGGATATACGGTCTAATCTCGTGTTTGCTGACGGCGCTGTCGCTCGTCTTTTTGGTGTCGACCCAGGTGACGCCAAACACGGCTTACCCCTTGATTCCTACCTTGACAAAGTTCATCCCGAGGACCGGCCAGCACTGGCAAAAGCGATAACAGATACGATCGTGGCGGACATCCCGCAGCAGCAAGTTTACCGGGTTCGTAGTTTTGAACACACCTATCAAGCCGTCGCGGCCTTCGGCAGAGCGTTTCATACGCGAGACGGTACACTGGTGGCATATTCAGGCATGGTGATCATCGCAGAGAATGAACAGCAGGATGCCAATCACTGAAGCCGCCAACCCTTGAACTATAGGGTCGGGGAGCAAGCACCTGGCTTTGGATCAAGGCCAGTTGGCGATGGTGGATTACTGGGCGTTGCTGCTATCGGTCTCCAACGGGCGTCCTGACACCGCCCGTCCTTCCGCTTGCTAGCGGCCTTGCGACCCGCTCCATGGCTGCGCTCTGAGGACGGCAGGCTTCAGTCTCAGACGGATGCACAGAGGCTCGCGTCGGGGCTTCGAATTCGAATGATCAGTCATACGGCCACTCTTAAATCAATGACCGTCCAATTTAAGGTGAAATGCCGTCTATCTTTAATCTAACAAACGTCCGATCTTGACTAACATCACTTTTGGCCCCCCGGATCCTCTTCAGATCGATGCGGATGCCGGCATCATCGGGCTTGATCGGCGTTCCTCCGGCATGTCGGAGGGTGCATTATCCTCGGCTTTGTCAGCATCTTCGGCGTCCACCTCCGAGCGCTGCGCGACCGGGCCCCGGATCCTCAGCTTAAAACACGCTCTCACCCTCGAACTTGCCGGTCCGCCAGGCGTGGATCGCGTCATCGAACAGCTGCGGGAACACGTCGCTCGTCGGATTTTCATATCACTTCGCGATGCGGAAGATCTTGGCGACATCGCGGCGCCCATCGGGCGGACTACCTTGCGAAATCACCAAAGATCAGACACGCCCAATTTGCTCCAGCGGACTACAGCGGTCGGGCGACAGGTTCACCTAATCGCCCAGTTTTATCGGGCGGCCGTAAAGACACGGCACACCGGAATGGCACATCGATATTCTGAAGGTGAAAAGCCGGAATTTTAATTGACGATGGAGGACGCTCCAGGCGGAGCTGGAACGTCCGAATTTGTTCAGTTAGAATTCCTACACTTGGCGCATGCCCCCGTCGACACACAGCTCAGCGCCGGCGATATAGCTCGCCTCGTCGCTCAGCAAGAACAGCGTTGCCGCTGCAATTTCAGCTGGACGTGCCATCCGTCCCAAGGGTATGGGCGCGATCAAGGCCTCGCGGACGTCCTCAGGCACCGCTGCCATCATCTCAGTATCAGTAGGCCCAGGAGCGACGACATTTACCCGTATACCCCTGCTGGCCAGTTCGGCCGTCCATGTCCTCGCATAGGATCGAAGCGCAGCTTTTGTCGCGGCGTACGTGCCGTAGGCCGGGATGCCAGCGACATCCGCGATTGAACCTATGAGCACGGCTGAGCTCCCTTCTTGCATTGCCGGCAAAGCTGCCTGTAAAGCGAAAACCGTCCCTCGTACGTTGACGTCGAAGTGACGGTCGAAATGTTCAACCGTTTCCTCGCTAATTTGGGCGGGCTCTGAAATTCCGGCGTTTAGGACGAGCGCATCGATACGTCCATTCGCCTGCTGAACTTGGGCCACGACGTTTACCATGTCTTCTGGAGAACTTGCGTTTGCCGCGATGCCCACTACCTTATCGCCGATTTCGGCGGCAGCCTTTTCGACATCGTCAATCCGACGGCTAGTGATGAAGACAGTCGCTCCCTCGGCAGCCAGCCGGTTCGCGATCGCCAAACCAATTCCCTTTGCGCCGCCTACGACGAGCGCGACTTTGTCCTGCATACGGGCCATTATACGTCCTGCCTTCCTATTGATGGTCGGAAGATGATATACGTCGTAAATCTGATATCAATTACGCACCTTGAGTAGCTTAGATATGGACCAGTATACCGACCTCGAAACCCTTTCTCAGTGCGCTCTCAACAACATGACCGTTGTGCGTCCTGTTCTCGACAAGATCGCCGACAAGTGGACAATCTTGATCCTCACTGTGATCTGCCCGAAACCTTCGCGTTTCAACGAGATCAAACGGCGTCTGAACGGAATCACCCACAAGGCGCTTGCCGATGCATTGAAGCGGCTCGAGCGGAACGGCCTTGTGACAAGGACCGTATTGTCAACGCAACCGATCGGCGTCGAGTATGCGATTACGCCGCTTGGCCATTCGCTCCGCGAGCCGTTCGAAGCGCTTTGCGCATGGTCGCTCGAAAATGGGCCTCACATCGAGGCTGCGTCTGTACGCTACGACAAGGCGGCCAAGGGCTAAGCCACCTCGGCCGTTGAGATAGGCCGTCGGGTGTCGCCCAAGTGGCCATGGGAGTGGCTGCTCAAAACCCTACCGCGGATAGCGCGGAAGGGTACGGAGCTTTGCCAACTTTCTCGGTCGAACTCATCGAGTGGACATATACTGTCGCGCAATTCCAGCAACTCGCGCCCCGTATAGACGTGCGGTTTCAAGATCGCCGACCGACATCTCCTCGGGGGGCGCGTCGGCGTCAGATTGCGCCATCGGGCCGATATACGATCCCATCCGATTTACATCGTCTCGTAGCGACGCCTTGATGTTTGATGGCTTGATAGCCAGGCTGACCCAGGAACCACCGTGTTGCCCCGCCAGAAGAACGAAGTATTGCAGCGTGTTTAGCTTGTCACCGTTGAGGCTGGCGCAGTTCGTGAATCCACCGAAAATCTTGTCTTGCCATTTTGCGGAGAACCATGGCTTCGAAGATGCATCGGCGAATCTCTTAAACTGCCAGCTTGGTCCGCCCATGTAGGTCGGTGCGCCGAAAATGATGGCATCGGCCGCATCGAGCGCCGCCCATCCGTTTTCCGACAAGTTACCCTCGGCATCAATGGCGTGGAGCGCTGCTCCGGCTCCCTTGGCGACCGCCTCAGCCATGCGGTGGGTATGGCCGTAGCCAGAATGATAAACGACGACGATACTTGAAGGTGAGTGGATGGTCATGCCTGGCTCCTTTAGCCGTGCTTTTGCGCCTCGCCGACGGAAGTCGGCGCGGTTTCGAAGTGTTTCTGTTTGATGGTGGTTGAGGTTAAAGGCTTGTCGCCGAGGTTATGAGACCTGGACAGTAATCGCGATCATGAGCAGAAGTAGGAAGACTGCCGGCGCCCGGGTGTGACGGAAGTCACGTGCTCGGACGACAGCGAAGATTGCGGCGATCATAATGCATGATCCTAGCGCAGCGCCGATCGCAAATGTCGGACGGAGGACGAGGAGAATGGCTGTCGTGAATTCCAGCAAAGCGGTAACCCAGCACCACCACCATGGAAATCCGTACCGGACGAATTCATCGCGGATTGTCTTAAGGGCGGTGGCGTTGACGATGCTGCCCACGAGAAATGCCGCAGCGGCCGCGAGTGTCGCCGCATCGCCCGGTGAAAACGATATGAGGTAGGACATTTGGAAAGACCCTTCGGTTTAATCGCCCAGTTACTATAGCGATGAACTTAAATCTAGCGATGCTAGATTGTCAACCATTGCCCTGATTAATTAGGGTCACTAAAGTCTCTCGTGCATGGATCGAGGGCGAAAGAATGGGTATCAGCGAGCGAAAAGAGCGTGAGAGACTGGAACGGGAACAGCGGATCGTCGCCGCGGCGCGAACGCTGGCGCAACGTGATGGTTGGGCTTCCGTCACCGTACGACGCCTTGCACAAGAGATCGAATACAGTCAGCCGGTCCTGTACGCCCATTTTGAAAATCGCGACGCGATCGTCGGCGCGGTCGCGCTCGAGGGCTTTGCGGAGTTAGGCCCGACGTTGCGGGCCTCTGTCCGCGACGGCGCACCTCCGATAGACGCACTCCGAGACGTTGCGACGGCCTATCTCGTATTCGCTTTCGAAAGGCCAGCTCTGTACGAAGCCATGTTCGTCCTGCCGAGTGGCCTTCGATTCGCCAAGTCCGATACGCCCAAAGTGCTGCGAGATACATTTGGCGCTATGATGGTCGTCGTGGAACCGTTTTGCTCTGACCCCGAGGTCGCGACAGAATATTTCTGGGCAGCTTTACACGGATTGGCAGAGCTTGAACGCCACGGTCGAATAAGGGCCTCGCACCGCGCCGAGCGGGTGAGGCTCATTGTTGCAATGTTTGCGACAGGTGACTGACCTTAACCCGCGGCTCCCGAGCGGAGCGAGGCGGGGAGCCTAACAGCTCGGCTATCGCCAAGAGGAGCTGTCATTCCCAGACCCACGGCCAAACACATAACCAACCACGAATGCCAGTGCGCCCACGCCGAGAAAAAGACTGGTGGCTGTGTGCGGGTGATCGACCGCGCCCGCCGCGACGGCGCTCGTCTCCCGCTTCACGGCATCTAATGCGTCACTGGCGACCTTACGGACGCCGGTAGCAGGTTCTGACGGAGCCCCAGTGAATCCAACCTTTAGGTCTTCAGACATTTCAGTTCCTCCATGTTCGTGTCTTGCAGGAACAGTTTGGCCGCCAGGATGTTCCCCGCTGTCAGTCTCTGGGTGTTCGTCGAGATTGGGAGCGGGCGGCGGCCCGTCCTTTGCCGAATGCCACCATAGAGATGGACGTGCCCCAATCTCGGCGGCGGACAACCCACATCCTTAGCCTCGCAGACTGTGATAGCCGCGCATGTTCTTCGACGCCCAATTTTGACCAGCTGCTCGCGCCAGTCGCTTTCCGCGCAAGAACCACCAAGCTGATGCGCGGTCAAGCGCCTAGGCATCAATGTATTCCATGATCGCCCTCAGCTTGCCGTCCTCGACGGTAACGTCGAAAACCCAGATCAGCGAACGATTTGCTTGTGGAAATGAGTGGCAAAGAACATATCAGGAATCGCAGCGGCCACTTAATGAACGACTGGGGGTCGTACAGCGCCTGACGGTGCTCTCAATTTCGTTCTAGAGAGAAAGCCCCAGCAAAAACCGGAGCCTGCAATAGGGGATAGAGCGCTGACTGAAAGACGCAGTTCCAAGAGCATCGCAGCGCTCATGCCTAGCTTCGTTCCCTTACCGCCGGGTGATCTCCGGGCATCCGCGACGGTTGGCAAACTGCATGCGCTCCGGGCCGCGACGGGTATACCCCTGAATGACGATGCTTCGGGGCGTGACGCGCAGGATCTGCGCACGACGAAGGCCCTCACCACGGGCAATGTCAAGCGCGTCGTCCGGATCGCATCCTCGGTCTCGTCTGCGATCATATCGGTCATCGTCACGATTAGGGTCATAAATCCCGACACCGCCAGGTCCGACTCGCAATTCCATGTCCTGTGCCCCGGCGATAACCGGAGCAACCGTCAGGCCGCTCATTGCAGCGAGCCCGATCAGTATAAACTTGATGGTTCTGTGCATTTCGATGTTCTCCGTTTGATCATCTGAAACATTGGGAGAGAGTAATTGTTCCAGCGGGCAGGCGCAGCAGCGGCTGGAGCGCGAGCTTTCAGACATGAGGGCGAGGGCAGGCGGCCCATGTCGCCTCCTTAAGCATTGCTCTTTGTACGGTAAAAGACAGTCGGTTGTTCTGTATTTTCAAGTCATTAGGTTCCCTTGCATCGAGTCGGATTCACTCCGAACGCTGTGGGGACGAGAATGCCGACTGACGAGCGTCAATACCGGAACGAATTGCTAAAAAGCCTCGACACAAGCGACCTCACGCTTCTCGCTCCCCATCTCGAATTCGTGACGCTGGACATTCCCTATCAGATCGAAAAAGCCCACGCGCCGGTCGATTACGTCGTCTTTTTGGAATCAGGACTGGCGTCGATCGTCGCCAGACTACCGGGCGGGCGGGATATAGACGTGGGGATTGCCGGGCGTGAAGGCATGACCGGTGCTGCGATTGTGCTTGGTGGCGAGCAATCGCCGAATACGACCTTCATGCAGGTATCAGGTACTGGGTATCGTATCACATCCACAAAGCTACAGGAGGTTATCGATACCAGTGCAACGCTGCGCGGTAAACTGCTTGCCTACATTCAGGCATTTCTGGCGCAAATGTCCTCGACCGTCCTTGCCAACGCCCATGCCAAGCTTGAGGAGCGTCTCGCGCGCTGGCTTCTCATGGTTCACGACAGGATGGATGGCAACGCGATTTCGCTAACCCATGAATTTCTGGCGATCATGCTCGGCGTGCGGCGCCCCGGGGTTACGGTTGCGGTTCATATCCTGGAGGGCAAGGGGTTCATCCGCGCTAATCGCGGCAAGATTATTGTCGTCAACCGGCTTGGCCTGATGGACGAAGCCAAGGGCTCCTACGGAGCAGCGGAGGATGAATATCATCGGCTTATGGGTGTGAAAATTCGCAAGACGTCCTAGCGTCCCCAATCATTTCTGAAGATACCATGCCGGAGACGAAAGCCCGGGGCGACAAAATCAGTAACTCTCGTCTTCACCGGGCTGCACGTCCACCGCCGGCCCGGTTTTCTCCTGAGCTCGCCCAGGGCCGATGCGCGGCGCCAATCCTATGTCCTCAAGCATTTGGGCCTTTTCAGCTTGCGAGAATTCTTCCATAGCGCTGATAAGCTCTTTACGCCCGCCGCGGCGATAGATTTCAGTCAGCTCACTTAACTTCATGTGTGTCTCGCAAATGGGTTCTGTTCGCGCGCTATAATCAACCCTGGAGGCAAATGTTCCGTGATGGCGTGCGGATTACCTCCACGCCCGTCCGATGTTCCATCAAAGCATTTCGCGGGCGAAGAAGGCTGCAACGGTCGAAATCGGGATCGTGATGATGCTGATCAACCCCCAGAGCGCGAACCCTGAACTTGGTCCGTTGAAACAGAAGGCGTTCAGAAGCGCGTTCCGACGAATTATCCAGGGCAACGATAGTCCAATCGAAATTCCAATCAGCCATACCATCACATGTCCTCCTCCAGGAGCCTGATGACAAAGGGCCGAGAAGAGGAATTCGTTCCAGCATCGCGCGAGCGAATGATTAAAAAGCTCGCCACGACATACAGGTACGTCCCACGAAATGCTCCCGGGTGGTCCGCCAGGTCGCATCAGCGCGGATAATTAATCACAAAAGGTGAACGGCGTCGCGTGACGCAAGCGTGACAACAGCACCAAAACAGGTTCCTGCTCACTCCTCGTCTTGCAGATATTCAACCTCTTGCTCGACGTTGATGAAGAACTCATCGATCATCCACATCCCAGCGAAGGTGAAGAGCATGATGGCGACGATCCAAGATAATCGTAGGCGAGACGGCAGCGTTTCCATTGTCTGAGCATGCTAAAGGTCGGATTTTCTCACAATTTGCCAATATGGATTACGCCTGCACAGCTACACTGCAGGATGATTATCTCTCTCGTTCAAATGACGGCGAGCCGTTTTCGCTTTTCGCGAAAAACGACTCTCCGCGCTGGGGGCAAGTCGCGAGAGTAGCTCGCGGATCTCCGGTGGTTGGACGGCTGGAACACGGACTGCGACCAACAGGCGGGTGGTTCGAAAGATGGGGTATTCCAGTCCGATGCGGCGACCATCGCCTCCGCGGACATCGGCCAATATCTGAGGAGGGGCCGGTCAGCTTCACCCAAGGTTCGCTCGTGCGAGCTGGTGGACGAACATTTCGACTACCTCCCAACGGTCATCCGTGAGACGCTTGCGAAGGCGACCGGCCGGTGGAAGAGGGAATGAGCCAGAGCCATTCGATCGATGATCTTGATCAGCCCCAGAGCCTGCCGGGCAGCCGGTAACAGCAGCGTCAACGAGATCGGGCCTCTATAACGCCGGACGCGCGCTACCTCGTGGTGTGCGCCCGATTTTGGGGAACTGACCTGCCCTGAAGGTCAAACGTCATTGTTGGGCTCTCCTCGTTTCGCCTGCATGCGCCTCGCTACTAGAGCTGGGTATTGTTTGCTTTGTCTATCTCGTCGAGAATCTGCGGGCGCAAACTGGCGTGCTCTGCTCAAACCCCGACGGAGATCGTGTCGAAGTCGGCGGTCGGAAGACGCCCGGCCGCCATCTCCCAAGTGGCGTTCGCGCCTCTTCCAACGCGGCCCTGTTCCGTTTCGAACACGTAGCTCGCCCCCCGGACCGGACGCCTTAGTGGTCGGGTGTTAGGAAATGATAGGGCGGCTGGTTCGTGTCGTCTGTGCGTATGCAGGATCGGCGGCGAAGGACTGGTTTAGCACCACCAGGTCAAAGGTGAGATAAAGTTTGTTAGGCGCGATGGAACTTAGGGACGACGCCGGACTTCCTTCCCCACAAAGGAGAACGGAAATGCCAGACCCTAAAAATTCCCCCGCGGCACGATCGATGGAAATCGAGCAGGAAGCCCAGCGCAAACGAGCTTCGAAGGGCGATCTCGAGACTGGGCTTGAAGACACGTTCCCCGCGTCGGATCCGGTTTCCGCCACGCACACCACCGTGCCCTCCGGTCGAACAGACACTGACGCTGCCGACCGCGTAAAGCAGACGCCGGAAGGTGAGGATGACTATGCGCTGGTCGACCAGGCGCTCCGATCGACGGGCGAAGGTCGTCCTGCGTTCGACGGTGTCCGCGCCGGGAGAGATGGCGTTCGCGCTCTTGGACGGGACGTTGATCGTCTGGGCGACACCGCAAGCGAAATCGCCTCGGGAGCCAAGTCGCTCGCCAAGTCCGAAGTCCGCGGTTACGTGCAGGACATCGAGGCGCGGATCCGCGAGCGTCCCATCGCAGCGGTCGCAATCGTCGCTGCGCTCGCCTTCGTATTCGGAGCGACGCGCTGACGAAGCCGACCCACTCGATGAGACTATAGTCGGCACTGGTCGACGATCTGCCGATGGTTCACCGGACAGACTCAAACGCTCTATCGGGGGATTTTTTGAAAATTGCCACGTACAATGTGAACGGCGTCTTGGGCCGATTGCCTGTCCTCCTAAAATGGCTGAAGGAGGACAGGCCCGACGTTGTCTGCCTTCAGGAACTGAAGACCGCCGATGATAAATTCCCACGAGAGGAGCTTGAGAAAGCCGGGTACGGCGCGGTTTGGAACGGGCAGAAGAGCTGGAATGGCGTCGCGATCCTGACGCGAGGTCAGAAGCCCCATCTTACCAGAAAGGGGCTGCCAGGCGATCCGAGCGACGCGCACAGCCGCTATATCGAAGCCGCCGTCGACGGCATCCTCATCGGGGCGCTCTATCTGCCGAACGGGAATCCCGCCCCCGGCCCGAAGTGGGACTACAAACTCGCGTGGTTTCGACGACTTCAGGAATACGCCGCGGAGCTGCTCGAACTGGAGGTGCCAGTCGTGCTGGCCGGTGACTACAACGTCATGCCGGCGGATATCGACGTCTACAAGCCGGAGCGGTGGCTGGACGACGCGCTGTTCCGGCCGGAAGTCCGCCGGGCCTATGCGGATCTCGTAGCACAGGGGTGGACCGATGCCGTCCGGCATCTGCATCCGCATGAGCGCATCTACACCTTCTGGAAATACTGGAGGAACTCGTTCGAGCGCGACGCCGGCTTGCGGATCGACCACTTCCTGCTCAGCCCGGCCATCGCCTCGTCACTCCAATCGGCAGAAGTGCGCAGGAAGCCTCGGGGCTGGGAACACACGAGCGATCATGCGCCCGTCATGATCGAGCTTGATCTGGCAGCCCTGGTGCACGGCTGATGGCAGCGCAGAACACACCTCTACAGACACCTGACGGCCGATACATCATTGTGCGCGGCCGGCTCTGGCGAAAGACGAACCCAAGCCTTCCCGAAGAAACGCGCACTCGCTTGGTGGCGGAGCTGATGGCTGCTCGAAGGGCGGTAAAGGAAGCCGGCGACGACGATGTGCGGCTGCGTGCGGTGCGCAAGGCCATCGATGCTGCGAAGATTGCGCTCGGCGAGCGGGGGCCGGTGTGGTGGGATGACGGCACGCCTGATCTCAATCGTCACATGGCAAAGACGACGTCTTATGCGGCTTGGCATCGACGAATGACAGGCGGCCGTCAATAACGGTCGAAAAAATCGGATCGACCTTGTCGGCAACGGCCCCCTTCATACGTCTAGTTATCATGTCACGTGAATAAGCGGAGCAAGGGAGAGACATAATATGAGCGAGTTGAGGTCCGCAACGGAACTGGCAGCGAAGCGCGTCAGCAGATTTCCGAACGAAACCGCCGAATACGCCGCGGCGAGAACGGCTCTCCTTGCGGAAGAGATCGAAGCCCGGCGATATCTTACCAAACTGGCAGAACAGCGCATGCGGCTTCCTCCTGGCCCTGTCGTCGAGAAAGACTATCGTTTCAAGGACGAAAATGGCCGCGAGCTGGCTTTGGCCGACCTGTTCGGAAAGCATCACACCTTGGTGACCTATTTTTGGATGTTCGGTCCGCAGCGCGAGAGGCCTTGCCCCATGTGCACGAACTTCCTAGGCGGCGCGAATGGGAACGGCGCCGACGTGAAGCAACGGGTTGCGTTCAAGATCCTTGGGCGCAGCCCGGTCGAGAGGCAGCGGGCGTTTGCGATGGAGCGCGGCTGGCACGACCTCGATTTCATAGAGACCGTCGGCGACGATTATGCCAGAGACCTCGGACTGCTCGACGACAAGGGCTATGAGTATCCGGCATTCACCGTTTACCAGAAGGACGGAAACACGGTTCGCGTTTTTTACAACGGCGAGATGCCTGCCGATGCCGCTGATCCCGGGCAGGATCCGCGAGGCGCTGTCGATATCGCACCCCTCTGGAATATACTGGACATGACGCCGGCCGGACGCGGCACGGACTGGTACCCGAAGCTCAACTATTGATCTGGCGGCTTCGACAGTCGGCGTAGGTGGCGCCGCCACGCCGGCGCGCCGGTGGACTAGCTGCCAGAGCGTCCGTCGTTGAAAGAGCAGGTCTTCTTTCGATATGCTCGCTTCCCTCAAAAGAGATCTTCAAGCTCCTCCAATCAGGCAAAGTCGGAAGCTGTCAAATTGCGAGGGAGGCCGATCAGTTGGCTGCGAGGCGCGAAAGGCCGCCGGCCGGCGCGAGTTGCCCCAAAATGTAAACGAATTCCTTCAATCAGCCAAAGTGATTCAAGGGTCGGCAGCGGCCGATTGAAAACATCATGCTCAATGACCGCAATTGGCGCGAAGGGAAGACCGCAGTCGGCCATTGTGGACCTCTTCCTCGCAAATGTCAGAGATGGACCGTCTCTCCGTTGGCAATCACTCGATGCGTTTGACTTTGACGACTTGGCGGCACTGTGCGACTGTCGTTGGCCAGGACCGGCGTCGACGCAAAAATGCTCGTCGAGAGATTTGAGTCCTCGCGCGGCGAAAGATATCCCCATGCGGATTGTCATTTTCGTGCCCACGGACGTGCATTCACTGGAACTTGCCGGGCTCATGGACGTGTTCGCCGAAGCAAACGCCCGTGTTGGCAAGAACTTCTATGACGTTGCCATCACAGCAGAAGAAGCTGGCTCGATCCTTTGCGCATCAGGGCTCAGGGTTCTGCCCGATTGCACTTTCGATGCGTATCCAGGTGACCCAGACACGTTGCTCGTAGCCGGGAGCGCCGGCGTTCCCCGTTCCCCGGGGAGACAGGTTATCGACTGGTTGACCAATACCGTCCCCGAGACCCGGCGCTACGGCTCCGTATGCACAGGGGCATTCCTGCTCGGCGAAGCCGGTTTACTCGCAGGCCGACGTGTCACCACTCACTGGCAGTTCGCGTCCTTGCTTGGCGAGCGCTTCCCTGAGGCGCAGGTGGAAAGCGATCGTGTTTTTGTCCGAGACGGTGCGATGATCACGTCGGCCGGGTCCAGCGCCGCAATCGATCTCGGGCTTTCTCTCGTTGAAGAGGACCTCGGCCGCGAGGTGGCGCTTTACGTTGCCCGGCGGCTTGTCGTGTTCCTGAAGCGACCAGGTGACCAATCGCAGTTCAGCGTGCATCTGGCGGCGCAGGCAAGCGACCGCAGCCGTCTACACAAAGTCCAGGAATACATTCTGAACCATGCTACAGCGGACCTTTCGGTCACGGCCTTGGCGAAAATCGCGGCGATGAGCGCACGGAACTTCACGCGCGTCTTTTCGCAGGAGGTTGGGATAACGCCATCCGACTATGTCGACCTGACGCGTATCGATGTCGCACGCTTCCTCTTAGAAGGGAGCCGGCTGTCGATCACGTTGATCGCAGAAAGATGCGGTTTTGGATCGGCAAGTGCGATGCGCCGCGCCTTCCTATCGCATGTCGGAGTGACGCCGTCTGATTACCGCGATCGCTTCCGAACGTCTGGCGAAGGAGCAAGATCGAGTTTGTCCGAAAACGGCTGATGGTTGTCCTGGAACCGCCTCGGCTGCGGGTTGCCCCAGCTGGGGTCGGAGTCAATGTTTATGTAATGGCAGACATCGAGAAGCTCCAACAGGTGGACTTTATAAAGCGCGCGCCGGGCCTTGCGTCCATTTCCTCAAGTGCGTGGTGTCCGTGAGCGGCGGCAGGCAAATGTTCGGCACTAAAAAGAGGCCCCGCCGGGCTGCGCCCGCTCGTGCTAGTTGCTCCGCAACTTCGCCATCCCAGCAACCCTTCGCGTCCACGCTACACAATTCGGATCACAAACAAATCTCTTTTGTCGTCACCGCTTGGGGCTTCGCCGAAAAGGTATTGGAGGTGACGTCACTTTGATACACGTGACGAAGCTTCTTAACGCTCTCAAGGGTCTGCCAACCCTGATCGCGCGAGTGGCATCTCACCCAGCCGACGCGAACGGAAGTGCTTTGAGTGGTGCGCAGGGGCAAGACCGCCACTGGACGAAGCTGTCAGCGCACAGTCGTTAGCTATATTCGGACGGCCATAAGAAGCTTGGAGCGTTATAACGCATGCAGGCTGTGGCGAGGACGTTTTGCTTCGACGTCACCTGATGTTTCGTCCCGCCAATCGGCGCGATCTCCGATCGGCGTTACTGTTTTAGTCCTGGCGACCCCGTGGTTCGCGCGTTGGCGATCTACCACCGGAAAACCCTCCCGATGAATATGTCTGCCGAATGAGCCGCGGTGCGACTGAAAGCCTTCATGCCGCGCCGTTCGGACCCGTCGTGGTGCCACGGCATCTCGAGTGGGAGCTCGAGCCTGGGATTTTACCAGTAAATCTCGGTAAACAGCCGCCGTGGGAGGTTTTGGCTCAACGCCGCAATTTCGATTGCGATGGTGTCGCGCTGTGGACATCCGTCTATGTCAGATTGACGTCGCGGGCTCTCTTTTTGAAGAGCCGGCTGTCAATCATATCGATCGCATAAGAAGTGGTTTTGGATTGCAACAAGCGATGCGCTCGCCTTCGTTTTGAGTGTCGGATTGACACCGTCTGACCACAGGGATCGCCTCCGGACATCTGGCGAAGGTGCAAGACCGAGTTTGTCCGAAAGCGGTTGATGGTTGTCCTGAGACGGCCCCGGCTGCACGTTGCCCCGCCTCGGGTCACAGTCCATGTTTCTGTCATGGAAGAAGTTGAGAAACTCAAACAGCCGGACTTCATGAGGCGTGCGCGGGGCACGGCCGACAATGGGCCTCTGAGCGCTGACGCCGTCAGGTCCATTCTTCCGACACTTGTCGAGGAAATGACGGACGGGATCGCCATCGCAAAGCGTTTAGGTGCCAATTCGCCGTTGCTCTACGTAAACAGGGCCTTCGAACATCTGACTGGATACTCTCGAACCGAGGTTATCGGCAAAGACTGCCGCTACCTGCAAGGCAATGAGCGTGAGCAACCCGAGATCGCTCGCATTCGCGCTGCGATCGGGGCGGCCGAGCCAGTGGACGAAACGTTGCAAAACTATCGAAAGGACGGTTCGGCCTTCTGGAATAGTCTTAGTCTTAGGCCCGCCTGGGTTGGGGACGAACTGTTCTACGTCGGAATACTGCGCGATGTATCAGCGCTTCGCCAAGCGCATATAGCGCTGGATCGTGTCGCAAACCTCGACGGGACCACGGGCTGCTTGAACCGTCAATCATTTATCCAAGCTACCGAGGGACGCTTCGCAACCAATGCCGAGACGATCCTTCTGGTTGTGAAGCTGGATGTTGTCAGCTTTCATGATCTCAACACCGGATACGGTTTCGACGTCGGGGATGCTCTGCTCTGTGAAACCGGGCGGCGGCTGCGTGACATGGGCGCTGCACTAGTGGGTCGGATGGGCGCGAACGAGTTCGCCCTCGCCTTCGAGCTCCAGGATGAACCAAGTGCAGACCCGACGGTAAAGCTGGTTTCCGCGTCGCTCGCAGCGGACTTCGTGGTGGCAGGTGCCAGTGTCTCACTGCGCTTCTCCATCGGATATGCCGTAGGCAGGCCAGTGGGCAGTGCCATTTCATTGATCCGGAACGCCGGTACTGCCCTTCGGGCAGCCAAATCTGATCCGTTGGGTGGTCCGCGGCGGTTTCGCGAGTCCGACCACGAGCAAGCCAGCCGACGCGTCAGGATGACACGCGAGTTGAAGGTCGCGGTCGCGAACGACGAATTCGTGTATCACTTCCAGCCCCAGGTAGACCTAATCACCGGTGAGTGGCTCGGCGCGGAAGCCTTGATTCGCTGGAACCATCCCCTGTTCGGCAGCCAACTCCCCGGCGGCTTCATTGAGACCGCTGAGCGATCAGGTCTGTTACTTGATCTGACCGAACGGAGCCTGACCACCGTTGCGACGTTCGCTCGGCGGATCAACGCGCACCGCGACAAGGCACTTCGCTTTTCCGTGAACGTGTCGGCCGGGGAATTTCTCCAGCATGACATGGCTGAAATGCTGAACCGCGTCCTGCATCTGACCAGTGCTGAACCGGAGTGGCTGACCCTCGAGATTACCGAAAGCATGTTCCTTAGCGATACGCCCGGCGTCATGGACGCATTCCAGCAGCTGCGACAGATTGGAGTCGGTCTCTCAGTTGACGACTTTGGCACTGGCTATTCGAACCTGCGCTCCCTTGAGACGTTCCCAGTTACCGAAATCAAGATAGACCGAACGTTTGTCAGCGAACTCGCAACCAGACCCGCCAGGCGGGTGATCGTCCGCGCTGTTATCGAGCTGGGACGCGCCCTTGGCCTGACGGTGGTCGCGGAGGGCGTGGAGACGGAAGTACAGCGTGCAACGCTTGGCGAAATGGGCTGTCGGGTCGGCCAAGGCTACCTATTCGGAATCCCAACCGACGCAGAAAGCTTCGCAATTAACCTGGCACGGATGGGGAGCGAAGCAATGGACGCACCTGCACGTGCGTTACCAGTATCTGTCCATAAATGAATTGGATTCTGGACATGAACAGGCATTACTTAACAAAGATTGCTCCAGTAGATGCCAGAAAACACAAGCGCTTCAAATGCAAAGCCGCTGTGCGGCTTGCTTACAAAAAAACTCTCAAGCAGCCGATTTCATCGTGTCGTGCCGTTATGTTGGAGGTCTCGCAGGGAGGAGCGCTAATCAGCGTCTCTGCAGAAATACCTGAACACTTTTACATCGTGATTGGCAACTTCGAGTACTCCATCGGTTGTGCCGTAAAACGAAGAGAAGAGAGTCTTCTCGCAGTCGAGTTCATAAAGGAACAACCTCGACACATTGTTGAAGCCTTCGCTCTCCTGAGATTTCCGCTGGCACCGTTATTCAGTTTGAAGGGCCTTTTGCGAAATGAGCTGGTACAACCAGTTGGTAGCGCTCTGCAGTGGGAGTCGCCGGCTGAATAATCTTGATGTTCTCGGATCGGGGTATAGTCGACACTGCGATCATTGCCCAATGAAAAGGAAAGTCTGAGAGCTTTCCGACAGCGGCGGCTACGGCGCTCGGGCGACGATCTCCATCGAAGTCCGTTGGCCGGAAAGAGGACCAGGTGACCTGCCAAGGACGCTGCAACCTCACGGCGGTGGCAATCATTGCGGCGTATGTCTTGCTCCGGTTTGCCGCGTTCGCTTTCAATCTGGACCTATCGCCCATAGCCTGCCTCCTGCTCGGCATGGCTCTGTAAGCCAGAGGACGACCGCAATGCTGATGATCCGCTCAACACGCCGATCGAAATGATTGCCATCAATATGCGTAAGGCAATCGGACAAGTAAATTGTGTTCTTGGCCGGTCACAGCCTATTCAACCCCGAAACACATTAACGACCGGAAAACGCGTCTTGATAGAGGAAGTACTGGAACCAGACGGGTGCGATGCGGGTTTATCGCCACCAACAGAATGGAAGACCCACATGAGCGATAAAGAGCAGGCGCCGATGGTGACGTTTAACAGGATCGATAAGAGTGCCTACTTCTCGTTCAACGGGCGACGGTATGAACTGCAGGGGAAGTACAACAGCCTCGATGACGCTCGACAAGTAGCGGAGAAGCAGTGCCGCGCCATGGGCTGGAACGGTTAATTCAAAATTAACCAAAGCCGAGCATGCTTTGTGCTCTTTCCCCCAGGAAGTAGCTGGTATCTATCGGCCGCGCTCCCCAATGAGTGCGGCCTTCTTTTTGTGCGCTAACCGAGTAAATGAACGTGATACGCAATATCCGAGAGAACACGACCATTCTCGAAGTCGTCTTCACCCACGAGGGCGTCGAGCGATATGTCCATAAACTTGCGGTATTGTCTGCAAGATCTGTTGGAGCCGGCATCGCAAAGGCAGTCCAACAGTTCCAAAAAGAATGTCCCGGTGTCGCGCTTACTGATGGCGTCACCATCGCGCTTCGAAATGCGGACTTATCGTGAACTTCTTAAGCTGGTAAAAGACGGCCGATCCGGAACTTCGAGCGGTTTGCGAAGTTAGTGTTTCCTTAGGCGCAAAGGAAACCTCACATGAAAATCATAACTGCAATTGCCGCTGCAACGCTGTTGACTGTGGCGCTCTCTAGCTGCGGCAACACAATCCGCGGCATGGGCAAAGACACCGCCAATACGGTGGACGCTACACAGAACGCTGGCCACCGAGTGAACCGCGCAGCCTCGAACTAAGTGAGGCACAGATAGGGGGTGGGATTTATTCTGCACTCGCTACGCCTTTTGGCTGAATTGCATTAACCGCGGATCTATTTATTCATTACTTGGTCGGGGTAGTAGAATAAGATGATCGAAACCCCTATATGCCAAAAGCCCGTCGCACCGGAATGCGACGGGCTTTTTTTGTCTAGGCCAGTTTGATGGCCGTATGTCTTTGCTTCCGCCATTTCCTCAACGAAGTGATCGCCAAGGCATCGGGAACGGGGCGAGTGAAGCGCCGGCCAGCCGATCTTTACGCACGTGGCCGTAGCTGCGTGCGGGTTCAGTCAGGTGGCCTGAAACGATCCAGCGCGAAAACGCCGACGCAACGCCGCGCATCATCGAGGACTTGATCAAAGGCGTCGGGTCGATAGGCGGGGGTGCCGTCCTTATCTGCGCAACAAGCGCCCTCGGAAGGTTCACGCGATTTTGCACCTCGCCAAGCGATGGAATTGCGTGGTGACAGGTGGAGCTTTTTGCACTCGTTGAAGAATCTCGAACCAATCGAACTCGTCGTGAACATCATAAGGTTCACGCCGGCTACAGCCGTTGCCTTCAACAGGTCGCTTGGAAGCGCTGGGCGGCCGAGCGTCGGCTGACTTGACGAGGAGCCGACGCCTGTCAACGTCTGGCAGCCGGCTAAAACGAAGACTACCGACCAAAACCTCTCGCATAATCAGGGCCGACTGATAGAGTTGGCTTTTCTCAACCAATGGGAGCCGCGACATCGCTAACGTTAGTAATCCAGACCATAACCCACGCCGCGTGACCGACATGGATGCCCTCATCGGAATGCGCCTGCGGGTCGCGCGCCTTTCTGCTGGGTTAAGTCAGACAGTCGTAGCCGACCATCTTGGGATCACATTTCAACAGGTTCAAAAATATGAACGGGGTGCAAACCGCATTGCAGCCACGACGCTCAACAACGTCGCCGCCCTCTTCGGGGTTTCGATCCTTTATTTCTTGGAAGAAGGATCGGGGGAAGTTGCGTCCGCTGAGGTGCCGCTGCGGCCAAAGTCGACAGACTTGGCCATGACCAAACGGGGCCAACGGCTACTGAGATATTTCGCGGCGTCGCCGGACAAGGTTCAAAACGCGGTCTTCAGATTGCTTCAATCCACTGGAGGCGACGAAGGCGAACGCGACGACTGATTGGCGGATGGTTTGATTTATTACCGGCGAGGCCGGCGTTGGCCTCGCCGGGCGCAGTCGTCCAGATTGACGAAATCGACCATCCCGTCTGCCTCTCGGTCTCCAGCGTGTCCAGTAGGATGCCATGAAAATCGACTGCCAGCCTTTGAATATGTCTACGTACTTATCGTCGGCTTTCTCGGAGACCGAGTACCGACGATGGGCATACCCTGATGCTAGCGCCTGATGGGCGTAGACATGCCCGAGTGCCGCACACCCATTCGATTCCGTCAGTGCAGACTCTGACGGACCGCAGCGTCTCTCATGGCGAGGTGTTCGGTAGACAGCGGGGCTTCTTCGCTTGCCCACACCAACATCGCAAGCGCGGCGATAGCCAGGTATCCCAGTTTGCTCGTTAACGCGCTACGCGCAGCTTGAGCACGGGTGCAGCCGGTCCTAGTTATCGAGTTCATTTTGTCGCGCTCGCTCCAGGTTCCTGCCAGGGAACTACCCCTTTATGCAAGTCGGTGCAATCCCCAGATATGGGCTGGACCGGCAGAGCGCCCCGGCTGTGGGCTCAGTCTTCCTAGATTCAAGAATTTCGAACAGCTGGAAAGGTCTGCATTCTGCAACACAGACCGAGATGCAGAGACGCCACTTCACCAATTTTGAGACGTTGCTTCCTAAAAATTGGACACGGATTGGTTCGAAATTCGAATTATTGACTATGCGGACAACTGAATAGCTGTCGACCACGACAATAAGAAATAGGAGTTTCAGTGGGTCTCAATGCTTGCTGTCGTCTGCGGGTCAACAAGATCGTGGCCAAAGGGGTTTGCAGCCACCAGAAGGGCTAAAATCAAGATCGCGGCTGACAAAGAGATCGCGGGAGATGTCATGCTGAACCCTAAGGGAGAGAAACGCGAACGCACTATCTATCGCGCTCACGGACGATAGCTTCCAAGTGTCAAGCATTCGTAAAAGCCAAAGGGTTGCCGACCCATCGAAGTCCTTAGACGTGCTAACGATCGCAACTTTCAAGCCGACCAGATCTGGCGACCTTCGGTCCGAAAACAGCCTCGGAGTAGGGAGTCTCAGGCATCCAACCAACTAGATTGGCCGTGACCATGCGACGACAGCGGGACCGCTGGTCCCTTGCACGGGGTCAGTCTCGGGCAGATGTAGGCGGGCTATCCGGGCGCAAACTGCCTTTGAAGGCGGTGAAGTTTGGATGTCCGCTTCTTGTCCACTGGGATAAGCGCCGACTACCTCAAAATCGTCACTAGCATCAATCCGCATGTGGCCTGTGCCGGCTGGGAGAAGAATACAATCTCCAGCGCTCAAGTCGATTTCGTTCCCATCAGGCCCGCCGATCAGCAGCTTGGCGTGGCCTTTGCCGACGCCTAGCACCTCATGCGCGCCCGAATGATAATGCTGGTAGTCAAACACACCGTTCCGCCACAGTCCCGTCCAGCCATGCGAAGCAAACAGTCTCGCAAACTCCTCCGATCCATCCTTGGTGATGAAGACGCCACGGTAAAGCAAAACGGGAAGGGAAGGGTTGTTAGGAACCCACGCGCTCGCGTCGAAGATCAGTTTTTCGATGCCCACTTGCTGCCTCCGGCCTCCGTGGCTGACAACCTTGCAATGGCTGTCGCCGCTTTGCCCCGTGGTGACGTTCAAAAAAGGTTCCACGCTGCAACGGCGGCCGCGATCCAGAATAATCCACTGACCTCAGCTGCGATCAGATATCCGGCTGTCCGATCGTTCATGCTCTCCTCCATCACTCCCATATTGTGACAATGCAACATGTCGCGTGAAGGTTCCCCCGTCTAGGTCCTTAGCGAGGCCGCTCGCTGTCGATGCACCAGGCTACCGCCTCAAGTCACTAGCGTTTTAGTAGAATTTTGAAACTGAAACGCACCCATATCGCAAGGGGGACAAGTGCAAACCGTAATCCCTGCGTCACCGCCGTGGATCCAATCACTTGAGTGCACCGGCCTAGCTCGACTTGGCCGGCATGACCGAGACGGCCATCGGTCGTCACGCTTCAGCAATTCAAAAGAAAGCCCCGCTTGTGGCGGGGCGAGTCGCGAGAGTGACATAGCCGGCAGAGGAACAAGCCAGCGCCCCATAAACGCGGGTTGACCTGTATTGGTTCCTTGCAGGACCGTTCGACGAACATTCGGCAAAAAGAGTTGCTTCGAAAGTTTAGATAGGATCGCGCAAAAATTTGGCTCAGACCGCAGCCCAAACATCGTCAATGTGATAATGATTACGAGGACGCCCAAACCTCCAAAGGCGTTCCGTATGCACACACTGCTGACCGAGATTTCCATGTGGTCGCTGGAGTGTCATTGCGGCTTTGCAAGGAGAGCCGGGGACATCCTTTGTCTTTCCAACCGGGCCAGCGGATCACTACGCCCGCCCCCCTATCGCCTTTTGCAAAGGAGTTGCCCATGCCTCCGCGTTCATGGGTGGAACGCGTCTCCACCGTTGTGCGATGGGGAGACCATGCCGAGGGAGGTCATTTTCCCGAGATGAAGCGCCCCGTAGAACTGGCAGAGGACACCGAACCCCATTTCGCGGACTGGGTCGAAGTGCGTAAAGACCTGCCTCGGGAGGTAGATTAAACACTATCTCGGTGTCCGGAATTGCGCCGATGCCCCGAGCGACAGCCGGAAAGTTCCCCGGGACAACACCGCGAGTTTGGTCCAGATCAGGTCAAATTCCCCTAAATCTCGAAGGGGGCTAGGTCTTTCCCGCTCAACGCAACTGGAAAATATAAACCCAGAAATCATAGTTGCGTTGACTCTAATACATGGTCAGAGCCTCCATGCGCCGTCTCTAATGGAGGAGCGCAAGATGTCAGTAACGTTGAACACGTCTATATCCTGGAAGAATGCAGCGCCCGACGATGCAACTATGCTGGATAGTCTACAACCCAACATCATAAAAGCTCACGTTCGGGAGTTCTTGACCCTACTCTTTCTCCAATTCGACGATCAAGCGGGTTCGAAGAGCTTTCTCAAGACTTTATCGAATTCGATGATGAAATCGGCCAAGCAACACCTGGACGAAATCGAGGCGTTCAAGTCAACGCCGCCTGTGGCTGGAACACCCTATGTCGGCGTTGGTCTCACAAAGAAGGGCTACGACAAACTCGGAATAACCCAGACACCGGGCGACAGTCTCTTTGGTAGCGGGATGCAGATGTCCGAGCTAAACGATCCCGATGCCAGTACCTGGGACCCGTACTTTGGCGATGACATTCACGCCGTTGTCCTTATCGGAGATATGCTCAACGAGACAAAGGTTGCTGCGCACGACCAAGTCGTCAACCTGATCAACAGCTCCTACGGCGTCAAAATTGTCGGCTCGCAGGATGGGTTGGGCCTGCACAACAACAACGGCCAAGGGATCGAGCATTTCGGCTATGTCGATGGACGCAGCCAGCCGCTCTTCCTCACAGAAGATATCGAGGGCGAGGAGAACGGGACCGATGGGACCGCAAACTGGAACCCCGACTTCCCGCTTGGCCAGGTCATCGTCGCTGATCCGGCGGCCCCCGATCCAACCGTGCATTTTGGAAGCTATTTCGTTTATCGCAAACTCGAGCAAAATGTTCGGCTCTTCAAGGAGGAAGAGGAGAAGCTGGCCGATCGGCTCTTCGGTGCAGAAAACGAAATAGCGGGAGCCATGGTTGTCGGCCGCTTTGAGGACGGCACCCCCGTCACTATGCAGTTCGAAGACGGAGTTGAATCTCCGGTGCCCAACAACTTCAACTATTTCAGCGACAAGAACGGCGCGAAGTGTCCGTTCTCCGGACATATCAGGAAAACCAATCCACGTGGGTCGGGCGGGTTCGAAGATCAGGATGGTGAACGCAAGCACCTAATGGCGCGACGAGGACAGACCTATGGCGTCAGGACTGACAATCCGAATGACGGCCGGATTGACAACAAGCCGGACAAAAACGTCGGCCTTCTGTTTATGGCCTTTAACAGCGATATCGGCAACCAGTTCGAGTTCACGCAAAAGAACTGGGCGAATAACCCAGGTTTCCCACGGGTGCCGGCCGGCTTTCCTTCGCCCGGTGTCGACCCCGTTATCGGCCAGATGCCGAGTGACGGCCAACGCCCAGACATGGAGGGAACGACTGAGTGGGGAAATCCCGCTGCCCTGATGACGACACCCGCTGTGCAGCGAGCCGTCACCATGAAGGGTGGAGAATACTTCTTTATGCCGTCACTGGCCTTCCTTAGGGCCCTCTGAGGTAAGGAGGTCAGCAATCATCGCCGACCTCCTTTTTTCACCACGGCTGCTGCGGTCTATCAAGGCACTCAACACAGCTCAATGCTGACAATAGGGCGATTTAAGCTAGGTGACCCAGGCCGCGGCATAAGCGTCGCCAACATTCTACTGGTCAAACTCGACAATGACCCCAGGTTTGACCATGCTGCTCAGCTCTTCGACGTCCCAATTCGTAAGCCGGACACATCCGTGAGAGCCGGCCTTGTCGATCAGTGACGGTTCTGGCGTACCGTGGATGCCGTAGGTCGGTTCCGAAAGATCGATCCAGACGGTGCCCACCGGGTTGTTAGGACCGCTCGGAAGTGTGAGTTTCGTCTTGTTCTTGCCTTGCTGAAAGTTGATTTTGGGATTGTAGACATATGGCGGATTGCGAGCCACGCCGTTGACCTTGTGCTTGCCTGAAGGGGAGGGATTATCCTCGCTGCCAATTGTCGCGGGATATATGGCCAGGACTTTGTCGTTCGCATCGTAGGCAACAAGCTCGCCTGCCTTGCGATGCGCCTCAATCCGCTTAACGTTTCCTGTTCGGGGAGCGCCGATTACGGCCACGGACAACGTTTCGCCAGGGACAAATTGCGCTGTCGGGTTCAGCGCATACATAAGGTCGACGTCCATATGGAAACGCTCAGCCAATTTTTCGGCGATGCTGGTGTACCCTAGATGGGTCATTTTTGCCTGTTCGGCGTAGTCTTTCGGAATCTCTGCAACGATGTCGTCGCCGTCATCAGGGGAAATGATGTAGGGCCCGACGACGCCCTTATCATCGGAAAGACGCGCTACAACGTCAGCGTCCAACTTCCCGTCGACCGGAAGTCCCTGCAGCATTTCGAATCCCGAGATGGCTTTCCGAACATTTGCGCCATCCAGTCCGTCAATGACCCCCGGAGATGCGCCAGCACGATCTAGCAACACCTGAAGGTGAATGGTCACGGGATCGGGCTGGTCGTTCGGCGCGCTTTCCTTGCTATTCTCAGACGAGAAGGATGAGAGATCAGCGTTATTAATCACCTCGCGCGATAAATCTTGAGCGTGAACGGCTCCCACCGACGCGAGGGAGATGACGGAGTTGAGAAGGAATGTTTTCATCATTCCGCCTAATGCTGCCAACCCCTCTGATGTTCCATCGTCGCTCACGATCACTGCCGTACGAACGTATGCATTCCATGCAGGCTGCTGCATCTGTTAGATTTTGAGGAGTAATGAAGTCTTGAAGCGATAAGACGTCATCTCGATCGATCCTCGCATGTTGCCCATCGTGCAATCGAGCTTTTGTCCTCACTGCGACTTCTGACCTGTAATAATCTCAGCAAGGCTTACAAATTTCCCGGTCGGATAACGTCGAAGATAAGCTTCAACCATTTCCGGATTGCCGCTGTCGCGAACGCTTTCCCAAAACGACACCTCCACTGCGGGATCCTCGCTGGTCGTCGGGCCACGATCAAGGCGTGTCCGGGCGAGGTCGGCAAAGGTTCCGTTTGGATAGCGCTCAAGATAGATTCGAAGCTCTGCACCATCATCGTCGTCGCGGATCGACTCCCAGAACGCCACCTCGGCGGCGTCGCCCTCAACGACCATTGTCGCGTCCTTCGACGGCGAGTCGATGGATTTCGGCACTGACAGCATGGGGTCGTAGTCCGGGTCAAACAACACCTTAAATACGCGAACCGGCCGGGGAATGTTCTTGACGCTATGCTCCCCCATGTCCTCGAATTTGGCCGCGACCCGATCGCGGAGGTGATCGCGAACACCCCTCGTCACACAGATTCCGCCAATCTCGGCTAAGCCCTCAAGGCGCGCCGCGATGTTGACACCATCGCCAAAAATGTCTCCATCCTTGACCATCACGTCTCCGATGTTGATGCCAATGCGGAAATTCATCTGATGATCTGGCGCCTCATCGGCGTTCGCGCGGCCGATGGCAAGCTGAATTGCTATCGCGCAGTTGAAAGCCTGGACGACGCTTGGAAATTCGGCAAGGACACTGTCGCCGGCCGTTCCGAATATCTGGCCGTTCGCACTTTCAATCAGCCCATCGACCACTGTCCGATGGCTTGTGAGTATTGCAAGGGTTCGCTCTTCGTTGACATGCATCAGCCGCGAGTAACCCTCGACGTCCGCGGCCAAAATCGCGGCGAGTTTTCGTTGCAGGGGTGGTGCTTCCAAGATCGATCCGATCCGACGGTTCGTGTTTTCAATAGAATGTGTAATCTCGCAAGGTTGTTCCGCGACATGGTCTAACGGCGATCTTTGCCCTAAAACGAATGTCCTTTAGCTGACAAGACCGGTTCCCCACGCTTGCACCAAACTCTGGCGCCTCTAGTTTCGAGATGAACAAGAACGCTGGAGAGATGCCGTGACGAAGATCGCAGTGATTGGAATGGGTGCGATGGGCAGTGCTGTGGCCAGGACACTGCTCTGCTCGGGCGCAGAGATCGTCACTCACCTTGAAGGTCGCTCGGCTCAAACACGAGAACGGGCGACGGCTTCGGGGATCAAGGACACTGATCTAAAAGCACTGCTGGCGTCGGACATCATTCTGTCCATCGTTCCGCCATCACAGGCATTGGCTGTAGCCGAACAGATAGGCAGGCTAGCGCGTGCAGAGAAGTCTGTCGGCGTCTTTATTGACTGCAACGCCGTGTCGCCAGAGACGGTGGCCAAGGTTGCTGATGCTTTCGATCAAAGCGGCACGATCGTGCTGGATGGCTGTATCATCGGTGGACCGCCGGAGCCGGGCAAGTACGGCCCACGCCTCTATGTCAGCGGGGGAGCCGGGCAGGTTGTCCCGGTCCTCGTGGAATACGGTCTCGATGCTCGTTTGATAGATAGCGGCTTGGGTGCAGCCTCTGGCCTGAAGATGAGCTATGCGGGCATCAACAAAGGCTTGATTGGATTGGCGACCACGATGCTCTTGGCTGCGGCAAAGAGCGGAGCTGACAGGGCGCTCATGTCCGAACTGGCTGAAAGCCAGCCCCAGCTTTTGGCGAAGCTTTCGACAAGCATTCCTGATATGTATCCGAAGGCTTATCGCTGGGTGGCCGAGATGGAAGAGATCGCCGCCTTCCTCGGCGCGAATGCGCCTGGTGCAAGAGTATTTGATGGGATGGCGGCCGTTTTTCAGAAGATGGCGGTCGACAATTCGGGTGAGCAGGGACTGGCGGCATCTTTATCCGAAATGCTGGCATCACCCGAGGGCAGTATCAATCGCTACGATGCACTCAGCAATGGGAACTTTGATGCCGGCAGCAACGGCCTCGGGGCCGTTCCGAACGCTAGCCAACGGTAGATCAGGCGGAATTGGAAGACGAATTAGAGGAGGGGCTCGAAGGCAGTTTCCCGGCCAGTGACCCTGTCTCGGCGACCGTCAGCAGCATCCCGAGCCGAGCCAGGGCTTGTGAGAACTGATAGATGCGGCCGATCCAAAGCAGTTGTCGTAGATCGCATCATCGATCTGGAGGCCGGTAGCAATGGCCCCGCAGACTGTTTGCGAGGTCGGCTGGCAGGACACCGCTCGCGATGGAGACGGACGATAGGGCCTCGATTGCGGCCCATCCATCGCCCGTTCAAAGAAGATTTCGCCCCCGATCAGGACTTGATCAATTCCTGTACCCGCTTCGTGTGTGTGCCTATGTCGAAAGACTTGGTGGTGACCTGCATGCCGGGTTCGAGATGACCATGCCCGAGAACCCCGGTTTCGGCATAGCCAGTCCACGAACATGACTTTGAGTTCGGGACGAAGCTCACACGCCGCGTCGGCGACCCGCCGGCCGTTCATTCCGTTCGGTAGCCCGACGTCTGTGATCAGGAGTTCAATCCTCACGTCCGGACGCAGCATCTTTAATCCTTCCGGACCGTCACCGGCATCCAACGTGCAATAGCCGGCGTCCTCGAGTACATCGACGACCAGCATTCGGACCAATGCCTCGTCGCCAATCACCAGTACGGTCTCTCCACTCTCGGACTGGAAGTCGCTAGGTTCCGCCTTTGCGGTGGCCGGACTGGCTTCCGCAGCCGCGTGACGAGGCAGGAAGATCGTAACGGTGGTCCCTTCCCCGACTGCGGAGTACTGGCTGACGATGGTTGGGAATACGCGATGGCCTGATGGTTATTCGGCGGCCCTGCTTCTATGTCGCTCGATCACCTCTCGCCATCGCATCACGTAACCATTGACGATGGCTCTATTCACTCCGGAAGCCAGCAATCGTTTTTCGAGATCGTTCGGGTTGAATTGGCCGAGGGCGGTTCGCTCTGGGTAGTGTTTGAGAGTGTACCGAAACAAATCCTCCCAGCTGCGGCGAACTCCTATGGACTCGTCAGCCAAGTCTTCACGGCACAGATTAATGACCTCGATCAGCGTCACGATGTTCTCCAGTCCGCGGGTTCTTTCACCAGTCTTGCTGGTGCCCGGTGACGCTGCAATCTCAGTCCATAGCGATGTTTGCTTCCTTCGCGGCGGCGATAAATGCAAGCCGCGCGTCTTCGTGTGGCACCCTGCGATCCATCGCTGCGAGGCAGATTTCCTGGGCAGCCCAGAAAGCCTTTCCGGAAGTGACTGGCCATCGCGAAATCAGAAGGTCAAATGCGGTCCGCGTGTTCGAAACAGGTATAAAACCCGATCGTGGTCTGATTTGCACTACAACTGTCTTGGACCAGCCCGCCGAAGTCATGAGAGTCCAATGTCTCCGATGTCGATATCAGTCCGTAACACGTTCGGCGAACATACGTTCCGGATCCGGAGGGAACATTAGGGACGGCCAGCCCTTAGACAGAGATTGAATGGAGATCGTTATGTCGGACAAGAGCACGAAGACCGTTACCGCAACTTTTCAGGCTCGCGAGGGTGCCGACCTCGCTATCGAACATCTGGTCCAACACGCGGGGCTAGACCGCGCCGATATTTTTGTGGAACCCAGCGGCCACTCGAACAGCTCGGGAGTAATACCAAACGGTGGCGATGCTCCCTCGGTAAACCACGGCACTAGAATGGATGCTGCGCTCGGCGGCGAAATCATCGTCTCGGTAATGGTCAAAGCCGACCAGATACCGACCCTCCATCGCATCTTTGGCGACGCCGGCGCAATCCACGTTTCCAGTCGCTAGGGCTTCGCTGAAAGAAGGAGCGATCAGCGCGCTGCCGTTCTCATGGGACAGTACGCCGGCAGCGGCGGCAAATCTTCTGCCATGGTTGATCCACGCAACGCGGTGACTTGATGACTTTTTAATCAGGTTATGCGCTTTCTGCATGGCTGGGATCGCGCCTTAGCGCTGCAAAATTAGCCGGACCTCCATTACATAGTGGTCATCGAGACAAATGAAGCGCCAAGGACTGGCAGCTGTGTTTCGAAAGCCCACGAAAGGGGATAGTCATGAACGTAGCACGCACTCTGAAGAACTGGCGCAAGTATCGTCAGACGGTCTCCGAACTGGGCCGCATGTCCAATCGCGAACTCCACGATCTCGGTATTGATCGCAGCGACATCCGCAACATCGCACGTGCTGCCTCTCTCTAACCGATAGCGGACAGCCAATTCTGGAGCGCTTGCCGATATTCGGCGGGCGCTTTTTCATTATTCACTGATGTTTCAAATCGGCTTCTCGTCGTACCGGAATTTCTGGCGATCCTATTCTTCCAACGCAAAGACATATCTTTATTTTTATTGACAACTTGAACCCGAACAGCTTGAGGACAGTTATGTTCGCAACCGTACAATCGGTTGAGTTGGCCTACGACGTATTCTCACAGAGAAGAAATGGCAGCGAACATTAAACCTATCGCCGTGGTTGTCGTAGAAGACGAGCCACTCCTGCGGATATCGATCGCCGGTGAGCTTGAGGACGAGGGCTTCCTTGTGTTCGAGGCGTCTAACGCGGACGAAGCTATTGCCATCATTCAGGCGAATCCTACGATCCACGCTTTGTTCACCGACATCGATATGCCAGGCAGCATGGATGGGATTAAGCTCGCCGCCTTCGTTCGCGACAGATGGCCGCCGATCAAGATCATTTTGACGTCTGGGCATCATGACCTGGCGGGCAGTGCGTTTGACATAGATGGAAAATTTCTTCCCAAGCCATACAAGGCCACTGAGGTGGCAAATCATATTCGGCAAATGACGGCGATCTGCTGAGGGGGAGGTGGACCGTCGACCGCCTCGGATCAATCGGTCGCCGATGCGGTGTTCGTCCGCTAATGGACGATGTCAAAGTTAATTGGCAGTGCTGACCGATGGGCCTATGTTGGATCGTCGGTCGGAATGCAATGGCAGCGACCGCTTGGGAGTTGGTACCAGCTCTCGCCCCTCTAACAGGGAGGGCGATCTATGTCGGAGCTATTCCGCGCGATTTCGTTCAATGATGACGTGACCCCGGTATTCGAGGCCATGGCTGAGTACTGTGCAACGCACCGCGTCACTCCGGACAGCATGGAGGGATGCTCCTTGGCATCGCGCCTATTCGACCTTCTGCAGGCCGGATATACGACCAAAACCGAGTTGTTGGCTGCTTTGGGCGAGGCACGGCCATGTTAGTGGTTCGCACGATCCCCAACGCACCTCATCAATCTCTTCCCCCTATCTGTCAATCGGCTCGCAATGTTGACCCCTTATCGGCGTCCAATATTCACCCCCCTGTAGACGATCAGCGCTTGGCCTGCCCGGCGCTGGCCGGGGTTGCAAAGGGAAGGCCAAGTGCGGGTGATGGGTATCTTCGGCTTTAGCTTTGAGA
>NZ_JBFTID010000023.1:0-59577 GCF_056394605.1 Rhizobium sp. 10N427 | reverse complement strand
GCCGACACAGCTCTCCGGAAGATCGACGGATGGATTGAAGACTATAATGAAATCCATCCACACTCAGCGCTCAAAATGGCCTCCCCAAGGGAGTTCATCAAAGCATTGTCTCAATAGCTGAGCTGTCCGGCGAAATGGGGGGCACTCCAATAGAATTATACCGTGCCAATCAAAAAAGATCATTGGATTCTTTGACTTACCTAACGTAGGTTCCGTCCATATCCATGATACGTTCATGGTAATCCCTTAGATGCATTAGCAACTGCACACTTTGCAGTGCAGCTGCTCTCAACTTCTCGGAACTAGAGCTTTCCCTCCACCGTTTTGTCCGTTACCGTGCATATAGACCGATTGCGACATTTGTTTAGAGGTCATTGTGCGCTCTACAAAAGCCCGCTGATGACCTGAACTAAGTTGAAATACGATGAGTGTCACTGCCATCGTATGGGATCGTCCGCTGTTAGCCCTGAACCAACCGAGCCTGCGGCGGACGGTCCTTTAAAGAAGAGAGCCCCACGACTGTCGCCGCGACAGTTCTCTGATGGGGTCATCACAGGCGGCAGTGGCTTCCTTAATCACCCAATCGCCGTGCGAACTTAGGCCGCTTTGCGGCTCGCTCGTATCGCTGCATCAATTGCCATTTGGATCAGGTAGACGACAAACGGTTGGTTCGTTAACTGCGCGAGTTTCTTCGCTGCGTTCAAATGATCTACGAGGTGACTTGCTAACATCGACTCCTCCATGAGTAGGCATATTACTGTTTGCTCACGAACCTTAACGCGCAATTACCGATAGGGTTTCTGTCCTATAGCGTGCGAACCACTGAAAACGCGGAACTATTCTGTTTGGGTTTGCATTCCAACGCGATGAGGTATTATTTTGATATTCGGGAGGGTGATAACCTCGAAGAAGACGTTGAGGGCATAGACTTGCCTTCATCTGATGCCGCCCACAGTGAAGCGCTTGCTGCAGCTCGTGACATGGTGGCTGAGTACGTTCGCCATGCAGTGCCGATTGACGGCATGACATTTGTGATCCGCGACGAGCGCGGTGAGGTCGTCGGTGAAGTGCCATTAATGGCAGTGGTGAAATGACTACGGTTTACCGAAAAGGCGGCTTTTGTTTCGCGGCGCTAGGTAAGGCTTGCCACTCCCCTACCCTACGTCGCGAAACCTCCTGCTGCCTACCACTTCATCCGGAACAGTCGAAACATTGCACGGCACTACTGGTTCGCGGAAATTGAGGTTTACTCTCTCAGAGATGAAGAAGCCCATCTATGATCTTATGAGTCCGCCAGATCGGCGGCGCGTTCTCCGTGGCCGGCAGCAGAGCGATATGCGGCGAAGGCTTCGCGGCACTTCCCTTTCGTTACAGACATCACGATGGGGGTCAAGACGCGCGGTAGAAACCTCTACAAGTTTCTCCTTGCCGGCTGGAAAAAACAACACAGCGCTGACACGGCATGACGGACTAGCCTCTCACGCGTCGCTGGCCAGAAGAAAGTCTCAGGATTTCCCGTCTGCCTGGGGACCATCTTCCTGGGGAGTGCGCCAGGACCCTTGATCAAGAGATGGAGCAGCTTGGCCGGCCATCTCTTTTATCGCAAGAGCCCAGTGCTCCAGAGCTTTTCCGGTGGGGCACCCCTCGCGCTCCCATATGGCATAGGCGCGAGCTCGAAGCTGATCGTCATGGGACCGCTGCATGGCGTGTTCCTTATGTTGAACTTGATGAAGTCGTCTTGCGGCGTGCGGCGCGTTCGAGGGCTCATGACAAAAGCTTTCTCGAGCCTCAGTTTCGGCGAAGCTCAATTCGGCTGGTTATGACCGGTTTGCCTGTCTTCGAATCCGTATCAATGGTGGTAAGACGCATTCCGGATGAGCCGATTTTTTCGATAGTCATCTGCGCTTTCCTGTCGCCGTTAACCTCCTTCGCCCAGGTGATGCCGAGGTTGATGGTGTCGCCAGAACGTTGCCCACCGAGACCGGCCGTTCCCGTGCCCGCGCCGACATAAGAGCCGGAGTAACGGCCACCGTTCGCCTTGAGGTTTGCGGATATGACCCGCGAGAAGATGGCAAGGCTGGTGCACTTGCCACCGAGGGCTAATGAATTGGTGCTGGTGTCGGACCTGAAGCGGCAGGTGACATTTATGGTCGGGGCGTTGACACGCACCTTGACGGTTCCTTTGCCGCTCCAGTTTCCAGAAAGAGATTTCAAAAAGGGCGCCTCATCGGCATGGGCAACACTGCCTGACAAAAGGACGAGCAGTGTGATCGCAGTCGCTAAGGACTGGGTGAGGTGTCGATGCATGGAAATTCTCTTTCGTACCGCGTCCGATGCTAGGTCGGCATGTGCTGGTAACAGAGGAAGGTATGAACGCAAACCTTCTCACCACGTCTTTGTTCCCTGCAGAAGACTCCACCTGCGAATTTCTACAGGAGCGGGTCTGCATTTCCTTGGGCATCGCACGCGTTCAACTCGTCGGCTAGCTCCTTCGCATCGACCTTGCTCAGTTGAACGAAATCTCTGCCGTTGGTTGCCGCTGGAAGTCCCGTCGTCGTGTCTACGATCTTCCAAGCCCCGGCATGATCCTCGCTCACAGCGCCATGTATGGTGGGGCTGGACGTTCCAAAGTTGAGGGTTCCGGTTCCATGCCGACCATACGCTCATGATTCAGTGCATAACGATTTCATCGCTTCGTACGATAGGACGTAGTGACCGCAGTCTTGCTTCAAACCAACGCGAGCGACACCTACGCAGCCTTGTCAACGCCGTGCCAGAATAGGCGATGAAACTGAGGGAACTATACCGCCCCTTGGTTGTTCGCTGTGCAACGAGGATGAAGCTATGACCTATAAGAACCCCGACCCGACCAGCGACGCGGCACGAACCGACCCCAACACGGCGGATGAAGCCCGTGAGAAATTGAAGGACCAGGCAGAAAAAGGCTTGCGAGACGCCAGAGAAAAACCTTCGAAAGACGGGCCGAAAACGTAAAATGTCTAGGTTCAAAGACGTCTCAGCACGCCATGCTCCAATAGATGGCCGCATATTAAGAGCGAAGACGAATCCACGGGTTATAGCTGTCCTGTGGAGCATCTACGTTGGTATAGCGGGTCTGATATTGATCGGTACGGTGGTCTCGGAAGTCCGGTGATGGACTGGATGGAGAGGGCGATTTGTTCGGCTATCGGTCAGGTGCCAGTCATCCCGCTGCTCCAGGAAATCGCTCCTAAATCAGCCCTATAGAGCGGGGATCTGGCAAGTCAGTTTTATACCAATCCGCAAAATTTCCTGGACCGTGACATCAGTTGACACAGTCAGTTCGCAATGGCACGTACAGCCATGATCAATCGTCAATCCCGCAACGTTTCACTTACGCCCGAACTTGAGGGTTTCATCAACCAATGTCTCGCATCCGGCAACTTTGCCAATGCCAGCGAGGTCGTGCGCGCGGGCCTTCGCGCCCTTAGGGACGTGGATGGAAAGCCGAAGCCAACCCCTGCTACCGGCTGGCCCATTGGCGGCGGGGAATGTGGCAACCTCATGCGATCCAAGAACTGGGCCAATCATATCCTTGGTGCGGTTGAGGAATGGTCTGCGGAATTACGGGCGACAGTCGCCAATATTGTAAATTCACCGGTCGCCAAGGTGCTCATGTGGGGCGCTGATCACATCATGCTTTACAACGATGCCTACCGGGAGATCGCAGGGGAGCGTCATCCGATGGCATTGGGCACGCCCGTTGCAACCGCCTTTCCCGAGGTCTGGGACTGGAACCAGGCGATTCTGCAAGTCGGCCTGAACGGCAAAACCGTGGTTCATCGTGATCAACCGATCGTTTTTCAACGACCGGATGGTCCTCAGACAATGATGCTCGACCTGTTCTACACGCCTGTCTACGACGCAAACGGTTCGGTGGGCGGGGTTATGTGCACGATCGTCGATAACAGTGCGAAGGTTACCGCGGAGACCAAGCTTGCTGCACGCGAGGCCGAGCTGCGTCGGGTCACAGACGCCGTTCCAATGCTGATCTCCTACGTGGATCGCGACCACATCTATCGCTTTGCAAACGCCGCTTACCGAGACTGGTTTGATATCGATCCTCAGTCGATGGTCGGACAGCACGTAGAAAGTATGATAGGCAAGCAGGCTTACGCCGACCGAAAAGCCTCGATCGATCGTGGATTATCGGGCGAGACATTTTCAGCTGAAACGACTATGCCGCGTGCCGACGGTACAGTGCGGCGCCTGGAAGTGCGGTATGTACCGCATGTCGAGCCCGATGGTTCGATACCGGGCGTCCATATTCTCGGCATCGATGTGGAGGAGCGTGCGACCCGCGAGGCCGCCATCGCATTCAGCAATGGGCGCTTCCGCACCGCCATGGACGCGGTCCACGGGATCCTATGGACCAATAGCGCCGATGGCCGCATGGTCGGGGAACAACCCGGATGGGCCGCCCTCACCGGGCAGACGCAGGATGAGTATCAGGGATACGGCTGGTCGAGGGCGGTCCACCCGGACGATTCTGCTGGAAGTGTGGAGGCCTGGCAGCGGGCGGTCGCGACGAAGACCATGTTTTTATACGAGCACCGGGTGCGCAGGCATGATGGCGCTTGGCGCCAGTTTGCGGTACGCGCCCTGCCTATTCTCGACAAGACCGGCGAGATCGTCGAATGGGTCGGCGTGCACACCGACATCACGCATCAAAGGGCAGCCGAAGCTGCGCTGCGGGAGCAGGCAGATACATTGGCGCAGCAGGTCCGGCATCGCGAACGAGCTGAGGATCAACTACGGCAGCTGAACGAAACGCTTGAGGCCCGCGTTATCGCGGAAATCGCCGAGCGCCGGCAGGCGGAAGTCAAGCTTGCGCAATCTCAGAAGATGGAGACCGTTGGCAAACTGACGGGCGGCGTGGCTCACGACTTCAACAATTTGCTGCAGGTGGTATCGGGAAATCTTGCACTGCTTGCGAAAGACATCGCCGGCAATGAGCGTGCCGAGAAACGCGTGTCGAACGCAATGGCGGGTGTCAGCCGCGGCGCCAAGCTCGCAAGCCAGCTCCTTGCCTTTGGTCGGCGTCAGGCACTTGAGCCCAAGGTCGTGAACATCAGCCGCTTCGTACAAGGCATGGACGACATGCTGCGCCGGGCGATTGGCGAGGCTGTCGAGGTCGAAACCGTCGTGGCGGGTGGGCTGTGGAACACGTTTATCGATCCTGCCCAGATCGAGAATGCGCTCCTCAACCTCGCCATCAATGCGCGTGATGCGATGGACGGCCAGGGCAAGCTCACCATCGAACTGTCAAACGCGCATCTCGACGAGCTTTATGCGCGAACGCACGATGAAGTAACGCCCGGTCAATACGTGCTGCTGGCCGTCACAGATACGGGAACCGGCATGTCGCCGGAGATCATTGACAAGGTTTTCGAACCGTTCTTTTCGACGAAAGCCGAGGGCAAGGGTTCCGGCCTCGGGCTTTCGATGGTCTACGGCTTCGTCAAGCAATCAGGCGGTCATGTTAAGATCTATTCCGAAGTCGGTCACGGCACGACGATCAAGCTTTATCTTCCCAGAGCCCTCCAGGCCGAAGACATGGAAGTGAACGTCGACAACGGCCCGATAGCAGGTGGCACTGAAACCGTCCTCGTCGTCGAGGATGACGAAGAGGTGCGGGAGACCGTTGTCGCCCTCCTTGCAGACCTCGGCTATCGTGTGCTGAAGGCGGTCGATGCGGCCAGCGCGCTCAACGTGATCGATAGCGGCATACCCATCGACATCCTGTTCACGGATGTTGTCATGCCCGGCAATTTGAAAAGCCCTGAGCTGGCGCGCAAGGCCAAAGAGCGCCTCCCCGAGATCGCCGTGCTGTTCACATCGGGATATACCGAGAATTCCATCGTCCACGGCGGCAAGCTCGACGCCGGCGTCGAGCTTCTTTCGAAGCCGTACACCCGGGATGCCCTGGCAAAAAAGTTCAGGCACGTCATCAACAATCAGCGACAAAAGTCGGGTGCTGCGCCCTCCCCGGCTCCAAAAGCCCCTGAGACTTCGTTGCCCGAACCATCTGCACAGCTAACGATCATCCTGGTCGAAGACGATCCGCTGATCCGGATGAACACGTCCGATATCCTCAAGGAAGCAGGCCACATCGTGGTCGACGCGGGAAGCGCCGAGGAAGCTATGGCCGCGCTAGAAACGGTTCCCTTCGACGTCCTGGTCACGGACATCAGCCTTCCAGGCGCCTCGGGCAAGGTTCTTGCGGAGCGGGCGCGCACCTTGCGGCCTTGGTCGAGGATCATATTCGCGACCGGTGACGCCTCGGCCGTGCGGGCTTCCGACGGGGTCGTTCTCAGCAAGCCCTACGATGCCGAGCAACTCAACCGGGCGATCCTGCCAAGAGACGCAATCTCCAAGTCGCTTGACCAGGAAGACGAAGTGGACGCGACGAAATAGATTTCACGGCGCGCGGCGTGACGTCCAAGGATCCTTTAATGAACGACAGACTCGAGCCTCCACGCATCAACCGGGGCAGCCTGCAGGAACTAATAGGCGGCCTCAGCGATGGCATCATACTCATTGATCAGGCGGGCGCGATTGCCTGGGCGAATGATGCGGCGATCGTCATGCATCGTGCAAAGGCAATTGACGACCTCGGAAGGGATGCAGCGGGCTACCGACGTCGATTCACTTTGCGATATCGCAACAACCATCCGCTGGAAGAAGGACAGTACCCGCTCGAACGGCTGCTGGCCGGCGAGACGATCGACGATATGACGGTCGAAGTCTCGCCCAGCGATAACCTCGATCTGGTCTGGGTGCACACCGTTCGGAGCATGGTCATCTCCGACGCCGGGGGTAAAGCGGATGTGCTCGCGCTGATCTTGCGAGATGAAACGCCGCGCTTTGAAGCCGAGGAACGATTCGAACGGTCCTTCAACGCCAATCCCGCTCCAGGCCTTATCTGCCGCCTGGAGGACAATCGGTTCATTCGCGTCAATCAGGGCTTTCTTGAAATGACGGGTTTCAGCAAGGAGGACGTGATCGGCAAGACTGTCGACGCTGTCGGGTTGTTCTCAAACTGTGAAACTGGGGATGACGCGCTTCTGAAGCTCAGCGAAGGGCGGGTAATCCGCCACCGCGAGTCGCTAATTCCTCTCCCGGACGGTGGTGACCGGCTTGTGATTGTCGCCGGCGAGCCGATTTCCGTGGTCGAAGAGCCGTGTATGCTTTTTACCTTTGCGGACCTCGATGCCCGCAGGAAAGCCCAGAACGCCCTGCGTCAAAGCGAGGAGCGATTTTCGAAATCCTTCCGTCTATCGCCTGCGCCGGCCGCCATATCGCGCCTCGCCGATTTCGTTTTCACAGAGGCGAACGATGCCTTCCTGCAGATTTCGGGATATGGCCTCACAGAGGTCGTCGGCCGAACAGCCGCTGAACTTCACCTCTGGGAAGACGTGGCAGCCCGGCGGGCGCTGGAGCAAAAGCTGCGTGACAACATCTTCGTGCGTAACGAGCCGACACGCTTGAAGCAAAAAGACGGTGCAATGGCGGACTGTCTTGTGTCTGCGGAAAGGGTCGAGATCAACGACGAGCAATGCGTGATCTGGGCTCTTCAGGATGTGACCGAGCGCCGGCGTAGCGAGACGCAATTGGTCGAAGCGATCGAGAGCGTCATGGCGGACACTTCATGGTTCAGCCGCTCCATCGTCGAGCGGCTTGCGACACTCAAACAAGCGTCAACAGCGGTGCCCACGGCGACACTGATGGAGTTGAGTGACAGGGAGCGCGAGATTTTAGGTCTTATCTGCGTCGGACAAAGTGACGCCGATATGGCTCAAACCCTGCACCTGTCGAGGAACACGATCCGCAATCACGTCACCTCTCTTTATGGAAAGATCGGCGTCAATCGCCGCGCGGCAGCAGTGATATGGGCGCGAGAACGTGGCTTCACAGGCGCTGCCACTGGCAAGGCCTTAGATCACAAGAAGAAGAAAAAGTAATTTTACGACGTGTACCTGCTAAAAAGGTCGTTTGATACTAGGCGATCTAGTATTTTTCGCTCTGAAAATTCTCATGCTCCAGCGCTAGTTTCAAAGTCATGCCACCGGCTTTGCCGGGGTCGGATGATCGACGCACCATAGGTGAAAAGGGCTGCATGATGGATAAGTCGTCGGCAAAAATTCGGGCCGTAGGAAGACACAGCGAGGCCCTCGGGCCGCGGCGCTGCACCGAACGGCTAACCGCCGTTTGGCAAGCTTCGGTTACTGATCCTTCCAGGAGGTTATTGAGATGCTTTTCCCATTTTATGCAGGTACGGCGACCATCTCCGCAGATTACTGTGGTGCGGGTGCAGCACTCAGCGCCCTGCTAGCTTACGCGCGTGGCCTCGAAGACTGCCAGATTGAAGTCGAAATCGCAGGCGGCGACATATTGCTCAACGGCGTGGCATCGTCAGAGAGGGCCGCGAGTGAAGCAGTGGCGATCGCTACCGACTTCGCGACGGGCAGGGTCATCCGCAACCTGCAAGTGCGCCCGCCGAAACCGTCGATTTGATACTGGCCGATCGATACGCTGCCAGTTCAATGCAAAAGATAAACGCCTCCAAACCTACGTTGGAACAAAACGTTCCATCGCGAATTTAAGCAAACGGAAAAACGTAAGCGAAAGGAATACGTTATGAGCAGCACAGGTGATAAAGCATCAGGTCTTGCAAATGAAGCCATCGGCAACATCAAGCAGGGCGTCGGCAAGCTCGTCGGAAGCGAAAAGCTGCAAGCCGAAGGTAAGGTTCAGGAAATCAAGGGTGAGGCCCAGCAGGCTATGGGCGACGCCAAGGACGCAACCAAGAAGGGTGCCAATTCAGCTTCCGATTACATCAACAAGAAGCTCTAGCATCCCAACGAGGACACAGCCGTGACGGCTGTGTCCCTCCCACTTCCCGCACAGGAAAATCGTGATGATCGAACCCGTTGGTGTGTCCCACCGCGAAGTCATTCCTTATGCCGACGCTGCTGATGGCGCCTATTTCAACAAGATTTCGTGGGGCGCTATTTTTGCCGGCATCGCTCTTGCACTCGCGATGCAGTTTCTTCTCAACCTTCTGGGCGTCGGGATCGGCGCCGCCGTGATAGACCCCACAACCTCTGACAATCCGGCTGCGAGCACATTTTCGATTGTCAGTGCAATCTGGTTCGTCGCAGCCGGAATCTTCGCATCCTTTGTGGGTGGATATGTGTCTAGCCGGCTCTCCGGCCGCCCGAGTAGATCTACAGGTGGGTATCATGGTCTGACGACGTGGGCGGCCACGACAATTGTTGTACTATACCTTCTTACCACGTCGGTTGGTGCTGTTATCGGCGGCGCATTCAGTGGGATTGGGTCGTTGATCGGCGGCGTCGGACAGACTGCGACGACGGCCGTGACCGCTGCTACCCCGGTTGTTGCAAATGCAAGCAACCCGTTCGCGGACATTGAGCAGCAGATCCGATCCACAACGGGCGGCAACGATCCTCAGGCTCTGCGCGATGCGGCAGTGAGCGCCGTTCAGGCTGTTGTTTCAGGCGACCATGCCAAAGCCGACAACGCGCGTAATAGGGCTGCCGAGGCTCTAGCGCGGGCGCAGAGCATTCCTGTCGATCAGGCAAAGACCGAGATTGCGCAGTATGAGGCGCAGTACAAGCAGTCGGTGGACACGGCAAAGCAGAAGGCGAGCGAAGCGGCGCAGAAGACAGCCACGGTCGTATCCGCCGGCGCGATACTGGCATTCATTGCGTTACTGCTCGGCGCAGCGGCCGCCTGGATCGGCGGGTCCGCAGGAACTCAGAAAACAACTTTGCGTGCGGCAATCGAGCACCGGTAAACTCAGATCAGTAAGCTATGAGAATGGCGCCAGCTTGAAATCGATCGGCGCCATTCAGCATTTTACCAAGCTGTCCGACTTCGTTTCCAGCCTTTTGACTTGCTTCCGACGTGAGGGGTGTCTAGTTGGCTACAGGAACTGAAGAACCTGTCTTCAATACGGTGACCATCGGTTTCGACGATGCAAGGATGCGACTTGACCCGAACTCACGACACCCTGTCAAACCACGATACCGTCCCAACCTCGTTGGACATCGGACCAGACCGACTTAACGCGCTCTATCAGACCGAATTGATGGACAGTGGGCCAGAGGAACGCTTCGATCGCTTGACACGGCTCGTTGCTGCGACCTTGTCGGTCCCGGTGGCGCTCGTTTCATTGGTCGACACAAAGAGGCAGTTCTTCAAGAGTTCGTTTGGTCTTCCTGAACCCTGGAAGACCGATCGAGAAACACCTCTGACACATTCGTTTTGCCAGCATGTCGTTGCAAGAGCTGCTCCCCTCGTTATCGAAGATTCAACACTCGACCCTCTTGTTTGCGACAATCTTGCTATTCCGGATCTGAACGTGCGCGCGTACCTTGGCATCCCGCTTCTGGACCAAGATGGTCATGTCCTGGGTTCGCTTTGCGCCATTGATGCCGAGCCGCACAAATGGACGGCTCGTGAGCAAGAGATACTCGCTGATTTTGCCAAACTGGTGGAAGAGCAAATTTCCCTGCGAGAACGCGTCGCAAGACTGGCGCAGTTCGATGAGCAGCGTCTTCTGATCCAGGGCGAGTTGGCGCATCGTATCAAGAATATCTTCTCGGTCATATCCAGCCTGCTCCTCGTCTCGTCGAGGACCGAGAGCAATCTAGATGGATTTGTGCGCAGCGTCACTGGACGGATACAGGCGCTGAGCAGAGCCAACGATTTCATCATCGATTCGAGGCCTGATGGGACCGGTGTTGCATGCGGTCTCGCGGGCTTGATGGAAGCCTTGCTAGCGCCTTTCAAACGAGATGAAAAGCAGGCTATCGTCTCTTGCCAGAGCATCACCGTCGGCGAGAAGACCGCGGCTGCCCTCGCATTGGTAATCCACGAACTTGCAACTAATGCAGCCAAGTATGGCGCACTATCGACTGGCGATGGCTACATCCATTTGGAATGTAACAGCTTAGGTGACACGTTAAAGATCACTTGGCGGGAAATCGGCGGGCCACCGATCACGCAAAACCCGTCGAGGAAAGGTTTCGGGACCAGAATGGTGGCCCGGACCGTGGAAGCGCAGCTCATGGGAACGATCACGCGAGATTTCGCGAGCGATGGTTTGTTGGTCGCCCTCGAAATTCCGCTATCGGCCATCGGCAGGTAGTTTCTGGGCAGGCGAACTCACCCGGCAAGTCGGCTTGCCTTGAGGCGCAACGTCACCACCAAACCGTGTTCAACCCATTCGTAGTCGATCGCACCGCCCAGCTGTCCAGAGATGGTGCGCTGTAAAAGCTTGCTGCCATATCCTTCTGTGGTCGAACCAGTGTTGACCCCACTCTCCCGATGCTCGCTCCAGACGATCTCGAGATCTTCCTCACTCAGCGTCCCGGAGATATCGAGCAACCCCGTGTCATTCGACAATGCGCCGTACTTCAGCGAATTTGTCGCCAGTTCATGGATGACGAGGGCGAGGCTTGTCGCCGCCCTTTCCCCCAACCCCATACGCGGCACCGCCACGCGGATGCGACCGGCAAAGGCACCTACGTCGTCATAAGGCGCGAGCAGCACAGTGAACAGATCGCCCAGCAAGGCGGCGCTCCCCTGCCCGTCCGCTAGCGGGCGCACGAGTTCATGGGCCCGGCCGAGTGCCGTCAGGCGCTGCATCAACTGCAGAACCATTTCCTCCTTCGTTTCCGTCGAGCGGGACGTGATGTTTGTAAGACCTGCCGCCAGCGCCAACAGGTTTTTGACGCGATGGCTCATCTCTCCAGCGAGCAGTTCGTGACCTTCCTCCGCCTGTTTGCGGCCTGTCACGTCGAGGAAAATTCCGGTCATCTTGTTGGTCGCTGCATCCCCTTCATTGCCCTGGCCTCGCGCGGAAATCCACCTGACATCCGATCCACCGGTCAGGATACGGAAATCGATCTCGAAGGCACCATCAATGGCTCGGGTCGCGACGAACGCCGCCCTTACCCGGTCCCGATCCGCAGGATGCACCTTAGCGGATAGATGCTCGAAGGTCAGGTCTTCCTCGACAGGGATATCCCACAGCTCGTATGCCTTCGCGTCCATGAAGAATGCGTCGTCATCGACAATCCAGGTCCACAGCGCCACGCCGGCAGACTTGACAGCGCGCCTAAGCTCGTCGGCGCTCCAATCTGGCTGTGATTTCGCTTGGCTCATCGTAAATTTTCCACCAGATGCAAAAACTCGCCCCGATCCAGAACTAGCGGGCTGGACAAGTGTTATCAATAGCCTAAGTGGCGTCTGCGACCCTGCGATGGAAATGCTATGAACGTACAAGCCTCCAATCAATTGCACGATATTTTCGTTGGCAACGGCGAGATGGCCCAGATGATGCGTCGTCACGACTGGGCGAGCAGCTCACTCGGCCTGCCGGACAAATGGCCGGAAGCGCTCAAGGTCGCCATACGGCTCCTGCTGACATCCAAGTTTGAAATGTGGCTCGGATGGGGGCCAGACATCGCATTCTTCTACAACGATGCCTACCGGCCGACACTTGGGAACAAGCATCCGAATGCACTCGCCGTCCCGACAAAGATCCTCTGGTCGGAAATCTGGAACGATATCGAAGGACGCCTCGACACAGTTTACAAGGACGGCCAGTCAACATGGGACAAGGCGCTTCCTCTCCTGCTGGAGCGCAACGGCTACACCGAGGAGACCTACCACACATTCTCCTACAGTCCGCTCATTGGCGATAGCGGCAAGGTGGAGGGCGTCTTTTGCGCTGTTACGGAAGAGACCGAGAGGGTTATCAGCGAACGTCGTATGTCGACAATGCGTGCACTCGCTTCCGGGCTTGCGGCTGCGAACACGCAAGATGAGGTCTTCACGGCCTCGCATTGCACCCTATCGGAGAACCTGCGTGACCTCCCTTTCAGCGCGCTTTATATTTTCGACGCAGATGGAAATGCGATACGGCAATGGGTTTGTGGCACGACCGACGGCGACGGTCTTTTGCCCGCGTGTATAAATCGCGGCAGTGACATCTGGAACCCTGAGCAAGCCTGGACGAAACAGGTCGCCGAGATGGTGGACCTTTCGGCGATCAGCAATGTCCCCTCTGGACCATGGCACAAGCCGCCGTCTCAGGCCATGGTCCTGCCGCTGATCGGACAGGGCAACAACGGTCCAAAGGGGATCCTGATCAGCGGACTTAATCCGCATCGAATTGCAACCGACGAATATCTCGACTTCTTGAAATTGATCGCCGGCCAGATAACGTCTCGCTTGGCGAGTGCGGAAGCTTTCGAAACAGAGCGGCGGCGGGCGGCGGCTTTGGCCGAAGCGGCAGAAATGCGGGAAAGGGCGGCCGCTGCCCTTGAACAGCTGAACCGCCAGCTTGCCTCGGAAGTCGAACTTCGCACCACTGAACGGGATCGCATGCGCGGTTTGTTTCAGCAAGCCCCGAGCTTCATGTGTATTTTGAGCGGCCCTGATCACGTATTCGAGCTCGCCAACGATGCCTACCTACAACTCGTAGGACACAGACCGCTCGTGGGCTTAAAGGTGAGAGACGCCTTGCCGGAAGTTGCCGGTCAAGGCTTTTTCGAATTACTAGACGGTGTTTACAAGACAGGGAGGCCGTACATCGGCCGTTATCTCCCGGTCTTGCTACAGCGTGAGGGCGAGAAACCGGACCAGCGGTTCATGAACCTGATCTACCAGCCAATATTCGATCACGACGGGCTGGTCACCGGAATTTTTGTCGATGGCTTCGATGTCACGCACCAGAAACGCGCCGAGGAGCAGCTCCACAGCCTCAATAACACCCTTGAGCAAAGGGTTGAGCAGCGCACCCAGGAGCTGAGGACCGCTCTTCTCGATCTCGAAAAAGAAACGGTCGAACGCGAGAATGCACAGGTCGCGTTGAGACAGGCACAGAAAATGGAGGCGCTGGGCAATCTCACAGGCGGCGTCGCACATGATTTCAACAATCTTCTCCAAGTCGTGAGTGGCAATCTCCAGCTGCTGTCGAAGGATGTAGACGGCAATCCTCGTGCTTTACAGCGGCTCGAAAATGCGCTGGCCGGTGTCGAGCGAGGCGCAAAACTTGCGTCGCAGCTTCTCGCATTTGGCCGGCGACAGCCGCTGGAGCCGAAGGTTATCAATGTTCGCAGATTGGTTCAGAACATGGACGACATGCTGCGGAGGGCGCTGGGTGAAGAAATCGAACTCGAAACAATTGTCTCAGGCGGCCTTTGGAACAGTCTGATCGATCCCAGCCAGCTGGAGAATGCAATACTAAACCTGGCGATCAACGCACGAGACGCAATGGGTGGCCGAGGGCGTTTGACGATCGAGACGGCAAACTCCGTCCTCGATGAGGACTACGCGCGCGCACACGATGACGTGCGGCCAGGACAGTACGTCCTGGTTGCGGTAACCGATACCGGATCCGGCATTTCGCCCGAGATAATAGATCATGTGCTCGAACCATTTTTCAGCACGAAGTCGGACGGCAAGCGGACCGGTCTGGGACTTTCAATGGTCTATGGCTTTTTGAAGCAGTCCGGGGGGCATTTGAAAATCTACAGCGAAGTGGGCCATGGGACCACTATGAAGCTCTATATGCCACGCACGATGCAAGTCGAGGACACGCTGACAGATGCGAGCGCAATCCCGCCTACCGGAGGCACGGAGACCGTTCTTGTCGTCGAAGATGACGACGGTGTTCGTGATACTTCGGTGGCGCTGCTTAGCGACCTGGGGTACCGCGTCCTCAAGGCCCATGACGCACAGTCGGCGTTCGCTATTGTGAACACCGGCATGAAAATCGACCTTTTGTTTACCGATGTAGTGATGCCAGGACCCATGCGCAGCGTAGAGCTCGCCCGAAAGGCAAAGGCGCTTCTTCCGGGTATGGCAGTCCTCTACACCTCGGGCTATACAGAGAATTCGATCGTCCACGGCGGCAGGCTGGACGCCGGAGTCGAGCTCCTGTCCAAGCCGTACACGCGCGAGGCACTGGCGCGCAAAGTGCGGCATGTCCTCGCCAATGCACAGCAACACCGGATCGCGTTGGAGCGTCTTAACCGTCAAGATCAGGCTAGCGAACCGATAGCTAGCGAAACCGGGACGGTCCTCGTGGTTGAGGATGAGCCGCTCATCCTGATGTCGACGGTCGATATGGTCGAAGAACTGGGCTACACGGTCCTTGAGGCAAGTTCGGCGGAAGTTGCGCTTTCGATATTTGAAACAGAAACGATCGATGTCCTATTTACCGATGTCGGATTGCCGGGTATGTCGGGTACCGACTTGGCCCGAACGATACGGGAGCGTCGGCCGGAAGTGCAGATCGTTTTTGCCAGCGGCGATAGCAATGCGAAGTCCATTTCGGGCTTGGAGGACGCGCTTCAGCTGCCCAAACCGTTCGCACTGGAGCAACTGAAGGCTATTCTCGCCCAGGCGCGCTCTCGGAAATGACAACCTTATACTGCTTGGTGGCATACGAGTTTGCACCTATGTAGGATCAAATCAAAATCGCGTAGTCGGCCCGACACGAAGGCGGTGTCCGTGCGACGGTATGGTGCCATCATTTCTTACTTCAGTCAGATTGGCTAGAGCTTCCGCTGAGCTGTAAGGTTTCATGAGAAATCGGCCATCAGTTGGCAAGTCACTTTGCGAAACTCGCCGATCGCCTGACGTGACTAGGATTGCGACCGGTGGCCACCCGCTCGCATATGTCTGGCAAGATCAAGGCTGTCTTCAGAGCCCGGCATATCGGCATCCGTGAACACTTCCCTGATGTACGGCGTCACACCGAGGGTACGAACCGCCTCCAGTACATATCCAGCCTTGATCACGTTGAAACCTGCGTCGATCAGCGCGATCGTCCTTGAAACACGCCAAGGCTGTAGCGTCTAAAGCCTCCCAGCAAAGGGCGGACCGGAATCTCGCTCAGTCACAGCGATAAAAGGTTGCGAGGGCGCCTTCCAATGCGCCCTCGCGCTCTGCTCAGCTTTTGGGGAGCAGTACCTTGTCCACGACGTGGATGACACCGTTCGACTGCTTTACGTCAGCAATCGTGACGTCAGCAACGCCTCCCGACTCGTCTGTGAGCGTGATCTTGCCCATTGAAGCCTTTGCCTTAAGAACGCATCCTCCTACTGTCTTGATATCGTGCTCGCCGCCGTCCTTCTTGATCATTTCAGACAGCGCCTTCGACATAACGTCGGCGGCGACGACGTGACAGGTCAAGATCTTCGCAAGCTTGTCCTTGTTTTCGGGCTTCAGCAGAGTGTCAACTGTACCTTTCGGAAGTGCGTCAAACGCTTCATTGGTGGGAGCGAAAACCGTGAACGGCCCCTTGCCTTCCAACGTCTTTACCAGCCCAGCCGCTTTGACAGCAGCCACCAAGGTCGTATGGTCCTTGGAGTTAGCCGCGTTTTCAACGATGTTCTTGTTTTCGTACATGGCCGCCCCGCCGACCTCGGGGTTCTTAGCCTGTGCTACGCCAGCGGCAAGGATCAGTGACGCGCCGACGAACAGTGCTTTGGTCGTGCTCTCCATGGGTTTCTCCTCTGATAATGATGCCGTTACAGGCATCAACGTTTACGAGGCGGAATCCGGCTGGATCGAAAATAGTTGCCACACAAGCGGAATAAAAACCGTTGCGTGATGGCCGCCCGTAACTGTTCCGCGCCGTCAGATTTTCAACAAAGGCTGGAGAAACCGCATAAGCTTGCTGGAAAATCTCAGCGGCGCATCTGTGACAGCGAGACAAATACAATTCTCATCATCCCCGGCGCGGGGTGTGTGAAGAATTTCCGTGTCCGCCATCTCGACGTCTCCACGGCGGAATGTGGAAATCTCGTCGGAGAACGAACCAGCAAGCACTAGCGTAAGCTCCACACCCGTGTGTGTGTGCTCTGGCACAGGTTGTCCCTTCGGAATTCGCAACAGCCGCATGGTCGTCGTCTCGTCTCCCGTAGCAACGATCATCTGGGCTGCACCACCAGCTCCAAGCCGACGCCACACTAGTCCACCCGCGTGATCGACATAGGATCTGAGTGGTTCCGGTAACAGGGTATCTCCAGCACCAGCAGACTGCCTGAACGGGATGACCTTATCGCTTTCTCCGGCATCAATCCGCGCTTTCAGCTGGTCCCAACTCGGCGCCACCTCGACATCGCTGTCCGGCTTCTCGCTTTCCAGAAAATGGCCGCCTATCGCTTCATAGACGCCCAGACTGTTACGGCATGAAGGGCACAAAGCGAGATGGGTCGCGACGGCGACGCTCCACCCTTCGCTAAGCTTGCCAGCTGCATATCGCATCAGCATCTCATCGTCGATATGATGTCGGATCATCGGGTTGTATGCTGCAATACCCATCTTAATTTCTCACAGGCCATTCGAATTCTTGACTTAACTGTCCCCAACGGGATCCCTAGTGCAGAGGCTATCGCCGAATGTGGCATTTCCTCGAAATATGACAGACGCAAGACTTCGAGATGCTCTTCCTTCAACTCACCAAGAGCGCGTGTCAGTGCCGCTGCGTCCTGCGCATTGACCAGCAGACGATCTGCAGGGAGGTCCGCTTCCCGAACAAATGCCGGATCATTTTCGTCAAACTCTGGCATGCGTCGGCGCAGTGAGTCGATGTAAAGATTTCGAGCAATCCTGAAAATCCATGTTGAGACCTGCGCCCGATTGGGATCGTACTGGTAGGCCTTACGCCAGACCAACAGCATCACCTCCTGCGACAGTTCGTCAGCCATCGTTGGATCTCTCGTCATTTTCCTCATGTGCGATCTGAGCCGCGGGAAAATGTAAGCGTAGATTTCCTCGAAGGCGTCCGCGTCGCGCAACTCTGCGACGGCGGCCATTAGTCTTGTCATCCTAATCTGAACTGTTTTAGGCCTCGCCTTTTCCATCATCTGATTCCCCGCATGCACGCGAGGCAATTGCTTCCTAACCGCTACTGCAAGCATGGTCGCCACTCTCTGGACGTTTTTTGCGGTTGTTACGGCGCCAATCTCCATTGGATCAATAAAATCTCGGACTCTCCGGTCGATCCAACTGGCAGTTCTTCGCGTAGCAGCGGGCGTAAGGAGATATGAAAATGGATCAGATCGAGATGGCACCCGGGCAGGACGCACATCTTCAGATTGTGGACGACGCTCAAAATGCGGTCCGAATCCTTCTCGCATGGGCAGGCGACGACCACAAAAGGGAAGGCCTTCACGACACCCCTGCGCGTGTTGCACGAGCGTACCGGGAACTCTTCGCCGGGTACCGGGAACAGCCAGGCAGTTTCCCCAGTACGACATTCGAAGAGGTCGGTGGTTACAGCGATGCCGTGCTCATGCGTGATATTCCGTTCTACTCGCTTTGCGAGCATCACATGCTGCCATTCCGCGGCGTCGCGCATGTGGCATATGTGCCAAGCAACTGTGTCGTCGGTCTTTCCAAAATTGCCCGCCTTGTCGAGCTGTATGCCCGGCGCCTGCAGATCCAGGAACGCATGACCAGTCAGATCGCGGACGCGCCGCAAGAGCGGCTGCAGCCGCAGGGTGTCGCCGTCTTTGTCGAGGCTGAGCACATGTGCATGTCGATGCGCGGCATCGCAAAAAGCGGATCGAAGACTCTTACAACAACGTTCAGGGGAGTTTTGCGAACGGACACATCACTCCAGGCGCGCTTTTTCAGTGACCTGAGGGGCTAGCGCCATGGGAGAAGCTCCCTCTGTCGACACGATGGTCTTCATTCTCGGCGACCAGCTGTCTCACTCGATCTCCAGCCTGGAAGTGTTTGATCCGGACACTGATGTGATCCTCATGTGCGAGGTGATGGACGAGGCAACATACGTACGCCATCACAAGAAGAAGATAGCATTCATTTTCAGTGCAATGCGGCACTTCGCTCAGGAACTGCAAAACAAGGGTTTCCGCGTTCGATACGTCACGATCGACGATCCGCGCAACACGGGGTCATTTGACGGCGAGCTCCGACGGGCGATAGCAGACCTCTCTCCGACAAGAGTTCGACTGACCGAGCCTGGCGAATGGCGCGTGCTGGAAATGGTCAGCCGATCGCAATCCTCTGTCGAAGCGCCAATCGAGGTGATCGATGATAGCAGGTTTATATGCAGTCGATCGGAATTCGCCGACTGGGCTGCAGGGCGCGAGGACCTCGTCATGGAGTTCTTCTACCGCGAGATGCGGCGCAAGACTGGACTATTGATGAATCGGGACCAGCCTGTCGGAGGACGCTGGAACTTCGATGCAGAAAACAGAAAGCCCGCGCGCCCGGACATGTTTCGCGCAGAACGCCGTGCGATTGAAAATGACGCAATAACTTGCGAGGTCATCGAGCTCGTCGGCAAGCTCTTTCCCGATAATTTTGGCGAACTGCGCGACTTCCGCTTTGCGGTTAGCTCTGAAGACGCGTCACGCATTGCGGACGATTTCGTAGACGTCCACCTTTCAAAATTTGGTGCGACCCAGGACGCTATGCTGTCAGGAGATCCGGTTCTCAATCACTCGCTCCTGTCCTTCTACATCAATGTGGGGCTGGTCGACCCGCTTGACGTTTGCCGACGGGCAGAAAGGGCATACTTTGAGGGCAACGCGCCGCTGAACGCGGTGGAGGGTTTCATCAGACAGATCATAGGTTGGCGCGAATATATGCGCGGAATCTATTGGTTGAAGATGCCCGGATACGGCGATGCCAACTTCTTTGGCAATACACGACCGCTTCCCGACTTCTACTGGACGGGGATGACAGATATGAATTGCGTCGCGACGGTCGTCGGGGAAACCAGGTCGAACGCTTACGCGCATCACATCCAGCGTCTGATGGTCACTGGCAACTTCGCGCTGATCGCCGGTATCGATCCGAAGCAGGTGCATCAATGGTATCTCGAGGTCTATGCAGACGCCTATGAATGGGTCGAGATGCCCAACGTCATAGGAATGAGCCAGTTTGCCGACGGCGGCATTGTAGGCACGAAGCCGTACGCCGCCTCCGGAAATTACATTTCAAGAATGTCGGACTACTGCGACGGCTGCGGCTTCAATGTCAAAGAGCGGACGGGGCCTGCCGCCTGTCCGTTCAATCACCTCTACTGGGACTTTCTCTCGCGCAACCGTAGATTGCTGGCGGGCAATAGGCGTCTCGCGAGACAGTATGCGACCTGGGACCGGATGGACGGCGCCGTGCGCCGCGACATCGTGGAAACCGCCGCCCGGTTTTTAGCGGCTCTCCAAGGTTACTGAGGGAGGATGGTCGTGACATCTATGAAATCCCTTCCTGCTGGATATCGAGGCCTCGTCATCGGTGCATCGGGCGGCATTGGCGAAAGTCTGGTTGAGGCTCTGAGACATGATACGAGAGCTGGCGAGGTGGTTGGCCTATCTCGATCGGTTGACGGACTGGAGCTGGAAAAGGAATGGACGCTGCATGCGCACGCGACAAGACTGACAGGCAAGTCCTTTAACATGATCGTGTGCGCTACTGGGGCATTGACAATCGACACTCGGGGACCGGAAAAAACCATCAGGCAAATCGATCGCGACGCCATGCTGAAACAGTTCTCGACCAACGCGGTCGGACCCGCGCTGATACTCAAGCACTTCGTTCCACTGCTTGATAGGAAAGACCGCTCGCTCTTCGTCATTCTATCTGCAAGGGTCGGATCGATAGGCGACAACCGCCTGGGCGGATGGATCTCCTACCGCAGTTCTAAAGCAGCGTTGAATCAGATCGTGAAGACCACGTCGATCGAGCTTGCTAGGACACATCCGAAGTGTGTGATCGTCGCGGTTCACCCGGGCACAGTGGCTACAGCGCTTTCAGCTCCCTTCCGTAACGGACACCAGCCGTTTGAGCCATGGCAAGTATCGCGCCTTATCCTCAGGACCGTAGATAACCTTTCAGCCGAACAGAGTGGATCATTCATCGCCTACGACGGCAGCGAGATCGTCTGGTAGCAGCAATCGGCATGGGGAAGGGTGCAGGCGTGCTACGCATCGACCAAAATCAGCGAGGTCTTCCATGGACTTTAAGCCCGACACGTCAGCTCACTTTCTCATCGTCGACGATGACGAAATCTTTGCGCGAAGGCTTGCACTCGCATTGTCAACACGAGGTTTCCAAACAGAAACTGCAACCACCTTAAAGACTGCGTACGCCGCACTAGCAACCGGAAGATTTGACGTGCTGATAACCGACTTGCGCATCGCCGACGACAGTGGTCTTGAACTCGTCAAGGCCATGCAGCGTAAATTCCCGCAGTCAAAGATCCTAGTGCTTACCGGGTACGGCAGTGTTCCGGTCGCGGTGAGCGCCGTGAAACTCGGCGCAACTGAGTTTCTGAGCAAACCAGCGGACACTGATGAAATACTCGAGGTACTAGGCCTTCTTGAACGCAAACGCGATGAAGGAGATGCGACATTCTCTTCTCCGGATATGATGCGCTGGCACCACATCGTGAGCGTATATGAATCGACGGGGAAGAACGTCTCGAAAACAGCACGGCAGCTCAATATGCATCGGCGCACTCTGCAGCGTCTCCTTATTCGGGGAAAGCCGAAAACATGAAGCGCAGTTGAGATAATGGGATTGCTGTGAGATGAGGCTGATCCGAGCGCCAGATTAATCGCAGAACGATGGCCTGCGAGCCGCTAGCGGCGGGCTCGCACTGAAACGACGTGGAGCTTTATGTCAAGGCATAGCCGGCCGCATCTCTTCTCGGAGCGGCCGGCGTCTGATGTTCAGACTATATGTCTCAACGTATCCACGGCGCAATTTTCGAGTTATCAGTTATGGTGTCCGTCAAGCGTACACACAAACGCGACATTTTTCGATTATTCCGGCATGTCATGAGCCGGGATCAAGCAGCTTCACGATGCCGGGCGGAGCATCATTCTGGATATGACCTGGCAACCGGATGCGATTGAGCGGGCGAGCTCCAGCGCGACGCCCTCGTCGGCGCGAGTCGACACGCATCCTTCGAGGACGACATAAGGTCCGAGAATAGACGCTGTGATCCGCGCGCCGGAAATTCGCCGATCCGCCGAGATCGCAGCCTCTACAGACGCTTTGGTACTGAGGCTCGAAAGACCAGCACCGTGGGAACCGGAATGCCGACTGTCGAATGCGTCGAAGTGTATGATCATTTGAAAGCGCCTTTCGGGTCAGTAAGGTTATGTCAGCCTCGGGTGTTTCTCGTAGCCTTGCGCAGCTTCAACTGCGAAATTCCGGCGGCGACGTTCAGTCCGGTGCCAGCTTCGGCGCTCAGCGGCTGAAGCGCAAAGTTTTTGGCATTGCCACCGACGAGCGCATTTGCGCCAAGACCCAATCCTACAGACGCGCTGGCAGAGGCGCCGACGTAAGTTCCGGCAAGGGCACCATCGCCGATGCGGGTCGGGGCCGTATTAACAACCAGCCAACTCATGTAGCGCTTGCCGGTGATACCAACATCGATCCCGAGCCTGCCGATCGATCCAGTGTAGCGCTCGACCTTTCCGGTACGTTGCTTGAACGAGCACTCAAGCGTACGGCTTGATCCGATGACGAGGCCGACCGCGCCGGCGACTTCGCAGGAGAGTGTCCCCAACCGCTCTTTGGGCTCCTGCGCGACAAGCTGCTTTGAGTGTTGCGGCGCATGATGCTTGGTGACCGCTCCCGCGGATCCTGCGAAAGCCAATGTAAATGCGGCGAACGTTGCGAGAGTACGTTTCATCTAAAGCTCCTGTGGATTTTGATCTATCAGCGCCGTAACGCGCCGAATGCGCAATAGTTCAATGTTTTGGCGCGCACCCAAAGATATATTCAGGATGAGCCAGGTGAGACAGCTGTGATCTCTCGCAGCCTTGGCGTTCAGCTTCCGAGTTGAGCGCACGTTCCTAGCTCATCTTTGGCCGCAGTGTGCAGGTGCAAAAGGTCCTTCCCCATGGCTTCTTTGTGGGTTGCATTTCGACGCTACTTCCATCCCAAACCTGGAACCTGAGACCGCGGGCGCGGCGGTACCCCAGCCCTGCTGACGTAAGCTTACACATTGGCTTCGTCGTCTCATCCTCGCACTCGATTAGACCGGCGTCGCAGGCAATGATGGCCGTCTTGAGTGTTGACCGTGAGATGAGGCAGTCAAGGCTTTGAAATTGAGCGCCCGTTTCCCTGACCGAATTCCGACATCCAGTGGGAACCAAGATCGTTGACGTTGGTYATTCAGTTTCAAACGCATCCATCAAGTGGTGCATCTACTGACCCCCTCGTTCTCCCTTACGCTGGGGTGCTCCTATTCGGATGATCCTCATGAAGTTGAATTTGGTCTTCTTGCTAATCGTGGTGGCACTCGCAGGCTGTACAAACCGAAGTCACTCAGGCACCATGAGCGACACCGAGCTCTCTCTTCGAAACACTCCTCAATACGGGCGCGCCATCGGGCCTCAGCTTGACGCCCAACGCGTGAGATGACACGTTCTAGTCGTCGATCGCTATCAAGGCGAAATGCCAATCGTGAGGCATGCCAAGTGCATGATTGTACATGGTGCCAGTGATGTCCTCCCTCACCCTCAGTTCGTCGATCAACCAAGCTGCTAAGGGGATTCCTGGAAGCTGACATCGATGAATGGCGCCGTTAAATGGGTGCATCTGTTTTAATCGGAATTCGGATCACGTTTCTTGTTATTATTCTCGTACTGTACCTGGTCCAGCGTTTGCGCATAGACGGCCGAATGCGCCAAATCGTTCAGATCATCGTTATCATTATCGGCATCGTATCGCTCCTGAAGTACCTCGCGGTCTGGTAGCGCCGGGAATCGTTGTCAACATGATGCATATGGTTATCTCTATCTAACGGTCTCGTAGCCATATACCGCTGGCCCATCAGGCATCAGCTCGTCGATCTCGCGTCGGCGGGCTTTTAATTTCTCAAATCCACTTCGGACGAACTGCATCGTCAATTAAGCTGACGAAGCTAGGCAACTCATGGAAACAATCGTCTTCACTCTAGGTGTCATGTTTGGAAAACATCATGCCGGCATCGCAAAGGCATACGGAGAAGCAAGAGAACTATTTGCCTCAATTCCTTGGGAAGACCGAGGCGCGGAGCTCTACGCGCACCCGCTAGCAGCGTTGTCCGTTGTCCTCGCCGTCTATCGCGTTGGAACGCAACAACAGTCCAGCTGACGGCTAGACGGTAAGCGCCCGTTTTCGGGACGCGGGGAGCTTGAGACAAAGCGCCTCAACCTCGTTTATATTTCTCCCCGAGCACATAGTTCACTAGTGGTGTCGGCTGGAACCAGGTCCTGGCACGCCCTCTGCACGGTGTAAACTGCATCGCTACTTACGCAAAGCGGGCCAGCCGTCAGTCGAAGGTCCGCGATGTCATCGTGAGCTGCATCTGCTCGACACGACGTATATCTTTCACGCTTTGATCGTCCATCGACCCGCGCATTCATCAACGATCTCGCAGCTGTGGTGGATGCCGCCCACACCAAATGTAAACACTCGTGCAGTGGCGTGAGCGGGAGTTTTCTCCGGTACAGGGTGGCTTGGCTGGCTTAGAAGCTCTTCCGGAAACCGAACGTAACAGCATCGCTCCGGAAATCGGTAGTGGAAGACGTTCCATCTCGAGCTGTGAAGTCGAAGTTGTCCGCAGCCGTGAACCTGTACCCGATATCGAGCGTCGTGTTGTCGAATAGCGAGACGTTCGAAAACAAGCCAAGTCCCTGCAAATTGATGCCAACCCCGGCATCGAGGTGATATGCAAAGGCCGTGTCGCTGTCATCCATCAATGTTCCGACACCCCCGACGCCTTGCTTGCGCAGATCCAGGTTTATGAAGCCGACGCCGCCGCCGACATATGGGGTAAAAGCGCTCAAAGCCCCGTCGGTAGCGAGCGGAACATCGATGTACCCGTTGACATAACCCTGAAATGTCCTTGCATCGCCGTATGAGTTGATGCCACCCAACCCGACGCCGCCGACGCTATGTTCGTCGACGCTGGCAGTGCCATAACCTAGTTCAAGCTCGAGTCGGGGGGATACAAAACCATAAGATCCGAAGTCATAGCCTGCACGAAGTGCGCTGTAATAGCCAACATCGTAGTCCGTTCTGACCGTCCCGCCGGCGAAATCGAAACTTGTGTCGTCCAGAAAATTCACGGAACTCAGCGAACCGATGTAAAATCCAGAGGTCGACTGAACCGAAACGGCCTGCTCAGCGGGCGCAACCAAATCCGCAGCGAAAACCGAAGACGTTGAAGAAACCATAACGGCGAAAAGTGCGGCTGAAAATTTCATGGTAGACCTGCGCTCCATGCCATCGAAAAAATCGATAGCTCCTGACGCAACAACTAGGTGAGACGCGGTCCCCGACCAGATCACCGAGGTTAAGTGTTCGTCCTTCGGAAGTGGCCGTGACAAAAAGGCAACGCTGAATACGCCGGGACGCGACGTTCTCTGCCGCACTTTTGTGCAGGAAGACCACTGCAACGATACCCAAACGATCCCGCCGGCTGAATCTCGATGGCCTGGTCGGGGAGCGATGTCCACGCTGAGGATGACAGAGGGAGACATTGCTGTCGGCCGCTGGCTACTGAGGCTGCGACAGCGCCCTCCTCACAGTTGCAGCAGTAGTGCAAGCTAATAGGATGGCCCTTGCGATCTGAGAGCTTATGGAGGGGCAACAACTGCAGCCCCACAATGATAGCCTACCGCGCCACGCCAATTTGTTCCGACTGGCTTGAATTTTTCGCGGAGCTTCAACCCTTTCGCCGCCTGCTCTGCAACTGCAGATGTCGGTTTGAACGTTCCGGGCCTGAGTAACCCTCGATGCTCTGGTAGAGCAGAAAAATGGCGGGCTTTGGCCCGCCATATGCGCTTACATCTCCACTTTGTTGTGGTCACCCAGATCAGGTCTGGTATTGCTAATGGCTGCAGCCGCCATCTTGATATAGCTAATCAAAGTCCCTGGACTATCCCAGTACTCAGCCGAGCTAGGCGTGACCTTCAGGATGCGGATCGACGGATCGTCAGCACTATCCCACCATGCCTTCGCGGGCGTCGACCACAGGTCATGGATCTTGTCGCGATCGTTCAGCACCCGGGCGACCCCGGAGATAGACACATATTTCTGCCCCTTTGCGTCAGCAAATGCCAAGCAGACATCAGGGTGCTGCTCGACTTCCTCGTCCTTGTGGCTCTCGACATCAGTTAGGAAGTAGAAGGCGTTTTCAACTCGCTCGCCATGGGCTGACATCGGCCTCGCCTTTAAGTCAGCGCCGGATTGTGTCGTCAGCATGCAGAAGCCGATTTTTTCGGCGAGGTCCCATACCTTCTCGTTGTCGTGTTCGATATTCRCCATGCGTGTTTCTCCTAAACGGTCTTAGAAAACGGCCGATACCGGGTGAAGTTCCACACCGTGCGCTTTTGCGTTCATCCGATCGATGCACGATGACGGGCAAGCGATTGAAATGAACACAAGCGCGTCGTAATCGCTATCTGACAAGGCCACCAGGGCGACCTTCTCAAGCGCCTTTTTCAAAAAAGCCGATCCGAGAATATCGTGGTCTTCGACCACCTTTATCCGCAATGGAACATCCCTGCGGGTTCAACTGTAGCGAACCATGTTCTCTCAAAAAGCGGCTGAAATCCGGCCCGCAATTTATCCTTGGGCGAAGGTTGATACACTCGTAGTCGTCGGCTGGATCATCGCCAGACAACATACCGCGATCGGCATCGAAGCATGCCTACACATGCCCCAGCGACGCCGAAAACAACTACCATCATGGGCTGAGCAACGCCTATCGCTCGCGTTTTAGCTGTAAGCATTTGATTTTGTTTTACCAAGCTAGTTAGCTAGAGCTTAAAAGGCGACTGCTAAAACTCGCACATGTTCCTCTTGGTACCGTCCGGCATGATAACGACAATCAAGCGCATTCTTTCATGCCGCTCCGGCAATTTCGGGTTGCTCACGGCAGTTCTTTTCATTCCCCTGGTCGGCGCGGCGGGGATGGCTATCGACTTCTCGCATGCGTTGGAAATCCGCACGCAACTCTTTGACGCGGCCGACGCGGCTGCCGTCGGAGCGGTAGCGGAGAAATCCCTGGCGGTCACCCAAGCCATGGCGATGCCGGCTGACGGCTCCATATCGGTTGGCGAAAGCGAAGCACGCAAACTTTTCGCCGGCCAGATGTCTGGGGAGGCTGCTACGCTTCCAATGGATCTGTCTGTGACGGTGACGCGCAATCTGAATAAGGTGACCTCAAACATAGCCTTCAAGACGTCGATACCCACGTCCTTCATGGCCATGTTTGGTAAAACGAGCATCGACATCTCGGGGACCGCTAGCGCGGAATATCAGACGGCATCATTTATGGATTTCTATATCCTTATCGACAACACTCCGTCGATGGGTGTTGGCGCCACCGCGGCTGATGTCGCCAAGATGCAAGCCAACACGACCGACAGCTGCGCATTCGCCTGTCACGATATCGCGAGCGGCAACAAGAGCTATTACAATCTCGCGAAGACACTCGGGGTAACGATGCGTATAGACACTGTTCGCCAGGCGACCCAGCAGTTGACAACAACCGCAAAGAGCACACGCGTTGCCAGTAACCAATTCCGAATGGGTGTCTACACATTTGGCACTAAAGCCGAGGATGCTAAACTCACCACCATTTCGAACCCGACCTACGATCTGGATCAAGTTCGATCCTACACCGATGCTGTTGACCTCATGACTATCCCGAGCCAGGGATACAACAGCGACCAAACTACGAGCTTCGACAGTGCCCTGACGCAGATGAACACGATCATCACGCTCCCGGGGAGCGGGAACACCTCTGCGGACCCCCAGAAGATCCTGTTCTTCGTAGCCGATGGCGTCGGTGACAGCTACAAGCCATCCACTTGCACGAAGAAAACGACCGGTGGCCGCTGCCAGGAACCTATCGATACGAGTTTCTGCGCTCCGTTGAAGGCACGCGGTGTGAAGATCGCCGTCCTCTACACGACCTACTTGCCGCTTCCAAAGAACAGCTGGTACAATACTTGGATTTCCCCCTTCCAAACCCAGATTTCCACCAAGATGGCGGAATGCGCCTCACCCGGACTTTACTTCGAAGTGACGCCGACTGACGGTATCGCGGATGCGATGAAGGCTTTGTTCCTAAGGGTCGTTAAGCAACCGCGTCTGACATCTTAGAACCTGCCACACTTCATCGACAAGCCGATGCCGATCCGCCACCGCGCTGCCAGTAGGTAGGAGTGGCAGCGTCAGGCTACGCGCCACATTCCGATGTCCTGCGCTTCAACGGCAGACGCGTACGCTCTCGGTGTGGTACCCGTCGTCATAGCTGTCCGGGACAGACTGGCGCTGATACCAGCACTGTGGCGGCGGCGGTGAATAGTAGCGTGGCACGTCATTATCGATTGCGCTGCCGATGAGGCCACCGACAAGGCCTGCAGCAATACCGCCCGCAATCAGTCCGCCGTAGTCGCGATGGTGATGATGGCGGTGCCGCTCCGGCGGTGGACCTCCCCAATCTCGATCGTCATGCCAGCCCCGCCCGTAGTACTCCTGTGCCCCCGCTGTCCCAGCAGCCAGCGACACGGGAGCGGTTATCGCGGCGAGGAGAAGTGTCGAGACGATAACTTTCCTGAACATTGATCTGCTCTCCATAGACCGGGTCGGACCCAAGCTCAGTGCGATGGTCATTCCGGAATGAATGGCATTATGGCATTATGCGCTGAATGTCGGCTGAACGCCCTGTTAAGAGATCTGTCAGAATGACATCACGACCGCTTCCGAACATCCTAAAATCACGACAGATGGACTTGGCTCACCTGCCTAGGGCCAAGGGTTGTTCGGTCCCGCGACGTTCTCTCACCCCCACAGCTAGGACTTCCGCAAAAGTTCCGCCGTATGGCTTGCAACGATAAACGTCTTCAGAGCATAGCACCAAGAGAGCGCGGTTTTGCTGCGCAACACTACCGCTTCATGCTAATTTTCGGGCTAGTGCTTCTTTACTTGCTTGCCGGTCGCGAGATAGAAAACACTGATCGAACTCATTGAAATATCTCCGCGTTACGACAGATCTAAACATCAATCTGCAAGTCTGGCCACAGTCGAGATCGCCTCTCCGGATATCCGGTGCCATCACATTTCACATGGTGATGAAGGCAGATATTGAAAATGACGGCCTCCATTTCACTGATCATGCTCAGGATGTTGTGGCCGAGGCTGCAGCCGCGGATGCCATGGAGGATCCGAATCCGGCTCTCTGGCATGCCTTTGCATTTAATGGCCCGGGTGCTGGGTTTGAGCTCTGGGGACTAATCAGGATAATCACCGTTCCGATGGCCATTGGGCGGCAGTGGTTGTACGCGAATTGCTTATGTAGAGATAAGCTGTGGTGTACCAATAGCTCGCGCTAACGCAGCTACCGACGCACCATTAATTCAAAAGAGAAGTTTGTCCCTCTACTTGATGTGAGTGGAGCGGCCGTGTCAGGGGAGGCGATCTGAGCCAATAGACAAATTCGTCTCCTCGACCACCGGGACTTGGAATGACAAGCAAATCGTGCCAACGCAATGGGCGCTCGACGCCACACAGCCGGTGACGGCTGGCTCGCCTTTAGCCATCGACCAAGGCACACATCCCTGAGGCTCCGGCTATCTGGTCTGGCTGATGGCTGCACCACAGCGAACGTTCGTCATGGAAGGCGTTGAAGGACTGCGCATTTTTAGATATGCGGCAACCCACCTCGTCTTGGTGCACACCGCCGCCCGACTGAAGCCGACAGGTGAGGCTGGTGACAAAGAATTGGTAGCGCTCTGGCATGCGCTCCTTCAGCCGGCAGATGCTAAGTGGTAACGTTATAGTCCCAAACCATGTCTCTAACTCGTCCCAAGGCTACCACGTAATCAGTGGTGCCTTGCGCAGCCAGCTATCTACGGCGAGTTGCTGCACGACGAAYTCGGCCACATCGGATCGGGCAATAGTGCCACCATGGATGCCGGACAGGTCGGTCAACGCCTTGATGCCGCCGCGTGCTGGCTTGTCGTTGAGCACCGTCGGCCGAACGATGGTCCAGTCGAGTGTGGTTGCGCGGATCGCATCTTCCTGGCGATCCTTGTCTTCATAGACCTTGCGCAGCATAAGCGGCAGCAGTAGCCGGTCGAAGAAAAAACCGCCATGACCGCGGCTGTCGCCGGCACCCAGCCCAGTGATGCAGACCAGACGACGGACCTTTTGCTGCTCCATCACGGCGACCAGCGCGCGGGTCGCCGTCGAGAGGAGGGTGACTTCCTTGAACGGGCTCATGGCCGTGCCCAGCGAACTGACGACCGCATCACAGCCAGCAATGGCGCGGGATAGCACCCCGGGATCGCGGGCATCCCCTTCGATCAGCTCTGCGCCCTTCAGGCCCGAGGCCTTTTCCTTGGAGCGAACGAGGGCGACGACCTCGTATCCCTTTGCAAGGGCCCTGCCGACGATCAGCCGGCCCGTGGCGCCTGTTGCGCCCAATACCAGAATTTTCATATTAAACCTCCGAAGTTGTGCTGATCGATGGGACGCATCCACGCGCCACTGATGAGGGAAGTTACTAATCGTGTTCGGCGATCCACCGCGCCGCAGCCTCCGCCGTATCCTCTGGACGGGTGTTGAATGCGATCGCTGCCCTCGGTGCATTTTGGTGGATCGCGTTGACGACCTTCTCGAAGAACGGCAACCCCTTGGGCGGAATGCGCATGCCACCACCGATCACGACGCAATCGTAATCCACATTTGCCAGTTGCGCCGCCAGTGTTTCGATGCCGCCGTCATCCGGCGCGATCATGCAGATATCGGCATCCCAACCGCGGTCGGTCATGGTCGCCTCGGCAATATCGATGCCTGCCTGGATTTGCTTGGCGTCAAATCCCGGTGGCAGGGAGGGATCGGAAAAGTCGACCGTTTCCGGCTTTTGGCCTACAAACAATACGCGTGTCATGATCAAGCTCCATGGGGTGAGTTAGAGAAGATAGTATCGACGGGGGCGTCGAGCCGCATGATGAGGAAACCAGCGATGGCGTTCAGAGATATCTCGGCTGAACGAAACTGGCCCAGGGAGGATTGGAAGACATGCGGCATGCCCTTCCAAACCGACAGAGTGACCTCCCCGCCTGCCGCTTGCGCCCGCTCGGTGTAGCGGATGGAATCGGAGAATAGCGCCTCATCGTCACCGACATCGATGCGAACAGGCGGCAGACCGTCGAGCCTTGCATAGATCGGCGATGCCCCGGGGTTCTTAGCATCCTGGCCTTGAAGATACATATCTGCGAAACCCTGGAGTACGCCGCGCGTAAAGATAGGGTCTGCCTCGGCCCTGGTTTTGAAGCTCTCGCCGGTCAACGCCAGGTCAGTCCACGGCGACATCACTGCTGCGCCGACTGGTAGCACCATGCCCTCGGTCGTGTCAGAGGCGAGGATCGACAGCAGAGCAAGCGCCAGACCGCCGCCGGCCGAGTCGCCCGCAAGCACGATCCGTTCGCCACCCTCGGCGACGAGGCCGCGATGGACGGCAACCGCATCGTTGATGGCGGCCGGAAACGGATGCTCGGGCGCAAGCCGGTAGTCGGGGAGGAAGGCATCGGCGCCAACGCGGGCGGCGATCTGGCTTGCAAAATTGCTCAGCGCCTGAGCCGAGCCGAGCACATAGCCGCCACCGTGGAGATAGAGGATGCGCGCACCTTGCCGTGCGTTTGGCACGCGGAGCCAGAAGCCGGCGATGCCGCCGACTGTCGCGGCCTCTACCCGGACATCTGCCGCAGCAGGTGTTGCGGCAAACATGGCGTCGAACATCGGCCGCGCCTCGGGCCCAAGCGGCTCGCCCTTATGGGCGGAGGCGGCCTGTCGCATTGCCGCGACAGCTGGAGCATCTTCAGGCGCAAGGGGGTGGATCGTCATCATGGCTGGTCTCCTTCGTTCGATTATGGAGTGCGATCCGGGATTATCCCTTCGCCCACTGGGCAGCGGCATCCCTGGCAAAGGCGGAATACGAGCGAGGAGCGCGGCCGAGCAGCTTGCTAAGGCGTGCCAGATCATCAGTTGTCGCCACCGCACCTTCTGTCTGATAGCGGCTGAACATCAGGCGCAGGTCAAGCGCGTGCCAGGCGGGCAGCATGGCCTTTGCGCGCTGCTCCATGGTGACGAGATCGTCGCCGCCGTAACGGATCGTGCGGCCGAGCGCCTCGCTCCAGATGGTGGCGATCCCTTCGCCGGTTAGACTGTCCGGACCGACCAGAGCATAGGTCTCGCGGCCAAGCGGGGTCGGGGCCTGTTCACGGCGGACCAGCTCGATCGCCGCGGCCTCGCCGATGTCGCGGATATCGACCATCGACACGCCATTGCCGCCGATTGGAGAGGCATAGACGCCGGCTTTCAAAAGTCCGTCTTTCTGACGAAGATCGTTCTGGATGAAATAGGCGGGACGCAGAACCGTCACGGGGAGATCATGCGCCTCAATCATGCGCTCGACCGTGTACTTGCCGGCAAAATGCGGCACGTCGGCATAGGCGTCGCCGCCGAAGACCGAGAGATAGACGATGCCCTTGACGCCCGCCTCACGGGCGACCGAAAGCGTCAACATTGCCTGGGTCAGTTCATCGGCGACATTCGGGGCGAGCACGAACAGCGTGCTGACGCCTTCGAGTGCCGTGCGCACCGAGTCCGGATCGGCGAGATCACCGCGAACTGCCGTCACGCCGGCGGGAAGCTGCGCGGTCTCGGGCGAACGTGTCAGGGCGCGAACATCGACGTCGCGCGTTTGAAGATGGGCCAGGACCTGCGCCCCGATAGTTCCTGTGCTGCCTGTAACGAGAATGCTCATGTCGAAAATCTCCTTGTTCGTCAGGTTGGTGTGCGTTACGTCTGTGAAGAAGATAGCCGTTTCATTGCCGTGCAGAAGATGCCAATATCGAGATCCTCTGTCTCGAATACGGAACACGTCTATGGATCTTCAAGCCTTGTCGGACTTCGACCTCGTCGCTACCAACGGCGGGTTCGGCCGCGCCTCTCGCGTTTCCGGTCGCTCCAAAGCCACGCTGTCGCGGCGGGTCGCCGAACTGGAGGAAAGCCTCGGCGTAAGGCTGATCGAGCGCGGGTCGCAGACTTTGCGACTGACGGATGAAGGACGGGCGCTGCATGAGCGCACGCATGGACTGCTGAGTGAAATCGCGGAAGCCGGTGAGGCTGTCGTGCTTGGCGCATCCACGCCGAGAGGCAGGCTACGGGTGAGCGCGCCGGTGGTCTTTGCTCATGTCGCTCTGCCCCGGATCGGCGTGCGGTTCGCCTTGGCCTATCCAGAAGTCCAGCTCGAAATCGTCGCCGAGGACCGCAAGGTCGATCCGGTCGAGGATGGTTACGATCTGATCATCCGGATCGACCCGTCTCCGGACGAACGCCTCGTCGGCCGCCGCTTCCTCAACGATGAACGCCTGATCGTGGCGCCGCCCGGCATGCCGCGCCCTGTTGCCGGTGCGGATGGCGAGGAAACTATCGTGAGGGCCGTTCTGCTCTCCGCAACACCGCCCGGGATCCTCTGGCCGATAGGCTCCGAAACAGACGCCGACATCGTCTTGCGGCCGGACCCGGTTCTTCGCCTCTCTTCCTTGCTAATGGTGCGCGATGCCGTGCTGGCGGGTGCCGGTGCTGCTTTGCTGCCCAAACTTCTCGTTGCCGAAGACATCGAAGCCGGAAGGCTTGCCTATTGGGGAACGCGCACCGGGCCGCCTGTGGAGATCTGGGCGCTCCAGAGTTCCCGCCGCCTGATCGGCGCCAAGGTGCGGGCATTTCTCGAGGTGGTCGGGAGCGCATTTCCGGAGAAGATCTTCGTCTGAGCGGCGAAGCGGGTATCGTGTTTCAATCCACTACCGCCAATGCGTCGCGCACGTTGCCGGGACGGACTGACCTGTGAAAAGGGCCGGTTTCAAGTGATAAATCTGGTTGGATGGCGAATCTGCGAGAATTCTCGATCCAAACGGAGGCACAGGTGAAGGTCGAATACTGCCGTGGCCCGACATGTGTGAACCGTAATTTGCCGACAGGTGTCACGCTGTCATCAAGTGCGACTTCGGCAAAAAAGGCAGCCATAAGAAAAAAGCTGCGGCAGCAAGACTCTCAAGTCTCGCCTTCATTTTCAATCGGCTTCAACATCTGCTGAAGCGGCCCTACAAGCGAAATTCGTGAATCAATTTCACTGGAACTAGCGACTCCAGCAATGATGCAATCATAGGTCTCTCTATCGTTCGTCAAAGCAGCTCGGGCAGGATCGCATCATTCATCGAGCGAAGACAAAATCCTCGCGCGCGGCCATGAGTCGTCTTGCCAAGCCGGCGACAATCAGGCAAAGCCTCGCGCCAACCACATTCTCCTGTCTTGAGGGATATCCGTGCAAATACTTGTCCGCGACAACAATGTCGATCAGGCGCTTCGCCTTCTCAAAAAGAAGCTGCAGCGGGAAGGTATCCTTCGCGAAATGCGCCAACGGGAACATTATGAGAAGCCATCGGTCAAGCGCGCCCGTGAAAAGGCGGAAGGTGTCCGTCGCTCGCGCAAGCTCGCCAAGAAAAAGCTGGATCGAGAAATGGGCGTTGTACCAGTGAAGAAGCGGCCTGCTAAATAGTCGCAAGTGCGCTATGTGGAGCGGAATCTACAGGCGCTGATCAGCAAATATCAACCTTCCGGCACTGACTTCCAGTAAACCGCGAAGCAGCGCTAGTTTCTACTCGTATATCTCCCGCCTCACCAGATTCTGCCTGGACACACATGGTTTAGGTGACGGGCGGTGTAATGATGCGGTGACCACGCGCAAAACCGCTCGGTCGCTACAGCGCGTTGGAAGACGCGTTAGCCAGCGACTTTGTACCGTCAAGCTGACCATTCGCTGCCTTCAGAGCAAGTAGCGGCTTCGCCGCCGAAGCGGGCTTTGTACTAACCGCGAAACGGGCAGGTATCCGCAAGGGCCTTCCGGCTGCGGTGATCAAGGGCCTGTTTTCGCACGGTCCGCACAATGTCCGAGATTGTCGCGACGCATATCCGCCAACAGGCCGGCTCAAAGAACCGGCCCTGAAGGTCAGACTTCTGTCGGAAGCATCGCTTTGGGCTTATGCGGCTTAACGGCACCTTGCTTCGTATTTGCGGCCGTACTGATCACGATAGATGCAGTAGCCGCGGCGCTCCGTCGACCGTCCTATGAGCGCGCCGGCGACGCCGCCAGCTACAGCACCCACTGCCGCGCCTCCCCAACTGTTGGTGACTGCACCGCCGATGATTGCTCCGGTTCCGGCGCCGATTGCCGTGCCTCTTTCGGTTGGCGTGCACGCTGCGAGCATAGATGCCGATGAAATGGCAATAACAGCCATTGAGATCGCTCTGGACATTCTGAACTCCCCTGTTGCTTCGCCTTTGAAGGAAATCGAAAAGGTCGAAGTCCCTCGAAAAGATTCTCGCTCGGCATTTGTTCCAATTTCATGAGAAATAAAGCGTCATCACCTGCACTTGCGGGTCTGCGAGCGGCCCGCGGCAGCCATAACGGCTGCGGCCTGCAAGCCGTCAGATTGGCAACCGGAACATAGGAGCGGCTCACTGCCATCCTTCTATAAATCTCACTTTCTTATGGGAGCGTTTCTCCAGCAGCTCGCGCGGCTTCTTCCTCCAAGCGGAACAACTTGACCGCCGAACGGTTTGTCAGCTGCAGCGCCTCATCATGCACGCTGCGATCTAGGGCTCCGGTGCGCCTCCCCCAGTTGGCTGCCGGGGCCTTTTCGGATCAAGCTCTCCGTCAGCTATGCGACCCAATCGCCCGCCCTCACGACCATTTGCTCTAACGCGCCTCTGTCACAATCTATATAATGTAAACACCATAGGGCTGTATGTGATGACGTGTCACACTTGGCCATTCGCTCCGGACGGTATCGACCTCAGGACTGACATGGATCCGCAAGGATAACACCGGTTCCCTGAAATTCTGAATCTCGCGCGTCACAACTGCGAATCCGTGAACGCACGCCGTGGCGGCAGTGATCGCATCAGCCTCATTGCGATCAGGATTATATAGGTGGGCACAACGCGTAGCGATAGCACCATCGATCGGTATAACCCGCTCTGAAAATTCCTGGCGAACGCGGCTATCCATCCATGCTCGCAGGCGCGATCCTTTTGCGCCGTTTCCTGGGTGGACGGACAACGGCAACTTTAGCCATGTAACCTATGAAGGCTTGAGAGATTCAGGACAACGCCGTCGTATTCGACATGGCTGAGCAGCCTCCATGACAGAAACGGCCAATTATTCGGTGCAAGTTTTTGCGACCGCGGTAGGTGCGTCCGCCATAGCGAGATAGGCGCCGCTGAGCATCACCATGATACCAATGATATCTAGCAGTGTAACCTCCTCGGCGAACAATATCGCTGAAAGCGCCACGGCGATAACAGGCGAGACAAACGCATAGCTTCCTGCCCTTGAAGCTCCGACATCCCTTAACAGCCGCATGTAGGTGGTATAACCAATCAGCGAACCAAAGACGACTAGGAGAAGCCAGCTCATCCAGGCGACCGAGCCCCAATCTCCTGAGAGCGCCCCCAATGCACCGGTTTCAAAGATCAGCGCCATGACGACGAGGCCCAGCCCCCCAACAAATGTCGTGATCCCTGCGATCAACAACGCTGGATAGGCGCGCAGGAGCGGGCGGGCGAGGACCGATCCATAGCCGTAGGTGAACGCCGCCGACGCCACCCCCATGCCACCTAACAGATTTGCGCCTGGAAAGGCCTCCGGCTCAGGCAATGCAGCAACTGTGGTGGATGGCCAGAACAGGACGAGTAGGCCGGCAACTCCCAGCCCTAGGGCGATGATGCGCCGTACACTCAGAGCCTCTTCACGAAGAAACAGGGCAAAGCACAGAAGGGCAATTGGCGTAAGTGACATTTCCAAGACCGCTGCAGTGCCTGTATCTATATACTGCATGCCCCAGAACAGTGGCCCGTAGCATAGGGTAATCATAAAGATGCTCACCGCGAAAAGCCGAATAAAGTCCTTGCTCCGGACAAGGGCGCCTTCGCCTTTTGCCAGAGCATAAATGAGGAGCAAACCACCAGCCGCGGTAAAGCGTGTCCCCGCAAACACCAGCGGCGGCACGACCTCGATACCAGCTTTCATACCAATCCAAGTACTCCCCCAAATGAGGCAGAGCATAAGGAATCGGACCTTGTTCGTGTCTAGACCGGCGACCATCGCGCGTCCTCACCTGTAACGGTTAAAAGCTTTTTATACCGTTACAACACGCCCTTGCCCAAATCGTTCCCCGATACGATATTAGCGCTATGGAGACGTTGAAAACCATTGACGACATCAGTCTGCTCGGCGGCCACGCAGCGCTCGACTTCGTCAATACGATAGACAGTCGCGGCGAGAGGTGGGGCCCAGATTTTCTCACGTCGTTCGGGGATCTGGTCGGTTGGGCTCTTCGCGCCGGTCTGGTGGATCGATCTGAACATAATGTCTTGCTAGACAAGGCGGCAAACAACCCTGGTGTGGCGGACGCAGAACTTGAGAAAGCCAAAGTCCTAAGGGAATCCCTTCACCGTATATTCAGCGCGGAGGCCCAGGAGACGCCTTGTGATCAACACGATCTCGACCACCTGAGCTCCGCTTGTCGACTCGCAGCCGGGCAACGAAGCCTGCGAAAAGGGAAGGACGGCGTTATCTGGAGCAACGCACCTGCCATGTCGATGACTGCCATCGCAGAGCGGATCGCGCCTTTGGCAGCGGATCTCCTGATATCGCGGCAGCAGCGCCGCGCGGTACGGATATGTCAGGGAAGAAACTGCGGTTGGCTATTTCTAGATCAGTCTCGCGGCGGTCACCGGCGGTGGTGTTCGGACAAGACTTGTGGCTCGGCTGCCAGAGTGCGGAAATTCCGGGCAGAGCGCGTCGATTAACGAGCCACGCCATTAACTGGCAGCTGAAGCTGTTGGCCGTTGACCGATTATATTCGTTCGACCACGACGGAATCTGCGCTGCGCAAACTTGGGGCATCACAGACGGCTTCAATGTTGTTCCCATCTGGATCGAGCACGAAAGCTGCATAGTATCTGTCGTGGTATGGCCGCAGACCGGGCCCTCCATTGGAACGCCCGCCGGCTTCGAGCGCCAGCCGGTGAAACGCTTCGACGTCTTCTCGCGAGCGAGCCTGAAACGCCAGGTGGATTCGCGACACGAAATCGTCGGCAGCATCCACATAGATTTCATCGATCACAAAGTGGTCTGCCCCCTCCCCGAAAACGCCCTCAAGATGAAGCGCATCACAGATCGCGCGATAGAACCTCCGGCTGGCCTGGAGATCTGAGACCCGAAGATGAATATGATCGATTACCCGACCCAAATGATACATCGCAATTCTCCCGCGACCGCAAATCAAATACTAAGTGGTAAGCCTTAAATCCTTTGACGGTTCCCCAGAGCTGGCGGATGCCTTGGCGGCTGAGTGGCTCTGGTAAGGCATGGCGATGCTGCCACCTGGCTGCATCGCCCCCATCGTAGGTGTCGCGCTAGAGCACCCAGCCGCCATCTATCGTCAAGCTGGAACCGGTCATGTAGGAGGAGCCAGGGCCGGCGAGATAGGCTACGAGCTCCGCGATTTCGGACGGATGAGCAACGCGCTTCATGGGGCTACGCTCGGACAGGTACTCCAAAGCGCCAGCATTCATGTCAGTGTCGGTCGGGCCGGGCTGCACGTTGTTCACGGTGATGCGTCGCGGTGCGAGATCAAGCGCCAATCCTTTGACCATTGCCGCGACAGCCGCCTTTGTGAACTGGTACACGCTTGTTCCCTGCATACCGGTCCGCTCGGCGGTATTGGAGCCGATCGTAATAATCCGGCCACCATCCTTCATTCTCGCCGCCGCGGCCTGGATGGCGAGAAACACCCCGCGGATATTGACATCGATCATGAGATCAAGCTCCTCAAGCGAAACTTTGTGGACCGTGTTAGTGCGAAGAATGCCAGCGTTCACAACGACGGCGTCAATAGCGCCCAGCCTTTCCACGGTAGTACGTACCGCTGCTTCAATGGCCTGTGGGTCCGCACTGTCCGCCTGGATCGCGATGGCACGGTGTCCGTCCGCTTCGATCTCCGAAACGAGTTCTGAGGCGGTGTCTGGCCGCGACACATAGGTAAAGGCAACGTCAAAGCCATCCTTGGCAAGTTTGCGGGCCGAAGCAGCACCTATTCCGCGCGCGCCTCCGAAGACGAGAGCGGATCTGGGTTCGTTGACCGTCATAGGTTCTCCATTTTTGATAGATCAGTCCATAATTATCCGGAAAAGTACCCGCTCCGATTACAAAGCGGGTCTTATGGCATCAGTCGGTAGGTTGCGAACCGCGCCATCGCTTTTAACTCCTTTGCCGATGCACCGCCACGCGCGGCAATCTGCAATCCCGTCATTGTCATAACAACGAAGGCGGACGTCTCGGCGGGATCGAGCTTGCGAGCAATCTCCCCGCGCTCTTGGCCTTCGACAATCCTCTGCGCGACATGTCTCATGAGCATTTCGCCCGACGCCTTCCGACGAAGGTTGAGGTCTGGATCCGTTGTTCCAAATTCACCCACTGATCCTACGCCCATGCAGCCCAGCGCCCGTTCCCGATCGTCTTCTGGCGCAAGACCTGCCAAGAGATTTTCTATTCCTTCAATCGGACTGCCGTAGGAAAGCCTGATCAAATGAGCCGACCCTATCCGCTCCAGGTAGGAATCGAACGCTTCAAGGTAAAGTGTCCGCTTATCACCAAACGCGCCATATAGGCTCTGCCTGCCAATGCCCATCGCTTCACGTAGATCGTCGGTGGACGTTGAAGCGAACCCCTTCGCCCAAAACACCTGCATTGCTTTTTCTAATGCCGCGTCGCGGTCAAATTCTCTAGGTCTCGCCATGGCGTGATAATTAGCTATTATGGACTACCCTGTCAATAACACTACTGCAGGATCGCCGCTTGTCTTCAGTCTCCAGCAATGCCATCCGACCAGGATTGCAAACGGCTGGCCTGTCAGCGCGCACAAGTAGCGCCCGCTTGCCATGAGGCGAACCCGCCCGAATCCATTTCGCTGGAAGGGGAATTCGCGAAAGCCGACGTCGGACCGGCAGTGAATGCCAATCGCGCTCAACATGGACGTTAAAGCTTCGAACCGCACAACCGTAACCTGATATAGACCATTAGCGCTGGCTGGTGTGCGGGGCAGCCCTATTGGTCATGGAACTTGCCGCTTATCCGGTCGTTTTCCGACACGTACCGTCAAAACCCTTCCAAAAAAGATGCCTTTGAACTGCGGCTCGCACGCTTGCAGGGACAGGCACGCAAGAGGAATGATCATGTCAGACATCACTGACCAGTCCCGCAAAACCGTCCCCGCACCCAAAGATCAGCATTTGCGCGATATGGCCGATTGCATCCGCTTTCTGTCGATGGATGCGGTTCAGGCGGCCAAGAGCGGTCACCCCGGCATGCCGATGGGCATGGCGGATATCGCAACGGTGCTGTTTTCCGATTTCTTGAAGTTTGACGCCGCCGATCCGCATTGGTTCGACCGGGATCGCTTTCTCATCTCCAACGGCCATGGGTCGATGCTGCTTTACAGTCTGCTCTACCTGACAGGCTATGAAGATATGAAGATCGAGGAGATCAGGCGCTTCCGTCAGATCGATAGTCGGACCGCTGGCCACCCGGAGTATCATCATGCGACCGGTATCGAGACCACGACCGGACCGCTTGGCCAAGGGCTAGCCAATTCGGTTGGACTGGCGCTTGGCGAGCGGCTCCTGAACGCTACTTTCGGCGACGATCTTGTTGACCACAACACTTATGTTTTTGTGGGTGATGGCTGCCTGATGGAAGGGATCAGCCATGAGGCGATATCGCTGGCCGGTCATCTGAAGCTCGGTAAGCTCATCGCTTTCTGGGACGACAACTCCATATCGATCGATGGTGCGACAAGCCTTGCCGAATCCGAAAACCAGCCAGCACGCTTTCGGGCAGCCAACTGGCATGTCCAGGAGATCGACGGTCATGATACCGATGCCATTCGCGCCGCGATCATTGAGGCACAGAAAGTGAAAGACCGCCCGTCGCTGATTGCCTGCAAGACCGTCATCGGGTTCGGGTTTCCCACCAAGGCAGGCACCCAGAAGGCCCATAGCGACGCACCCGGTGAAGAGGAGATCGCCGGCGCCCGCGACATTCTCGGCTGGAAAGCGCCGCCTTTCCAGATCCCTAACGGTTTGCTCGCCGCCTGGCGCAAGATCGGTGCGAAGGGTCGCACGGAGCGGGCGGCCTGGGCAAAGCGGGTTGAGGAAAGTGCAAACCGCGATTTTGAGCGGCGGATGAAGGGCGAACTATCGCAGAATTGGCGCTCGGCCATCTCCGCCGCCAAGGATGAGCTCGTCGCATCCGAGAAAGATCTGGCAACCCGCCAGGCAAGCGGGATTGTGTTGAACCACCTGTTCGATGCGATTCCTGAACTGCTTGGCGGTTCGGCGGATCTTACCCCATCCAACAACACCAGGGCAAAAAACCAGGCGGAAATCACGCCCGGCAATTTCGATGGTTCATATATTCATTACGGCGTACGCGAGCACGGCATGGCGGCCGCAATGAATGGTTTGGCGCTCCATGGCGGTCTCATCCCGTATGGCGGGACGTTTCTGACATTTTCCGACTATTGCCGTCCTTCGATCCGCTTGGCTGCGATGATGGAAATCCGTTCGATCTTCGTCATGACCCACGATTCTATCGGGCTTGGCGAGGACGGGCCGACCCATCAGCCGATCGAGCATCTCAGCGCACTCAGGGCGATCCCGCGGCTTGCCGTCTATCGACCAGGAGATCCGATCGAAACGGCAGAATGCTGGGAGGCAATCCTCGATACGCCGCGCGAAGCGGCGCTGATCGCACTCTCGCGCCAGCCTATGCCCCTCCTGCGGCGGGACCCGTCCTCACAAAACCATGCGGTGAAGGGCGGTTACGTCCTGCTTGAGGCGGAAGGTGGACAGCGGCAGCTGACAATTTTCGCAACAGGGTCCGAGCTTCATTTGGCGGTCGAGGCAAGGGAAGTCCTGCAAAAAGACGGGATAAGGACAGCTGTCGTTTCGATGCCCTGCCGTCTCGTGTTCGAGCGACAAGATCCGAGTTATCAGCATCAAGTCCTTGGCGTGACGCGAGCGCGTGTCGCGGTCGAAGCGGCTGTCCGCGATTCCTGGGACCGCTATCTTGGCCTTGATGGCGAATTTGTCGGCATGCATGAGTTCGGCGCATCGGGCAAAATCGGCGACGTCTACAAGAAGTTCGATATCACCACAGATGCCGTCATACGCGCAGCCAGGAAAACATTGGCCCGCGTCTGACTGTCCAGGCCACAACGCCGAGGTTGAATGGCAGGCAAGACCTACTGGGACCTGCCTGCCGCCGGCCAATCGTCCGAGGGCTCGTCGATCTGACGATCGGACCTGTCGTCCACAGGATCACGAAGCTGGGTGGATTCCTTTTCGATCATGTAGATCACCGCGGATCGCTCGGCGCCCTTGGCGACGAGCTCCTCGACCAGAGCAAGAAGCTTTGGCTTGACCTCTTTTAAAATGTTTTGATTTTGGCTCATTGTTTCCTCCCACGTGCTATCGGCATTTAGCAGATACTTCTCAGCATCTTAGCCAAAGCTCTTTCCGGCATTCGCATCCTCCGCCAGGACCAGGCTCGCTGGCGGTGCACCGCTGTCGTCCCCTTGGATGATTGCCGAGACATAGACCAGCGCATTCTTCATGCCGTTCATCGTGTAAGGCTTTTCGATTGCTCCAAGGGCACCGGCAAAGTCTGGTGGGATTCGCTTGATGTTGCCGCTGACGAAGACGTAGGGGATGCCGGCCGCCGCCAGCTCGCGCCCAACATCAATTCCGGTTGGCCCATCCATCAGGTGAATGTCGACGAAAGCGAAATCTGGCTTCGCCTTGCCGATCTGGTCTCGGGCCTGGGCGCTGCTCATGGCGAGCCCCGTGACCTGGTGACCCGCCATCTCCACTTCGCTTTCGAGCTCCATGGCGAGCAACATCTCATCTTCCACGATCATGACTTTCAATGCGCACTCTCCTGATGGTCGCCGACAAGCAGCACCACATCGACGACCGTTTTGCGGCCGTCCTGTTTCCGTTGGATCTCAGCGCCCAGCTGCAAGGCTGATGCTTCCAGCAACAGTTTTCCGAGCTGAGCGCTCTCACGATCCGGCTCGACCGGTTCCGACGTGTCTTCGACGCGGATCAGGAAATGACCGTTTAGGCGCCGGACGACAACATGAATATCTCCGCCACCGTCGCTCAAACCACGGCGAACGGCGTCCCCGACCAGCTCGTTGACGATCAGGGACAGCGGCGTCGCCTTCACAGCCGGCACGAGGAGCGGGGAGAGATCCAGAGATAGACGAATGTCCTTTCGACCGGTTGCATCGACCAGATCGGTCACCAGCTCACGGGTGAACTCCGACATGTCGAATTTCGAGACGTCGTCGAGCGTGAATAGCTTGCGTTGGACCGTGCTGAGAGCCTCGATGCGGTTAAGGACCGACATAAGCGTTTTCCTCTGCCGATCGTCCGTCGCTATACGCGCCTGCATCTTGACGATCGAGGCCATGGTCAAGAGGTTGTTCTTCACCCGGTGGTCGACCTCGTGAACGAGCAGGGTACGGGCCTCCAAGGCTGCGCGAAGATTGGCCGTGTGTTTTGCAACCTCCGCCTCGGCCTCGTGACGAGCCGCCGCCAAGTCCGCCTCGCGGCTCTTGACCGTTGTGAAATCCAGCTGGGAGGCGAAGAAATAGATGATTGTCCCAGCCTCATCCCGCACAGGGCTGATGAAGACGGCGTTCCAGAACGTGCTGCCATCCTTTCGATAGTTCAGAATGTCGACAGCCACATCCCGACCCGCCACGATGCTGTCGCGGATTTTTGCGACTGTCTCCCGGTCCGTTTCCGACCCTTGCAGAAAGCGACAATTCCGGCCGATGATTTCGTCGTCGCTGTAACCGGTCAGCTTCCTGAATGCATCGTTGCAGAAGATGATCGGATTATCAGGCTGGCTGGGATCCGTGACGATCATTGGCATGCGCGTAGCCTTGAACGCCGCCGCAAACGGGTCTTCGCTGACGTGCCCGGCGACCAGGCGGTCTCCGGCGCTGCGCGCATCCCGCCGATTTTGATCCTTTTCCTGCATTGTGATCCTGATTGTGTTAACCGACAACAGAAGTCGCGGCGGATGAATTCGTTCCTGCCAGTCATTTTATAGGGTGCGGTAGCAACACCGCCCCGATCTCACACACGACACCGGCAGCGTCATAAATGATTGCCGACGTTCCGTTGAGCTCCGCCGCCAGCAAGCGCTCGACCAGGCGGGATCCAAAGCCCTTCTTGTTCGGTTGAGCGACCGTCGGCCCGCCCTTTTCCTGCCAGCGGTGGCTGAGAGCCGAGGTTTCGGGGTCATAGCTCCAGATGATCGACACCCGTCCGGTTGGAGTAGATAGGGCTCCATATTTGGCGGCATTCGTTCCGAGCTCGTGCAAGGCGAGCGACAATGTCGCAACTGCCTTTTGAGGCAGGAGAACGGATGGACCGGAAACGGTGAATCGCTTCGGCGGGTAAGGCGCAGTGGCCTGCTCGACCACCGCGACGAGGTCCGCGCTCTGCCAGTCACCTTCGGCAAGCAGATCATGAGCGTGGGCCATTGCCGAGAGGCGCGCTTCGAACGCAGCGATCGCAGCTTGTATGTCAGTCGCCTGCGCGACGGTCTGACGCGCAATGGCAATCACCGTTGCTAAAACATTCTTCACGCGGTGATGCAACTCACCGATCAGAACCGCCTGAAGCCGGGCGGCTTCTATTTTTGCGGAGATATCATGGGCAATTTTCGAGGCACCAATGATCTTGCCAGCCGGGCCATAGACCGGTGAGACACTGAGCAAAATGTCAACCAGATGGCCGTCCTTGCGGCGACGCTGTGTTTCGTAGGCCTCTATCACGAAACCGGCTTTGATCTGCTGGAGCAAGCCCGGCTCTTCGTCACGCCTGTCTTTTGGTACAAGCACCAGGACAGACTGACCCACAATCTCCTCAGCAGTGTAGCCGTAAAGCTGCTCGGCACCACGGTTCCAGGCCGTAATCGTCATGTCCAAGTCGATCGCAAGGATCGCGTCGTTAGAGGATGCAATGATAGAGGCCAGGCGCCGCTCGGCTTCCTGAGCCTGCTTGCGTTCCGTGATATCAACCGAGACAACGGCAACCTGATGGATCTTCCCCTCGTCATCCCGCAAAGCGGAAACCGTATTGTTCACCCAGACGAGGCTACCGTCCTTACGAACATAGCGCTTCTCCATGTCGAAGCTTTGGCCGGTCTCGGCAAGCCGGTTGAACAAACGGGTTTGCTCGGGCATGTCAGCGGCAAAGGTGATGTCGGCGGTGTCCTTCCCGACGAGTTCCTCCTCTTCATATCCGACGATCTCACAGAACCGGCGGTTGACGTGCAGGATCTTGCCTTCCAGGCTGCCCTGACCAATACCGGCTGTAGATTGGGAGACAACCGCCCGGAGCCGTTCCTCGCTTGCCTGCAACGCCTGGTCAGCGCGGACGCGATCAGTTGTTTCGTTGACGATGCAGAAGACCCCGCAAACTGTGCCGTGTTCATCGCGAATGGCCGAATAGGAGATGTCGAAATAGACCGTTTCCGGGTAGCCGTGCCGCTCGATGTAGAAGGGACGATCCTTTGCAGCCACCGTTTCTCCGGTCTCCAAGACCCGGCGCAAAAGTGGCTCAAGATCATCCCAAAGTTCGGCCCAGTTCTCTCGTGCGGGCCGGCCAAACGCCTTGGGGTGCCGTTGGCCAATCGTCGGAGCGTAGGGTTCGTTGTAAAGCGCGACAAGGCCGGGTCCCCAGAACATCACGATCTGAGCCATCGCTGGCAGCATGATGTCGACGGTGGATTTGAGGCAGACAGACCATTTTGACGGCGGCCCCAGGATGGAATCGTCCCAGTTTCCGCTCTCGATAAGGCGAGAGATCTCGTCGGTCCCTTCGAAAATCTTCCCCGCTTCGCTCCTCATTGGTATCCGCTCTACATTCCCATTGCGCCACCGCACCTTGTTTCCGATCTTCCAGCTGGCAGATTTATGGCGCAACCAATTCCCTGCAAGGCCTTTCCTCAATGAAATCAGCGTGAGATGCCAGCTTAGGCGTAAGGTTTCTCGTCCGTTTACCAACTCTGATTGGTCTTGACCCCGCACGCCCCATTTCCCATATGGGCGCCGCAAAGAAGGGGGAAGGCTATGCGCGCGTTTCTGGAAACAGCATTCGGACCAATGGAGCTCGAGACAATTGATGAGGCTTTCCAAAATTGGCTGGACGCGCACCAAGTCCTAAAAGGCAGCCCGGAAGCCGAGCTCGCCGCAGCGATCATAATCACCCTTTATCGGGAGGGCCACGATACCCAGTCGGCTCTGGAGATGGCCATGTCTAAGCATCGCGGGCTGAGTGATCTTGCCGGTTAGCGCCAATGCTCTTGTGCAACTTTAGGTTTGAGAACATTGAACGTTTCAAACGGCTTGGTGACGGCGCGTCTTTCGTCATCGCTGTTTCAGGTCCATTGTTCAGCAAGACAACAGAAGCCTGCATTTTGCGAACAAAATTCAACTGCTTGCCGCATTTGGGCAAGGCGAAGCTCAACTACAGTTCTATCGATCGATGGGGGCAGCTTGGCAAGATCATCGGCAATTATGTCGATCTCTTGCAGGAAGAATAATGGGTCAAAGCGCCGCCGCGTTTGACTGCTCAAGTCAGCGACATTGCGTGAAGCGTTCAGTGGTGAAGCATAGTCCACTTACATGATCTCGCAGATGTAGCATGGTTTATTAAACGCGAAGGGTCCGGCTGCGAGCGCAGCCACAGGAACTGTGAAAGGCATAATCATTCCTTCTTCATTGAGATGAAAAACGGCTCTAATTGCTCCAGGTTCCGAGGTCGGACTTCAGTCCGACATTGCTCAGACCTTAGTCTGACATAGCGTCGAACACGACGCCGAGGGCTAGCCCCCATCGGTGTTGTACCCGTTATTGTCACTTAGAGCGAATGGGCGGACGCACTTCGATTCCAGCACATATTGGACCAAGGTCCGGGGTATCCTTCCAGGAACCTTCCGGGCTAATCCAATGCAGTACTTAGAAGAGGTTAAATCGTGTTGGATCCGTCGCTAATCGAGCCAGAACAGCACTACTGGGCAATTAAGACAACCCCTGATGCCATTGTCGAAGTCGTTTACGTCTCCACAGTATTCGGCAAGGAGCGGGAATATTGGACCGTCGCTCGTTTCGGCAACGAAGCACATTCAATGCTTGAAGAATTCGACTTTCTAGAGATGGTCTCGCGACCAACAGCGAGTGGATAATTCGTCCTGGACCCAAAAAGTCACTCGCCAAGCGGTTGCCGGAACACCAGACCTGCTGGCGAATATCGCGTTCCTCGCGCTTTTGACCTCATCGAGTAGGATGGACCGCAATAGCCTGCGGAATTTGGTCCCGCACTCCCACAAAAGTGGGCGCACTTGGCGGAATGTGCGCCTTGAGCCAAAAGGAATAAAATTCACGATGGTCAGGCGTGACGTCAAAATCGAGTGTTTTATTCGAACGCCGATTAATACGAGGCCGTAACGAGGACATCCCGCGACGGTGCTTCACACTGCCTGCGTGGTCCTTCGAAAGGCTGATAGCTGTTGTCTTGCGCACGGTAGGACTGGTAGTGTTCGACACACCAACCTGATGCGGTTTCATTTCCTCCTGCACGACCAGCACCGGCCATTGCATTTTGTGTGGCAACCTCTTCGCGGCTGCTGCCAGCCTGCTCTGCAAAGGGTGAGGTGCAACTGCGCATCTCGCCGCTGAAGGCGCGGTAGTTATTGGTGGAGGGATTGTAGGAGCGGTAGCGATGCGAGCACCAAGCGAGGTGCTCTGCCGGAATGGCCGGTTCTGCCGCAGAATCCGCGACAGGTTCTGGATCCTGCGTGCGCGCGGCCACGATGACCTTCGGCGCACCGGTCACGTAACTCGAATAAGCTGGCGCGATTCGCTGATAATTCTGTTTACCCGGATCGACGCGAACCAGACCTGTCGTCCAAAGGTCGGGCGCGGAAAGATCGGCGAGCTGACGCGTTTCCGATTTCGCCATGACGATGGAGGCCAGAGATGCCGGCACGACACAGACGGCGACGGACGTCACGATACCGAATGTCAGTGATGCGACCGCGTTCATTTGCCAGGCTCCCGCTGCTCGATTGGAACGAATACCCTGCCCTGCTTTTCGTCACCGCGATCGACATTTGAAAGCAGAACGAGGATGCAGCCGGCCATTGCCATTAGTATTGCGACGATCGGAAGAACGACGCTTGCCGATTTCGTTTCCCCGTAGTTCATCTGTCTCTCCATAAGAAAAAAACGGTGGAGCGAACGCCACCAGCTTAGGTTACGGTACCGGCTTCAGGCTGCGCCACTTGGGCGCCACTGGCGTGCGGCTGTTGCTGCGCAGAACCACCGGACTGATCGGTCTGGGCTGCACCCTTCTTTTTGATGATCGCGGCATCCTTGGCAGTGGCGGACATGAGGCCCATAGACGAAACACCGATCGACAGCGCCGCCACCAGCATGGCAAGGGACTTCTTTTTCATGACCATCTCTCTGGGTTCAGGCCGCACGCGGCCATACCTCACAAGTGCGGCTGGATTTCGTTTCGTATTGACCAAGAAAGGACGCGGCATCAGCCGCGTCCGGGATCAGGTCAGTTGATGACCTGGATCACCTTGCGGGACGTCGGCTCTACGATGACGCGCTCATCATTCACGACCGCATAGGCATATTTCGGATTTTCGGGGACCGGCGTTACAACGACGGTCTCGGGAAGCGGCTGGCCGACAACCACCCTTTCCTTAACGACGACTGTAGCTGAAGGTGCCGGTGCTTCCCGCACATAGGTTACGACCTTCTGCGGCGGCGGATCGATAACCGTTCCAACGACGGCACCGGCCACACCACCGACTGCAGCGCCGACAGGTCCGCCGACGATCGCGCCGGTTACGGCTCCGCCTGCAGCGCCATTGACGGTGGACGACTGAGCGAGTGCGACGCCCGACATGAGGGTCGCGGCCGTAGCCACGCCTACCATAACCTTAGAGAGCATTTTTATTTCTCCTTGTCGCTGAGCGGCCCTTATGACCGCGGCCCCACAATCCGCCAAAGGTATCGCTTGTTCCCGATATCGGACCTCAGTCCGGGGCAACACGGACCATAGTCGGGGGTCGGGAACCGCGACCATTTTGCCTCGTTGCTACAGCGATGAAGGAGTGCAATTATGAGCATCATCCATAGACCCTCCGCCGGCCCGGTCGCGATCAATGCGTCAGTCGTCGCCTTTGTTGCATTCCTGTGCGGCGCACTCTACTTCTTCGGCGCGGCCATGTCGGGCGATACGCAGATCACCAGGAGTGTTGTCGGCGCGGACATCATCGATACACGCGATGTTCCGAACTAAAGGCACCCGAGATGTCACGCAGCTATCTGGAATTCTTCTAGGGTAGTACCATGTCTGTCGGACACGCAGTCGACAGGTCGCAGATGCATTGGCTCAGCCGTTGGAATGCCCGCTCGTTAGCCTCCCAGTTTTTCATAACCGGGGGCGTTGTGTCGATCATGGCGATGCTGCTGATTGGCATTCTGCTGACACGGCTGATCGAGGATGCGGTGATCCACAATTCCGGGGCAGCGACCGCGCTTTATGTCGATAGCGTCGTTGCTCCACTTCTTCCAGACATGCAAACAGAAACGCTTCTCGACGAAGGAAGCGCCCAGGCACTAAACGAGACGCTGTCGCAAGGCGCGCTCGGAAAGCGCCTCGTCTCGTTCAAGCTCTGGAGCAGCGACGGCACTATCCTCTATTCCAACGAACCGGAGCTGATCGGCCACAAATTCCCGGTCAGCGACAAGCTTCGCCAGGCATTTTCAGGTTTGCTCGTCGCCCGATACGAGGTCGCGAGCGATCCGGAGAGCGAAAAGGAGCGGCAGCTCGGCAAGCCGCTGATGGAAATCTACAATCCGGTGCTGCAGCCATGGTCCGGTCAGCCCGTCGCAGTCGTCGAGTTCTATGAAACGGCTCAGGGACTTGCGGACAGCATCGCTCGCGCAAGACGATGGAGCTGGGCATCGGTCGCTGGGCTGACGGCAATCTTCTTTTTAACGCTTTCGGCGCTCGTTTTCCGTGGTAGCCGGCTGATTGAGGCACAGCGGACCGATCTCCGGAACAAGGTAAAGGAGCTCTCCGCGTTGCTCTCCGAGAAGCTCGCGCTACAGCGTCGCTTGCAGCGATCTTCCTTGCGGGCGGCAACCCTCAACGAAACCTACCTCCGAAGCGTCGGCGCCGACCTTCATGATGGACCCGCTCAGCATATAGCCTATGCCTCCTTGCGGCTCGACAGCGAAATGCTGGTCGACGCCACAACAGACCCTGCTATGCGAGAAAAGGAACTGGCCTGGATCCGTTCGAGCCTCGCCGAGGCCATGAGGGAGATCCGCACGATCTGTCGCGGTCTCGTCCTGCCGGAGATCGAAGGTGTCTCGTTCGAAGAAATCATCGAGCGGGTTGTCTCTGCCCACGAAACAAGAACAGCCAGCGCGGTTGCGCGCAACGTCGAGGATGATCATTCAGACTTATCGGCCGCCGTGAAGATCTGTGTCTATCGCTTCGTACAAGAAGCCCTCAACAATGCCTATCGTCACGGCGGCGGCATCGAACAATCGGTAACCGCACAAGCGCGTGGCAGCGAGGTCCGGATCGAAGTCCGCGATCAAGGGGATGGCTTCGATCCGAATGAGGTGCGGCCGACAAGTCTCGGGCTTGCGGGACTTCGCGAACGCGTCGACAGTCTGGGGGGCGATTTCGATATCAAGACGGGCAGCGCAGGCACTGTCGTGTCGATGACGCTTCGGTTGATGGAATTGGAGGCGGTAAGATGACGGCTATCACAATCGGGATCGTGGACGATCACCCGCTGTTCCGCGAGGGCGTCAGCCGTAGCCTTTCGGAGGTCGCTGATTTTGTGGTGATCGGCGAAGGCGCGAGCAGCGATGACGCGATCAGGCTGGCGGCCTCGGATCGCCCCTGCGTGCTCCTACTCGACGTTTCGATGCCCGGTGGTGGCCTGCAGACAATCAGTTCGGTTTTGTCACGAAGTCCGGAAACGCGGGTGCTGATGCTAACAGCATCCGAGGAAGTCGAGACGCTTTCTGCAGCCTTGCAGCGCGGCGCGGCCGGATATGTACTGAAGGGAATTGGATCGCGCGGACTTGCCGAAGCGATCCGGGTGGTGATGCGCGGGTCGAAGTTCGTCTCACCCGTAATGTCTGCCAAAGTGATAGAGCGCTCCCTTGGAGCGCATTCCTCGCCCAAGGCCTCGCTGACGCCGCGTGAGCGCGAAGTAATGGGACTCGTCGCTGAAGGTCTTTCCAACAAGCATATTGGATTGCGGCTCGATCTGCAGGAAAAAACCGTTAAGCATCACATGACGCAAATCCTGCTGAAGCTCGGTGTCACAAATCGAACAGAGGCCGCCATTAAATGGCGGGATCTAGCCTAGTGAAGAAAACGCGAGAGGCGCGTAACATCTGCCTGCGTCGCGATCCTGTTGCTGATCGTCCGACCCTTCGGATCTTTCATGACATAACGGTTCGACACAATGGTCTCGATAATTCCGTTTCGGTGTCGAATCCGGATTGAGCCATCCGCGCTGCGTGTTGCCTGCACACCATTAGCCGCACTGGTCATCCCCCCGTCAGCGGGCTCAGCTGAAGTTGCCGGACCGCCATTACCCTTGCCATTCCCGCTATTGCCATTGCCATTCCCGCTGCCCGCGCTGGAATTTCCATTTCCGCCGCTGTTCCCACCGCCCTTGCCGTTACCGCCGCCATTTCCATTGTTGCCGCTCTTTGCGAAGGCATCGAGCGTGAGTAAGGACGCGCCTTCAAGCGGAAAAAAAGCGCTGGCCAATCCCGCACCAGCAACGATTTTCAACATGTTTCGTCTCGAGCAACTCATAATTTGAGCCTCCTTCTCAGGATACTACGCAGGACAGGACTTATGAGATTTCTGCCTCCTCCGAAAAAATCCAAGCCGGCTAGACAATTTCGGCGCCAAACACGGACCAGGATTGCGACGGACATCGAAAGGTCTCGACGCCGTTGACCCATCTTCGGTTTCCTCAAGCGCTAATGTTAGCCCCGGCTGACGCGTAACGAAACCGGTCATGACACACTATGATCGCCGAGACACATGCACGCTCTCTTCATTCAATTGATTGCGTAAGGCTCTTGATCACGCATTGAGCAACGCGCCATTGGAATTGATGGCCTCCGATCTTGGATCTCGCCCCAAGTGAGAAAAGAAGATCGCACGCGACGTATGACGACGACGCTGCTGTTCCCGGGTCGACCGGCAGATGATCCAGGATCGACACTAATAGGGCACCACCAACAACCGCCACTGTTTTAAGCGCCGAACTTATACCGAGCGTTTCGTACGAGACCTCGCAGCCAACCGCAACGCCTCAGCAATACCCTCGGCACCGTCCTTCTTATCGACGATATGAATATCAGGGAGCCCATCGACCAGCTCCGGGTTGCCAGTGAGAAACACGACTGCAACGTCGAACCCTGTCGCAAGGGAACGGGCAATTTTCGGGCCTGATAGACCATCCGCAAGTCGGACATCAACGATTGCCAAATCCGCTTCACGGGCCAGCTCCATAGCCTCGGTCGCTCTTGTCGCGATACCGACGACTTCAAATCCTTCAGCCAGAGCAATGTCTTCGATGACAAGAGCCACATCCGGCTCATCCTCGACAATAAGTACGCGCATACGAGACTCCAGACTGTGACCAGACTTTGGATCCTAACACCAGCAAGCAGCGTCGCACCACGGCACAAGGTCTTATGACTGAAGGATTTTCATTGCTATGCAACGAATATTGATGCCTCATTCCCTGCAAGGCTTGCCAGCATTTCGGCACCGTGCTGTGGTCTACCGAATAGATATCCCTGTCCCGTCTCGCACTGTAGTTTGCGAAGGAGTACGTGTTCGGCAGGACCCTCGACCCCCTCTGCGACGATCTCAAGATTCAGGCCATGGGCAAGCAAGACGATCGCTTTTACGATCTCGAAAACGTTCTGATCCTCGGTCATCCTTCGAACGAAGGATTGATCAATTTTGAGTTTGTTGAGCGGCAGGTCGGCCAGGTAGCTCATCGAGGAATAGCCAGTGCCGAAATCGTCTAGCGCAAGTGATACGCCGGTCGCGCTAACGGCAGCCATCGTCGATATCGACCGGCCACCATCGCTTAGGAATACAGATTCCGTAAGCTCGACGCAGAGTCGGGACGGGGGCAACCCGCTTGCAAAAAGCGCTCGACGTACGTCCGCCTCGACATCCGCTCTTTCGAACTGAATCGGCGACACATTGACCGACACGATCCCTTCCGGCCACAGCATGGCCTCCGCGCAGGCCTCCATCATAACCCATCGTCCGATATCGCAGATCATTCCCGAAGATTCTGCAATGGGAATAAATTCCGTTGGTGCGATGAGCCCAAGCTCCGAATGGCGCCAGCGCAGCAGCGCTTCTGCACCCACGAAGCGGCCAGTCACGAGATCGACCTGCGGCTGGTAAAGAAGAAAAAACTGTCCGTCTCGCAGCGCATTGCTCATGTCGGCTTCGAGACGTCTGGAGCGCACCTGCTGCAGTGCCACCGCCGGATCGTACATCGACCATCGCTCCGACGTTTTTTTCGCACCGTCGAGCGCGGACTCGGCAGCCCGTAATGAACTCTCGGCACTTTCCAGACCAACCCTTGCGACACCGACGCGAACAGCCACCGACGCTGATATCTCGTCGAATACAACAGGCGATTCGAAGGCGGCGAGGAGCAAGCCCGCATGAAGAGCCGGGTTGGCATCTTCCCCGGCACTGAGGACAGCGAACAGGTCACCATCTATGCGCGCAAGCAATTCACAGGGAAAAGTGGCGGAGAGCCGTGTAGCGACAGCCTTTAGAAAGGTGTCGCCGACATCGCGACCCAGTGTCGCGCAGATGTCCGAGAAGCGCTCAATGTTCAGGACGGCCACTACGCCGTTGCGCCCTTCGAAACGTGCAAGGAATTCACGCCGGTTCAGAAGCCCCGTAAGTTCATCGCGCTCTGCCATCCGCTTGAGCTTTGCCTCGTACGCCCTGCGAGACGTAACGTCGCGGATAATCATGCAGCCACCGAATGAGCCTCTACCTAGCCTCCCCTGTTCCTCGACTGGTGAAAGGGTGATGGCCACTTCGTAGGTTATCGAATTGCAGTCATCTTTATGCCTGACGAACTCGATGACGGTGCTGTGGATCCTGCCTGGCTCGCAATTGTATAGAGCTGTAAGACCACGAACTGCGGCAGCAACGGAATGCTCTGAACTTGCCAGCAGATGTGCTCCGGCGCCCACGCGCAGAATCGATTTGGCAGATTCACTGATTTCAGCGATGACCATGTCGCTGGTGAAGGCAACAATCCCATCCGAGCTGTCGGCGATAATCCGCCGCATCAGGCGGCGGGTATTGCGTGCTTCAATATTAGCAAGGGCGGCCAGCATCTGGCCGAGATCGATCCGCTCGGTCAGCGCCAGACCGCCTGCCAGAATAAGCTGCAGCCACGGCACTACCGTCCCGGTGATGATTGCAAAATCCTTCTGGAGAATGAAAGCAGCGACTTCGCCGGCCATTCCCGCGGCAACGGCGAGAAGGCAAAGATTCGCCAGGCCTACCGAACGCGATAACAAGATGGCGACGATGAGCGCGGCCGCAAGGAGTAGCTCCAGCGGCGTCTGATTAAACGCTGTCAGAAGACGGTCTTGGATCAGTGTCTCCGCTGCAAGCACATGAATGAGCGGACCAGCCAGTGCTGCATTCACCGGTACCGGGAAGATATCTTTAAGCTCGGTCGCAGACGCACCGACCACGACCGAACGCCCTGAAAGTTGGCCGGCCGCAACCTTCCCGGAAATTACATCCGCCATAGAATAGGTCGGCACGCTGGTGGGTTTGATGGAAAAATCAATCAGCCGTCGTCCTGAAGTCTCAGCGCTTCTGGCAAGGGCGGAAGCGGCAGACGGCGTTGCTGCGCCATTGAATTCGCTGCCGAAGTCGAACTTGCGCACAACGCCATCGGCATCCGTGGTGACGTTGGCAAAGACTGGCCAGGCATTGGATAGCAGACTGGGAATCGGCTTGGTGACGCTGGTGTTAATCGATGCCGCAGCGATTTGCTGGCGAAAGACCGGCAGCAAGACCCCGCTGCCGGCTTGTTCGAGGGCAGATGAGAGCGCGCCATCTTCGGCCGCGTTTGATGGCGTTGAGAAATCGATATCCAAAAAGATATCTGCTGCATCCGCCGCGATAAGCTTTGCTAGAAGCTTTGCATAGATGCCGCGTGGCCAAGGCCAGACGCCGACCTCGTCAAGCGTTTTCTTGTCGATGGCAATGAAGACGATTTTTCCCGAGGCTTCTCGTGGCGCCCACTCGAAGCGTTGGGCAATCAGGCCGTCATTAAGAGCGGTGATTGCGTTGAGCGCAGGCGCGACGACCGGAAGCGCGAGCATCGCGGCTATGAGCCCCCCACGCAAGGCGATCGGCCCGGCAATTGCGGAGCACATTCTCCGCAGGGAAGAGCCAAAGCTCGTCACTTGTTGTTGCCCTTGCCGCTATTGCCCTTGCCGCCGCCATTGCCACCCCCGTTACCGTTGTTGCCTTTGCCGTTGCCCCCAGCGTTTCCGCTGTTTCCGCCACCGTTTCCGCTGTTCCCATTGCCGTTATTGCCGCTGCTTCCGGCACCGGAACTGCCTCCATTCCCGTTGCTTCCAGAGTTGCCGTTGCTGCTGCCGTTGCCACCCCCGTTACCGTTGTTGCCGTTGCCGCTCTTTCCACTGTCGTTGCTTCCGGAGCTGCCCTTGCCGGACTTCCCGTTGCTTTGCGCGGCGTTCTTCGCGTTTGCATCATTGCTCGCCTTGGACGACTTGCCCTTGTCATCTGTCGTGACTTCAGCCTGACCTGCGAGCGCTGTCGTCCCCACGGCAGGCACAACTGCAACAGACGGCGCAACCGGGCTAATTGTGGGCCGCGAGTTCGCGCCAGATACCTTCATTCCCGACTTCCGGTCGACGGTGGCACGCTGACGGGGGCCGACATTGGCCAGCTGGCCGCTCGCGAATGAGGTTACCTGTACCAGGCCACGATCAACGGACACTGAAGCGTTTGTCTTGCCGACGCTGACATGGAAAATTGTGCCCTTCACAACAGCAGCCAGATAAGGTGTCTGCACGGTTGTATGAGGCTGGCTGCGCTTTTCGATCTCAAGATCGAGTTCGCCGATCTGCTGGAGGATGTTGGTCTTGCGCGCGCTGAACAGTCCGCCCGACTTCGTTGTTATTGCAGCCAGGGTGCTTGGCTGGAAGCCGATACTTTCAACACCGCGCACAAGCTGTACCCTTCCGCGAGGGCCCGTCGAGATCCAGGCGCTGTTTGGAACGACGTCGCCTGTCTGCAAGTCCTTCCACATTGACTGGTCGGTCGTATAGCGTACCTGGCTGCTCGCCTTGGCAACATGCCAATCATCGTCACCAGAGGCATAGGCGGTCAAAGGAAGAAGAAGTGTGACGAGAGCGAAAAGATGAAGAAGAACGCGCATTGATGCCCCATTTGGTTTGGGGTCATTAATGCATTTCTCACTTAAGAATGGTTTTAAAAAACCGGCTAAATTCTCGCGACGGTCAATTATCGAGGAATTCGTCAATGCCATGTTGGCATGCTCTTGCCAATTCAGTCCAACATCGGGTTACGCCGATCGAGTGGACAGCTCTCCCAATACAACGACGTTGTCCAATTGAGGCTTTGGCCTGGCGACTAGGTTTTCAATGCTGCGGACACCCCGGACCAAGATCTGATCCCGGAACTCACGATGGATGAAGCGATCATCCTGGATTGTGGGTCGTCCACGGCAGTATCGGACGCTTCCCGGACGCTGCCGCGTTGTGGGGCCAGCGCATTCAGTTCTTTCATGAACTTGCCAGGTCGGCCAGATCGACGTGGATGTTGCCCCGTTATGATCAACATAGGATATTCCCGAATCAGCGCTTCAACCGCCTGTTCGCGGCGGCCTGAGCTTTGACTGGTCACGTTGTAATCAGGCGACGTCCAGCACGATTTTACCCTGGATGCTCCCTTCGGAAGCCCGACGATGAGCGGCCGACGCCTGGGCCAGCGGATAGGTACTGTCGATCACTACCCGAACGGAGCCATTATCGAGCAGACGGCCAGCCTCCGCCAGTTGCGCTCCGTTCGAACGCACCTGCGTCGTCGAGACGGTGATCTTTCGTCGGGCAGCTTCATGATGGCCTGAAAAGCCCAGCGGGTTTACAAGAAACAGGGCGCCATGCTGCCTGATGCAGGGGAGAAATCGTTCCATGCCCGCGCCACCGACGGCATCGAGCACCAGATCAACATCCTTCGCCACGGTTTCGGCAGCCGCCTTCGTGTAGTCGAGGATAATATCGGCACCGAGATCATTGAGAAGCGCCTCATGCTTGCTGGAAGCAACGGCAATCACCTTTGCGCCTTGCCATTTCGCGATCTGGACTGCGAGATGGCCAACCCCGCCGCCCGCGCCGTTCACCAGCACCGTCTTGCCGTCGAGCGGTTCCGGCGCATGCGCGAAGATCTGGAACGGGTTCGGCTCATCATGTCCCAGATCGACCAAGAATTGCCAGGCGGTCAGAAGCGACATCGGCGCGCCGGCCGCTTGGATATGATCGACCCCCGAAGGTTTCAGTGCCAAATCCGATGTGGGAACGCGAACGTATTCTGCATAGGCGTTGCTTCCCGTCATCAAGTCATGCGGGAACCGGACCATCGCATAGACCTCGTCGCCGACCTTGAACTGCGTCACGTTTTCACCGACAGCCGAGATCTCGCCGGAAACGTCGGTGCCAAGGATCAGCGGAAAGCGTGGACTGGGGTGCCACTCTGGCGGCAGAACCCGATAGCCGTCGCGCAGATAGAGATCCGGCGGGTTGAGGCTCGCGGCATGGACGCGAACGAGCACGTCGTCCGCCGAGATTTCCGGTCGGGGTGCATCCTCATAGCGAAGGACATCTGGTCCTCCGAATTCGTGCAAACGCACGGCTTTCATCATGTCAGTCATCGCTACCTCTTTGGATGTCGTTTCCATGACTGAAGATATGACTAGTTGGCTGCATTGATAATGGTGAGATTATTCGCTTTAATAGTGCCATGAAGGAACAAATAGGAATTGATCGGCTGACAGGGCTGATCGCGTTCGCCCGCGCCGGATCGCTCGGAAGCTACACCGCTGCCGCACGTTCCTTGTCCATCTCACCATCGGCGGTCAGTAAAAGCATTCAGCGGCTGGAGAAGCAGCTTGGCGTCTCGCTCTTTGCGCGCACGACGCGTTCCCTGACGCTGACGGCAGAAGGGCACGATCTGCATGAGCGTGCGCTAAGGCTGCTGCACGACGCCGAAGACATCGAACAGGCGGCAAAAGCAGTGCGCACCGAGCCCGCCGGCACATTGCGGATTGCTGCCTCACTGCCGATCGGTCTGCATATCATCGCGCCCCTGCTTCCTCGTTTTCGCAGTCTCTATCCCAAGGTGAACATCGATCTGCGTTTGAGCGATCACATAGTGGATCTCATCGAAGGCGGCTTCGATCTGGCGGTGCGCATCGGCGATCTGTCAGACTCGCGCCTGCTCTCGCGCCGCCTCCTACCGCATCGTTTGTGCTGCTATGCCTCACCCGAATATGTGGCGCGGCGCAGCCCGCCGACCCATCCGGACCAATTGGAAGAGCACCAGACGGTCAACCTGCGCTACCAGAGCAGCGGCCAGCTGTTCCGCTGGCCTTTCCGCGTCGGGGACAGGGAGGTGGAGATTGTGCCTTCCTGCGCCATCATCGTGGACGCAAGTGAAGCCGTGATTGCCGCGATTGCGGCGGGTGCCGGCATAGGAATGGCAACCAGTTTTATGGCCAGCGCCTGGGTGAGCCGTGGGGCGCTTGTTCCGGTTCTGGCCAACTATGCAGTGAACCGGCACGATATCACGGCGCTGTGGCCAGAAAGCCGAAGGTCGAACCCGGCCGTGCGCGCTTTCGTCGATACCTTAGTGGAGTTGTCGTGACACTGGCAGTGAATGCCCGCTACTGGCGGATACTGTTGAAAAACTATTGGTGGTGAGCATCTCATCTATCCCCTTAGAAATTAGCGTCCGTGACACGAACGCCCGCCGAGATATCGTAATGCCTTTCTAGGAGGCTAAATGTGTGTAACTCGGTTGTGGATGGCGAAACAATTTATA
>NZ_JBFTID010000022.1:0-70988 GCF_056394605.1 Rhizobium sp. 10N427 | reverse complement strand
GGCTCGTCGCAGCCGGCAAGCCGAAGATCGTCGCCCTCGTCGCAACCATGCGAAAGCTCCTCACCATCCTCAACGCTATCATCCGGGACGCAAAACCATGGCAAAACGCTTGACGCCGAAGACAGTCGCTCTCCCCGCTGGGGAGAAGGCAACAAGCCGCAACCTCTCCGTCCCTTCTCCCCTCGGGGAGAAGGTGGCCCGATAGGGCCGGATGAGGGGGCGTACACGCCAACGCCTAACAGCGCTCAAACAAAAAGCCGGAGCAAAAGCCCCGGCTTCGAGAGTCATTTCAATCACATCAGCCGTCAGGCTGACATTCCGATTCMGCCGACGATTTCGGTGTCGGAGAACCAGTACTTGATTTCCTGGGCAGCGGTCTCAGGAGCGTCCGAGCCGTGAACCGAGTTCTCGCCGATCGAGAGAGCGTGAACCTTGCGGATCGTGCCTTCGTCAGCGTTTGCCGGGTTGGTCGCGCCCATGATTTCGCGGTTCTTCAGGATGGCGCCTTCGCCTTCCAGAACCTGAACGATGGTCGGGCCGGAGGTCATGCCTTCGACGAGTTCGCCGAAGAAGGGGCGTTCCTTGTGAACGGCGTAGAAGCCTTCAGCTTCGCGCTTGCTCATCCAGACGCGCTTGGAAGCGACGACGCGGAGGCCGGCATCTTCGAGCATCTTGGTGATAGCGCCCGTGAGGTTGCGCTTCGTTGCGTCCGGCTTGATCATCGAAAAGGTGCGTTCAATCGCCATTGGGTCAAATCCTCTGGTTTAGCGGGGAAAAGTGGGCGGTCTTTACCCGCCCCAACTCCCGAAAACAAGGGGGACGCGGCAATTTCACGCCGCTGTCACACCGCGTGCCCTGCCACCATGCAGGTCGAGGCAGCGATCGAGCCATGCGACGACCGGGTCATCGGCTGATAGCATCGACAATCCCGCCGTCACCCGCAGCCACTGCAGGGCGCCGAAGACGATGTAATCGGCAAAGAGCGGGCTCTCGCCGCCGATGAAGGGCTGGAACTTCAGCATGTGGCGCATGGGCTCGAGTTTGGCGGCAAAGGCCGCCTCTTCGGCGGCGCGTTCCGCGACGACATCCTCAAGCTTCCGGCCAAGCCGTTGTTCGCGGCTTTGGCGGAAATAAGCCTTATCGCCTTCGTCAAGCGCGCCGTGAATGTCCATCAGCGCCATCTTCATGATCGCCGTGTGGATCACCATCTGCGAATAGCCTTCGACCATCCGCGACAGCGCCTTGCCGCCCTCGCCGCCAAAGAGCGACGGCCGGTCGGGATAGGCATCCTCGAGATAAAGCGCGATGGCAAAACTGTCGGAGACCAGATGGCCGTTGTCATCGAGCACCGGCAGGGTCTGTGAAAAGCCGCCGCCGATCCTGGCGATGCCGGCATAGGTCGTCGGGATCTCGTCGAATGCCAGCCCCTTGTGCGCCAGCGCCATCACCGCCTTCCAGCAATGCGGCGAGAAGAAATGCTGCGGGCGGGCGCCGCAGAGGGAATAGAGCGCAAGGGTCATGGCCGTCCTCTCGTGAATATAAGCCGCATTTCACGGCAAAGCGGCGCCGGGATCAAATGACGAAATCTGATGGGCGCCATCAGCTTCGGTGCTCGGCGCGTCAAGGTTGCATTAACCGCATTTTGCGCCTTTCCGGCCGCAAAGAGCCGGAGATACTGAAAATTCAAGCTATTTTAAAATCTGCGGCGCATAGCGAAAGGATAAGCCGCCGCTAAAGCAACGCCAGGGAACGGTGATGCAGAACACAACCAGAAATGCAGCACAGCGCGAGGGCGCCCGCCCTAGCCCGCAAAACGATGCCCAGAAGATCGCCGAGCACATGGCGCGGCTGAACATCGCTGGCCTGCCGCGGAATTACGAACTGCTGCACGAAGCCGTCTGCGGTCGCAACACGGCGCTTGCCACCGATATTTCCGCCCTCGGCAACCATCCGGCCCAGGCGCGGCTCGATGAACTCGGGCTCAAATACCGCCTCGTCAGCCATTGCGGCCTTGCCGCCGAAACCGCCGGCACCGAAGCGAGCAAGCTGTTGCGCGAAGCCGCCGACCGGCTGTCCGATGGGCTGAAGCAGAAATATGCCTTCGCGCGCGCCGCCGAAACGCTGCTGCAATCGCTCTCCGGCAATTCCGAACAGGGGCTCGATGCCTTCATGAGCGAGATGGAATATCTCGCCTCCTCGCTGGCGTCGGTGCTTGCCGCCGAGACTGAACTCGAAGCCAAGCTCCTTTCAGATGTCGAACGCATCGAGGCGCTGGAACGCGGCGTTGCCGCCGTACAGGCCGCCTCAGTCACCGATCCGCTGACCGGCCTGCCGAACCGCATCGCGCTCAGCAACGCCATCGGCGAGCTCTACGAGCGCGACGAAGGGGCGGCCGGCAGCGCGCTTATCATGGTCGATATAGACGACTTCCGGCAGCTGAATGCCAAATATGGCGTGCAGGCCGGCAACAAGCTGATGAAGAAGCTGAGCAACCTGTTTCGCAAGTCGATCAAGAAGAACGACTTCGTCTCGCGTACCGAGGGCGACGAGTTCGCCTTCATCTTCGCCAATGTCGGCATGCGCGACGCCATTGCCATTGCCGAGCGGCTGCGCCAGTCCGTCGAAGAGAACATGGTATTCGCGACGACGGACAAATCCGATCCGGGGACGCTCAGCATCTCGCTGGGCATCGCGCTCAGCGGCGATGCGGCAACCGGCGCGCAGCTGCAGGCCAATGCCCGCGTGGCGCTGCTCGCCGCCCAGTCCAACCGCCGCCAGCCCATCCAGGCCTTCGGCCGCTGACGGCGTCTGACCCCTTGCCTTGACCGGCTGTTTCGGCCAAAACGCCGCTCATGATCACGATCACTGAAATCTCTGCCCGCATTGCCGGGCGCCTGCTTCTCGACCATGCCAGCGTGACGCTTCCGGCGGGCACCAAGGCCGGCCTTGTCGGGCGCAATGGCGCGGGCAAATCGACGCTCTTCCGCATCATCACCGGCGATCTCGGCGCCGAGACCGGGTCGGTCTCGATCCCCAAGAACGCCCGGATTGGCCAGGTGGCGCAGGAAGCGCCGGCCACAGAGCAGTCGCTGATCGAAATCGTGCTATCGGCCGATAAGGAGCGCGCTGCGCTTCTCAAGGAAGCCGAAACGGCGACCGACGCCCATCGCATCGCCGAAATCCAGACGCGCCTCGTCGATATCGACGCACACTCGGCCGAAGCGCGCGCTGCCAGCATTCTGGCCGGTCTCGGCTTCAACCAGGAAGCCCAGCTCAGGCCCGCCTCCTCCTTCTCCGGCGGCTGGCGCATGCGCGTGGCACTTGCCTCGGTGCTGTTTGCCGAGCCCGACCTGCTTTTGCTCGACGAGCCGACCAACTATCTCGACCTCGAAGGAACGATGTGGCTCGAAGATTATGTGCGCCGCTATCCGCACACCGTCATCGTCATCAGCCACGACCGCGACATGCTGAACAACGCTGTCAATTCGATCGTTCATCTCGACCAGAAGAAGCTGACCTTCTACCGCGGCGGCTACGACCAGTTCGAGCGCCAGAAGGCGGAAGCTGACGAATTGCAGATGAAGGCCAAGGCGAAGAACGATGCGGCGCGCAAGCACCTGCAGAGCTTCATCGACCGCTTCAAGGCCAAGGCCTCCAAGGCCCGGCAGGCGCAGTCGCGCGTCAAGGCGCTGGAGCGCATGGGAACGGTTGCCGCCGTGATCGAGGATCACGTGCAGCCGATCACCTTCCCCGAGCCCGAAAGACAGCCGGCCTCACCGATCGTCGCCATTCAGGGCGGCGCCGTCGGCTACGAACCCGGCAAGCCGATCCTCAAGAACATCACGCTGCGCATCGACAATGACGATCGCATCGCCCTGCTCGGCTCGAACGGCAACGGCAAGTCCACCTTTGCGAAGTTCATTTCCGGACGCCTCGCGCCTGACGGCGGCGAGCTGAAAGTGGCATCGAACCTGAAGATCGGCTTCTTTGCCCAGCATCAGCTTGATGACCTCATTCCCAACGAGACGCCGGTCGAGCATGTGCGCCGGCTGATGCCGACCGAGCCCGAGGCCAAGGTCCGCGCCCGCGTGGCGCAGATGGGGCTGGCGACCGAAAAGATGGCGACGGCCGCGAAGGATCTCTCCGGCGGCGAGAAGGCACGGCTGCTAATGGGGCTGGCTGCCTTCCATGCGCCGAACCTGCTTATCCTCGACGAACCGACCAACCACCTCGATATCGACAGCCGCCGGGCGCTGATCGAGGCGCTGAACGACTATGAAGGCGCTGTCATCCTGATCTCGCACGATCGTCACTTGATCGAGGCGACCGTCGACCGGCTCTGGCTCGTCAACAACGGCACCGTTTCGAGCTTCGACGGCGACATGGACGAGTATCGCGACCTGATCGTCTCTTCCGGCAAGAAGAAGGACGACAAGCCGCAGAATGCCGACGATCCGGCGACCAAGGCCGAACAGCGCAAGCTGAACGCCGACAAGCGCGCCTCCTTTGCGCCGCTGAAGAAAAAGATCAACGAAATCGAATCGTTGACGGCCAAGCTGGAGAAACAGATTCAGGCGCTTGATGCAGAGCTTGCGGATCCGGCGCTTTACGAGAAGACGCCTGCCAAGGCGGCCGAAAAGGCCAAGCAGCGCGGCGAGACGGCAGCGAAACTTGCAGCTGCCGAAGAGCAATGGCTGGAGCTTTCCTCCGAATACGAAGAGGCCATGGCAAGTTAGCCACAGACCCCGGAAAAGGCTGCGGCAGAACGGCACAAGTTAACGCCCGGGCATCCGATCTAAACCGATCGTTAACCATAATTCGAAAGGTTGTCTCAACATTCATTACTGATTTGTTGAGCCCCTTTCATGTCCCGTATCGCCCTTCTTTCGAGTGTCCTCATCTCGCTTGCCCTTTGCGGCTGCCAGACGACCAAGCAGCCTGCTCCCGACAAGACGATCAAGACGTCTTCGATCAAGACCGAGGAGAGCGAAGCCGGTTTCCCGAAGCCCGCCAATCTGGCCTTCGGCGAAACCCACCATCTGGCCGGCCGCGTGCTGACGATTTCCTCGCTCAGGGATCTGAAACTCGAGCCGAAGGAAGTCGTGCTTTCCTTCGATGACGGCCCGATCCCGGGCCGCACCGATCGCGTACTGGCAACGCTCGACCGCTTCGGCGTCAAGGGCGCCTTCATGATGGTCGGCGAAATGGCGGCGCTGCATCCGGAACTGGCGCGCCGCGTTGCCATGGAAGGCAACACGATCGGCAGCCACACCTACAAACACCCGAACCTCAACACGCTGTCCTTCGACCAGGCGATCGCCGAGATCACCCGCGGCGAAGCGGCCGTGACCAAGGCGACCGGCACCGACGTCAATTTCTTTCGCTTCCCCTATCTCGCCGACAGCCGCAAGCTTCGCGGTGCCGTCGCGGCACGCGAGATGATCGTCATGGATGTCGATGTCGACACCAAGGACTATTTCACCTCGACGCCGGAACAGGTTGCCGACCGCGCCATGAACCGGCTGCGCCAGCGTGGCCGCGGCATCATCCTGATGCACGACATCCACAAGCGCACCGCGGCGATGCTCCCTGCCCTGCTCGCGCGGCTGGAAGCCGAGGGCTACAAGGTGGTGACGCTGAAGTACAAGAAAGATAACCGCGCCGTCGAAATGGCCTCGCTTTGAGGGTGACATGACGGCTTGCCCGGCTGTAGCATTCTGATAAAACAAGCGCCCAATAAATCATACTTTTGAGCGAAACACCGGAGCGAACACCCGTCATGTCCCCCATCAACCTCGCCATCGTCGGCGTCGGCAAGATCGTCCGCGACCAGCATCTTCCTTCCATCGCCAAGAATGCCGATTACAAGCTCGTTGCCACTGCGAGCCGCCATGGCACCGTGGATGGCATCCAGAGCTTCACGACGATCGAAGCGATGCTGGCAGCGGTTCCGGAGATCGACGCCGTCTCGCTCTGCATGCCGCCGCAGTACCGCTATGAAGCGGCGTACAAGGCGCTTTCGGCCGGCAAGCACGTTTTCCTCGAAAAGCCGCCAGGCGCAACGCTGAGCGAAGTGGCAGACCTCGAAGCGCTGGCCGCCAAGAAGGGTGTCTCGCTGTTTGCCAGCTGGCACTCGCGCTATGCAGCAGCCGTCGAGGCTGCCAAGGATTTTCTCGCCAAGACCGAGATCAAGAATGTCCACGTCATCTGGAAGGAAGATGTCCGTCACTGGCATCCGAACCAGGACTGGATCTGGCAGGCGGGCGGCCTTGGCGTCTTCGACCCCGGCATCAACGCATTGTCGATCGTCACCCACATCCTGCCGCGGGCAATCTTCCTCACCGGCGCGACGCTGGAGTTTCCTGAAAACCGCGATGCGCCGATCGCTGCCGATCTGCATTTCCGCGATGCCGGGTCGATGACCGTCCACGGCGAATTCGACTGGCGCCAGACCGGCAAGCAGAGCTGGGACATCATCGCCGAGACGGCGGGGGGCCGGATGGAGCTTGCCGAAGGCGGCTCGAAGCTCTCGGTCAACGGCGAACTGACGTTCTCCGCACCGGAAGAAGAATATCCGTCGCTCTACCGCCGCTTTGCCGAGATCATCAAGGCCGGCAAGTCCGACGTCGATCTGGCACCGCTGCGCCATGTCGCCGACGCCTTCATGCTCGGCAAGCGCAAGTTCGTGGAAGTCTTCCACGATTGATCACAGAGCACTGCGGCGCCAATGCGCCGCATCTCTATCTGAAAGCGAGGGCGGAGATGGCCGAAAGCAAAGCGGAAATGACCGCCCTCCTCAAGGAAGTCGCAGACAGCCCGAAGCGCGACAACAGCGCCTATCACGCCGCCATGGCCGAGGCCCGGCACGCTTTCGAGAAGGCCGAAGCCGCACTCGGCGGGCCGGTGACGCTGAAAACCAAGGCAAAGCTGAAACGCAACGGCGACTATGTCGTGAAGTGGACGTTCAAGCGGGACGGCTGAGCGGCGCGCTTAAGCCTTCTTTTCCCAGCGCCCCTCGGGCGTCTGCTGCCAGTATGTGAGGGTATGGCCCTCGCCCTTCAGCTTCTTCCACTGGGCGCGCGCGCCTTCAAGCTGCTCCTGATCGTAACCGTCGAACATGAAGACAATGCGCTCGTAGGTATCGGCCACCGGCGGCTCGGCGCCATCGACGATGAAGCGGACCGTGGCCTGGTTGGCGTTGTCGCCGGTTACCGTCAGGAGCACGGGCTGGTTTGCGGCCTGCTCGCTCTCATCCGTGCCGTGCGGCAGGAAGCTTTCTTCACGGTAGGTCCAGAGATGCGCATCAAGCGCATCACGCCGCGCCGGCTCCTTGAGCTGAATGGCGACGCGCCAGCCGCGCTCGACGCTCTTGTCGACGAGCGGCGGCAGGGCGTCTTCCAGCTTGGATTCCGTCAGATGGTAGAAAAGGACTTCGGTCATACCTGCATTCTGGCCTGTGATCAGGCCTCGTAGTGGTCGCGGACGAGCTGGTCGAGCAGCCGGACGCCGAAGCCGGAGCCCCAGGACTGGTTGATCTCGTCCTGCGGCGAGCCGAGCGCGGTGCCGGCAATATCGAGATGCGCCCACGGCGTTTCCTGAACGAAACGCTTCAAGAAATGGGCGGCGGTGATCGAGCCAGCATAGCGGCCGCCGGTGTTCTTCATGTCGGCGAATTTGGAATCGATCATCTTGTCGTAGTCTCGCCCGAGCGGCATGCGCCAGAGCTTCTCGTTGGCCGTCAGACCGGCGGATGTCAGCTGCGCCGAAAGCGTGTCGTCATTCGAGAACAGGCCGGCATGGACATTGCCGAGCGCCACCATGATGGCACCGGTCAACGTCGCCAGATTGATCATGAAACGCGGCTTGAAGCGGTCGTTGCAATACCAGAGCGCATCACAGAGCACGAGACGGCCTTCGGCATCGGTATTGATGATCTCGATGGTCTGGCCGGACATCGAAGTCACGATGTCGCCCGGGCGTTGGGCGTTGCCATCAGGCATGTTCTCGACGAGGCCGATGATGCCGACGGCGTTGACGTCGGCCTTGCGGGCGGCGAGCACATGCATGAGGCCGATGACGGCGGCAGCCCCGCCCATATCACCCTTCATGTCCTCCATGCCGGCAGCCGGCTTGATGGAAATGCCGCCAGTGTCGAAGACGACGCCCTTGCCGATGAAGGCGATCGGCCGGTCCTTCGCCTTGCCGCCCTTCCAATGCATGATGGCAAGGCGCGGCGGGCGAACGGAGCCCTGCGCGACGCCGAGGAGCGCACCCATGCCAAGCCGCTTCATCTCGCGCTCGGTGAGGATTTCGACTTCGACGCCGAGCTTTTCCAGTTCCTTGGCCTTGGCGGCGAATTCGACCGGACCCAGCACATTCGGCGGCTCGTTGACGAGATCGCGGGCGAGGTTGACGCCTTCGGCAACCGCCTCGGAATCCGCCAGCGCCTTCTTGGCGCCGCTCGCATCCGCGGTGACGATGGTGATCTTCGCCGACTTGCCGTTGGCCCTCTCGTCTTCTTCCGACTTCTTCGTCTTGTAGGTGTCGAAGCTGTAGGCGCGCAGCAGCATGCCGAGCGAGAAGTCGGCGGCGGCCTTTGCAGTGATGGCAGCGCCTGGCGCATCGATGAAGATAGTCGCCTTGTCGGCGCCCTTGACCTTGGCGGCGGCGATACCGCCGAGCTTCAGCCAGTCATGCGAGGTCAAGTCCTGTGGCTTGCCGATGCCGATGACGAACAGGCGGTCGGCAGGTGAGCCCTCGGGCGCGACGAGATCGAGCGCCGACATCGCCTTGGCGGAAAACTTGGCAATCTTGGAAGCCTTGGCAACGATACCGGCCGGATCGGCAATTTCGGTACCGGCTGCCAGTTCGCCATCGCCTGCCTTCAGAAGGACGGCGAGACCGCCGCTGATCTTGGCCGATTTCGCGAATGAAATATCGAATTTAACAGACATGTCTTCTCCCTGCGGATTCGCAAAGGAATCCCGTTTGGCGGCGATCATTCCGGGTTTCACGGGCGAAAACAAGACGTGATCGGAAGCCCATGGACAAATCCACGCCGCCAAGGCAGAAAGCCACCGCGCCGCAGGAAGGCTCCGAGAACGGAAGACGTTACCAGTGATAGCAGCCCTCAAGACCTATATATCAGGCCGGAGAATCGGCTTTCCGCCTGCAGCAACGGACATCTTCGTGGCGCTGTTCTGTCTGTGGTGGGTTCTGCTGATCATCTTCTCGGCATTCCCGCAGATCGACCTTTCCACCTCGCGCTATTTCTTCACACCTGCAACCTGCGACGCCACCTCGCAGGCCGGCGATATTTGCGGCGCGTTCATGGCGGCCAATAACTGGTTTCTGAAGAACCTGCGCATGATCTTCTTCCGGCTGCCTTATGTGGTCGCGATCATCCAGCTTTGTATGCTGATCGCCTGCTACACGCAGCATGGCTCGACCTTCAAGGCCGCACGGGCACGCAATCTGAAGATCGCATTGAGCTCGCTGCTGATCGGCCCGGGACTGATCGTCAATGTGATCCTGAAGGAGCATTGGGGCCGCCCTCGCCCTGTGTCCGTGATCGATTTCGGCGGCATGATGGATTTCGTGCGGGCCGGATCCTTTGCGGGAAAATGCGTCAGCAACTGTTCCTTTATCTCCGGCGAAGCGGCGAGCGCTGGATGGCTGCTCTGTCTGCTGATCTTCATCCCGCAACCGGCCAGAACCGGCCTTTTTCTGCCAATACTGGCAATTTCGCTGCTGACACCAGTGATGCGGCTTGCTTTCGGCGGTCATTTCCTCTCCGACATCGTGCTCGGCTGGCTGCTTGCGGTCGTCGTCTTTGCCGGGATCTATGCCTTCACAGATTCGTCACACCGGGCAAAAAATTCTGAAATTTGAATGAATTTTTCAAGCGGACAGGTCGCAAAAGCGAAACAAACATCGTAGATGGATTCCGCTGCAAGGCGCTCGCCTCGCAGACCGACCAAGGGCAGGCATGAAACTTCTCGAGATTTACATATTGCGGCGTGTCAGCCAGATGTTCCTCGTAGCGCTGTTGCCAGTGCTGGCGATCATCTGGACGACTCAGGTGCTGCAGCGCGTCAATCTCGTAACCGACAGTGGTCAGTCGGTTGGATCCTTCGCGATGCTCGCGACACTGATCCTTCCCTCGATCATTCCCGTCGTCCTGCCCTTCGCGCTCGTCATCGGCATTACCCAGACGCTGACGACGATGAACAACGATTCCGAACTGACGGTCATCGATGCGGCAGGCGCCAAGCGCAGCATCCTCGTGCGTCCCATTCTGCTGCTTGCCGCGCTGATCAGCGTCTTTTCGTTCTTTGTCGACAACGTCGTCGAGCCGAAGGCCAAGACCGGCGTGCGCCAGATGGTCGCCGAGACCTACGCTGACCTGCTCTCGACAGTCATCGAAGAGAAAAACTTCCGTAAAATCGATGACGGCCTCTTTGTTCAGATCTCCGAACGCCTCGCAGGGCGCGTGTTGCGCGGCCTGTTCGTCGTCGATGAACGCGATCCCGCATTCGACATGATCTATTATGCCCGTGAGGGTGCTGTCGATCCGAGCGGCACGTCGCTGCTGATGAAGGACGGCGAAGTTCAGCGAAAGACGCGTGATGGAAACGTTTCGATCATCCGCTTCGATTCCTATTCATTTGACCTCTCGGATCTGACTGAAAACCGTGGCCAGGCGACGCTGCGCGCTAGCGACCGGGACCTGGGATACCTGCTCAATCCTGATACGACAGACAAGGATTATATCGCGAGACCAGGAGCTTACACCGCTGAGTTGCACCGGCGCCTGACGGATTGGACGCTGCCTTTCGTCTTCGCCCTGATATCGCTGGTGATTGCCGGCGATGCGCGCTCCCACCGACAAGCGCGGCTCCACCCGATGATCGGAGCGCTCAGCCTTTCGTTTGCGCTTCGCTGGGCGTCCTTCTACGCGGCAAACGAGATCGATACCCGTCCCACGTTTATCGCCATCCTCTACGGCATTCCGGTCGCCGCCTCGGTGATTTCCATCGTGTTCCTGAACCTTCACGGACGCTTCTCTGTGACCACGGGCATCGGAGGCGTTTGGCTTTGGATTCGAACGGCTGCCTCCTCCTATCTTCCCAGGAAGAATGGAAATTCGGGAGGGAACGCATGATTTTCGGGACACTCGGACGTTATTTCTTTCGCCGCTACCTCACGACCACGATCTGGTTTTTTCTCGGCATTATCAGCATCGTGTTTTTGATCGACTTCAGCGAAACGGCGACGAGAATGTCTGGCCTGCCGGGCTATACGGTTGCCAGCGGGCTTGTCATGACGGCTGTGCGGCTCCCTCTGCTGCTTCAGCAAACCATTCCATTCATCGCGCTGTTTGTCGGGATGACGGTTTTGATCGGGCTCAACCGCAAATATGAGCTTGTCGTTACGCGTGCTGCCGGCATCTCGGTCTGGCAGTTTATGGCACCCTTTGCCGTCGGAGCCCTGCTGCTTGGCGTATTTACCGTCGCGGTCATCAACCCCATCGCCGCCTGGGGGCAGCGTCAGGCGGCGTTGCTGGAAACGGATTGGCGCGGGCAGGACAAGATCGCCAACGCGTCATCGCAGATACCCTGGATTCGACAGATCAGCGGCCATGATGACGTGATCATCGGAGCAAAATCGATTGTCGAGAATGGTACGCTGCTGATGGACGCCGTCCTCGTCCACTTCAATTCCGATGGGGAAGTGATCCTGAGGCAGGACGCGAAGTCCGCAAAGTTGGAAGATGGTTACTGGCTTCTTAAGGACGTTATCGAGCGTCGGCCGGGCGAAGTCGTGCAGCGTAAGGATACGCTACAACTGCGTACCAATTTGAAGCAGGACTTTGTCAGAGAGCGTCTCACGCCACCTGAAACCATTGCTTTCTTTGATCTTTCGAACAGAATAGCAATCGCGAAGTCATTCGGCGTTCCGACCAAGGCGCTGGAGACCCAATTCCACTCACTGCTGTCGCAGCCGCTGCTGCTCGTGGCGATGACTCTCATTGCTGCAACAGTGTCCCTAAAATTTAGCCGGTTCAACCAATCGAGGTCCGTGATTCTGGGTGGAATCCTCTCAGGCTTCGTGCTTTATGTGCTGACCGTGCTTGTGAAAGCATTTGGAAGCAGCGGAGTCGTACCGCCTTTCGTGGCGGCCTGGATTCCGGTAGTCGTCGCGCTCGCATTCGGTGCAACGATTCTGCTTCATCAGGAGGATGGCTAGTGGCGGCAGGCAACCGCAAGACTTTGAGTAAACACATGGTTGCCCTGCTTGCAGGCGTGACTCTGCTTAGCTACTCCGGAAGCATTCCAGAAGTCTTCGCACAGGAAAATCAGGCATCGCAGAAGCTCCAGCCGAAGGTTGAAGCCGGTCAAAAGCTCGTGCTTTCGGCCAACGAACTGATTTACAACAAGGACGCGCAGATCGTTTCGGTGATCGGCGGAGTACAGATCAATTATGCCGGCTACAAACTTGTGGCCCAGCGCGTCGAATACAACCAGAAGACCGGCCGGATGATGGCACTCGGCAACATCGAGATGATCAGTCCCGATGGCAACCGGATGTATTCTGATAAGCTCGATGTGACCGACGACTTCGCCAACGGTTTCGTCAACGCGTTGCGTATCGAGACGTCCGACAATACCCGCATCGTGGCCGAAAGCGGCGAGCGCGTCGGCGGCACGCAGATGATCCTGAATAGGGGTGTCTACACGGCCTGCCTTCCATGCGCCGAACAGCCGGACAAGGCACCATTCTGGCAGGTGAAGGCCCAGCGCGTCATTCAGAACGGCGAAAAGCATACGATCCGGCTCGAACATGCGCGGCTTGAGCTTCTCGGTACGCCGATTGCCTACCTTCCCTGGATCGAAGTTCCAGACAACACGGTCAAGCGCAAGTCGGGCTTCCTGTTCCCGACCATGAGCACATCGGAGAATCTGGGCTTCGGCCTCTCTGTTCCGTATTACTACGTCTTCTCTCCGAGCATGGACGCAACGGTAACCGGCACCGGCTATACGCAGCAGGGCTTCCTGCTCGATACCGAGTTCCGGCAGCGCTTCGAAAACGGTACGCATACGCTTCGGATCGCTGGCATCAATCAGCTCAATCCGGAAAGCTTTACGGCAGGCACCAGCGACCAGCGCGACGATCGAGGCATGATTGCTTCAAAGGCGGACTTCAAGATCAATCCGCGCTGGAGTTTCGGCTGGGATGTCATGTACCAGTCGGACAACAACTTCTCGCGCACGTACGAACTGAAAGGCTACTCAGGATCGACGAAGACCAATCAAGCTTACCTCACGGGTCTTGGTAAGCGCAATTACTTCGACATGCGTGCTTTCTATTTCGATGTTCAAGACGCCGATCGGACCAGCGAAAGTGAAAAACAGCAGGCCATCGTCTATCCGACGATGGACTATCACTATGTCGCGCCGCAGCCGTTGGCTGGGGGAGAGTTGTCACTCGACGTCAACCTGACCAATATTTCGCGTACGCACGACGACTTCTTTGATAACCCGCTCGGCGAGGACCGCTTCTCGCTCAAGGGGCAATATAGCCGCCTTAGTGGCGAACTGGAATGGAAGCGCACTTTCGTGACGCCGGCTGGCGTTCTCATCACGCCGCTTCTTGCCGCGAGGGCCGACGCCCTCTCCGTGAATATGGATGACCCGAACTCGATCAGCGGAACGTCCGTCTACAACGGCGACTTCGATAACGGCGATGCAGCAACTCGTGGGATGATCACAGCAGGCCTTGAAGCCCGTTACCCATTCCTGATCACCACCGACAACAGCACACATGTGATCGAGCCGATCGCGCAGATTTACGCGCGGCCGGACGAGCCTCTTGCAGGCGCATTGCCGAACGAGGACGCGCAGAGCTTCGTCTTCGACGCAACCAACCTCTTCGACCGTGACAAGTTCTCTGGCTACGACCGTATCGAGGGCGGAACGCGCGCCAATATCGGCTTCCAGTATACCGGCTCGTTCGACAACGGTTACAAGCTGCATGGCATCTTTGGCCAATCCTATCAGCTGGCTGGCGAGAATTCGTTCGCCAGCCCGGATCTGGTCAATGTCGGCAGCGAATCCGGCCTTGAGACCACACGTTCGGATTATGTTGGCCTCGCTGGAATCGAGACGCCGCAGGGGCTGGCGCTGGCTGCCTCTTATCGTCTCGATGAAAAAGATCTGTCACTCAACCGGGGCGACTTCACCGCTGGTTTTCAGAATGACACGTTCCAGAGTCAGTTGATCTACACTCACATTACCGCGCAACCGGACTATGGCCTGTCCAGCGATGCGGATGAAATTCAGACGAAGGCGAGTGTCAAATTCAAGGACTACTGGTCGATCTTCGGTGGTATTGCCTGGGATCTCAACAATGATGTCATTTCAAAGAAGAGCATCGGCCTCTCCTATGAAGACGAGTGCACGATCTTCACCATTGCCTACACCGACAAGCGCGACATCAGCGACGAGTCGGCAAGCGATTGGACAATCGGTGCCAGGCTGACGTTCCGGACCCTCGGCGACATCAAACTCGGGGACTTCGACAACCCGGACAGCAAGATTTATAACAACTAAGACAGATGACATGGCGGCGAAAGAAAGAGAGCCTTTCTTTCGCCGCAACAGTTTTGCAGGACATTGCCGTCAGCAATTATCTGAGGCATAGGAAAGCATCATTTCTGCTGGAATGACTGTCCGGTTGCCGCGATGGAAGGAAATAGGCGCACATTGAACTGTGCCGTCTAGGGAAGGGTCGATAGATGTTTGGCGCCAGAAAGGCCGTAACGGCATTGTTTGCAGGCGCTGCGATGTGCATCGCAGCGGCAGCCTACCAGCCCGCTTTTGCAGCGAGCGAAGTCAAGGCCGTCGTCAACGGGACGGCAATCACCAGCGGCGACGTCGCCAAGCGCGTCGCGTTTCTGAAGCTACAGCACCAAAAAGCCGACACGAAGGCCGCCGAAGAGTCACTGGTCGAGGAAACACTCAAGCGCCAGGAAGTCGCACGTGTCCGCATGTCCGTCTCAAAGGATGAGGTCGACGCGTCTTTCACCCGTTTCGCCCAAGGCAATAAGCTGACGGTAGCGCAGTTGACGGAGATTCTCACCAGGGCCGGCGTCGGTGTTGACCATTTCAAGCAGTTTATCGCTGTGCAGATGAGTTGGCCGCGTGTTGTCAACGCGCGCTACGGCTCTTCGGCCCGCATGTCGAGCAGTGATCTCGTGTCGCGCATGATGGACAACAACAAGCAGAAGCCTGAAACCACAGAATACATGCTGCAGCAGGTGATCTTCGTCGTCCCGCCGGCAAAAAAGGGGATCATGGCGAAACGCAAGAGCGAGGCGGATGCGTCGCGCGCCAAGTATCCGGGCTGCGATCAGGCCAAGGTCTTTGCAGCCACAATGCGTGACGTTTCCGTGCGCGATCTCGGCCGCATGCTGGCACCGCAACTGCCGGCTGACTGGAAGCCGCTCATCGAGCAGGCGAAGGGCAACACGACCACAACACGCGTCACCGAGAAGGGCGTCGAGTATCTGGCGATCTGCAGCCAGCGTCAGGTGTCTGATGATACCGCTGCCGAAATGGTGTTCCGCCAGGAAGATCTCGACAAGGCGAAGTCCAACAAGGAATCGCCGACCGACGAGAACGCCAAGAAGTATCTCGACGAACTGCGCTCGAAGGCGCAGATCATCTATCGCTGACACCATGACAGTCCCGTTCTCGCGACCATTGGCGCTGACGCAGGGTGATCCGGCTGGTGTCGGCCCCGATATCACGCTGATGGCGTGGCTGCGCCGCCGCGAACTCGGCCTTGCGCCGTTCTTCTTCATCGGCGATCCAGATGTGCTTGCAGTCCGTGCACGGCAGCTTGATCTGACTGTGCCTGTCCGCCATGCCGATGCCGCGTCAGCGGCTGAGATATTCGCCGATGCGCTACCGGTGCTTCCGATCCCTGCCGGTGTCGAAGTTGCTGCGGGTGAGCCGCATGTTTCCACGGCCGCCGGAACGATCGCGGCGATCGAGACCGCCGTTTCGCTGACCCAAAAAGGCGAGGCGCTCGGTGTCGTCACCAATCCTATCGCGAAGTCGGTTCTCTACGAAGCAGGCTTCAAGTTTCCCGGGCATACCGAGTTCCTGGCCGATCTCGCCGCACGCGCGACCGGAAAGCCTCTCACGCCCGTCATGATGCTCGCCGGACCGAAACTGCGCGCCATTCCCGTCACCATCCATATTCCAATCAAGGATGTGGCCCACGCGCTCACTGGCGAATTGATCGCTGAAACCTGCCGCATCGCCCATGCCGATCTCAGAGACCGCTTCGGCATAGCGCAGCCGCGTCTTGCCGTCGCTGGGCTTAATCCGCATGCTGGCGAAAGCGGGCTGATGGGGCGCGAGGACGAGGACATCATCCATCCGGCCATCCAGCAGCTGCGTTCGGAGGGCATCGACGCCATCGGCCCCCTGCCCGCCGATACGATGTTCCACGATGAGGCACGCGCCCGCTATGACGTCGCCATCTGCATGTATCACGATCAAGCGCTGATCCCGGCCAAGGCGCTCGGCTTCGACGATTCCGTCAACGTGACGCTCGGCCTCCCCTTCGTGCGCACCTCGCCGGATCACGGCACTGCTTTTGGCCTCGCCGGCACGGGTATCGCCCGTGAGCACAGCCTCGTGGCAGCGCTGAAGCTCGCTGCACAGCTCGGGCGCAATGCCGAGAGCCATCGCTGATGGCCGCACTCGACGGCTTGCCGCCGCTGCGCGACGTTATCCAGCGTCACGGGCTCGATGCCCGCAAGGCGCTCGGCCAGAATTTCCTACTCGATCTGAACCTGACACAGAAGGTTGCCCGCACCGCCGGCAACCTTGAGAATGCGACCGTCTTTGAGGTCGGCCCCGGCCCCGGCGGCCTAACGCGGGCGATCCTGGCGCTCGGCGCCAAGAAAGTGATCGCCGTCGAGCGTGATCCCCGCTGCCTTCCCGCTCTTGCGGAGATCGCCGATCATTATCCAGGACGGCTCGAGGTCATGGAAGGCGATGCGTTGAAGACCGATTTCGAGGGCATGGCGCCTGAAGGTCCGGTCAAGATCATCGCCAACCTGCCCTACAATGTCGGTACCCAGCTACTGGTGAACTGGCTGCTGCCGAGAGAATGGCCACCGTTCTGGCAATCGCTGACGCTGATGTTCCAGAAGGAAGTCGGCGAGCGGATCGTCGCGACCGAAGACGACGATCATTACGGTCGCCTTGGGGTGCTCGCGGGCTGGCGAACGCAGGCGCACATGGCCTTCGACATCTCGCCGCAGGCCTTCACGCCGCCGCCGAAGGTGACGTCGACCGTCGTGCATCTGACGCCTCGCGAAAATCCGATCCCCTGCTCCGTCGCCAATCTGGAGCGCGTCACGCATGCTGCCTTCGGCCAGCGCCGCAAGATGCTGCGCCAGAGCTTGAAGCCGATTGGCGGAGAGGCATTGCTGGCCAAGGCCGGCATCGATCCGCAGCGGCGGGCGGAGACGCTTTCGGTGGATGAGTTTTGTTTGTTGGCGAATAGCCTGTAAGGGGACTTTCTACGCCGTCCCCTCATCCTTGTGCCCTTAGGGCTGCGCCCACGGGACATCACAGGGATCCAGTGCGCCCAAGTCCTTGGGCGCAGAAGACACTTCTTCAAACTGGAAATGAGTCATTCACCGCGCAGACGCGCGGTGGCTGGATTCCTGTGACGAGCACAGGAATGAGGGAGGGAATCGGGCATGCCGTCGAAACCGGCGCTCCAGTCGACCTCAGAGAACCGGCGTCTCTTCCAGCAGCTTGGTGACGAAATCGAAGACGCCGTGGCCGCGGTCGCGGCGGAGACGCTCGGCCTTGACGATCGACTGCACGGAATCGAAAGCTTTCTCGAGATCATCGTTGACGATCACATAGTCGTATTCGCGCCAGTGGCCGATTTCGGCGCGGGAATTGGCCAGCCGCTGAGCGATGACTTCTTCGGAATCTTCCGCACGGCGGTGCAGACGGGACTGCAGCTCGGTCATGGTCGGCGGCAGGACGAAGATCGAGACGACGTCGGCCGACATCTTCTCCTGCAGTTGCTGGGCACCCTGCCAGTCGATGTCGAAGAGCATGTCGCGGCCCTCGCCCATCGCCTTTTCGACAGGCTGGCGCGGGGTGCCGTAGAAATTGCCGTGGACCTCGGCCCATTCGAGCAGCGAATCGGAATCGCGCAGCACCTCGAATTCGCGGATGCTGACGAAGCGATAGTGGATGCCCTCGACCTCGCTCGGGCGGCGCTGGCGCGTGGTGACGCTGACCGACAGACCGATCTGGCTATCCTGCGCCAGGAGCGTGCGGGCAATCGTCGATTTACCGGCGCCTGACGGCGACGAGATGACAAGCATCAGGCCGCGGCGTGCGATCTGAATGGGCGACGTTTTCGTCGGTTGCATGGATCACTCCAGATTCTGGACCTGTTCGCGGAACTGGTCGATGACGACTTTCAGTTCAATGCCGGCGGCGGTCACCGCCGAAGCATTCGATTTCGAACAGATCGTATTCGATTCCCGGTTAAATTCCTGTGCAAGGAAATCCAGCTTGCGGCCGACAGGGCCACCTTTTGCCAGCAATTCGCGGGCAGCGGCGACATGCGCCTTCAGCCGGTCGATTTCCTCGCGAAGATCGGCTCGCGTCGCCAGCAGTGCGGCTTCAGCGTGAAGCCGGTCGCGGTCGAATGCGGCTGAACTCTCCAGCAGCAGGGAGACCTGCGCCTTCAGCCGCTCGGCGATTTCCTGCGGCGAGCGCGACGGATCGCTCTCGATAGTCCTGGTCAGTGTCTCGATGGTCGAGACATGATCAAGAAGGATGCGCGACAGCGCCGCGCCTTCGTGCTCGCGCATGAGCTTCAGATCGGCAAGGGCGGCAATGAGGCCGTTCATCACCTCAGCGTCGCGCGCCGCAACCGCTTCTTCGCTGTCTTCGGTTTCGCGGAACTCCACGAGACCGCGGATCGACAGCAGCGTATCGAGCTTCAGTGGCGCCGGATCGATGATGCCGGCCAGCTGATCGCGCATCGCCAGGACGGTCGCCAGCGCTTCCTGATTTAGGACGGTTTCGAAGCGGTTCTCACCGGCCGAGACGGAAAGGTTGGCCTGCATGTTGCCGCGGCTGAAGGCCTCGCCCGTCATGCGGCGAACATCCACCTCCATGCGCTCGAGGCCAGGCGGCAGGCGCAGGCGCAGGTCGAGGCCCTTGCCGTTGACGGACCGCAGCTCCCATGCCCAGCGCCAGCGGCCGCTCGTTCCCTCACGCCGCGCAAAACCGGTCATGGATTGCAAAGCCATCCGAATCTCCGAAATCAGTTGGTTTTCTTTTTCTTCTGGGCGGCAGGCGCATCCGCCTGTGCTTCGGGCTGACCGTCGACGGCGATGTTCGGGTCGGCGCCCTTGTCAGACTCCAGCTTGCGCCAGCGCTTGACGTTGGAATTGTGCTCGTCGAGCGTTGCTGCAAAGACGTGACCGCCTGTGCCGTCCGCGACGAAATAGAGATCCTCGGTCTTCCACGGGTTGGCGACAGCTTCGAGCGCATCACGGCCCGGATTGGCGATCGGCGACGGCGGCAGGCCCTTGATGATGTAGGTGTTGAAGGGCGTGTCCTTCTTCAGGTCCGACTGGTAGATCGGCCGGTCGGCCGGCTTTCCATCGCCGCCGAAGAGACCGTAGATGATCGTCGGATCGGACTGCAGGCGCATGCCCTTGCCGAGACGGTTGAGGAAGACGGAGGCGACATGGGCGCGCTCATCCGGCACGCCGGTTTCCTTCTCGACGATCGAGGCGAGCGTCACCATCTCTTCCTTGGACTTCAGCTGCACCGAGGGATCGCGCTTGTCCCAGATCTGGTCGAGCAGCTTCGTCTGCGCCGCTGCCATCTGATCGACGATCTCGCTGCGCTTGGTGCCGCGGGAGAACTTGTAGGTATCGGGGCGCAGGCTGCCTTCGGCCGGCAGCACGGTCGGCAGCTCGCCTTCCAGCACCTGGTCGTCATTCATGCGGTTGAACATCTGGCGGACGGTCAGGCCTTCGGGGAAGGAGATCGAATAGAGGATCGACTTGCCAGACTTCAGAAGCTCCATGATGTCGTTCATGGAGGCCTTGGCCTTGATCTCGTATTCACCGGCCTTCAGGCTCTCGCCCTCGTTCAGATGGGTCGCCGTCAGATAGCGGAAGATACGGGCGTCGGAGATGATGTTGTTACGCTCGAGGTTGCTCGAGATCTCGGAGAGACCGGCGCCGCTGCGAACAATGAAATTGGTGTTGGTTTCCAGAGGACCGGGATCCTGGTAGCTCGAGATCGCGTAATAGAACGCGAAGACGGCCGCCGCGCAGCCGAGCACCACGATGGTCATGACGAAATTCAGGAAGATGACGACCTGGCTGCGGGCCTTCTTGGAGCGCTTCGGCGGCTCGGGAACGCGTTCCGGGCGCAGCGCTTCAGTCGGCGATTTCGGAATGATCCGGCCGTTCTGCGCCTGCTGGTCGCCCTGACCCGGCGTTTCGTTCCCTTGGTTCGTGTCGCTCACCCGGCAATCCTCTATATTTGGCCCCGTCTGCTTTTTAAGAAGCAATACGGCAAAAAACAGGTGGGCCGTCTCCACAAGGGGCCGGCCCTGCCTTCGTGCTGTGCCAAAAAGCGCCGTTACGCGCTGTAGCGGCGCAGAACCAGCGATGCATTGGTACCGCCGAATCCGAAGGAATTCGACAGTGCCACATTGATTTCCCGCTGACGAGCCTTGTGCGGCACGAGGTCGATCGCCGTTTCCCGCTCCGGGTTGTCGAGATTGAGCGTCGGCGGCGCGACGTTGTCACGGATCGAAAGTGTCGCGAAGATCGCCTCGATGGCGCCGGCAGCGCCCAGCAGATGGCCGGTCGCCGACTTGGTCGAGGACATCGAGATCTTCGACGCGGCATTGCCGACGAGCCGTTCGACAGCGCCGAGCTCGATCGTATCGGCCATGGTCGAGGTGCCGTGGGCGTTGATGTAATCGACATCGGCAGGCGTCAGGCCGGCGCGCTTCAGCGCCATGGTCATGCAGCGCTGTGCGCCCTCGCCGTCTTCCGACGGTGCGGTGATGTGATAGGCGTCGCCGGAGAGGCCGTAGCCGACGACTTCGGCATAGATCTTGGCGCCGCGCGCGAGCGCATGCTCGAGCTCTTCGAGAACGACGATGCCAGCGCCTTCGCCCATGACGAAGCCGTCACGGTCCTTGTCGTAAGGGCGCGATGCCTTGGTGGGGCTCTCGTTGTGCTGCGTGGACAGCGCCTTGCAGGCGGCAAAGCCCGCCAGCGAGATGCGGCTAACAGGCGATTCCGTACCGCCGGCAACCATGACATCGGCATCGCCGAATGCGATCAGACGGGCAGCATCGCCGATGGCGTGCGCGCCGGTCGAGCAGGCGGTGACAACGGAGTGGTTCGGGCCGCGCAGCTTGTGGCGGATGGAAACCTGGCCGGACACGAGATTGATCAGACGGCCGGGAATGAAGAAGGGCGAAATGCGGCGCGGACCCTTGTCGCGCAGCGTGTAGCCGGCTTCGACAATGCCTTCGATGCCACCGATGCCGGAGCCGATCAGAACGCCGGTGGCGATCTGGTCTTCGTCGGTCTGCGGATGCCAGTTGGCATCCTTGAGCGCCATGTCGGCGGCCGCCATGCCGTAGATGATGAAGGGATCGACCTTGCGCTGCTCCTTCGGCTCCATCCACTCATCGACGTTGAATGTTCCGTTGGTGCCGTCGCCGACAGGAATGCGGCAGGCGATCTTGGCGGGAAGGTCTTCGACCTCGAATTCGGTCACCAGGCGGGCACCATTTTGACCTTCGAGCAGGCGCTTCCAGGTAATTTCAGTTCCGCATCCCAAGGGTGATACCATGCCGGTACCGGTGATAACGACCCGTCTCATCGAGTGCCCCCGCCTATCGTCTTTCTTTGAGTTGGGCCTAGCCCCAAATAAAAAGGGCGGACTCGTGGCCCGCCCTTTGAAAATCGCTCAGGATTAAGCCTGGGCCTTCTCGATGAACTTGACTGCATCGCCGACCGTCAGGATCGAGTCAGCTGCGTCGTCAGGAATTTCAACGCCGAATTCTTCTTCGAATGCCATGACCAGTTCGACGGTGTCGAGCGAGTCAGCGCCCAGATCGTCGATAAAGCTTGCGCCTTCGACAACCTTGTCGGCATCGACGCCAAGATGATCAATAACAATTTTCTTTACGCGTTCTGCGATATCGCTCATGTCGGTTTCCTCGACCTTATGTCCTGATCAGAGTGCCTTCTGGCACCCCTACCCTGTTTTCAGCCTACCGCGCCTTCTCGACGCGTTCAGCAAACTCGTTGGCCCGGCTTGCGGTGTCCCTGGCTGGCTGAAAGCCTGCCGGTTCGCCTTGTTTCCCGGGACGACTGTTCACAGTCATTGGCCCGCTTAACATGGTTTATGTCTGCCGCAAAGCCAGAAAATCAACCCCGCCAGATTGGTCAACACGCTATTGACGTGAAAATCGCCGAGAGGGGCGGTTTCCCGTTTCAGATCATGGCCATGCCGCCGTTTACGTGCAGCGTCTGGCCCGTCATGTAGCCCGCTTCGTTGGATGCGAGATAGGCGACCGCGGATGCCACTTCGGCCCCCGTGCCCATGCGCTTCATCGGGATCGCGCCCATGATCGCGTCCTTCTGCTTGTCGTTCAGCTTACCGGTCATGGCGCTTTCGATGAAGCCCGGCGCAACGCAGTTGACGGTGACGTTGCGGGTGGCGATTTCCTGCGCCAGCGACTTGGTAAAGCCGACCATGCCGGCCTTGGAGGCGCAGTAGTTGGCCTGGCCCGGATTGCCGGTCACGCCCACGATCGAGGTGATGTTGATGATGCGGCCGAAGCGGCGGCGCATCATCGGATGCGTCAGCTCGCGGGTCAGCAGGAAGGTCGAAGTCAGGTTGACCTGGATGACGCTGTCCCAGTCCTCATCGCTCATGCGCACGAAGAGACCGTCCTTGGTGATGCCGGCATTGTTGACCAGGATATCGACGCCGCCAAGCTCCTCTTCCGCCTTGGCGCCGAGTGCCTTGACTTCGTCGCGGTTCGACAGGTTCGCCGGGAAGATCTTGACCCGATCGCCGAGATCGGCTGCCAGCGCTTCCAGCTTCTCGACGCGCGTGCCGTGCAGACCGACGATGGCGCCCTGCTTGTGAAGGAGGCGGGCGATTTCCTCGCCGATGCCGCCGGATGCGCCTGTGACGAGAGCCTTGCGGCCGGTAAGATCGAGCATGGGGGCGTTCCTTATGTCTGGTGGGGCCGATCAGGCCATGAGGGCGGCGATGGCCGCGTCGATATCGGCGGCCGTGTTGACTGCGATGCCATTGACCGTCTTGTCGATGCGGCGCGCCAGACCCGTCAGCACCTTGCCGGAGCCGAGTTCATAGAGCGTCGTGACATTGTTGGCGGCAAACCATTCCACCGTTTCGCGCCAACGGACCTGGCCAGTGACCTGCTCGACCAGCAGCTTGGCGATCTCATCGGCATTGGTGACCGGTGCTGCGCGCACATTGGCGATAACAGGCACAATAGGATCGGACTTCGAAACGCCGGCAAGCGCCTCGCGCATGGCATCAGCAGCAGGTGCCATCAGCGTCGAATGGAAGGGAGCAGAGACCGGCAGCAGGATGGCGCGCTTGGCGCCCTTTTCGGTGGCAAGCGCTGCCGCCTTTTCGACGGGCGCCTTCTCACCTGAAATCACCAGCTGGCCACCGCCATTGTCGTTGGCGATCTGCACCGAACCGAGGGCCGAGGCTTCTTCGCAAACGGCGATCACATCGGCATGTTCGAGGCCGATGATCGCCGCCATGGCGCCGACGCCGACGGGCACGGCTGCCTGCATGGCGTTGCCGCGGATGCGCAGCAGGCGCGCGGTATCGGCCAGCGAGAACGTGCCAGCGGCACAGAGAGCGGAATATTCGCCGAGCGAGTGACCGGCGACATAGGAAACCTTCGACTTGAGATCGAGGCCCTTGGCCTGCAGCACGCGGATCACAGCCATGGAGACGGCCATCAGCGCCGGCTGGGCGTTTGCCGTCAGCGTCAGCGTCTCTTCGGGACCTTCGAACATGATGGACGACAGCTTCTCGCCGAGCGCCTCGTCGACTTCATCGAATACCGCACGGGCTTCGGCGAAGTTTTCGGCAAGCTCCTTGCCCATGCCGACAGCCTGGCTGCCTTGGCCCGGAAATGTAAAAGCGACCGTCATTTCAATATCCCTATTATGTCATTTGGGCGATTTCGCCTCCAATTGACGTTCTTTCCTGAGGAGTCAATAGCCCGTCCGCGGTCTCCAGAGCCTTTTGCAGGTGCGAGAAACCGGGCTTTTTGCACTTGCGCTCGCTCAATTCCCGCCTAAATTTGCGCCGCCCTCCCGTAGAGTATCCCCCTCTCACTGCTTTCAAGGTTTTCCGATGAAGTTCAATACATTAGGCCGTACCGGCATTTCCGTCTCGCAAATCTGCCTGGGCACCATGACCTGGGGCACGCAGAACAGCGAAGAAGAAGCTCATGAGCAGATGAATTACGCTGTCGAAAAAGGCGTAAACTTCTTCGATACGGCCGAACTCTACCCGACGACGCCGCTTTCGGCCGAAACATACGGTCACACCGAGCAGTTTATCGGCAGCTGGTTCGAAAAGACCGGCAAGCGCAAGGACGTGGTTCTCGCCACCAAGGTTGCCGGTCATGGCCGCTCCTATATCCGCGGCGGCGAAGGTGCCGATGCCAAGAACATGACGCTCGCCGTCGAAGCGAGCCTCAAGCGGCTGAAGACCGACTATATCGACCTCTACCAGATCCACTGGCCGAACCGCGGCCATTTCCACTTCCGCCAGAACTGGCACTACGATCCCTTCAAGCAGGACCGCGCCAAGGCTGCCGCCAATATTCTGGAGATTCTGGAGACGGCGGGCACATTGGTGAAGGACGGCAAGGTGCGCGCCATCGGCCTTTCCAACGAGACGACCTGGGGTATCCAGAAATATCTGACGCTATCGGAGCAGAATGGCCTGCCGCGCGTCGCCAGCGTCCAGAACGAATACAACCTGCTCTATCGCCATTTCGATCTGGATCTGGCCGAGTTGTCGCATCATGAGGATGTCGGCCTGCTCGCCTATTCGCCGCTCGCCGCCGGCATTCTTTCCGGCAAGTACCAGAACGGCGAAAAGCCCGCGGGATCACGCGCCTCGATCAACGGCGACCTCGGCGGCCGGCTGCAGCCGCTGCAGGAAGCGCCGACCAGGGCCTATCTGGAGATCGCCGCCAAGCACGGCCTCGACCCGTCGGCCATGGCACTCGCCTTCTGCCTCACCCGCCGCTTCATGGCCTCGGTTATCATCGGCGCGACGACGATGGATCAGCTGAAGACCGATATAGGCGCCACCGACGTGAAGCTCTCGCATGAGGTGTTGGACGAGATCGAGAAAGTGCACCGGCGGTATCCGATGCCGCTGTAAAACGAACCCTAGGTTATCGCAGATCGATCCCCTTATGCGGCTTTCTGTGTTCTGCGATAACCTGCTCAAGATCGATATCGTCCTCACCAGGACTTGCAAGGCGCCTATAAAATTGCTCAGCGGGCTCCCGCGGAGGCATGTCATTACCCTGATTGCTTTTGCCGTATTCGGAGTTCTTCGTCTCGTTCAAGAGCGCCTCCTCTGCAATGCCCTTCGGATAGATATAGCACAGCCTGTCCATCGGCCCTTGCCTTCTCCCGAAAAACCCGTATAAGCGCCCCTGTTCGCAAACCCGGTCTTCTGGCTGGTGGCTGAACGGAGGGCCGGTTTCCGCGAGGGAATCGTCGGAACGGAAGCGTTCCAGCCTCCCGTGTCTCCGCTCTCGACCGTCTCGGAAACGCTTTTCTTGCCTGGGTTCGCCCATCAGGAGCAGTCGTTGAGGCTTAGCCGCCGAAGTTCGGGTTGAAACAAACGCAAGAAAGGCAAAGCTGTCATGGCTCTTTATGAACATGTATTCCTTGCCCGGCAGGATATTTCCGCTCAGCAGGTTGATGCCCTCGTAGAACAGTACAAGGGTGTCCTCGAAGCTAACGGTGGTAAAGTCGGGCGCGTCGAAAACTGGGGCCTCAAGTCCCTGACCTACCGCATCAAGAAGAACCGCAAGGCTCACTACGTTCTCGTCGACATCGACGCCCCGGCTGCTGCCGTGCAGGAAATGGAACGTCAGATGCGCATCAGCGAAGACGTCCTGCGCTACATGACGATCGCTGTTGAAAAGCACGAAGAAGGCCCGTCTGCCATGATGCAGAAGCGCGACCGCGACGACCGTGGCCCGCGTGAAGGCGGCGACCGTGGCCCGCGCCGCGACTTCGGCGACCGTCCGCCGCGCCGTGACGGCGACTTCCAGCGTGGCCCGCGTCCGGACCGCGCTCCCCGCGAAGACCGCGCTTAAGGAGATCTGATAATGTCTGAAGCTTCCTCCGCACCGGTTCGTCGCCCGTTCCACCGTCGTCGCAAGACTTGCCCCTTCTCTGGTGCAAACGCTCCGCGCATCGACTACAAGGACGTTCGTCTCCTGCAGCGCTACATTTCCGAGCGCGGTAAGATCGTTCCTTCCCGTATCACGGCTGTTTCCCAGAAGAAGCAGCGCGAACTCGCTCAGGCGATCAAGCGCGCCCGCTTCCTCGGCCTGCTGCCGTACGTCGTCGCCTAATCGGCTGACGAGACCAAATCGAGGGAAGGCAGAAATGCCTTCCCTTCTCCCTTTCGCGATGGGCGCGGATCGGAACTCTTAAAACCCATGTTGAGGTCTTTCTGAAACAGATTCAGAAAAATCCCTCTAACTGCTTGATAAAGCAGGACAGCGATCGTGAACAAACTGAACTCTAAAACGCTATTGATCGGCGCTCTGGCCGGTTTGACCGCCGCACTTCTGGTGCTCGGCGCGAGCGTTCAATTGTCGTTCAGCGCCGTGCTTTACGCGGCTTCCGCGCTCCCCATTCTTCTCGTCGGCCTCGGCTGGGGCAATGCCGCCGCCATCTCCGCCGTCGTGACTGCCGGTGTTCTCGGCGCCGCCGCCATCTCGCCGACCTTCGCGCTGATGATGACGCTGGTGACGCTGCTGCCCGCCGGCTGGATCAGCCACCTCGCCAATCTGGCGCGTCCGGCTTCCGAACTCGGCGGCCCCGACAATCTGATGGCCTGGTACCCGCTCTCCGACATCCTGCTGCATCTCTGCGGCCTGGTGACGCTTGCGGTCATCGTCACCGGCTTCATGATCGGCTACGGCCCGGATCTCGTCAGCCAGATGGTCGACACGCTGTTCACCTCCTTTGCCCAGCAGCAGCCGGAGCTGAACATCGACGCGGCCGCCGCTGCGCAGACCAAGTCGCTGCTGGTGCTGATGCTGCCTGCCATCCAGGGATCGATGTGGTTGGTTCTGCTGTTTGCGGCCTATTATATCGCCACGCGGATCGTGAATGCTTCCGGCCGCGCGCTTCGTCCGCGCGAGGACATTCCGTCGGCGCTGCGCATGAACCGCAATTCGATCTTTATCTTCCTCGCCGGTCTGGCCGCCACTTTCTTCGGCGGCGTTCCGGCAATGATCGGAGCAACCGTCGTCGGCACGTTCGGCGCGGGCTTCCTGCTCTCCGGCTTCGCCTCGCTGCATTTCCGCACGCGCGGCAAGGACTGGCGCCTGCCGGCGCTGATCCTCTGCTACCTGGCATCGCTTCTCCTGATGCTGCCAGCCTTTTTCATCCTGGTCGTTGGTCTGTCCGATACGCGCAAAGCGATCGCTCTGACCCCCAACAAGGATGGTGATGCCCCTAAACCAACAGATTCGAACATCTAAGAAAGGAACTCTAACATGGACGTCATTCTTCTCGAACGCATCTCCAAGCTCGGCCAGATGGGCGAAACCGTAAAGGTTCGCGACGGCTTTGCCCGTAACTACCTGCTGCCGCTCGGCAAGGCGCTGCGCGCCAACGAAGCCAACCGCAGGCGTTTCGAAGCCGAGCGTGCAACGCTCGAAGCCCGTAACCTCGAGCGCAAGTCGGAAGCCCAGAAGGTTGCCGACGTTCTCGACGGCAAATCCTTCATCGTCGTCCGTTCGGCTGGCGAAACCGGCCAGATGTACGGCTCGGTCGCTGCCCGCGACGTCGTCGAAATCCTGGCTGCCGAAGGCTTCAACATCGGCCGTAATCAGGTTCACCTGAACACGCCGATCAAGGCAATCGGCCTGCACAAGGTTGCGATCCAGCTTCACGCCGAAGTCGAAATCCACGTCGAACTCAACGTTGCCCGTTCTGCCGAAGAAGCCGAACGCCAGCTCAAGGGCGAGACCCTGACCTCGGTTGACGCGATCTACGGCGTTGACGAAGACGCACTGCGTCCGGAAGACTTCTTCGATCCGGAAGCTGACGGCGTTGACGAAGACGAAGCATAAGCTTCGCATTCATCTGCTGATACGGAAAGCCCGGCCTTGCGCCGGGCTTTTTCGTTACTCGTTCTCCGCAACACTCTTCAGCGGTGCGGCGCTCTTGTCGATGCGCACCTCCACCGAGAGGCCGGGTGCCAGATCCTTTGCCAGCTCCTGGCCGGGGTCGATGCTGATGCGGACGCCGACGCGCTGGGCAACCTTGGTGAAATTGCCGGTGGCGTTGTCCGGCTTGATGACGGCGAATTCGGAACCGGCTGCCGGCGAGAAGCGCTCGACGCGGCCGGTCAGGCGGTGGTGGCCGAGTGCATCAACCGAGACGGATACCGGCTGGCCGACCTGCATGCCATCGAGCTGGGTTTCCTTGAAATTGGCGATCACCCAGACATCTTCGGGGACAACCGCCATCAGCTGCGTGCCTGACGTCACGTACTGGCCGATACGCACGCCGACCTCTCCGAGATGGCCATCTCGCGGCGCAACGATCGACGTGTTCTGCAGGTCGATCTCGGCGAGCTGCACCGCTGCCTCGGCGCCCGCGACATTGGCTTCCAGAGACGCGCGGTTGACGATGATCGTCGCCAGGCTCTGCCTGGAGACTTCGAGGGCCGCCTGCGCCTGATTGAGCGCAGCCTTCGCCTGATCGAGGGTTGCCTGGGCGGCTTCGGATTCGCTGGCCGAGGCGATGCCGCGATTGCTGAGATTGTCGACGCGATCCCAGGCGAGCTGAGCGCGTTTCAGCGCCGCGTTGGCGCTGTCGATCTGCGCCTGGCTGGAGGCAATGGTGGCTTGCGCGGAGAGCTCCTGCTGGTGCGAATTGGCGAGCGAGGCCTTCTGGCCGTCGAGTGCGGCGCGCGATTGGGCCAGCTTCTGCGCATAGATGCGGTCATCGATCTTGGCGAGGACCTGTCCTTGCTTGACGTGCTCGTAATCCTTGACCGGGACGTCGACGACATAGCCGCTGACCTGCGGGCTCATCAGCGTGACGTAGCCACGGACATAGGCATTGTCCGTCGTCTCCACCGAGGTGACGAAGGGCGGCAGGCGCCAGGCATAGAGCACCAGCAGAATACCGGCGGCGCCGGCGATCAGCACGACCAGCGAGGTGGGCGAGCGGAGGGACTTGAACATGCGGACGGGGCCTCTGGCTCAGGATTGCGCAAGGGCTGCCTCCGGCCCGTTCTGCCGGGGCCGGCGCTTCCATGCGAGATGAAGAAGAAGGACGACGAGACCTGCCAGGCAGGACAGGAAGATCATGTAGAAGGCGTCGTTATAGGCAAGGACATAGGCCTCCCTCGTTACCTGCTGGCCAAGCAGCGAGAGGCCTTCGGCATTCAGCAGCGTCTTGTCGGTGATGACCTTGCCGTATGCCGCCGAAAGCTGTGACACCCGCTGGGCGACGATCGGATCGGTGAGCAGGATATGCTCGACGAGAACGTTCGAATGAAACTTCTCGCGGATAACCACGAAGGTGCCGAGCACCGATGAAGCAAAGAGCGAGCCGATCGACTGGGTGAACAGGAAGATCACCAGGAAGTTGACGATATAGGGCATGCCCTTAGCGAGCACGGCGGCAAAGCCCTTGGACATCACCGGCGGCAGGAACATCGCGGCACCGGCGGCGACCATCGCCTGGCTCAGATACATTTCCGGCGGGCGTGTCAGGCTGGTCGACTGGCTGTCGATATAGGCACCAGCTGCAATCAGGATCAGCGCCAGCACATGGGCGGTCTCGACATAGCGCGTCACCATCAGATAGGCGCAGAAGAGCCCGCCTGCGAGCGAAGACAAGAGGATGATCCCGTAGAGGTGGATCGTCTGGTCGTTGAGCAGGCCGAGCTGCTGATAAAAATTGGCGGCCGTCGTCGATTGCTCCGAGGAGACGAAGCGGAAGAGCAGTAGCAGGCCGGCCATGCGCAGGTTCGGGCCTGACAGAACCCAACGCAGATCGATCATCGGATTGGCGCGCGGCAGCTCGATCAGGAACATCAGCGTGAGGGCGCCGATCGAAACAGCCAGCACGACGCCGAGCCAGGGTACTTCGAACCACCAGTAGAGCCGCCCGAGCGTGAGCACGACGGCGAGGCAGCCGAAGCTTAAGGCGAGCAGCAGATAGCTCAGGATGTCGAGCCGCTGAATGACATTGGCGCGCGGCGGCGCCGTCAGCGGCAGTAGGTAGATGACCGGCAGCGCAATCAGCGCCAATCCCATCTCGAACGTGTAGAGCGCGCTGTAACCGCCGAGATCGAGCAGCGAGGGAGAGATGATGCGGGCTATCGGCGCAGCAAACAGCGTGTTCATCAAGGCAAGGCTAAGCCCCACCGAAAGCTTCTTCTCCGGCGGGAAGGCTTCCAGCATATAGAGGAAGCCGAGCGTCGAGAGCGGAGCGGCCGCCATGCCGCTGATAGCGCGCACGACGATTGCCGAATGCAGATCGGTGATCAGCAGGTTCATCATCGAGGCGAAGAGGAAGCATATGATGCTGAATTCCGCGAAGCGCCGCAGGCCATATTGCGTGCGGATCTTGAAGAGCGCGATGGCGAGGCTGGCATAGGGCGCCATATAGGCGGCCGAGAGCCAGGACACTTCGATCGTGGTCGCCGAGAAGGAGCCCTGCAGCTGATAGATATTGGCCGTCAGCAGGTTCATCCCCAACCCCTGGGTCAGGAAGAACAGCACCGAGGAGGCCATGTAGAGCGGCACCTTCCAGCGGGCCAGCGGCGCCGGCAGGACAGGCGCTGCGGGCGGCGGCATAACGGCCTCTTCCTCGCCCTTGCGGGCGGGCCCAGCATTGTCGTTGATTGTCTCGGCGAGGCTCATGCGAGCATCCTCATTGCCCGCGAACGGCCGCCAGGTTTGCCTGCATCGCGCGGATAACATTCAAGGTAGTCCGGAGATCGCTTTCGGGAATACCGGAGATGATCTGGCCGCGAATATCCTCGGCCAGCGCCTCGACTTCGCCGGCAACCACCCGCCCGGAATCCGTCATGTAGATTTCCTTGGCGCGCCGATCCGAGCCGGCGACGCGTCGCTCGACATAGCCCTGCCCTTCCATCGCATCGAGAATGCGCACCAGCGTCGGGGTCTCCAGCTCCAGCCGGTCGGCGAGCTCGCGCTGGTTGATGCCGTCCTTCTTGTTGAGATTGAAGAACACCCGGGCGCGCGGCAGCGTCATGTTGCGCTCCCTCACCTTGGCGTCGAAAGTCGCTCTCAGCTTGCGGGTGAAGGCAGCGATATCTTCGATCAGTTCGCGGCCAAGCAACTTATTCGCCATAGATTCCAGTCCATTTTTGTTAGTGCACTAATTATATTACTACTATCTAAATCAAAATTTGTATTTTTTCAAGTGCTAACTCCAGGCGCTTGCGGGTAAAATGACCGCTATGGAATAGGCGCCTGAGTCGCAGTCTTCCTGCCGTGTCCCCAAGGTGACACGATAGCATATTTTGTCCACAGGCCCGAAGCCGCTGTGGACAAGTCGAACAACGTGCAAAGCGCAATGGATTTTGACGACCGGCAGGCGCTGTTGCAGCCATGCACTTGCATTTGCGGGTGGCTGTCTTCAAATCCGGGATAGAAACGACAGAACGGATGACGATGAACGACGCAGCGCGAAAGATTGCCGCCGTTGCTCCTGCCGAGCAGCATTACCGCGAAGCCCCCAACAATATCGAGGCGGAGCAGGCGCTTCTGGGGGCGATCCTGATGAACAACGACGCCTATTACCGGGTGTCCGACTTCCTCAAGCCGATCCATCTCTACGAGCCGCTGCACCGCAAGATCTTCGAGGTCGCGGGCGACATCATCCGCATGGGCAAGATCGCAAACCCGGTGACGATCAAGACCTTCCTGAAGGCCGACGAGAAGGTCGGCGACATGACGGTGTCGGAATATCTGGCCCGCCTCGCCCGCGAAGCCGTCACCATCATCAATGCCGAAGACTATGGCCGCGCCATCTATGATCTTGCGCTGCGCCGGGCGCTGATCACCATCGGCGAGGATGTCGTCAACATCGCCTATGACGCGCCGCTCGACATGCCGCCGCAGGCGCAGATCGAAGACACCGAGCGCCGGCTGTTCGAACTGGCCGAAAACGGCCGCTACGACGGCGGCTTCCAGTCGTTCAACGACGCCGTGGCGCTGGCGATCGACATGGCCGCCGTCGCCAAGGAGCGTGACGGCGGTCTGTCCGGCATCTCCACCGGCATCCATTCGCTCGACGGCAAGATGGGCGGGTTGCAGCGCTCCGACTTGATCGTGCTCGCCGGACGTCCGGGTATGGGCAAGACCTCGCTCGCCACCAACATCGCCTATAACATCGCCGCCGCCTATGAAGGCGAAGTGCAGGCGGACGGAAGCTTCAAGGCGAAGAACGGCGGCGTCGTCGGTTTCTACTCGCTCGAAATGTCGTCCGAACAGCTCGCCACCCGTATCATCTCAGAGCAGACGGAAGTCTCCTCCTCGAAGATCCGCCGCGGTGACATCAATGACGCCGATTTCGAAAAGCTCGTCGCCTGCTCGATGATGATGCAGAAGGTGCCGCTCTATATCGACCAGACCGGTGGTATCTCGATCGCCCAGCTATCGGCCCGCGCCCGCCGCCTGAAGCGCCAGCGCGGCCTCGATTGCCTGGTGGTGGACTATATCCAGCTGATGACCGGCTCCGGCAAATCGGGCGAAAACCGCGTTCAGGAAATCACCCAGATCACCACGGGTCTGAAGGCGCTCGGCAAGGAACTCAATGTTCCGATCGTGGCGCTGTCGCAGCTGTCGCGTCAGGTCGAAAGCCGCGACGACAAGCGCCCGCAGCTCTCCGACCTTCGCGAATCGGGCTCGATCGAGCAGGACGCCGACGTCGTGCTCTTCGTGTTCCGCGAAGAGTATTACGTGAAGAACCTCGAGCCCCGCGATCCCGCCGATCCGAAATACGCGGAATGGGAAGCGCTGTTCGACAAGGTCAAGGGCACGGCCGACGTCATCATCGCAAAGCAGCGCCACGGACCGACCGGCACCGTCAAGCTCGCCTTCCAGTCGGAGTTCACCCGCTTCGCCGACCTCGCCGAGCCTTCGTTCACACAGTACGAAGAGCATTGATCTTCGCCGTAATTTGACACTGAGCCCTCATGTTGGCACAATCGCCAACATGAGGGCTCAATTGCTTCGGCGTTCGAAAACGATGCTGTCGGATGGTGCAATCGTCGAGATTGTGATCTGGAAATTGCCTCAGCCTTTGCTGGGAAGTCAGCATAGCTACAAATACAGCCTGTTTTATGGATATCCGGGCAAACGTGTCGTCGGCTACGACAACGAAAGAGGCAAAGGCGACCACAAGCATCTCAAAGACCACGAAGAGCCCTATGACTTCACCACGATTAGGAAACTGATCGCTGACTTTCTTCGAGATGTAGAGATCAGGAGGCAACGCCGCCAATGACCACCGCCATCATCCGAATTCAACGGAACGACGAAACGGCTCTGCACGATGCGCTGGAGGGATTTGCCGCCGCGTGGGAGACCGGCGAAGAACAGGAACATGTCTTCAGCTTCGCCTCCCCTGAACAGTTGTTCGGCGTCTTGACGCCCAAGCGCTGGACGCTGATCGAGACACTGCAGAAACTCGGACCTTCAACCTATCGCGCCCTCGCCTCCGCGCTCTCCCGCGATGTCAAACGGGTTCACGACGACACCGCACCTCTCATCGAGTGGGGTCTCGTCGAACTTAATGACGAAGGCCGCATCCATGTACCCTATGACGTCATCCACGCGGATTTCGACCTACGCAGCGTCGCCTGACGGGGACGACATTGCTGCAATGCAGCGCCGGGCTTCCCCTCTGACGTCATGCGCTTTAGACTGGCCGGAGACTCCTCTCCGGCCTTTCTTTTTTGATGTGTGCGATGACCGATATTTCCGATGCCTTTGAAGACGATCATTTTGAATCCGCCGGTCTGCGGCTGACGGTGGATCTCTCCGCGCTTGCCCAGAACTGGCAGGACATGGCGCGGCGGTCCGGCAAGGCGCGGGCATCTGCTGTCGTCAAGGCGGACGCCTATGGCATGGGGATCGAGGATGCCGGTGAGACGCTTTACATGGCCGGTGCGCGCGACTTCTTCGTGGCGACCGTCGATGAGGGCGTGACGCTCAGGCTCTATGCGCCGGAGGCCCGCATTTTCGTGCTGTCGGGCATCTGGCCGGGCACCGAGCGGCGCTTTTTCGAAAACGATCTGGTGCCCGTGATCTCCTCCGAGGAGCAGCTTGCCTTCTGGATGGCGGTGCTGTCGGAATATGGCGATTATCCCTGCGCGCTGCATGTCGATACCGGCTTCAACCGGCTTGGGCTCCACATCGATGAAGCCCTGGCGCTGGCCGACGACGTGTCGCGTCCGGCAAGCTTTGCGCCCGTCCTCGTCATGAGCCATCTTGCCTGCGGCGATGATCAGCTTTCGCCGATGAACAAGCAGCAGCTTGAATCATTCCGCAAGGTTACCGCCGCCTATGAAGGTATCGATTCAAGCCTGGCGGCTTCCGCCGGCATCTTCCTCGGCGACAACTACCACTTCGACCTGACCCGCCCCGGCATCGCGCTTTATGGCGGCGAGGCGGTCAACGGCATGGCAAACCCGATGCGTCCGGTCGCCACCGCCGAAGCGCGGGTGATCCAGGTGCGCACCGTGCGCGCCGGAGAGAGCGTCAGCTACGGGCGAGCACTGAAACTCACCCGCGACAGCCGACTGGCGATTGTCGCCGCCGGTTATGCGGATGGCTACATGCGCAGCCAGTCGAGCGGCGGCGTGCCGCTGCGCAATGCGCTACCGCAGGGCGGCCAGGGCTTCTTCGAAGGATACACGGTGCCCGTTGCCGGGCGGATCACCATGGACCTGACGATCTTCGACGTCACCGACCTGCCCGACAATCTGATCCGCGCCGGAGACTATATCGAGCTGTTCGGCAAGAATATTCCCGTCGATGACGCGGCGCGCGCCGCCGGCACGATCGGCTACGAGATGCTGACCAGCGTTGGTCTGCGCCACGAACGGAAATACGTCGCCGACGAGGAATAGGCGCGCTTAGCGGGTGGTGAGCGCCAGGCGGACGCCGAGCGCCACCAAGAGCGCGCCGAGCCCGCGATCGAGCCACAGGCCGATCTTGCGATTGCCCTTGACGAGTTCGGCGAGCTTTCCGCCAGCAAGGATCAACGGCGGCTCGATGAGCATCGCCACCGCGATGATCAGAACGCCATGGACGGCAAGCTGTAGCCAGACCGGGCCAGCGCCTTCGACGACGAATTGCGGCAGGAAGGCGAGGAAGAAGATCGCCACCTTCGGATTGAGCAGCGAGACCAGCACGCCCTGCCGGTAGATCCGGTGCCAGCTCATCGTTTCCGCCGCCGCCTTGATGAAGCCCCCCTCGCCGCCCGACCGCAGAGCCTGAATGCCGAGCCAGACCAGATAGCCGGCGCCGACCCACTTGACCGCCGAAAAGGCAAAAGCCGATGCGGCCAGCACCGCCGACAGGCCGAAGGCGGCAAACAGCACATGCATGAAGGCGCCGCTCCAGACGCCGAAGACGGCAGAAAAACCGGCGCGCGTGCCGCTCTTGATCGTATGGCCGAGGATGAAGGCCATATCAGGCCCTGGCGACAGGTTCAAAAGAACGGCGGCTGTCAGGAAAGTAATCCAATGGGCGAGCGAATAATCGAGCATGAGCAATGTTCCATAAAATGAGCATTGCAACCTGCCACCGCGGCCGATGATAGGAAAATCATTAGTTTTGATTGGTGCCGCCAGCCTCAATTGAGGGAGCGCCGGTTGACGGCGGAGGCGGCGGGAAATAGGTGGCCGCGCTCTCGTGCGGCCACCCCGAATTCAGTTCTGGATTACTCTTCGTCCGAGCCGCCGTCTCCATCATCGCCAGAATCGTCGTCGCCGCCGTCATCGGCGTCGCTGGCATCATCCGCACTGGACTCGTCGTCCGTGGCCGACTCTTCCTGCGTCATCGCTTCTTCGACAACACTCTCCTCGCTCTCGTAGGAGGACTCGATGGTCTCCGATTCTTCGGACACGTATTCCGAATAGGAGAACGACGCATCGGAAGTGTCGCTTTCCCAGCTCGAAACCTCGGTTACCGATACGGCTTCGCTGTAGGATTCCATCGTGATGACGGCGGCAACCGCGACCACCGCGCCATCGCGCTCCAGCGAAAGCGCGACATCCGAATGACCTGCCTTCAGATCGCGACGAACCGCGACATCGACGTCGACTGGCTTATGAACCTTATGGCCATGGACCTCGGAAAGAACGTCGCCCGGCTTGATCCCTTGCTTGTCGGCAATGCCACCCGGCTTTACGGATAATACCAGAACGCCATGCTCTCCCTTGGCGAGCTTGAACTTCTTGACGACGGCCTTGTTGACCGGCAGCAGAAGCGCATCAAGCGCCTTGGAGATCGAGGGTTTCGGCAATCCGTCTGCAGGGGGCGTTGCAGCGGCTGCGGGATATATTGCGAGCGGCGAAGCGATGTTCGCGGCAATGACAAGCGCGCGAACAGCAAGGTATGATTTTCTCAAGTCAATCTCCACCATAGACACGAGCCGGCCGATGCCGGACTCCGCGTGCTATAAATGGCCCTCTCGGCTTAATAATTCGCCAATAGATCAGCAGATCATTAAACTAAAGTCGCATGCACGTGTGCTGCTCTGACCGCATGCCTATCGCCTGTTGCGTCGGGCGCCGAACGGACCGACATATGGATGAAAGAGCGAATCATCCGCGACCGGATGGCGGCGCCAACTCCAGAATTGAAAGTCCAACCTGATGGCGAAGGCCAGAACTCAATTCACCTGCCAAAACTGCGGCACGGTTCATAACCGCTGGGCCGGAAAGTGCGAAGGCTGCGGCGAGTGGAATACCATCGTCGAGGAAGATCCGATGGGCGGCATCGGCGGCGGACCGGCCAAAACGCCGAAGAAGGGGCGTCCCGTTGCCCTCACCGCGCTTTCGGGCGAGATCGAGGAAGCGCCGCGCATCCATACCGGCATCTCCGAACTCGACCGGGCGCTCGGCGGCGGCTTCGTGCGCGGCTCGGCGGTGCTCGTCGGCGGCGACCCCGGTATCGGCAAGTCGACGCTGCTGATGCAGGCGGCGGCGGCATTGTCGCGCCGTGGACACAAGATCATCTATGTCTCGGGCGAAGAAGCCGTCGCCCAGGTGCGCCTGCGCGCCCAGCGGCTGAACGCGGCCGATACCGCCGTGATGCTGGCTGCCGAAACCAATGTCGAGGACATCCTCGCGACGCTTGCCGAGGGCAAGCGCCCCGATCTGGTGATCATCGATTCCATCCAGACGCTCTGGAGCGACCTGGCGGAATCGGCGCCGGGCACCGTCACCCAGGTCAGAACCGGCGTTCAGGCGATGATCCGTTTCGCCAAGCAGACGGGTGCCGCTATGGTGCTCGTCGGCCATGTCACCAAGGACGGCCAGATCGCCGGACCGCGCGTCGTCGAACACATGGTCGATGCCGTCCTCTATTTCGAGGGCGATCGCGGCCATCACTACCGCATCCTGCGCACGGTCAAGAACCGCTTCGGACCGACCGACGAGATCGGCGTCTTCGAAATGTCCGACAAGGGCCTGCGCGAAGTTGCCAACCCTTCAGAGCTGTTCCTCGGCGAACGCAACGAAAAATCGCCGGGGGCGGCGGTGTTTGCCGGCATGGAAGGCACGCGGCCGATCCTCGTCGAGGTGCAGGCGCTGGTGGCGCCTACCTCGCTCGGCACGCCGCGCCGCGCCATCGTCGGATGGGACTCGGCCAGGCTTTCGATGATCCTTGCGGTGCTCGAAGCCCATTGCGGCGTGAAGCTCGGCCAGCACGACGTCTATCTGAACATCGCCGGCGGCTACCGGATCTCCGAGCCGGCAGCCGATCTGGCAGTCGCATCGGCCCTTGTTTCCTCGCTTGCCGGTATTGCTCTCCCGGCCGATTGCGTCTATTTCGGCGAAGTCAGTCTGTCGGGGGCCGTCCGACCGGTTGCGCACACCGCCCAGCGCCTCAAAGAAGCCGAGAAGCTGGGATTTTCTGCAGCGCTGCTTCCAACAGCGACCGCCGATCTGCCGAAGGGCACGGGCGGACGCTGGAACGAGATAGAGAGCCTGCCGGACCTGGTCGCGCGCATCGCCGGATCGAAGGGTGCGCTACGACGTGTGGAAGACGACGGTTGATCCTTTCATTGCCGCAAACGGTAGTGATATAGGATGCACACGAATGAGGCGCGGCCCGCTTGCGGAAACGTAAGGGCCCTGGAGTTGAATTTATATGCCCATTACGATTTTCGACGGTATTGTCATCGGCGTCGTACTCTTCTCCGCCGTATTGGCGATGGTCCGCGGTTTTTCCCGCGAGGTCCTGTCGATCGCAAGCTGGGGTGGCTCGGCTGCCGCAGCCTACTACCTCTACCACTACCTGGTGCCCTACGCGAAGAAGTACACCGATGACGACCGCATCGCGATCGTCGGCTCGGCCGCCGTCGTGTTCCTGATCGCGCTGATCGTCATCTCCTTCATCACCATGAAGATTGCCGACTTCATCATCGACAGCCGCATCGGCGCGCTTGATCGTACTTTGGGCTTCCTCTTCGGTGCTGCACGCGGCATACTGCTGCTCGTCGTTGCCGTCGCCTTCTGGAACTGGCTTGTCGATGCCGATCACCGTCCGGGCTGGGTCAACAACGCCAAGTCCAAGCCGTTCCTCGACTCGATGGTCGTGAAGCTGCAATCGGTCCTGCCGGAAGAATTCGCCCAAATGGTACGCACGAGCGTGATGGACAAGGTTCTTCCGCCGAGCGAAAATACGGGCAACGCCAATGCACCGGCCGCCGATCAGGCGCCGGCGGACGATGCAGCACCGGCCGCACCCGCAGCCCCTGCGCAACCGCAGTCGAATTGACACAGTGTTCAACAGCTTGACCTGCGCAATGGCAATTGCCATTTGAGCGGGACGTACAGTAAAGGTCCGGCCGGGCAACCGCTCTGCCGGGCCTCAGCCGTTTAAAACGCATGATCACGGCGTCATGCTATGGAAAAGCCGATCCATTCTTGTGAGAGCAAAGGCCCGCATCGATGAACCAGTCCTATTCCCTGACGCTCAATGACGAACTCGACGGGGATACGCTCCACGAAGAGTGCGGCGTCTTCGGTATTCTCGGCCATCCCGATGCGGCAACGCTGACGGCGCTTGGGCTTCACGCCCTCCAGCACCGCGGGCAGGAAGCCGCCGGTATCGTCTCCTTCGACGGACTGCGCTTCCACTCGGAACGGCATATGGGTCTGGTCGGCGACCACTATACCAACCCGACGACGCTGGCCCGCCTGCCCGGCAATATCTCGATTGGTCACAACCGCTATTCGACGACGGGCGAAGTGGCGCTGCGCAACGTGCAGCCGCTATTTGCCGAACTCGAAGTCGGCGGCATCGCCATTGCCCATAACGGCAACTTCACCAACGGCCTGACCCTTCGCCGCCAGCTGATCGCCGGTGGCGCCATCTTCCAGGCGACCTCCGATACCGAAGTCGTTCTCCACCTCATCGCCCGCTCGCGCTACACCTCGACCGCCGACCGCTTCATCGACGCCATCCGCCAGATGGAAGGCGGCTATTCGATGGTGGCGATCACCCGCACCAAGCTGATCGCGGCCCGCGACCCCACCGGCATCCGCCCGCTGGTGATGGGCGAGCTCGACGGCAAGCCGATCTTCGCATCCGAAACCTGTGCGCTGGATATCATCGGCGCAAAGTTCATCCGCGACGTCGAGAATGGCGAAGTCATCATCTGTGAGATCCAGCCGGACGGCTCGATCACCATCGACGCCCGCAAGGCCGGTAACGGCCAGCCGGAGCGCCTCTGCCTGTTCGAATATGTCTATTTCGCCCGTCCGGATTCGGTCGTCAGCGGCCGCAGCGTCTATGTTGCCCGCAAAAACATGGGCATCAACCTCGCCAAGGAAGCGCCCGTCGAAGCCGACGTCGTCGTCCCCGTTCCCGATGGCGGCACGCCGGCGGCACTCGGCTATGCGCAGGAGAGCGGTATTCCCTTCGAATACGGCATCATCCGCAACCATTATGTCGGCCGTACCTTCATCGAGCCGACGCAGCAGATCCGCGCCTTCGGCGTCAAGCTGAAGCATTCCGCCAACCGGGCGATGATCGAGGGCAAGCGCGTCGTACTCGTCGACGACTCGGTCGTGCGTGGCACGACATCGCTGAAGATCGTGCAGATGATCCGCGATGCCGGCGCCAAGGAAGTGCATCTGCGCGTCGCCAGCCCGATGATCTACTATCCCGACTTCTATGGCATCGACACGCCGGATCGCGACAAGCTGCTCGCCAACCAGTACGAGAGCCTGGAAGCGATGTGCAAATATATCGGCGCCGATTCTCTGCAGTTCCTGTCGATCAACGGCCTCTACCGCGCCGTCGGCGGCGAAGACCGCAACAACGCCCGCCCGCAGTTCACCGACCACTATTTCACCGGCGACTACCCGACCCGCCTGCTCGACAAGGATGGCGAGACGGTAGGCCGCAAGGTCTCGCTGCTGGCGACCAACGGGTAATACGATCTCATCCTCATTCCTGTGCTTGTCACAGGAATCCAGTCACGGCGCGTCTGCGCCGTGAAAGACTCTCAAGCGCGCAAGGACTTGCGCGCGCTGGATCCCTGTGACAAGCACAGGGATGAGGGAAGCGAGGCAGCCGCCTGTACCCATCCCAAGAATTCGATGATGAAATAGCCGCCCGATGCGGCTTCAGGACGGACCTATGACGATTGATTTGACCGGCAAGATCGCACTCGTGACCGGCGCTTCGCGCGGCATCGGCTACTTCACCGCGCTCGAACTCGCCAAGGCCGGTGCGCATGTGATTGCCTGCGCCCGCACTGTCGGCGGCCTCGAGGATCTCGACGATGCGATCAAGGCCGTGGGCGGCAGCGCCACGCTGGTGCCCTTCGATCTTGCCGACATGGACGCCATCGACCGCCTCGGCGGCTCGATCTTCGAACGCTGGGGCAAGCTCGACATTCTCGTCGCCAATGCCGGCGTGCTCGGCGTCATCTCGCCGATCGGCCATGTCGAGGCGAAGACCTTCGAGAAGGTCATGAACATCAATGTCAACGCGACCTGGCGGCTGATCCGCTCCGTCGATCCGCTGCTGACGCGCGCCGAAGCCGGCCGCGCCGTCATCCTGTCCTCGGCCGCCGCCCACAAGTGTCGCCCGTTCTGGGGCCCGTACTCCGCCTCCAAGGCTGCCGTCGAAGCACTGGCCCGCACCTGGGCCGGTGAAAGCCAGTCGACGCCGCTGCGCATCACCAGCGTCGATCCGGGCGCCACCCGCACCGCCATGCGCGCCCAGGCCGTTCCCGGCGAAGACCCGGCTAGCCTGCCGCATCCGTCGGAAGTCGCCAAGGCGATCCTGCCGCTCACCGGCCCCGATGTGACCGAAACCGGCAAGCTGTTCATCGTCCGCGAAAACAAGCTGGTCGATTACCACCTGCCGTCGTGAGCTAGCCCGACGGCCCGGAAAAATACGGCGCCAGCCCGCTCTCCGGGCATAGCGCGTTGAGATCGACCGCGCCCTCGATGCCTTCCACCGTCCCATCATCGGCGAATTGCCAGAGCGACCAGCGGCTGCAATCCGGCCGGTGTGCGATGCTGCGGATCCAGAGGTCGTGTGGCGGAAAGCGGTTTTCGTTGCCGGCGAAATATTGCTCGAAGAAACTTTCGTTCATGTAGAACAGCGGCCGGCCGGGATAGCGGGTGCCGAGGCGCGTGTAGAAGGCCGATAGCTCGGCGCTGAGTTCGTCCAGCGTCGGCACCTTGCCGCAATTGCCGGTGAATTCGAGGTCGAGCGCCAGCGGCAGGGCATCAGCATCGGCGGGGATGGTGGCGAGCACGTTATCCGCCTGCTCTGCGCCCGGGCGGCAGAAGGTGAAGAAGTGATAGGCGCCGCGGATGATGCCGGCGTCTTTGGCCGCCCGCCAATTGTCTGCGAATTTCCGGTCGCGATGATCCCCGCCTTCGGTCGCTTTCATGATGACGAAGCGGATGTTGGGCTGACCCTTCAGCCTAGCCCAGTCGATGTCGCCCTGATGGTGGCTGATATCGATGCCCTGGATCGGATAGTCGGCAAGTGATGGCGGCGAGAATGGCGTCATGGCCCGATCGTATGCCAGATAGGCGCCGGCGGCGACAACCGTCAGGATGATGGCGGTGATGAGCAGGCGGAAGACGCGGCGCACGGGATTGATCTCATCTGTTTCAGTTGCGGTGATAGCATGGAAATGGCACGCATTGATGCCCTGCCCTTCGCTTGGCGCTTCGGGCATTCGGCCCTGCGATCGATTCACGGGATCGATCGCAGCGGCTTTGCCGCACCGGGCCTCACCCCCACTTGACCAATGCCCGTTCCCGCGCCATAAAACGCGCCATGAAAACGGTTATCTGCATTAACTGCCGGAAGATTATTCGCTAGCGCGCTCGCTGGCCTGGCCGTTTTCGTCTCCCAAATACGCAAAGAGATAAACGCCCCGGCCCGCCGGTGGTGGCATTTTTCGGAACATTGCATTGGGAGAACAAGACATGGCCGGTTCGGCTGAACTTCGACTGTACAACACGCTGACGCGCGAAAAGACGGTGTTTGCGCCGATCGATCGCGACAATGTCCGCATGTATGTCTGCGGCCCGACCGTCTATGATTTCGCCCATATCGGCAATGCCCGCCCGGTCATCGTCTTCGACGTGCTGTTCCGGCTGCTGCGGCATGTCTATGGCGCCGACAAGGTCGTCTATGCGCGCAACATCACCGACGTCGATGACAAGATCAACGCCCGCGCTTTGCGCGATTATCCCGGCCTGCCCCTGAACGAGGCGATCCGCCGCGTCACCGAAAAGACCGAGACGCAGTTTCTCGACGATGCCAGGGCGCTCGGCTGCCTGGAGCCGACGCATCAGCCGCGGGCGACCGAGAATATCGGCGGGATGATCGAGATCATCGAGAAGCTGCTGGCCAATGGCCACGCCTATCAGGCCGAGGGCGAAGTGCTGTTCGACACCCGCTCGATGCGGGATTACGGCCAGCTCTCGAAGCGCAATCTCGACGAACAGCAGGCGGGCGCGCGCATCGCCGTCGATGCCCACAAGAAGAACCCCGGTGACTTCGTGCTCTGGAAGCTCTCGTCGCATAACGAACCCGGCTGGGAGAGCCCCTGGGGCCGCGGCCGTCCGGGCTGGCATATCGAGTGCTCGGCGATGAGCCAGCGCTATGTCGGCGAGGTCTTCGACATTCACGGCGGCGGGCTGGACCTGATCTTCCCGCACCATGAAAACGAGATCGCCCAGTCGCGCTGCGCCCACGGCACCGAGGTGATGGCGAATGTCTGGATGCATAACGGCTTCCTGCAGGTCGAAGGCCGCAAGATGTCGAAATCCGAAGGCAATTTCGTCACCATCTATGAGCTGCTGCACACCGAAAAATTCGGCGGTCGGACATGGCCGGGTGAAGTTCTGCGGCTGGCGATGCTGATGACGCATTACCGCGAGCCGATCGATTTCTCGATCAAGCGGCTCGAGGAAGCGGAGCGTCTGCTGGCAAAGTGGCCGGCGGTTGATGCCGGAAATGCCGAGCCAGATGCAGCGGTGCTGGCGGCGCTGGCAGATGACCTCAACACGGTCGCCGCGGTGCAGGCGCTGCATGCGCTGGCGCAAGGCGGTGATCCCTCGGTGTTTGCGGCCAGTGCGGCGCTGCTCGGCGTTTTGCCGGAGAAGACCGAGGTGGACGAGGCCGTCGCCCTCGACATCGACCGGCGCGTCGCGGCGCGGCTTGAGCTGTTGAAGGCGAAGAATTTCGCCGAGGCGGACAAGCTGCGTGACGAACTGCTGGCGGAAGGCGTGCAGCTGAAGGACGGCAAAGATGCGGTGAGCGGCGAACGTGTGACGACCTGGGAGTTGAAGCGGTGAGATCATGGGTCTTGGCCAAGTCCCCTCCCCAGCCCCTCCCCACAAGGGGGAGGGGCTTAGCGCTCGCCTCGCCTGGTTCTCACCTTTCAAATTGCGCCGATGCGATGACGATGTCTGCAAGCGGTGCCACAAGTAAGCCCTCCCCCTCGTGGGGAAGGTCGGGAGGGGTCTTTTTTCAGGGCCTGGGATCGCGGAGGACGATGCAATGACAGTCTACACCGGCGGATGCCAGTGCGGTGCCGTTCGCTTCCGGGTGGAAGGCGAGCTGACGCATTCGTCGATCTGCCATTGCCGCATGTGCCAAAAGGCGTCGGGCGGCTATTACGCGCCGCTGGTCTCTGCCCGTGGCGCCGAGCTCACCTGGACGCGCGGGGAGCGCAAACGCTTCAAGTCTTCCAACTTCGCCTGGCGCGGCTTCTGCGGCGATTGCGGTACGCCGCTGACCTACGAGGCGCCGGACGGCTTGGCGATCGCGGCTGGCRCCTTCGACGATCCGGCCGCGCTCCCGCCGACCGTTCAGTACGGCATCGAAGCCAAGCTTCCCTTTACCGACCGGCTGCATGACCTGCCGGGCATCCGCACCGAGGACGACCTCGAGGCGGCGGAGTTCATCAACGAGATCGTCTCCTACCAGCACCCGGATCACGATACGCAGGTCTGGTCGCAGGAGGGCCGATCGTGAGCGAAGCGCTGGTCCAGAGCGGCGGGTGCCAGTGCGGCGCGGTGCGCTACCGCACTACCGGCGAGCTCGGCTATCCGCATGTCTGCCATTGCCGCATGTGCCAGAAGGCAGCCGGAAACTATTCGCTGCCGCTCGCCGGTGTCATGCGTTCTGATTTCGACATCACGCGCGGTGAACCGAAATGGTTTCATTCATCCGATCTCGTGCGCCGCGGCTTTTGCGGCGAGTGCGGTACGCCGCTGTTCTACGATGTTCCGGGCGCAGAGTTCATCAACCTTACACTCGGCTCACTCGACGATCCGCAATCCGTCAAGCCGGTCGCGCAGTCGAACATGGCGAGCAAGATGCGCTGGTCGCATGAGCTTGACGCCCTGCCCGTCGAGCCGGAACCCGAAAGCAGCGAGCGCGAAGACGCGATCGCATCCAGCAATCACCAGCATCCCGACCACGACACCGATCATTTGCCCCCTGGAGAATCAAGATGAGTGAACCCATTCGAACGGGCGGCTGCCAGTGCGGCGCGATCCGTTTCCGCATCTCCGGCAAGCTCGGCCGCCCGTCGATCTGCCATTGCCGGATGTGCCAGAAGCAGTTCGGCGGCTTCTTCTCGGCGCTGGTGACGGCGCCCGAGGACGGCATCGAATGGACGCGCGGCGAGATCAGCTATTTCCAGTCGTCGATCAATATCGAGCGCGGCTTCTGCAGCGATTGCGGCACGCCGATGACCTACCGGCATCCGGGCGGTCTGGAGCTGGCGATCGGCAGTTTCGACGAGCGGGACGATCTGCAGCCGCAGGTCCAGGTGAACCACGACGCCCGGCTTCCCTGGATCGAGAAAATCTTCGATGCGTCGGTTCACACGGATCCGGATTTCTACGCGCGGCAGGAGGCGATCATCTCCTTCCAGCATCCCGATCACGATACCGAAAACTGGCCGGCGAAAGGCTTCAAGGCATGACCGAAGTGTTGCGGACGCTCTATCCCGAAATCGAGGCCTATGCGTCGGGCCATCTCGATGTCGGTGACGGCCACAGGATCTACTGGGAGCGCTCGGGCACGCCGGGCGCCAAGCCGGCCGTCTTCCTGCATGGCGGCCCGGGCGGCGGCTTCTCGCCGGTCCATCGCCGCCTCTTCGATCCCAAGCTCTACGACGTGACGCTGTTCGACCAGCGCGGCTGCGGCAAGTCCACGCCGCATGCGAACCTCGAGGCCAACACCACCTGGGATCTCGTTGCCGATATCGAACGGCTGCGCGAGATGGCCGGCGTCGACAAATGGCAGGTCTTCGGCGGCTCCTGGGGCTCGACACTGGCGCTCGCCTATGCCGAAAAGCACCCGGAACACGTTTCGGAACTGATCGTGCGCTGCATCTATACGCTGACCAGGGCGGAGCTCGACTGGTATTATCAGTTCGGCGTCTCCGAGATGTTCCCGGACAAGTGGGAGCGCTTTATCGCGCCGATCCCGCCGGAAGAGCGCCACGAGATGATGCAGGCCTATAACCGCCGCCTCACCGGTTCGGACCGGGCCGTGGCGCTCGAGGCGGCGCATGCCTGGAGCATCTGGGAGGGCGAGACGATCACCCTGCTGCCGGAGAAATCGACCAGCGGCAAGTTCGAGGAGGCCGAGTTCGCCTATGCCTTCGCCCGCATCGAGAACCATTTCTTCGTCAATGCCGGGTGGATGGACGAAGGGCAGCTGCTGCGCGATGCGCACAAGCTGAAGGACATTCCGGGCGTCATCGTCCATGGCCGCTACGACATGCCCTGCCCGGCCAAATATGCCTGGCAGCTGCATAAGGCCTGGCCGAAGGCGGAGTTTCATCTGGTCGAGGGCGCGGGACATGCGTTTTCGGAGCCAGGGATACTGGATCAGCTGATCCGGGCGACGGACAGGTTTGCGGGGAAGGTGTGAGGTGGCCATCCTCGTCCTTCGAGGCCCTTCGGGCACCTCAGGATGAGGATGGAGAGAGCCGGCCGGGCGCCTCATTTCGAGGACCTTAAGCTTCTCAGGATGAGGATGGAGGCTCGCGCCGCCGTGGATACAGAGCCGGGTGGCACAACGATCAACCCTCATGGTGAGGAGGCCCCAAGGGGCCGTCTCGAACCACGAGGCCGGTGAGCATGAAGACGACCAGGGTCATATCGAGGCCTGAGAGACATGCGTGCCCTAGGGCACAACGACCAGCCCTCATGGTGAGGAGGCCCGCAAGGGCCGTCTCGAACCACGAGGGCTGGTGACAGACACTCAACACCCGCTCAGCCGGGAGGAACGACAATGAGCAGAGAACGCATCTACCTCTTCGACACGACGCTCCGGGACGGGCAGCAGACGCCCGGCATCGACTTTTCGGTCGAGGACAAGATTGCGATCGCGGCGATGCTCGATGAATTCGGCCTCGACTATGTCGAGGGCGGCTATCCCGGCGCCAATCCGACCGACACGGCCTTCTTCAGCGAGAAGCGCACCAAGGACGCCCGGTTCGTCGCCTTCGGCATGACCAAGCGCGCGGGGATTTCGACCTCCAACGATCCGGGACTGGCGACGCTGCTGCAGGCCGAGAGCGACGCGATCTGTTTCGTCGCCAAGAGCTGGGACTACCATGTGAAGGTGGCGCTCGGCTGTACCAACGAGGAAAACCTGGAATCGATCGCCGAAAGCGTCAAGGCGGCGGTTGCAGCCGGCAAGGAGGCGATGGTCGATTGCGAGCATTTCTTCGATGGCTACAAGGCCAATCCGGAATATGCCATCGCCTGCGCCAAGACCGCCTACGAGGCCGGCGCGCGCTGGGTGGTGCTCTGCGACACCAATGGCGGCACGCAGCCGCCGGAAATCCGCGCCATCGTCGACGCGCTGATTTCGGCCGGCATTCCCGGCGGCTGTCTCGGGATCCATGCGCATAACGATACCGGACAGGCGGTCGCCAATTCGCTGGCCGCGGTCGAGGCCGGCGTGCGGCAGATCCAGGGCACGCTGAACGGCATCGGCGAGCGCTGCGGCAACGCCAATCTGGTGACGCTGATCCCGACGCTGGCGCTGAAAGATACCTATGCGACCCGTTTCGAAACGGCGATCGACGCGGAGCGGCTGCTCAATCTCACCCGCCTGTCCCATGCCTTCGATGAGTTGCTCAACCGCTCGCCCGATCACCAGATGCCCTATGTCGGCGCCTCGGCCTTCGCCACCAAGGCCGGCATTCATGCCTCTGCGCTGCTCAAGGATCCCCGCACCTACGAGCATGTGCAACCAGAAAGCGTCGGCAATTTCCGCAAGATCATGGTCTCCGACCAGGGCGGCAAAGCGAATTTCATCAATGCCCTGAAGCGCCGCGGCATCGAGGTCGGCAAGGACGATCCGAAGCTCGACCTGCTGATCTCCATCGTCAAGGAACGCGAGGCTTCGGGCTATGCCTATGAGGGCGCCGATGCCAGCTTCGAGCTGCTTGCCCGCCGCACCCTCGGCACCATCCCGGAATTCTTCGGCATCGACGGTTTCCGGGTGATGATCGAGCGCCGCTTCGACAGCCTCGGCCGCGTCAAGATCGTCTCCGAAGCGGTGGTGAAGATCACCATCGACGGCCAGACGCTGATGTCGGTCGCCGAAGCCGAAGGCCCGGTCAACGCGCTCGACCTGGCGCTGCGCAAGGATTTCGGCAAGTACCAGCATGAGATCGACGACCTCGTGCTCGCCGACTTCAAGGTGCGTATCCTCAACGGCGGCACCGAGGCGATCACCCGCGTCCTGATCGAATCGATCGATTCCAGCGGTGTGCGCTGGTGGACGGTCGGAGTGTCCGAGAACATCATCGACGCCTCGTTCCAGGCGCTGATGGACTCCGTCATCTACAAGCTGATGAAGAACCGGCAGCTGGCGGGAAAGATCGCGGCGGAGTGAGCGTTTCGGCTTCTGGCAAATCAAAACTCCTTCACATCCATTCACGGAAATGAATTGGCCTATTCATAGCGGTTAGGTTAGAGCGGGTTCCATAACGATAAATTATGGAAACGCCCCCATGTCCGTCGATGCGACCGCGCCGATCATCAAGAACGAAGACAGCCCGCGCGGCTTTGCCTTTGCGCTGACTGCCTATCTGCTGTGGGGCCTGCTGCCGATCTACATGAAGGCGCTGGCGCATATTTCGCCGGCCGAGGTTATCGCGCATCGCGTCCTCTGGTCGGTTCCGATCGCCGGCCTCGTGCTCCTGGTGCTTGGCCGCACGCAGGAAATCCGTGATGCGCTGCGCTCGCCGCGATTGATCGCCATGGCGACGCTGACCGCCGCGCTGATCACCGTCAATTGGGGCACCTATGTCTGGGCGATTGGCGCAGGGCATTCGCTCGATGCAGCGATGGGCTATTTCATCAATCCGCTGATCAGCATCTTCATGGGCTCGGTTCTGTTGAAGGAAAAGCTGCGGCCGCTGCAGATCGCGGCGATCGGCCTTGCTGCCATTGCCGTCGTCGTACTCGCCTTCGATGGCGGTGGCCTGCCGTGGATCGCGCTGACGCTCGCCTTCAGCTGGGCTTTCTACGCCTTCTTCCGCAAGACGCTGCCGCTCGGCCCGAACCAGGGTTTTCTGCTCGAAGTGCTGATCCTCAGCGTTCCCGCAATCCTCTACATCCTCTACCTGGAGCTCGTGACCGGCGAGGGCCATTTCATCGAGACCGGATGGAGCGATACCGCCCTGCTGCTCGGCTGCGGCCTCATCACTGCCGCGCCGCTGATGATCTATGCCAATGGCGCCAAGCTGCTGAAGCTATCGACCATCGGCATCATGCAGTATATCGCCCCGACGATGATCTTCCTGATCGCCATCTTCGCCTTTCACGAGCCGCTCGGCACGGCGCGCATGATCGCCTTCCCGCTGATCTGGGCGGGCCTGGTGCTCTATACGGTGTCGATGCTGAATGCGACGCGCGGGCGCTGAGGCGCCCGCTCACCATCACATTTTCGAAAGAACCTCGTCCTCGCCGCCACGATCGGCGGCGATTTCGGCGGCCTGCGCCATGATCGCCGGAACGATATCGGCGATGTTGTCGATCACGAGCGGCTGAACGCGATGGGCCGTGTGAATGAAACCCTCGTCCGTCATATGCTTCAGGAGCTCCATCATCGGATCCCAGAAGCCGTTGATATTGGCGAAAACCATCGGCTTTTCGTGACGGGCGAGCTGCGCCCAGGTCATGATCTCGACGATCTCCTCCAGCGTGCCGATACCGCCCGGAAGCGCCACGAACGCGTCGGAGCGCTCGAACATCATGTGTTTGCGCGCATGCATGTCAGGCGTTACAATCAGTTCGTTGAGCTGGCCGAGAGAATGGCGCGTCGCTTCCATGTCGATCAGGAATTCCGGGATGATCCCCGTCACCTGACCGCCCGCCGAAAGCACGCCGCTGGCAACCGCCCCCATGATGCCTTTGGTGCCGCCACCGTAGATGAGCCTTAACCCATATTCGGCAATTTCCTTGCCGAGTGTGCGTCCGGCAGTCATGTATGCAGCGTCGCGTCCCGGCCTGGAGCCGCAATAGACGCAGATGGATTTTATCGAGTGTGATTGATCGGTCATTGGGCCAAACAACTATTCCGGGGCTGCGCAGTCAAGAAAAATGAGGCAAAACCTACGTCTTAAGCGTAGGTGACGGGCTTGGATGCTTGTGAAAAGCACAGGGAATCGCTAGCAATTTCTGATTACTACGGCACATTTGCCGCCTGGGGAGAATGAATGATGAGAAACCGCGCCGGCTTGCTGGCCCTCGCAGTGCTTGCAATTGCAATCCTTTTGATGGTCTTCGTGGTGATGCCCCGGATCGGCGGCGACGCGTCAAAAGTTGGTGATGCGATCAATCAGGCTGGCTCCGAAGTCAAGAATACGGTCGAAGAAGCCGGCAAGACGGCCCGTAACGCCGTTGCCGACGCTGCTGAAACCACCGGAAAGGTCGGCCGCCTGACGGCTGACGCCGGACAGTCTCTCACAGAACTTAAGGCGCTGTTTGCCGACGGCAAGACCCCGGCTGCCGATGCGCTCACAGCCGCCAAGACCAAGGCGACCGGCGCGCTGCAGGCGATTGCCGGTTTCGCCGCGCCTGACGGTATCGACCCGGCAACCTCTGCCATCATCACCAAAGCCAAGGACGGCGCTGCGAAGGCACTGGCGACGATCCAGGCGCTGCCTGAAAATGCGGCCGACGCGCTCGCCGCCCTCCTCAAGGCCGAAGCCGAACTGACCGGCGCTCCGGCGGCCCAGCCTGCAGCAACGCAGCCCGCCGCTGACGCTACGGCCCAGGAGCCGGCCGCCGATGCGAATGCTCCGGCAACCGCGGCTCCGGCCGCCACCGACCAGGCCAATGCGGGCCCGAAGGTTCCCGCCTTCGACGTTCTGCGTGTCGAGCCGGATGGTTCGACCGTTATCGCCGGCTCCGCTGAGCCGAACGGCAAGCTTGAAGTCGTCGATGGCGACAAGGTGGTCACCACCACCGATGTCGGCCCTTCCGGCGACTTCGCAGCCGTGCTCGACAATCCGCTCGGCCCCGGCGATCACCAGCTGGTGCTGAAGGTGACCGGCAAGGACGGCAAGGTTCAGACCTCGGAAGAAGTCGCGACAGTTTCCGTGCCGAAGGACGGCAGCGGTGCCGAGCTGCTGGCCATGGTTTCCAAGCCGGGTGAAGCAAGCCGCATCATCACCGCTCCGAAGGCCGAGCAGCAGACCGCTGCGGCAACGCCTGCGGCGAACGGTGCAACACCCGCCCTGCCCGCAGCTTCCACCGATATCGCCAATACGGCACCGGCCGTTCCGGCAACACCGGCTGAAGTCATGGTCAATGCGGTCGAGATCGAAGGCAACAAGATCTTCGTCGCAGGCACGGCCAAGGCAAATGCCAACGTGCTCGCCTATGCCGACGACAAGCTGATCGGCAAGGCGAAGGCCGGTGGCGACGGCCACTTCGTCATCGACGGCGCGATGGATCTCGCGGTCGGCGATCACAAGATCCGCGTCGATGTCGTCGATGGTTCGGGCAAGGTTCTCGTGCGCGCCGCCGTCAATTTCAACCGTCCGGAAGGCGACCAGGTGACCGTCGCGGCGCAGACCACGGCGCCTGCCACGGGTGCCGCCACGACGGCTCCGTCGATGGTGCCGCTCGAAGAGGGTGAACTGACCAAGCTGCGCATGGATGCCGGCAAGGCATTCGCGCTGCTGAAGGGCCTGTTTGCCGATGCCAAGGTGCCGGGAGCCGAACAGCTCGCCGCCGCCCGCTCGGCAACGGAATTCGCGCTGCGCTCGATCTCCGAGTTCCGTCCGTCGGTGGACGCAGGCGCACCGTTCAAGGAAACGGCGGCAAAGGCATCGCAGTCGGCAGCATCCGCCTTGTCGGCGCTGCAGGCCCTGCCCCGCGATGCGAAATCGGTCGGTGCAGCCCTCGAAAAGCTGTCGGCGATGATCGATACGCTGACCACGGTTCCGGCCGCTCCCGCAGCGCCGGCTCCGGCGACGGCCGCCGCACCTGCTCCCGCCACCAACGAAGTGGCGTCGGGCAACAGCAGCGAGCCGAAGACGATCGAACAGGCGCCGCTGACGACGAGCAACAACACCGTCATCATCCGCCGCGGCGATACGCTTTGGCAGATCTCGCGCCGCGTCTATGGCGCGGGCGTGCGCTATACGACGATCTACATGGCCAACGAGGACGAGATCAAAAACCCCGATCGCATCCTGCCCGGCCAGATCTTCGGCGTTCCCAAGGACGCGCTGCCGAATTCGGAAGAGCTGCATCGCAAGCTGAAGGCGGGCGAACACCTCTAAACAGTTCGAAAGATCTGCGACTATTGATAATAGGCCGGGCGAATATAGCGCCCGGCCTTTTCTCTTTGGCGGTTTGCCGTTGCATTCGCCGCCGTCAAATCCTATGTGGCGGGGGACGGCGAGACTGTCTGGCGGAGGCCCTCGAAAGGGCCGTTCCGCCTTTTGCAATTGCCGCTATCGAAACGATGCATTCGTGGTCAAAGCCCACCCCCGGGCTGGAGATGGGCATGGCAAACAAGACGGTTTCTGATTCCAACCTGCTGCGCACGCTGTTCAATCTCTGGCCCTATATGTGGCCGAACGAGCGGCCGGACCTGAAGATGCGCGTCGTCTGGGCGTCGGTCTACTTGCTGATCTCGAAATTCGTACTGCTGCTCGTCCCCTATTTCTTCAAGTGGTCGACCGATGCGCTGAACGGCAAGACCGATCTCCACACCAGTCTTCCGCCGCTGCTGACCGGCGCCATCGCGCTGATCATCGCCTATAACCTGACGCGGCTGATCCAGCTTGCGCTCAACCAGCTGCGCGACGCGCTGTTTGCCAGTGTCGGCCAGTATGCGGTGCGCAAGCTCGCCTTCAAGACGTTCGTCCACATGCACGAGCTGTCGCTGCGCTTCCATCTGGAGCGCAAGACCGGCGGCCTGTCGCGGATCATCGAGCGAGGCACCAAGGGCATCGAGACGATCGTCCGCTTCACGATCCTGAACTCGGTCCCGACGGTCATCGAGTTCCTGCTGACCGCTTTCATCTTCTGGTGGGGCTACGGCTTCTCCTATCTCGCCGTCACCGCGTTTACCGTCTGGGCCTATATCTGGTTCACGATCCGGGCCAGCGACTGGCGCATCTCGATCCGCCGATCGATGAACGACAGCGATACCGACGCCAACACCAAGGCGATCGATTCCCTCCTCAACTTCGAGACCGTCAAATATTTCGGCAACGAAGAGATGGAGGCCAAGCGCTTCGACAAATCGATGGAGAAATACGAGAAGGCGGCGACCGATGTCTGGACCTCGCTCGGCTGGCTGAACTTCGGCCAGGGCGTGATCTTCGGTCTCGGCACCACCGTCATGCTGGTTCTCTCGGGCCTTGCCGTGCAGCGCGGCGAACAGACGGTCGGCGACTTCGTGTTCGTCAATTCGATGCTGCTGCAGCTTGCCGTGCCGCTGAACTTCATCGGCTTCGTCTATCGCGAAATCCGTCAGGGCCTCACGGACATCGAGCAGATGTTCGATCTTCTGGAGGTGAAGGCCGAGGTGACGGATGCGCCGGATGCCAACCCGCTTTCGATCGCGCAGGGCGCCATCAGCTTCAAGGACGTGCATTTCGCCTACGATGCGGCACGGCCGATCCTGAAGGGCATTTCCTTCGATGTCCCGGCGGGCAAGACGGTGGCCGTCGTCGGGCCATCAGGGGCCGGCAAGTCGACGCTGTCTCGCCTGCTCTACCGCTTCTACGATATCCAGAGCGGCGCGATCACCGTCGATGGCCAGGATATCCGCGGACTGACGCAGAAAAGCCTGCGCTCGGCGATCGGCATGGTTCCGCAGGATACCGTGCTCTTCAACGACACCGTGGCCTATAACATCCGCTATGGCCGCCCCGGCGCCAGCGACGCCGAAGTGAAGACCGCGGCCGAGATCGCGCAGATCGCCCATTTCATCGATCTTCTGCCTGAGGGTTTCGAGACCAAGGTCGGCGAACGCGGGCTGAAGCTCTCGGGCGGTGAAAAGCAGCGCGTGGCGATCGCCCGGACCGTTTTGAAGGCGCCGCCGATCCTGATTCTCGACGAGGCGACATCGGCGCTCGACACGACGACCGAAGGCGAAATCCAGACGGCACTCGACGCCGTCTCGAAAAACCGCACGACGCTTGTCATCGCCCACCGCCTGTCGACCGTCATCGGCGCCGACGAGATCATCGTCTTAAAGAGCGGCGAGATCGCCGAGCGCGGAACGCATGCGGCGCTGCTCGCCAAGGACGGTCTCTACGCCTCGATGTGGAACCGCCAACGCGAGGCGACACAGGCCGAGGAACATCTGAAGCAGGTGCGCGAGAGCGACGATCTGGGCGTTGTCACGCGCCTTGCTCCAGCCACCTAACCACCTGAACAAAACGGCCGATCCGCCGTTTTGCTGTTTAGAACCCTTTCATGAAGGCCGCCGCAGCGGCCACGGCATTGCCCCGGCCGGAGTTTTTCTATAACCAGCGGTAACGAAAAAACCGAGGAGACCGGCGCATATGAGCCTGCTTGATACCGTTCGAAACACCATCGTTCCGGTCCATAAGGAAGGCTATCCCTTTGTCGCCGCCTTCTTCGTCGCATCGCTGCTGCTTGGCTGGCTTTTCAAGCCGCTGTTCTGGGTCGGCCTGATCCTGACGCTGTGGTGCGCCTACTTCTTCCGCGATCCCGAGCGCATGACGCCGCAAGACGACGATCTGGTCATCTCGCCTGCTGACGGCAAGGTGTCGTCGATCCAGATGGTGACGCCGCCGGCCGAGCTCAATCTCGGCAGCGAGCCGATGCTGCGCATCTCGGTGTTCATGAACGTCTTCAACTGCCATGTGAACCGTTCGCCGGTGCGTGGCCGCATCGTCAGCATCAATTACCGCTCCGGCAGCTTCGTGAATGCCGAACTCGACAAGGCCAGCGAGGACAACGAGCGCAACGGCCTCGTCATCGAAACCGCCCATGGCAATATCGGCGTCGTGCAGATCGCCGGTCTGGTCGCGCGGCGCATCATCTGCTGGGCGAACACCAACGAGCCGCTGGCCGCTGGCGAGCGCTTCGGCCTGATCCGCTTCGGTTCGCGCCTCGACGTCTTCTTGCCTGCCGGTTCGGCGCCGCGCGTCGCGCTCGGCCAGACGGCGATTGCCGGTGAGACGGTACTTGCCGAATTCGCCTCCGCCAAGGGTCCTGTCATCAGCCGCCGCAGCTAAGACGATCAGGAGCGCCACATGGAGACGCCTTTTCCGCCTTTCGAACCCAACGGCCCGAACGATTCAGCGCGCGGGCCGAGGCTGCGTGAAATTCCGCTCCGGCTGGTCGTTCCCAATCTCATCACCATCCTGGCGATCTGCGCCGGCCTGACCGGCATCCGTCTTGCCTTCGAAGGGCGCTACGAGCTTGCCGTGATGATGGTGTTGCTCGCCGCCTTCCTCGACGGCATCGACGGGCGCATCGCCCGGTTGATGAAGGCGACGTCGAAATTCGGCGCGCAGATGGATTCGCTGGCCGACATCGTCAATTTCGGTGTTGCCCCTGCCCTCGTCGTCTATGTCTATGCGCTGGATCAGGCGCGCTCGATCGGCTGGATCGCGGCGCTGATCTATGCGATCGCTGCCGGCCTTCGCCTTGCCCGCTTCAACGTCATGTCGGAGCGCGAAAACCGTGCGCCCTGGCAGTCGGAATATTTCGTCGGCGTTCCGGCACCCGCCGGCGCGATGCTGGTGCTGCTGCCCGTCTATCTCGGCTTCCTGGGAATGGAGAGCGACCGGCTGTTTGCCTATATCTCCTCGGCCTACACCGTGCTGATCGCCTTCTTTCTGATCAGCCGCCTGCCGGTCTGGTCCGGCAAGCAGGAGGGCAGCCGTCTGCGCCGCGATCTGGTGCTGCCGCTGATGCTCGGCGTCGTCCTCTATGTCGCGCTGCTGATGAGCTACACCTGGGAGATCATGGTCTTCACCGTGGCCATCTACCTGGTTTCGCTGCCCTTCGGCGCACACCGCTGGAAGAAGAAATACGGCACGCTGACGATCGAGGAACCCGGCGTCGGCGAAGACGACATGGGACGCCACATCTGAGATTTGATTAGCACGCTACCCATGCGTGCTTTTCTGCATCAAGCCTCGCGCAAAGTTTTCGCCTTACACACTTCCTGATGATCGATGCCTCTCTTTTGTCGTTTTTCGCGACAAAAGAGCAAATCAGAACACATCCAGGGAACACGTAAGGAGAGTATCGTGACCTCGCAGAAAACTGGTGCAGCGGAACAGCCGGCCAAACAGGATCTCAGCACCCACTACCGGCCGCTCGGCCTGAAGGCCGTACTGGCAGCAGCACTGATGCTGAAGAAGCCTGCCCTCATCAAGAAGCCTGCTTAAGCAGCCGCGAAGAAGCGCCAGAGCAGGCTGATTGCCAGCAGGCTCATGACGACGCCGATGATGACGTCGAGAACCCGCCAGGCGGCGGGTTTTGCGAAGACCGGCTGCAGCAGCCGCGCTCCATATCCCAGACCAAAGAACCAGACGAAGGACGCGATTGCGGCGCCCGCGCCATACGCGATCCGGTCCTGCCCCTGATAGGCCGCCGACAGGCTGCCGAGCAGCACCACCGTATCCAGATAGACATGCGGGTTGAGGAAGGTGAAGGCCAGGCAGGTGGCAACCGCTGCCTTCAGCCCCAGCGCCTGCGGCGATCCCGCCTGCATGGCGCCAGGATGCAGCGCCCGTCGAAAGGCCATGAAGGCGTAGGAGCCGAGGAAGACGGCGCCGCCGAGCGTGACCACCGAAATCAGCACCGGCGACTGCGAGACCAGCGTGCCCAGACCGCCGACACCGGCGGCGATCAGCAGCGCATCCGACAGCGCGCAAATCAGGCAGAGGATGAAGACATGCGAGCGCAACAGCCCCTGGCGAAGGACGAATGCATTCTGCGCGCCGATGGCGATGATCAGGGATGCGCCGAGGAAGAAGCCCGAAAGGGCAGCCGAAATCGAGATCATAGTATGGTCCGGGAAATGAGAGAATTTTGGATCAGAAGAAGCTGAGCTGCCCGTCGCCGGGTTTGGCGGCAGCAGGCTTCGGGGGCTTCTCGGGGACGACAGGCGTCTGCAGGTCCTCACCCATGTTCGAAACCTTGTTGACCTTGTCGGACACCGGGATCGCTTCGAAGAAGTCCTCCTCGACCGGCTTCATCAGATCCGCAACCTCGCGCGGCTCCTGCGTCTTGCAATCCAGCCAGCGGGAAAAGTCCTCGGGCTTGATGACGACAGGCATCCGGTCGTGGATCGGCGCGATCGCCGAGTTGGCCGCGGTCGTCAGAATCGCGCCGGTATCGACTTCCGAGCCGTCGGCGGATGCCCAGGTCTCCATCAGGCCGGCAAAGGCGACTATGCCGCCGTGCTTCGGCTTGATCCAATAGGCCTGCGATTTCTCGCCGCTTTCCTTGGAAGGGCGGTGCCATTCGTAGAAGCCCGATGCCGGAACCAGAACGCGGCGATGACGCATGGCGGCGCGAAACGACGCCTTGCCGATCGCCGTCTCCGAACGCGCATTGATCAGCAGCGGAAACTGCTTGGGATCCTTGACCCAGGAGGGCGTGAACCCCCAGCGCACGAGGACGGCGCGGCGATCCGGCTGGTTGCTGCCCTTCTCCGGCGTCTCGCCCGAAACGACGACCAGGATCGGCTGCGTCGGGGCGATATTGTAGCGCGCCGGAAAGTCCTCCAGCTCGACCACTCCCAGCAGGTCCTGCAGCTCTTCCGGGGTCAATGTCAGGGCATAGCGTCCGCACATGAGATTGTCTTTGCACCCCGTCAGGCGACGGTCAAGGGTCGGTTGCGTCAGCTGCGCGGCGCAAAGAGGATGATCGCCGTGCCCGCCAGGCAGACCGCCGCGCCACCAATATCCCAGCGATCGGGCACCCGGTTTTCGGCCAGCCAGAGCCAGAGGATCGACGCGGCGATATAGATGCCGCCATAGGCCGCGAAGGTGCGCCCGGCCGCCTCGCTCGGCACCAGGGTCAACAGCCAGGCAAACAGCGCCAGCGACACCATGCCGGGCGCCAGCCACCAAGCGGACCTGCCCATTTTCAACCAGGCCCAGAAGACAAAGCAGCCGGCGATCTCGAAGAGGGCAGCAAAGGCATAGATCAGGTAGGTCAGCGGTCTTTCCTTCGAATCGAACGTCCGGTACTCAGGCTAATATCCACGTTCGGCGATCGGAACATGGGGCGCAACCTTGAAAGCGGCTGACATGACAGAGACGGCATCGACGGCCAGGGCGGCATCCTCTGCCATTCTTGAGCGTGACGGCAGGTTCCTGCTGGTGCTGCGCCGCAATCCGCCCTCTGCCGACATGTACGCCTTCCCCGGCGGCCGGGCCGAACCGGGAGAGACGCCGGATCAGACGGCGCTTCGCGAGTTCCACGAGGAAACCGGCATTGCAGCCCGCAATCCGAGGCTGTTTTCAGAGTATGATCTGAAGACCCACGCGCCCGACGGCAGCGTCAGCAGCCATTTCTATCTTTCGGTCTTCACGGTGGAGGCAGACGCGGACGCGGTTGCGGAAGCTGCCGACGATGCGGCAGCCATCGGCTGGTACAGTCTCGACGAGATCCGGCGGCTGCCGGTTCCGCAATCGGTGCTCGAATGCGTGGAACGGCTGGCGCTTCGACAATAACCGCGTGGAAACATGGCGCTGCGCCTTGTTCCCGACATCGCTTGCGTATCAACTATCAGCATGATTCCCGTACGACGCGTTTTCTTGTCCCTGTTGTTATGCGCCGGTGTGGCGATGTCTGCACCTGCGTGGGCCCAGGGCAAGAAGGCACCGCCTGCGGTTCCCGAGGCGCCGCCGCCCCCACCGGCTGCTGTGCCCTATGACGACAAGCTGCTGCGCTTTGCCGAAGTGATCGGTTCGGTGCATTATCTGCGAACGCTGTGCAAGGCCCCGGGCGGGGACGAATGGCGCGATGAGATGCAGCAACTGCTTGATTCTGAAGCGAAAGACGAGCCTCAGCGCAAGGAAAGACTGACCGCGGCCTTCAACCGTGGATACCGTGCCTTCGCCTCCGTCTATACCGATTGCACGGCATCCGCGATCGTGGCAGAAGAGCGCTACCGTAACGAAGGTGCAACACTGGCCACAGAAATTACTTCGCGTTTTGGAAATTGACGTTTAATTAACCTGTTTTCACTCCCGCGCGTGTCGTTTTGGGAAAAGGCTGATAGAGTTGTTAACCAGGCAGTAAGGCATGCAGTTCGAGGAAAAGAAAATGGAACCAAGCCTCAACGACATCGACGACATGATCGTCCACGAAAAGATGCAGGCGGCTTTGGAGTACCACAACGAGGCTTGGGCTGACGGCATGGCCGACGGCATCGAGCCCGAAATCATTGCCGACACCGCCATCATCCATGCCCTGCGCGAGACGATTCGCCTCCACGGCGAGAACAACGCGGAAGCCTTGCTCGATTCGCTGCGCGAACGGATGCTTGCTGGTGAGTTTTCTCCCAACCGCAGACTGCAGTAGAATTAGAGAGCCCGATGCAAACCGGTAAGGACAAGGCCCCGCGGCGGCTGATGGCGCCGCTTCTCGTTGCTTTATGCGTTGGTGCCGGTGTTCTGCCAGCGCCGGTGGCGCATGCGCTTTCCGAGCTGCACAAGGTTCCGGGCCAGCCCGACCCGCAGGCGACCGACCAGAAGAACAGCCAGCAACAGCAGCAGACGCAGACCCCGCCGGCAACGGCGCCGGGCGTGCCGATGCCGGATCCGCTTGTTAACAAGGACAATGCCGGCAAGAGCACCGACAAGACGCCTGGCGCCACCGACGACGCCAAGCCTGTCGAGGTGATCTACGACATCAACAAGGCGCCGGAGCCGGTGCGCAAAATGCGCCAGCAGATCGTCGAGGCGGCGGCTTCCGGCGATCTGGAGCGGCTGCGCCCGCTGATGGGCACAGGCGCACAGCAGACGCAGGTGACTGTCGGCGAGCCGACGGACGACCCAATCGGAACGCTGAAGGATCTCTCCGGCGATCCTGACGGCGACGAGATCCTAGCCATCATGCTCGACGTCATCTCCACTGGCTTCGTGCATGTCGGCGCAGGAACGTCCGATGAAGCCTATGTCTGGCCCTATTTCGCCGAAAAGGACCTGAAGGCGCTGACGCCTCCCGAGCGCGTCGAGCTTTTGCGCATCGTCACCGCTGGGGATCTCTCCGACATGCAGGAATTCGGCGGCTACAATTTCTACCGCCTGGGCATCACGCCTGACGGCAAGTGGAAATTCTTCACCGCAGGCGATTGATAGCAAGCCCTCCCCCGCCGCTTGCAGCGGCGGCGCGGAAGACTTAACTCTGAGCGACAACGAACGCGACAGGTCTCGCCATGCCATCCGTCTTTCTCCCGCACCGCGCGCTTTTCCGCATCGGCGGCGCGGATGCCGAATCCTTTCTGCAGAACCTGATCACCACCGATATCGTTTCGATGGCGCCAAACGAGGCGCGCCCCGGCGCGCTGCTGACGCCGCAGGGCAAGATTCTGTTCGACTTCATGATCTGGCGCGACGGCACGGATTTCATCATCGAGACCGATCGCGATCAGCATGATGCGCTGGTGAAGCGGCTGACGATGTACAAGCTGCGCGCCGCCGTGACGCTAGCGACCATCGAGGCCGACGGTGTGACCGTTTCCTGGGATGATGCGACCGCTGAGGGCACTGCCGACAGCCGCTTTGCCAAGGCTGGCATCACGCTGCACCGCCGCGAGGGCAAGCATGGCGCGGATGACGCCTTGCTCTACGACGCCCTGCGGGCGGCACATGGCATCGTCACTTCAGGCCCCGATTACGCGCTGCAGGATATCTTCCCGCATGACGCGCTGATGGACCTCAATGGCGGCCTGTCCTTCAAGAAGGGCTGCTATGTCGGCCAGGAAGTCGTTTCCCGCATGCAGCACCGCGGCACCGCGCGCCGGCGTGTGGTGACCGTCACTGCGGCTGGCGTCCTCCCGGCACCGGGCACGGAAATCACGGCTGGCGGCAAGCCTGTCGGCACACTCGGCACCGTCAGCGGCCGGACCGGCCTTGCCATCGTCCGTATCGATCGCGCCGGTGAAGCCATGACTGCGGGCACGCCGCTGATGGCAGGCGATACCGCGGTGTCGTTGACGCTGCCCGCCTGGACCGGCCTTACCTTCCCGGCCGCCTCCGACGAGGCAAGCGCGTGACAAAGCCGCCCCGTGCCTGGCAACGCATGCTCTCCGGCAGGCGTCTCGATCTGCTCGATCCCTCGCCGCTCGATGTTGAACTCAGCGATATCGCCCATGGCCTTGCGCGTGTTGCGCGCTGGAATGGCCAGACCTCGGGCAATCATGCATTTTCGGTGGCCCAGCACAGTCTTGCCGTCGAGGATATCTTTCGCCGCCTCAATACAGCGAGCCCCGACGACTGCCTGATGGCCCTGCTGCACGATGCGCCGGAATATGTGATCGGCGACATGATCTCGCCGTTCAAATCCGTCGTCGGCGGTGGCTACAAGACGGTGGAGAAGCGGCTGGAAGCCGCCGTTCATCTGCGCTTCGGCCTGCCGCCGCACCCCTCGCGCGAGCTGAAGGACAAGATCAAGAAGGCCGACACGATCGCCGCCTATTTCGAGGCCACCTGCCTGGCAGGCTTCACACCAGCCGAGGCGCAAAAATTCTTCGGCCAGCCGCGCGGGATTACCCGCGAGATGTTACCGATGGAGCCACTTCCGGCGGTCGAGGCGCAGCGGCTGTTCTGCGAACGGTTCGAGGCGATCGAAGCTCTCCGGAGCGCCAGGCCGTGACGCCCCATATCGTCGTTTCACCACTACTGCGGATCGCCGAGATGGCGGTGCGCCACGGCTCCCGCGAGATGGTCAGCCTGATGGCCAAGGAACAGGCCTTTCACCGGCCGGGCGTCATCGCCGCCGACCGCCATCTGCTGCTGCACATGAACGACATCGCCTTCAAGGGCACCGGCAATCTCGTTGCGCCCGATGAGGCCCATGTGCAGAAGATCATCGATTTCGCTGCCGGCTGGGATGACAGCGCCCCGCTGCTTGTCCATTGCTGGATGGGCGTGTCGCGCTCACCTGCCGCAGCACTCGTTGCCGCCCTTGCGCGGGTGCCCGATCAGGACGACCGGGAGCTTGCGCAAAGGCTGCGCAACGCCTCGCCCCATGCGACGCCGAATACCCGGATCATCGAGATCGGCGACGGGCTGCTGAAGCGCGATGGCAGGCTGATTGCCGCCGTTCGCGCCATCGGCCGCGGCGCCGATGCCGACGGCAACGCGCCTTTCGTGCTCCCCATCGCTCCCGATAAAACTGGTTGACGCCCCGGTACCCTGCCCCATCTAGCGAAGGGCAATGGAAATTCGAGGTATGACAGCAGGCATGGAACAGGCAACAGACGTCATCGTCGCAACGCGCACGGCGCTCAGCCAGGCAAGCGCGCTCGCAGTTCAATATTCCTTTTCGATTCTCGGCGCGATCATTCTGCTGATCGTCGGCTGGGCGATGGCGAGCTTTCTCAGCCGCTGGGCCTATGAGGGGATTTCCCGCGTTCGCGGCATCGACGAAACGCTGGCGCGCTTCTTCACCAATGTGCTGCGCTATGCGCTGCTCATCCTCGTCTTCATCACCGTGCTCGGCCAGTTCGGCGTGCAGACGGCCTCGATCATCGCCACCCTCGGCGCTGCCGGTCTGGCCATCGGGCTGGCGCTGCAAGGCACTCTGCAGAATATCGCCGCGGGGATCATGCTGTTGATCCTCAGGCCGTTCCGGGTGGGCGAGTATATCGAAACCAGCAGCATCTCCGGCACAGTCCGTGAGATCGGCCTGTTTGCGACGGAGTTCAAGACCGGCGATGGGCTCTACAGGCTGGCGCCGAATTCCATTCTCTGGAACACGCCGATCACCAATTACAGCCGCGAACCGACGCGCCAGAACGAGGTGAAGGTCGCGGTCGCCTATGCCGACGACCTGGATGCGGCGATGGAGCGGCTGGTGTCTCTGGCCAAGCAGGATCCGCGCGTGCTGAAATCGCCGGCGCCCAGCGCTTTCGTCGATACGATCGGCGGCGCGACGATCAGCGTGACGCTGCGCTATTGGGCGAAGACCGGCGACTGGTGGCTGCTCAGCCGCGATATGGTGAAGCGGATCAAGCTCAGTTTCGACGAAGGCGGCCATCTGCTGCCGGTGACCGCGGCCAATGGCAACGCGCTTCCCGAAGCCACTCCTGTCGAGGAGAAGACAACAGGTCCGAGCAGACGCGCAGCGGCCAAGAACCAGCCGTCCAGGCCATAGCGCGAACGGAACGTTTTGACTCGCTGCCGGTTAATCTCTCAAGGAGATTGATCGATGCCACTGCCGAACTACCGCGATACATTTTTGCAAAGCCTGCAGACGCTCAAGGGGTTGACCAGCGATTCCGGCGAGTATGTGCGGTTTCGCTGGCAGGCGATCTATCTGACACGCGGCCAGTTCTCCTATTTCTTCCGCGGTGCGCTCGATGGCACCAGCGCCGGGTTTTCGGGCCAGCAGATCGACCTCGTCAGCGGCGAGGTCAGCGTCATCCCGGCGCAATCGGTCGGCCTCTATGGCGCGACCTTCGGGCTCAACGAGGCAATCACCGCCTATAGCGGGCCGCAGAAATCGGTCATCGAAGTCGCCCATGCCTTCACCGAGGCGAGCGAGATGGATTACCACCCGGAATTCTTCTACGTCAGGATGAACCTGCTGCACACGGCCAACGACAGCAAGATGGGCTTCGCCCGCGACCCGAGGCTCAGGGAAAACACCAACCTGATCTTCGTCGGGCTGGAAGATCAGATGACGTCGGAACGGCTGGAGGAAAGCGACATCGCCCGCTGGGTGGCGCAGGAAAAGCCGATGGCATCGGCCGATTGGTATGCGGAGCGGTATTATTATGGATGAGGGAGATTATTTAATCACCCCACACGCCAGCCTCTCGCCCGCATCGCCCGACGGCTGGCTGCGATAGTCATCCGAATTTGCGTGGATCATCAGCGCCCGCCCGCGGATGCCGTCCTTCTTGCCATCCAGCGTCACCATGCTGTCGAAGACTTGGGCGCGGAGGATGCCGTCCTGACCGACATACTGGTTCGGCATGTCGCCGGCATGCGGACCCTTTGCCGCCAGGAAGCCGTGTTCGGCATCTGTCGGGTTGAAATGCTTGCCGGCCGATTCGTGATGGGTGGCGGCGTCGCATTTGCCGGTTTCGTGGACGTGGAAGGCGACCCACTTGTTGGCGGGCAGACCGGAGACCTCGACTTCGAGCATCACGCCGCCATTGGCGGCGGCGGTCAGCGTTGCCCGGCCGCTCTCCTTGCCCTTGCCGTCGACGAAATTGGCGGTCGCGGTCTGCTTGTCCTGCGCATTGGCGGCGAAGGCCGGGGCCGCGAGCGTCAACGCAGCAATGACGATGGTCGTTTTCATGAGGATTCCCTTCCGCTTGGCTGTCGTTGTCCAACGCCTCACTGCCGAAGGGGTTCCGGCAAAAACAAAAGCCGGCCAAATGGCCGGCTTCGTGAATACGGTCTGCGTTCGCCTCAGGAGGCGATATCGAGATCGTATTGGCCGTAGGTGCTGCGATAGAGATCCGGCGAACCATCATCATTGGATGCCGCGAAGGTCATATCGGTACCGGTCGTACGCATGCCCATCATCAGGGCAAGAACATTGTCGGTTGCTGTCGAGCGCGGCTCATGCTTCGGCTCTTCACTCAGTTCAGCGAGAATACCAGGCTTCTCGTCAGCTGCACGTTCGCCACGGCTCAAAACGCCGTCGCCATTCGTGTCGAGCCGGGAAAGCGTTGCCAAATAGGCATATGCCGTGTCTGAAACAGATGTAACTTGGGCCATACAAACCTCCGTCCACCGCCTTAATTCTTCGGTGCTGTCTGTACGCAATACAAATGGGGAAAATCGAACTGGTCCGGGGATACCCCGAATAGTGAGTCGGGTCAACAAGCTGTTAACTTCCCATTAAGGAAGGTTGACAAAGCGTTCAGAGGTGATCCCGCCGCCGGGTTTTCCACGGCTTCGCACCTCATGCGAAAGGCGCATTGCAACTCTCTGCCCGAAGCCCTATTCCGGGCCTTCATACCAACGATTGCGGTGACGAGAATGCATCAGGCCGAAGCCTTTGCCCCCTTCGAGAGCCTTGCGGCTGAGCTTATTCCATTTGCCACCGAGGGCGACGACGGTTCGCATGATCTGGCGCATGTGCTGCGCGTCTTCAAGAACGCCATGCGCATCCAGAAGAGCGAAGGCGGCGATGCGCGCATTCTGGCCACTGCCGTGCTGCTGCATGATTGCGTTGCCGTCGAGAAGAGCTCGCCGCTCCGCTCCAAGGCCTCGACGCTGGCGGCACAGAAGGCATCCGGGATCCTGCAGAAGCTTGGCTGGACGGCAGAGGATATCGCAGCCGTTGCCCATGCGATCACCGCGCACAGCTTCTCCGCCAACGTGACGCCCGAGACGCTGGAAGCGAAGATGCTGCAGGATGCCGACCGGCTCGACGCGATCGGTGCTGTCGGCGCTGCCCGCTGTTTCTACATCGCCGGGCGCATGGTCTCCGGGCTCTACGACCCCTTCGATCCCGGCGCCACGCAACGCCCGCTCGACGACAAGCGCTATGCAATCGACCATTTCCAGACCAAACTGTTCAAATTGGCCGACGGCTTCCAGACGGGAGCGGGACGCGGACTGGCGGCGGAACGCGACAAGCGGTTGCGTGATTTCCTCGCCGACTTCATGGACGAAATCTAGGCTTCAGGAGACAGCATGCAGGTCAGCGATCTCTTCATCTACCCGCTCAAGAGCGCCAGGGGCATTGCGCTTCCCTCTTCTGCGATCGACGCATTCGGCCTGCCGGGCGACCGGCGGGCGATGATCACGGACGCTGACGGACAATGCATCACCCAGCGCGAACTGCAGGATCTGGCGCGCATCGACGTCCGTCCGGAAGCCGCAGCGTTCCGTCTGCTGATGGATGGCAAGGGCGAGATCGCGGTTCCGCCGCTGCAACCGGACAGGCGGATGGATGTCGTCATCTGGAAGACGCCCGTGAATGCAGCCATTGCCGATGACGGGAGCAACAGACGGCTGTCGGAGTGGCTGGGGCGCGAGGTCAAGCTGGTGTTCTTCGATGCCGCTGCCGAGCGAATTGCTAGCCCGGAATGGGCCGGGCCGGACACGCCGGTGACCTTTGCCGACGGCTATCAGATCCTGGTGACGACGACGGGATCGCTGAAGGCGCTGAATGCCGATCTGGCCAGCCATGCGGAAGGCGAAATCGGCATGGAGCGCTTCCGCCCGAACATCGTCATCGATATCGACGAACCCTGGCCCGAGGACCGCTGGGCGGCGATCGAGATCGCCGGCATCCGGCTCGATCTCGTCAAGCCCTGTGCCCGCTGCATCATGACAACCCAGGACCAGGTCACCGGCTCGCGCGACGTGCCGAACCCAATGCCGGCGATGGGCCGTGTGCGCATGTCGGCGGACCGGCGCGTACCTGGGCCGCTGTTCGGTTGGAACGCAACGCCGCGCGGCACCGGCACGATCGCCATCGGCGACACCGTGACGGTGATCGAGGAACGGCCGGAAGGCTGGGCCTTCAAGGTGCGCAACCGCGCCTAGAGGCCGGAGAGCGCCTCGTCGATCCTGCTCATCACATCTGATGGCAACGGGCCCTTCGCCAGGGCGCCGGCATTTTCCTCGACCTGGGCGACCGTCCGGAAACCGGGGATCGGCAGGGTGCGGGGCGAGCGGGCCCAGAGCCAGGCGAGCGCGCCCTGCGTCAGCGTCCTGCCGCCATCGGTCAGGAGATTTCTGACCGCCTCCAGACGGGCGGCGAATTCGGGGGCGATCTTTCCGTCCTTGAAATAGATCATCCAGTCGAGGCTTGCGCCGCGAACGTCCTTTTCGCCGACAGTCTTGCCCGGCGTGAACTTGCCGCTGAGCAGCCCCATGGCCAGCGGGCCGCGGTTGATCGAGATCAGGCCGTTCTTCTCGATGAGCGCGATCATCTCCGGCACCGGCTCGAAGACATTCATCGTATGCTGCACGGAGACGAAGCCGTTGCGATCGAGATGGCGGGCCGCCCGGTCCGGATAGTCGGTGCTCCAGCCGAAAGCGTCGATCTTGCCCTCGGCCTTCAGGGTCTCGAGTGTCTCGAACACCTCGTCTGAGGCTTCCAGCGGAAAGTCGTTCAGATGGAACTGCAGCAGATCCAGCCGCTCGCGGCGCAGGCGACGCAGCGAGGTTTCCGCCGATTGCCGGATGAAGGCCTGGTCGGCAAAAGCGCCGGTCGCCTGCCTGGTCTTTTCGTCGGTCGCATGGCCGAACTTGGTGGCGACGACGATATCGTCGCGATTGCCGATGGCACGGCCGACCACCTCCTCGGAATGCCCTGCCCCGTAATTCGAGGCGGTATCGAAAAAGCGGATACCGAGATCGACCGCACGGTTGATGGCGCGAATCGATTCGTCGTCGTCCACCTCCCCCCAGCCGAGCGGGACATCGCCGGCATAGAACGGCCCGCCGATCGCCCAGCAGCCCATGCCGAGGCGCGGAATATCACGTCCGTTCCAGAGAGTGATCGCGGTCGTGTTGTCAGGTTTGGTCAGCATATCGTTTTCCTCCACCATCTGCCGTTGCCGAAGAGATAGGGAGCGAGAGCGGCGTGGTAAACTGTCAAATCCGCAGCATATCTTTCACCGGTGAAAAACCACGCTTCAGGCGGAGAGCTTGCCACCCGGCGGCAGGGCTGCTGCCGAGGCGTTGATCGCCTTCAGTGCCGACTGGATGAAACCGTCGCGGGCCGATGCCGCCTCGATGCCGCGCGGCTCGTAGACATGGCGGTGGAGAAAGAAGCTGGTCAGGCGGAAGGCGGCGGCGAGATTGTCGTAATCGGCCGCGTGATTGCCCTCGCCCGCCAGAAACGACGGCAGCAGCAGCATCTTGTCGGCATAGGGCCTGCCTGCTGCGCGGCAGACGGCGCGGCCGGATTTCGGCGAGACGTAGGCGAGATCGGTCTTGACGCCGGTCGCTGCACATTCACTGAGATCGATGCCGTAACCGAGATCATTCAGCACCGCGAGTTCGAAGCGGACAAAGAGCTCGCCGGCATCGGCAGGATTGTGGAGATTGTCGAGAATGACCTCCAGCGCGTCGTAGAGATGCGGATGCGGATCACGCTCGGGCAGCAGGCGCAGCAAAGCACCCATCGCCTGCACGCCATAGACGGCGGTGGCACTCTCCATCAGCCGCGCGGCGCGAAGCTGCAGCGGCTCGATCCTGAATTCGCCGAGGTGCTCGTCAAGGCGCGCTCGCCAGATGACATCGACTTCATTGCCCGGCTGCAGCACCGGCTGCATGCTGCGCGAACGGCCGGAGCGGACGAGACCGAGATGGCGGCCGCGATCGCGCGTCATCACCTCGGCGATGACGCTTGTCTCGCCGTGGCGCTTCACGCCCAGAACGATTGCATGATCCTGCCATTGCATCGGCAACAAACCTCAGACTTCAGGAATCGATCCTAGAGCAAGGCTTCGCAAATGTCATGGAAGCCGTCATTCGCCCGGAAAGAGCTTGCCCAGAAAATCGCGCATCGCGCCTTCGTCGAAGGGCTTTACAAGCAGAGGCACCTGCTGCACGTCGGCTGGAAAATCCTGGCTGTCGGAATAGCCGCTGACGAAGCCGAAAGGAATGCCGCGGTCATTCAGATGGCGGGCAAAGCCAAAGCTCATGGATTCGCCGAGGTTCACATCGAGAAGCGCGAAATCGTAGCTCTCGGCGTTCACAGCCTCCATGGCCTGATCCAGGCTGTTGGCAATGTCGATTGTCTCGACGCCGACGGCGCGCAGAATGTCTTCTGCTTCCATGGCAATGATAAGACTGTCTTCCAGAACCAGAACACGGGTTGCGTTCATGATTTATGCCCCTCGCTGTGCGCCGCTGACGGCGCGCACCGTCTTATCAAACCGCATTTTTACCTCAGATGCCCTCTTGGACGGGTGCTCGCCGCACCGGAAACGGTTCGGCCTGCAACCCGACGTCCCGTTCGCTCCATAAGACAGCGAACCGGGAGAAAAAGTGGCATGTCCGGACCTTATTTTCCATAGCACTGATTTGCATTTAAAAAAGACATAGTTGCTGAAACGCTTATATAAAAGGGCGTTTCCCGCCGGGCAGGCCTTCCCAGCCGGCGATATCCAGCAGCCCCTCGCCGTTCAGCACTTCGCAGCCCCGTTCCTGCCAGCGGATCAGCCCGCGCTCGGCAAGCTTCTTCAACGTCTTGTTGGTGTGGACGATCGACAGGCCGAGCGTATCGGCGATGTGCTGCTGGGTGATCGGAATGAATTTCCGCCCGTTGAAGAGATTGAGCCGCTTGCCACGCTCATAGAGGAAGGCGACGAGATAGGCGGCGCGCTCGAGCGCGGTGCGACGGCCGATGCTCAGCAGATGTTCGTCGAGGATGCGCTCCTCCTGCGCGGCGATCCAGGTGATGTCGAAGGCGAGCGAGGAATGCTTGTTATAGAGCGTCATCAGCTTGTCGCGCTCGAAGACGCAGAGCGAGACCGGCGACAGGGCCTCGACGGAATGCTGCATTTCCCCCATGATCGTTCCCTGCAGACCGATCAGATCACCGGGCATGATATAGTTCAGGATCTGGCGGCGGCCGTCTTCCAGCGACTTGTAGCGGAAGCCCCATCCCGAAAGAACCGTGAAGAGATGGGCGCTGTTGGCGCCCTCGACGAGGATCGTCGCACCGGCATCGGCGGCCAGTTCCCCCTTCTTGAAGCGCGAGACGAAATCCAGTTCGTCACCGCTGAATTCACGAAAATGCGGCAAGGGCCGCAAAGGACACTGCTCGCACGGTGTCTTGAAGGAGTGTGTCGGTTTTGACGTTGCCATCCCAGCCCTGCGCCCGAAAAAGCGGCGCATCATGTCCAGCGCGCCGTTCAGGGCGCACAATGCGCGGGATGGCGGTTTTGTTCCGCGAACGGCTGGGATTTTTTATTGAAAAACAAGGATGTGGGTGGGGCTAGATGGTTTTCCTGCCAGCGGAGCGTGCGGAGCCCCCTCATCCGCCCTTCGGGCACCTTTGTAACTTCCCTTTATCCGCTATCGAGGCTGTAATGCCGATCGCGGTGGCGGATGGAAGACCGACGCACCTTTGGGACACCAAGCCCGTGGGAGAGCCTGGGTCTCCGTCCGCCGTTCCATT
>NZ_JBFTID010000021.1:0-76949 GCF_056394605.1 Rhizobium sp. 10N427 | reverse complement strand
GTAAGCGATCCGGCTGAGAAAGCGCAGTATATGATTGCGCTTGAGTCATCCGCCGCCGACCGAGCTGCGCAACCCTGGCCATCTCCGCCCGGACGGCGGCTAATTCCCGAGCACACATCAATATAGAATCTTGCAATTCCAGTAATAGTGAATAGAATAACGTCGCGTTTCTAAATTGCGTACTTTGTCTCATCTTTAAATAGCTGTGACATGATGTGTAGCCGGGTACATTCTATTTCCAAGTGCGACATGCCAGTAATTTCAATGGCTTCACTTTGGAGATTCCACGTGCGCGTTAAACCGTTGCTTGGATTTCATTCGCGAACCATCCGCCGTCTGATCATCGTTACTGGCTTTTTCGCTGCATCGATCACTCCATGATATCTCACCCGCCCATTCTCGAGAAGTTTGTATCCCTCGGCACCGTACGTTTCCAATTGCCGGAGATGTTGGGCAACCGATGAACTAATCGGCTTGGCTTCTTTAGCGACGACGCCCGCCTTGGAGGAAATACCCAGCAAGCCTGCGCTCGCGCCCGTAAAATCGAGGGAAGATACAGAATCAATCGTGGTGGCTGCCGGATCTCCTGCTGCCTGCACCTGCTGATGCGTCAGGCGCCCCTGCTGGTCATAGGCAAGCGTGGTGACGGCAGCATCCGTCTGGCTGGTGACCGTTAGCGCCGTCATAGCTTTAGGACCAGCGGCCGAGATCGGGATCGGAGGCTGTATATCGCCTCGAGCGAGACTTTAATTTTCGCGCTGGCACGCACTAGCATTGCGCTTACTGAGCGAGAGCCGGCGCCATGTGGCCGCGCTGACGCTTGACTGCCCACCTATCTTGCACCATGTATATTGGAACCCGGAAAGAGATGGCCGGAGATGGTGGCGTCACATGATCACGAATGCAGCAGAACTGGTTCTCGCAACCGTCAACGCTCCTTATTCGAAGCCGCTTGACGAAATGATGCTTGTTGCCTGCATTTTGGATTTTACCAAGGCCAAGTCTGCAGCAGGTCCCGTCTCGTCGTTTTTTGGGGACGTTTCGCCCTCCCTGCAAATGCAATTCGCGTCTGAAAACGGTATCTCGGCCGATGTGCTTGCAATGGCGGCAAAGCAGTTTGGTTCCTGGTCGGGGCAGACTTACGCTCTGGCCGCATGACATCCCGTTGGGACGAGCTTTTTGCGATTGCTACAAGCTCATCGATGACGTCAATCGACCCCATGTGTTGGTGACCGATTGGTCCTTCGGCGGCGGTACTGCAATGATGCTGCAGATCAACCATCGCGAAAGCCATGACGTCGATATTTTCCTGGACGATCCGCAGCTCCTCCCGCTCTTCAATCCAACGACCAACGATTTGATTTTCGAAACGCCGCCGGCCGCCTATGAAGGCGATGGGTCTCATTTCCAGAAAATGGTTTTCACTGGCATCGGCGAAATCGACTTCATCGTGGCAGGACTGAAATCGGAGCCCGGCGTAATCAAGAAGGAAATTCTCGGCCGGCAGATCAATCTGGAAACGGTCGAAGAAATCGTTTGCAAGAAAATCTTCTACCGCGGCGCCAGCATCACGCCACGCGACATCTTCGACATCGCAGCAGCCAGCGAAAGTGGTCGGAAAGCCGAACTCTGTACTGCATTGGCTGGCTATCCTGATAAATGTTCAGCAGCCATCGATGCCGTCAACAGGCTCGGAGACGAGTTCCTTCAAAGCGCGATCGACGCGCTCATGATCACCCCGGACTTTCTGCCCTTGCGACAGAATGCGAAGTCGCTTTGCCTGGATGTCCTCGTGGCAAGTGCCGGCTGACCAAGCCGTCTGCGTCTGCTAGTTACAGGTGGTGGCGCTTCGGTTGGCGTCTCTGCCGCAAAGTTGGAATGTCCTGTTTCTGCAAAGTTGGAATGTCACACTCCCCGGGTCTGAATGACGTCTGGGAGATTGCAGATGGATTGCTAGCGATGAGCGAACGCGATCTGCAGCGGATCGAGATTTTGTCGAAGGTGGTTGCCCAGCGGATGACCCCTTCATCGACAATTGCTATCCAATGTCTGAGCTAGAGATGATAGAGGCGCCCGCCGGGATCGAAACACTGCTGCGTTCCCAGGCTGCCTCCAACGAGATCGAGATCGCGCGAGGCACTCCGATTGAACCTTGCGGATTCGGCCTGAGATTCCGGTTTTAAACATCGTTGGTACTCTTTGGCGACGGCTCCAGTCCTAGGCAAGAACTCCCTGTCCGCCCGCAGGCGGACAGGGGTTCGAGTATTTTGTGCAAGGTTTGGTCTAAGCAGCCCGAGCCACATCATCCCGGTGATGGATCTCGGTGCCAAGCACCTTCAAGCACTCGCGGATGAAAGCGGCAAGCGCTGTCCAGCCTTTTGCGGAGACCATTGTACCATCGACATACGCCTCGGTCGGCGAGAGATCGACATACGTTCCACCCGCCAAGGTAACCTCCGGTTCACAGGCGCCCAGTGCACCAACTTTCTTACCCCGCACCACACCATCGACAGCCACGAGGATCTGCACGCCGTGGCAGATTGTGAAGATCGGCTTCTGCTTCTCATGGAAATGGCGAACCATTGCCTGAACGCGCTTGTCGGTACGGATGTATTCCGGACCACGACCACCGGCAGCGTAGACAGCGTGATACTGATCAAGCTGCGTCTCGGCCTCGGAGAAGGTCTTGTTGATCGTAAAAAAGTGTCCGAGCTTTTCGGTATAGGTCTGGTCGCCCTCGAAGTCGTGCAGAGAGGTCTTGATTAGGTCGCCGGCCTTCTTGTCTGGGCAAACGACGTGCACCGTATGGCCAACGGCTTCCATTGCCTGCTGGTAAACGAAAATCTCGTATTCCTCTGTGAACTCGCCTGTCAGCATCAGTATCTTCTTGCCTGGCATGATTTTACTCCTCTTGCTCATGCGATGGGGCGGCGCTCGCCGCCCCGGTTGACGTGGATAATCAGAAGGGAGAATCCGGGAAGTAGTATTCCTTGGCGTTCTCCTGGGTAATCAGCGGTGCGTCCAGCTTGACCGTCCCACGAACCGGCGCTTGGCCGACCAGGTTTGCGACCGTCATGTATATTGCGGTCTTGATCATCGCAGGCGGGTACGGTGTTTCGACAGGGGTCATTGCATCACCGTCAATGACCTTCTTGACGATGTCTTTCATGCCATTGCCGCCGAGTGCTAGCTTGATGTCCTTGCGCCCGGATTCCTTGACCGCTTCCAGAACACCGAGCAGCATATCGTCGTCGTTTGCCCATACAGCGTCGATCTGCGGATACTTCGCAAGGTAATCCTGCATGAGTTTAAACGCTTCGTCGCTGTTCCAGTTGGCGTACTGGATGTCGAGCACCTTCAGCTCCGTGCCTTTTATGGCATCCTGAAAGCCTTGAATGCGCTCGTCGTCGATCACGGTCGGGATGCCGCGCAGCACGACGAGATTGCCCTTGCCGCCGAGTTTGTCGATCATGAATTTTGCCGTATTGCGGCCGACAGCAATGTTGTCCCCTGCCAGGTAGAGGTCCTGTATCGTCGGGTCGTTAAGACCGCGATCGACAACCGTGATGAATGTCCCTGAATCCTTGACGGCTTTCACAGGAGTGGTCAGCTCTTCCGATGTATAGGGCAAGATGACCAGCGCATCGAGCTTGCGGCCCGCCGAGAGATCCTCAAGCGCGCTCACCTGAGCGGTGGCCGACGGCGAGGTTTTGACGACGACTTCGACATTCGGGAATGCGGCGTTGATTTCCTTCGCGGCCGCCTGTGCATGGTAGACAATCCCTGCCGTCCAGCCGTGGTCTGCAGCCGGTATCGACACGGCGACGACTTTCTTGTCGGCGGCGAGCGCGTGCCCTGCGGTGAGCAACGTCGTAACGGCCGCAGCCGCAATCCATTTCTTCGTAGACATTCCATTCCTCCCAGAATTTGGACCTAAGATCGTGAACCCGTGTGGTCCTGACACGGGCTATTTCGAGAACCGTTGGATGAGCATGGCGATGATGATGATGACGCCCTGTACACCGGCCACCAGGTACTCCGAGACGAAGTCGGACAGCACCATGAGATTGGCGATCAATTCGAGAATGACCGCGCCTGCCACTGTTCCCCAGACGTGTCCCTTGCCGCCGCGCAACGCCGTGCCGCCGATCACTACAGCGGTGATGACCTGCAGTTCCCAGAGGACACCCGTTGTCGGCGTCGCCGCACCGAGCCGTGGAACGTAGCAGATGGCAGCAATCGCGACGCACGCACCCTGGATGGCATAGGCGATCGTGCGTGTCTTGATGATGGAGATACCGGAGTAGCGAGCGACGTCTTCGTTGGCTCCGACGGCGGCACATTTTCGGCCGTACTTCATTTTGTAGAGAATGAACGACGCTACCGCCGCAACCGCGATCGATATCAGGATGGGATACGGGATGCCCCCGAACGTGCCGAAATACACTGGTCGATAGGCGTCACGCAGGCTGCGATCGATTGGGATCGTGCCGCCGTCCGACATGTAGGTGATCAGGGCCCTGAAAATCCCCATCGTGCCGAGCGTTGCAATGAAGGGTTCGATTTTCCCGATCGTGACGATAAGGCCGTTCATCAAGCCGCAGAACAGACCGACGCCGACAGCCACCACCATCCCCGCGGGGATTGCAGACACGCCCCACTCTGGTGCCATCCGATTCATAAACATGATGGTGATCCCGGTGATGAACGCCGCCATCGAGCCGACCGAAAGATCAAGGCCACCAGAAGAAATAACGAATGTCGCACCGACAGCAATAATGGCTATGAAGGCGCTTCGCGTGATCACATTCGCAAGATTGGTCGCCGACAGGAAGTCCTGATTGATTGCGAAGCCGATGACCATCAGCGCCGCAAGTGCGAGGAACGGACCAATATCAGACCATCTGATATTCCACTCCCGGTCCGGCTTAACCGCCGTGGTGCCCGTAATAACCGTCATCTTCTACCTCCCTCGTTGCTTGCCGCAGTGTCGCTCGTTGCCAGAAGCGCGACAGCGTGTTCGGTCATAGCCTCCCCGGACACTTCACCTGCGATACGCCCTTCCCTCATCACCACGATGCGATCGCAGATGCCGATGAGTTCCTGCATCTCCGACGAGACGACGATGCAAGTCTTCCCCTGTGACACGAGCTGCTGGATGAAGGCGTAGATTTGCGCCTTGTTAGCGATATCGATTCCGCGCGTCGGTTCATCGATGACGACCACCGAAGGGTTCGTGAGCAAGACTTTTGCAAGAAGAAGCTTTTGCTGGTTTCCGCCGGACAGCTGGCCAGCATTGACCCCGATGTCCTTCACGCGAATGTCATATTGGTTGACCGCCTCTGTAAGGGCCTCCTGTTCGCGGCGACGTCGCACGAGAAGGCCAGGATGGAAACGGCCGAGCGCCGAGAGCGTCAGGTTCGGGGCGAGTCGCTCATGCAGGAGAAGCCCCTTGCCCTTGCGGTCCTCGGTCAGGTAGCCGATGCCAGCGTCGAGCGCGGCACGCGGCGAATGAATATCAATTGACTTGCCCAACAATTCGACCGAGCCAGAGGCTGGACGCAGGCCCATAATTCCTTCGAAGAGCTCCGTTCGACCAGCGCCGATCATTCCGGCGAAGCCGAGGATTTCTGATTTGCGGACGTCAAATGAAACGTCCCTCGCAAATCCCGGGACCGTGAGATTGCGCACCGCCAGGATCGTCCCGGTTAAGGCATGTGCCCGCTTTGGGGGATAGAGGGCTGAGAGATCGCGGCCGACCATCAAACGCGCCATGTCCATTTGGCTGAGCGTCTGCCCGGGGTAGGTCCCTACCATCTTGCCGTCGCGCAGAACCGTGACCTTGTCAGCAAGTCGCTGCACTTCGTCGAGCCTATGGCTGATATAAAGGATGGCAGCGCCTTGCGCCCTCAGGCGTAGGATGATGACGAGAAGCCGGTCTACTTCCTCTCCGGTGAGAACAGCTGTCGGTTCATCGAAGATGACCAGCTTGTAATCGTCAAGGAGGGCACGGGCGATCTGCACAAGCTGACGGTCCGCGAGCGAAATGTCGCGAACGAGTGCGTTGGGCGACGCGACGCAGCCAAGCTCGGCGAGCTTCTCTGCTGTCAGGCGGCGCATGGTTTTGTCATCGACAACACCATTTCGCATCATCTCCCTGCCGAGAAACACGTTCTCGGCAACCGTCAGCCCATCGGCAAGCAGGATCTCTTGATGAACAAGAACAATACCGGCTTCCTGGGCCTGTTCAGGCTTGGCGAACCTGACTTCGCCAGTCCCCATCGATAGCGATCCACCGGTCGGCTCGGCGTATCCCGACAGCAAGCGCATGAAAGTGGATTTTCCTGCGCCGTTTTCGCCGATAATGGCGTGGATTTCGCCAGGCAGAATATCCAACGTGATATCGGACAAGACCGTGACCGGGCCGTATTGCTTCGACAGAGCCGACGCGCGCAGAACCGGATGCCGAACAGCTTCGCCGATCTCCCTCACATCTTCCCTCCCCCGCCTCTCGATGCTGACGACGTTCGGCATTCGGCTCTCCTCAGTCGAATGCCGGCAGGAGCCGGTCGCGAGAATGCTCCAGATGCTCGCGCATCGCGCGCTCCGCTGCAGACGAGTCACCCGCCTCCAGTGCACCCAGGAGCGCCTCGTGTTCGTCGAGCGCTTCCTCGGTCACCCGCGAATGGAACATCAAACGAAAGATGTGGAAATGGGTGTGCTGATGATTGAGGGTCTCGCGAATGAGCTCGTTGCCGGCGATCTCCAAGATCTTGTCGTGGAACATTGCGTCTTGCCGCGCGAAGGTCGAGTAGCGCAGGCGTTCATCACCGCCTTCACGACGGCCCATGAGGCCAGCTGCCGCCCGTAGCGATGCGAGCTTGCCCTCATCCATGGCAGTGGCCGCCCTGGCCGCACTATCGGGCTCAAGAAGCAGTCGGAGCTGATAAAGTTCATCAAAACGGCGTCGGGTGATTTGCGGCGCGGCACTAAAGCCGATGAGATGGGTCTTGATGACAAGACCCTCACCCTCTAGTCGTCCTAGCGCTTCGCGAATAGGCGTCTGCGAGACGTTCAGCTCTTTAACGAGGTTATCGACCGTGATCCTAGCACCAGGCGCGATTTTTAACGACATCAACTGCGCGAAAATCGCCTCGTAGACGCTCCCTGCAAGACTGTTTGCGCGCGGGATAAATCCACTCGTATCGAACACTTCAGGTGCGGCAGTCTGATTTCTTTGTTGCATGTTTTTGCCTCTTGACATGACCTACCGCTACCACGATGCTCCGCTATATGCAATCCCATATCCTATAGGATTTTAAATTGGAGCGGACGTGAAGGTTGATCCGGAGAAAGCTTTAGAGCTGGCTGGGCGGCTCCTGGTCGAGCGCGGCGCACCCTCAAAATGCGCCGATCTTCAGGCGTGCGTGCTTATCGAGGGCGAGCTCAAAGGCCACCCATCGCACGGGCTGCAACGCCTTCCTCGTATTCTGACCCGCATCGAGCGCGACCTAATCGACCCAGCCACCGAGGGCAATGCGCATTGGCGCTCACCATCATTTTTGGAGGTCGATGGGTTGAAAGGACTTGGCCCAGTCGTCGCTATCTCCGCGCTAGAACGAATTGCGGAGCAAGCTCACAAGACTGGTATCGCCGTTGCCGGCATCCGCAACTCCAACCATCTCGGTATGCTCGCTTATTACGTCGAGCGCTTTGCCGAGAAAGGCTTGATCGGACTTGCCATGTCCTCCAGCGAGGCCCTCGTGCACCCCTACCGTGGGACGCGGGCTCTCTTAGGAACCAACCCGTTGGCAATCGCAGTACCGACGGCAGGCAGGCCTCTGGTGGTCGACCTCGCTACCGCCATCGTTTCAATGGGCAAGATACACCATCATGCTGCAAACGGTTTGCCAATACCTGAAGGCTGGGCACGCGATGCCAACGGGAGACCGACAACTAATGCGGCGGCCGCCATGACGGGCTCGATCGCACCCTTTGGCGAAGCCAAGGGCTATGCTCTCGGCATGGCGCTGGAACTGATGGTGGCGTCGATTGCGAGATCCGCAATCGCGCCAGACGTCCGAGGGACGCTCGACGCCGACGCCATATGCAACAAAGGCGATGTGCTCATTGCCATTGATGTCGGTGAACAACCCGAGTTCCTAGCCTGCTTCAGCGCCTATCTCGACAGCGTACGCAGTTCCCGCCCGTCGGATCCAGGCATGCGCGTGACCGTTCCAGGCGACGGCGCGTCGGCTCGACGCGAAGGTGCACTTTCCGATGGCATCGAGATTTCGGCCAGGCTTTGGGACGAACTGAACGCCCTCTCTCACTCCAGCAAATCGCTTGTCAAAGGACATGGACAATGACCCTTTTCGCCGCTCTTCGGCTTCCCCAAGAAATTCTGTTTGGCAAAGGGCAACGTCACGCTTTGCCAACCGTCGCAGCTAGGCTTGGACGGCGTGCCTTGATCTGCACCGACGAGCGGCTCGCCGGCACCGGCGTGTTTGCCGAGTTGGTGAAGGCCCTCGAAGCCGCATCCATCGATTTCCTGATCCATGATGGGGTCCAACCGGACGTCCCTGCCGATAGCGTATCGGTCTGCGTCGAATATGCCCGCGATTTTGATCCTGAGATGGTGATCGGCATTGGCGGGGGAAGCTGCTTGGATATGGCAAAGTGCGCCGCCCTATTGCTGACCCACGGCGGTAAACTGAAGGACTACTACGGCGAATACAAAGTTCCAGGCCCGACGATCCCTGTCATTGCTATTCCGACGACGGCAGGTACCGGCTCGGAGGTAACGCCCGTGGCAGTGATCTCGGACGTTGAACGCACTTTGAAGGTCGGGATATCGAGCCCCTACTTGATTGCCACGGCGGCGATCTGCGACCCGGAACTGACGATGACCTGCCCACCGGGTTTAACGGCGGTCGCAGGGGCCGACGCCCTCACCCACGCGATCGAAGCCTTTACCGCCGCTCGCCGCGGGACGGATCACGCACTGGCGCAAAACCACGTCTTTATCGGCAAAAGTGCGCTGACGGACCATTTCGCCCTTTTGGCTATCAAGCTTCTCGGCCGCAGCCTTGAGAAGGCCTGCAAGGATGGCTCCGACGAAGATGCGCGTGCAGAGGTGATGATGGGGGCGCTTGCAGCAGGTTGCGCGTTCGGGACAGCCGGTACCGCCGCGGCTCATGCCATTCAATATCCCGCAGGTGCTTTGACGCATACCGCCCATGGCCTCGGTGTTGCAACCATGATGCCCTACGTCATGAACTACAATCTGTCTGCGTCAATTTCCGAAATGTCCGAGATCGGAACCGCGCTCGGTCTGGCGACACCGGACCTCGACGAAAAGCAGCTAGCGACCGCCGCAATCGAGGAAATTGGCAGACTGTTTGCGGCGATCGGTATCACCCGCACGCTCGCCGATCTCGGGCTGGCCCAAGACAAGCTCGACTGGACGGCCGAACAGGCTTTCGGAATTGATCGGCTCATCAAGAACAATCCACGGCCCTTCGACCTCGACGCGATGAAGCGTCTCGTCAAAGCGGCCTATGACGGCGATCTGGCCGCATCCGCCATCTAGTTATCGAGGGAACACCCATGACCATTGCCCAGCAGATCTCTAATTCCAATCATCAAGTCCCGGACATCGCAGCCGCCGCTCGCGGGCTCTACATCGACGGAGAATGGCGACAGTCTCGGTCCGGACAACAGATCGATGTTATCGATCCCTCTACAGGTAGAGTTCTGACATCCGTGCCAGATGCGACGATAGATGACGCACGCGCGAGCGTTGATGCCGCCGCGGCAGCGGCACCTGCGTGGCGCGCAACGCCTCCCCGCAGGCGCTCCGAAATTTTGCGCCGATGCTTCGAACTGATGCTTGAACGCTCGGAGATGCTCGCGTCGTTGATCTCGATGGAGAACGGCAAGGCGTTGCGAGACGCGCGGGGCGAGGTGGCTTACGCTGCCGAATTCTTTCGCTGGAATGCCGAGGAAGCCGTTCGCATCACCGGCGAATTCGGCATTGCGCCATCTGGCACCAACCGCATTATCGTCGATTATCAGCCAATTGGCATTTGCCTGCTGATTACGCCGTGGAATTTTCCGGCGGCGATGGCCACCCGCAAAATAGCTCCGGCACTAGCGGCTGGCTGTACGGTAATCCTGAAACCGGCAAGCGAGACGCCGCTGACAGCCTATGCTCTGGCCGCAATATATGAAGAGGCCGGCGTACCGAAGGGCGTCGTCAACGTACTGACGACAACGACCCCTGGCCCGATGACCGAGGTGGTTCTGGCCGACCCACGGGTCAGGAAGCTTTCCTTCACGGGGTCAACAGGTGTCGGCCGCCAGCTGCTCGCTGAAGCGGCCAAGCATGTCATATCTTGCTCGATGGAGCTTGGTGGCAATGCACCGTTCCTGGTTTTCGATGACGCGGATCTCGATGCGGCGCTCGAGGGCGCGATGATTGCCAAGATGCGCAATGCGGGAGAGGCCTGCACGGCGGCAAACCGCTTCTACGTGCAGTCCGGGATCTACGACCAGTTCGCTGAAGGTCTCACGAAGCGTATGGTTGCGCTCAAAGTCGGGGCGGGCGTTGAGGCTGACACCGAATGCGGCCCGATGATAACCCGAAAGGCGGTAGAAAAGATCAGCCGCCTGGTCGAAGATTCCAAGGCGAAAGGTGCGCGCGTCCTGTGCGGCGGTGATGCGACAACAGGTGATGGGTTCTTTTACCCGCCAACGGTGCTTGCAGACGTTTCTGACGATTCAGAGATGAAGGCAGGGGAAATTTTTGGACCGGTCGCGCCTCTGTACCGGTTCGAATCCGAACACGAGGCCATCGAACGCGCAAACGACACCGAATACGGGCTTGCCGCTTACGTTTACACGCGTGATATCGCGCGTGGGCTACGCGTCTCTTCCGGCATCGAAGCGGGTATGATCGCGCTCAATCGGGGGCTCGTCTCTGATCCGGCCGCGCCCTTCGGCGGAGTAAAGCAGAGCGGTCTTGGGCGCGAAGGCGGTCAGCACCATGGCATTGCTGAATTCATGGAAGCCAAATATATCGCCACGAGTTTCTAATCCTGGAGGAGTGATTTTGGAGACCGACCCATTTCGGATCCGCGACCATGTCGCGGATTTCGATGTCATCGTCGAAGAGATCGTCGCGGCCAGTGCCAAGGCGCGGGAAACGTTACCCATGATAGCGGACGTCGCCTATGGCGATGGCCCGAGTGAATCGTTGGACATCTTTTTCCCAGAAGGGCCGCGTCAAAATCTTCCGGTTCACATGTTCATCCACGGCGGATACTGGCGGATGTGGTCAAAGCGTGAATACTCCTGCATTGCCAATACAGTCACACGCGCTGGCGCGATCGCGGTGATTGTAGACTACGCGTTGATGCCGGGTGTGAGGATGAAGGTCCTGGTAGATCAGGTCGTTCGTGCCAAGCAATGGATCATTCATCACATAGCAGAGCACGGTGGCGACCCTTCATTGCTCACGATCAGTGGTCATTCTGCAGGAGCCCATCTTTCAACATTCCTTTTTCAAAGCAGCACCACGGGTTCCTCTGTCAATGGCGCCCTGTTGCTGGGCGGCCTCTACGATCTCCTTCCCTTACAGCAGTCCTTTTTAAAGGCCGAGATTGCTCTTACGGATGACGAGGTCGCGGCCTTCACGCCACTAGGCCATTCGTACGATCCCTCTTGCCGCGCGATCTTGGCGGTAGGCGAGAATGAAACAAGGCCGTTCCACGGGCAATCGGAGGCCTTCGCCAATGTGTTGCGGGAACAGGGTGTCCCCGTTTCGATACGGGTCATTCGCAATCGCAACCATATGGATGCTGTGCGAGATCTCGGTGTGGTTGGCACAGAAACAAGCGACAGCCTGTTCGGCCTAATCCAATACGTCGCGCGTGGAGGCAGGCGTTAAGTCCCAACCAAAGGGATATGTGCGAACGGAACATGAGTTAGACCAGCGTCGCCTGATGAGGGTCAGGCCGCTTGAGCGTATGCAGCTCGCGCTTGCGAATATGCTGACAACTAAAGCGAGTACAACACTGAGGTGGGGTCGATCAGGGAACGGCAACGAGCTTCCAAGCTGCGTCGGAGGCAAAGGTCATGACCGCATTCTTCATTTCGTCGCGATCTCGTCGAGCTCGGGCTCGCCCAATTGAACACGGGAGCCATTTTTCGGTCATCGCGACGAACATGTATCCTGCGCCGTGGCTCCACGAAACCGGCGCCGGCGTAGATCCAGTGGTAGCCGAACATAAGGAGCTTTTCATTCGAGGCCTTGTCGAGTAGCGCGGCTCGCGAGAGCGATTTTCTGTTCGGTGTGAAGCCGAAATGCCATTTCGGATTGCCAAAGGAGACGATGTCGTTTGGGATGACGTCGCCCCGCTTTCAGCAGGTTGCCGTCGCCGCCCTGTACCAGCGAGATGTGTCCTGGCGTGTGACCTCGCGTGCTTACGACGTTCAAACCTGACACGATTTCGTCGCCTATCTCGACGTGCGTCAGCCAATCCTTCACGGCAAAGAGGTCGCGCTGTGCCCCACGGGCGAAGGCGTAAAGCGGCTCCGGCTGGACGTCTCGTAGTTCGGATCCGTACAGAAAGACCACTTGGCTTCGCTGATTTGATATCGGCGTTTGGAAACGGCAAAGCTCCGTCCGGCAGCGTCGTTTCGCCCGAATGATCCGGGTACGCGTGGGTGAAGATGATCTTCGTAAGGGACGCAGGATCGACACCGAGGAAAGTCAAGTTCGCTGCCAGACGGACGATGAGGATTTTGAACCGAGAACCCACACCCCGCTTGAACGGAAACCCCACTTCCCCTCCGGTGTGAACGTGCGGAGCAAATGCGGGCTGCGGCGGTACTACGGCGCGGCAGCCGATGGTGGTTTATTCAAAGTCCTTTCGAGATCTGCAAAGGTTGCAGGACGATATCTGCAAGGGCCGACTTTCCTACTTCAAACGCCTTCTGATACTCGGCGTCTTCCACCATTTCTCTGAATGCCGTCCGCCGCGGGTACTGCACTAGCAGCACTGCGTCCCAGCCTTCCACCGGCCCGGTCGTAAGGACATCGAGGCCGTCGCCACGGAACAATATCCGTGCACCAAAGCGGGCTAGAATGGGTTCCGCCATTCTGAGGTATTCCAGATGCCGTTCCCGGCCGCCCTCGGGGACGAACCGTAGAAGGTTCAGCATCACGACAGGGGCGTCGTCCTCCTCAGAGAGGAACTTTTCAAAGACGTCGGGTGAAAACGCGACCATAAGCTATCCTTTCATTCAGAGCGTCCTTGGGGACGCTTCGGAAAGTCTAACCTCTTGCACCGTCAGAAACTGTCAGGAACGAACGCCAGTCCCGATCTTGCTCGCGCCAGCGCCGCATGAGCAGAGACCGTCGTTCCGGATACCGGTCGTCGAGGATCGACGCGGACCGAACACGGTCGACGCGGAAGTGACGGAATGCCGACTTGGCTTCGCACCACGCGGCTAGAACACGCACGTCGTCGAAATACACGATCGTGATCGGCCAGACGACACGTTCAGACATAGCGCCGCCAGCATCCTCGTATGCGATCGCGACCTTTCGCAGGCGACGGATCGCATCACGCAGCATCCCGACCTGCGCCGGATCGGATCGCTGCGAGATGGAAGCTGCCGAAACGAGTGCCGGCGCGTGTCCGTCATGCAGCCGGTCGGTCCGAGACGAGAGGATTTTCGCCAGAGCGCTGTCGCTGCTCTGAGAAAGAGCCGGATCGGCTCTCTGCTGCACCCAGGTCAGCCCAAGGATCAGAGCGTCAACCTCTTCGGCCGAGAATGCGAAGTTCGGCAGAAAGAAACCGTCGCGCAGTAGAAACCCGACGCCCGCCTGCCCGTCGAGAGGTGCTCCGAGCAGACGAAGCGTTTCGATGTCCCGATATACGCTTCTTTCGGAGATCCCAAGTTCCTGCGCCAGCTCCAGCGCGGTTACCGGCGTTCGTCGTGTGCGAAGCATGCCCAGCATTTCGAAGAGGCGGCTCGTTCTCGACATTAAGCGAATGGTCCTGTCTTTCGGTCTGAGATATCTAGTGCTTTCGCGGGCGGCGTCCAAGAAGGGACATCTATTGGAAATTCCGCGCCTTCACTTTAAGGGTATCGATGTGACGATCGCGTACGTACATGTCCCTGACCTTGGGCGACGTCATGTCCCCCAGTATCGGTAAGATGTCGTTATTCCGCCGCCGCCCGAGACGCACGAGTCGTACGCCGCGATGGCATCGTGTTCGATACAGGAAATCCTTTAGGAGCTTTTCGATGCCGACCATCGTCGCCATGCGACAGGCAAAACGACCCGGTCGTCAGACGTCGCCTCGTGCAGTTGCTACATCAGGCGTGTCTAGTTACTAGCCGCAACGCACCTCGTGTTCTTTTTGGCTGCTCCGCAACATAGAAATCATCGTCGACGAATGGACGACATCGTGGCGACCGGCCTTTCGTGCGAGGCCGTCAAAGCACACGACGCGTTGCTCGAATGGAGAAAGGCGCCGGATTCCGCGGTCTGGTTTGGCATGTCGTGGGCCGACGGGGTTCGCCTAGCGTGGCCTGGGCCGCCTGCCCTTAAGGCAGCGCGCCGGGCCATTCGTTCGAAGGTTCCTCGGCCTCCACACCCGGCCTGTCTTCGGCCGGGTCTGGATCGCGGTCGTATGCCTTCTGGAGGCTTCCGATTTCATCGACGATCGCGTCATAGACGTCGGACTGCTTGGCACCCTTCACGACTAGAGAGTCGACCAAGTCTTCGAGCTGGTCACGTAAACCGTCTTTCCAGTCGCCGCTCATTTGCGATCCTCGGGCTGCAGTCTAACGCCCGTGCAGAGCATCCCCCATGTCGAGTAGCGAGTGGAACTTCTTGAGATCGGCGCCCCGCCATCGTCCGGTTCCGGATCCGGAAGCGGTTCTTCGCCCGGAATTCGATAGGGGTCCGGCGGATTGTCGAGCGGGGGCACTTTCGGTGGCGGCGCGACTGGCTCGAATGGGACTGACATTTGGCATTCCTCCTCGTTTTATGAGAACGCGGAGGATGAAGCCAAGTTCCGGCGGCGATCGAGCCCGACCATCACCTGTGCTCAGTCAAAGCAAAATGCATCAGAGGCCTATTTTACGGACGCCATTCTTGGCTGTTTCGATCATCAAGCTCCCGGTCGAGATAGAATGCAGCGCTGATCAAGGCCAAATGGGTAAAGGCTTGCGGGAAATTGCCGGCTAGTCGCGCCTGGGCGTCGAACTCCTCGGCGTAAAGTCCGAGATGGTTGGCGTAGTTCAAGGCCGCTTCGAAAACCCTGCGAGCTTTCTGAGTCTTCCCTGCCCGAGCCAGGCACTCGGCATACCAGAACGAGCAGGCGGAGAAGGCGCCCTCTTCCCCGTCGAGGCCGTCGTCGCTTCTGTACCGGTGAACGACGCCGTCGTCAGCCAACTGTGCGCCAATAGCCTCCAGCGTTGAAAGCCACCGCGGATCGGTTGCGCTAACGAACCTCACAAGCGGCATCAGGAGAAGCGAGGCGTCGAGCATTTTGCCGCCCTTGGTCTGGACAAAGTGACCCCTGTCTTTATTCCAGAAGTTGGTCCAGATATCGTTATAGATATCGTTCCTCACGTCTTGCCACTTGACGAAAGGCGCGGCTAGCGATCGTTTCGTCGCCAGACGGATTCCGCGGTCGACCGCCACCCAGCACATGAGCCGCGAATGAAGGAATTCCTGGGGCTCTCGGCGCATCTCCCAGATCCCAGCATCAGGATCCTGCCAGTGGTCGCAGACGTACTCGATCACCTCGCGGACGCCCTCCCAGTGATCGTGAGAGATCGCATGCCCATATTTGTTGCTCAAATAAATTGAATCGAGGAGCTCGCCGTATATGTCGAGCTGGGACTGCTCGGACGCCTTGTTGCCAACGCGCACAGGTGTGGCGCCGCCATATCCTCGTAGATGATCGAGGTTGATCTCGTCTGGTACCTCTCCACCATCTACCGCGTACATGATCTTCAGGCGGCCGCCAGCGTCGCATGCGGCTGCACGCTGCCCGATCCAGTTGTTAAATGCCATCGCCTCCTGTCGATAGCCAAGCCTCATCAGCGCGTAGACCGTGAAGGATGCGTCTCTGATCCAAGTGGCACGGTAATCCCAATTGCGGCTGCCGCCCGGCGCCTCAGGCAAACCGAACGTTGCCGCAGCGATCACTGAACCGTGTTTGCGCGACGTCATGAGCTTCAACGTCAGCGCGGAACGGTTGACCATTTCGCGCCACCGCCCGCGGTAGGTCGACTGCCTTGCCCAGTCCTGCCAAAAGGCGACGGTCTGGTCCTCCATCTTTTGAGGTGTCTCATCGAACTCGTCGTCGCCGTCGTCGAGTATGAAATCGACGACCTCGCCCGCGCGGAGCGTGATCTGCGCGGTGACGGCGCCGTCGATCTCGCCGAGTGGTGCGCCCGCCACCAGCCGCACCACCTCGCCATTGGGATGTCGCCAGATGGCTGTGACGCCATCAAGCTGCGGGGATATTCGTTTGGAGGCGTAATCGAATCTCGGGGAGCAGGTCGCGCGGATCGTCATCGTGCCTCGGGTCGCTCTGAACCGTCGGACCAGCATGCTGGACCCATCGCTACGCCGGTTCTTCACATACATGAAGTCCGTAAGCTCTCCGCTGGCCTCGTCCGCCATCCATCGTGTCAGCAAGACGTTCGTGTCCGGAAGGTATTGTTGGGTTGCGCGGGCATTGGGAAGGTCCGGTGCGATCTGAAACATTCCGCCGCGCTCCGGATCGAGCAATGCAGCGAATATCGACGGGCTGTCGAAGTCAGGCCAACACAGGAAGTCGATCGTACCGTCTGTCGCGACGAGCGCGATCGTCGCAAGATCGCCGATGACGCCGTGGCTCTCTATTGTTCGCGGAATATTCGCCACAGCGCGCGCCGTGACATCCGCGTCCATCGCACTCTCCGTCACCTCGATTTTGTTATCCATCGCGTCCTCTTTCTCGTCTGTGATGCACCGTGCCCGCTACTTGGCGATCTGGCGCACCTGACATAAACGACAAGGAAGAGCATGCTGAAGGCCGCTATAGGGAGTGCCGGCCCTTGTACAATCGGTGCTTCTATTGGGTAATCCGCGCAATCGGGGTGCAGGCGCCGACATCCGCGACCGTCGTGCGAACCGACCACGAACGGCGGATTCCATTCTGAACGTGAGCGTGGCGCTGATGACGGGTGACGACATGACATCCTTGACGCGCCAGCTCCTGGCTTTGAGATAGTCCGCAAGCGCGTCCGCCCGGTCACGCGTGTGTGGGACGGAACGTCTTGTCCAGGAAGATGCCACGCGCCGGATCAGGTCGCTTTCGGTCACGATTCCGGTCAGCCGTCCCTCTGCGTCAACGACGGGCACGGCCCCTATCTTATTGGCGTTGACGATCTCGATCGCTTGTCTGACGTTGTGCCCCTCGTCTATTGTCGTGACGGGGGACGTCATTATGTCTTTGGCCAGCATGACCTTACCTCCTGGTCTGTGGAGGCGATTGAAGCTTATATTTCGACAGGACGCTTTGATCGGGATCAATCGGGGCCCTTCTGCAGCAAGCTCATCCGACCGTCATTCGCCTCAAGACGTTCGTCTTCCAATAGAATTGATGAGCAAGCGCGCCAAGGATATGGGCGGCGATGACGATCCAGAGTATAACTTTCAGCACCTCGGCGTGTACCTCTCCCGTGCGGTCGTAACCGAAGTAGAACGCTGCCATCCCGCTGATCGGCAATGCGAAAAGGAGCAGGTAAAGCGTCGCGTGGGCGCCTTTGGCTGCAAAGGTCAGGACGTAAGGTTCCTCGGCGGGCGCGGAAGGCGTTCCCTGAATGAAGCGCAGCACGAGGCGGATACTGATCAGCAACAGTATCGAAATTCCGACATACGCATGGAGATCGGCGCCTGCCAATTGCGCATCAGTTGCCGAACCGGTGTGTTCGATCGCCCGCTGCCACTCGCTCATGCCGTCAGGCAAAAGCAGATTGTAGAAGACGAGCAGCGCCGACAGCCAATGAAGGATGCGTTGCGGCAAGGAGTACGCCGTCGGGTTTTGTGTCAATTTCTTCATCGTCGTCTCCTTGCCACTGTTTCTGCTTATACTTATCTTTGACGGGGAAGCCCCTATTTCGTGACGGTCAACATCGCATGCATGCCGGCCTCATAGTGGCCCTTGATATTGCACAGAAGGAGATAGGAGCCAGCAGTGAGGTTCGCCTTCAACTGCCCGTCAGCGCCAGGCTTGAGCTCGGAGACCTCCCCCATGCTCTTCAACTGCTTTTCATCGACGCGATGTTTGCCGGCGACAACGTGGACGGTCGCGTCGGGTGACTTCAATTTGACCAAAACCATCTCGTGTTCCTCCGTCACCGCATCATTATGCACCATGAACACGGTATCGCCGGCCTTGATGGTTGGCTGATCAACTGACAGAGTCATCGGACCACCTCCCTCCCCTCCCTCAACGACCCTGACTGTGGTCGCTGCCAAAGCTGGGGTGACAGCGCCGGCCAGTGCGAAAGCCACCAGAACTCCTCGTATAATCTTCACGTCAGTCGCCTCTCGGTGGTTGAACCAGACCCGACTAGCCAGTGAATCTGACGCCTTCCTGAACGTCATTGCTTAATCACCGACCCGCGGTACCTGCCCCACGCCAACGCCAGTTCAGTATCTCCGGCATGTCCTCCCCATGGTCTCGCACATATGCGCGGTGCCGGGCGAGTTTTTCATGCAGAAAGGCGACGGCTTGAGGGTGTTTCTCGGCTAGACCAGGAACTCGCGCGATGGCTTCAAGGGCCAAATTACCTTGCTAAGTATCTGGAAAGATTGGTTGCGGGGGCAGGATTTGAACCTGCGGTCGTCAGGTTATGAGCAAAGAGATCCGCTCTAATGGAACACCCTGATCGAGAAGCCGTTTCTCCAAGCTGGTAAAGTCGCCAGCGAGAGAATGGCAGGTTCCTGTGAGCGTCGTTGAGTCCAGAGATGAAGATGCCTCCACGCTCCCTGATCCGGCCGATCACGCCCAAGTCTGCAACCCTCCGCCGGGTGTCGTAGCGACTAGGCTGGCTGCAGCTTTACAAAGCTTCGAGCTCCCCCTGTGCTATGTGGCACTAAGCGAAGGCGCGGCTGCCAGAATTGCTGAGGCACTCAGTGCGCTGGTTCCTGAGATCGAGGTGATCGTTTTTCCGCCTTGGGACTGCCTGCCCTATGACCGGGTGCCACCATCGGCACATTGTATGGGCCTGCGAATGGATGCTCTACGCATTTGGAGCACGCGGAGCGGCGGGCCGCGGCTGTTTTTGACCTCGTTGGACGCAACACTCCAACGTATTCCGCCAGCGACCGTCATCTCGAAAAGCCATATCGAGCTTGTAGTGGGAAAGCCGTTCGATCGTGATGCGTTTTCCGACTTCGTCCAGCGGGCCAACTATCAGGAAGAAGGTGTCGCGGACGATCCAGGCGAGCTGGCGGTTAGAGAAGGCGTCATCGACATCTACCCTGCCGGCGCGCCCGGTCCGATGCGCATCGTTCTGTCGGAGGATGAGAAGGTCGAGGAACTCAGAGGTTTTGACCGCATAACGCAGCGGACAGAAAGCTATCTCGACCAAGTGACGTTCGGTCCGGCATCCGAAGCCATTTATTATGATCGTTTTACAGAAGACAATGCTCCGGCTCTGGAGACGATGGAACAACTGCTGCTGCGCCTTTATCAAGACATGCCGACCGTGTTTGACGTACTCGGCGATGCCACTTTCCTTTTGGCTCCCGGCGCAACCGAACGTGTGCAACGCCACCTCGAGATTATCGAAGATGCTCGCCAGTCCCGCGAGGCGTTCGACGATATGGAGCACCCCTCCTCCCGTTCTCTCTATCTGGATAGGGATGAGTGGAAACGGCTCTCCACCAACGTTTTCACAAACGGATTTGATCTCGGAAAGGGACATAAGGTTCCAAAAGAAATATCACGCGCAGACCAGCGCAAAGCCTTGGTCGAATTCGCGCAAGGTCATCTGCACAACGGGCTGAAGGTTTTGATTGCTGGGCAGGGCAAAACGGCCGAAGCGATCGGTCGGCGTTTGGCAAAATCAGCCGGGAAAGCGCCAAGGTCCGTCGACACATGGGAGGCGGTCTTGGAGGCACAGCCCGGCACCCTCTTAAGCTTGGCCTGCGACTTAGAGCAAGGTTTTGTCGACGTCGGGCAGAATGTCGTCGTCATTGCCGCAACCGATAGAGCGGGTGGGATAGCGAATTCGAGTGCCGTTCTGGCGGCAGCAGAGCTTCGAATAGGCGACGTTGTCGTTCACGAAGACCATGGCATCGGCGTCCTGAAAAATTTGGAAAACATCACCGTGGACGACGTCTCTCGGGACGCGGCTCGCTTGGAATATCGCGATGGCGGCTCTCTACTCGTGCCGATGGAGGAGTTTGGAAAATTATGGCGTTACGGCGCCGAGCCCGAAGCAATCACACTCGATCGCCTCCGCACGGACGTCTGGCAGAGGAGACGCGACGAAATCCAGGCAGACATTCAGTCTACCGCGCGTCATTTTATGACGGTTGCGAAACAGAGGCAGGCTGCGCAAGCAGAAAGATTTGTGCCACCGCGTCTCGAATTTTCTGCCTTCGCCCGCCGTTTTCCATATTCCGAAACTCCTGATCAGGCCGAAGCCATCCAGGCTGTCCTCTCCGATCTCGCCTCCGGACAAGCCATGAACCGTCTCGTTTGTGGAGATGTCGGCTTCGGCAAGACCGAAGTCGCGTTGCGCGCAGCAGCAGCGGTCGCGCTTTGCGGTGGACAGGTGGCTCTCATTGCACCAACCACAGTGCTCGCTCGACAACACTTTGCCACCTTCAAACATCGGTTCGCGGGGACCGGCATCGCAGTCGGCATGCTGTCTCGACTGCTCAAGCCAAGTGAGGCGAAAAAGACCAGGGCTGCACTTGCCGAGGGCGAGATCCGCATCATCATCGCGACCCAGGCGATCCTTTCGAAAGAGGTTCGTTTCGCACGTCTTTCCCTGGTGATCGTGGACGAGGAGCACCGGTTTGGCCTGAAAGAAAAGCGGGCGATGAACAGCCTCGCACCATCTCTTCACACTCTGTCCATGTCGGCCACGCCGATCCCGCGGACATTGCAATTGGCGATGGTGGGCGTTCAAGAGGTCAGCCTGCTGACCACGCCACCATCTAGGCGCAGGCCCGTCCGCACGTCAATTGCGCCGTTCGACCCGGCGTCCTTGCGGACAGGCCTGATGAGGGAATACCGGCGCCGCGGCCAGAGCTTTGTCGTAGTGCCGCGTATCGAGGACATAGAACAGGTCGAAATACTGTTGCAGAAGATCGTTCCGGGACTTTCGGTCAAGGTCGCGCACGGCAAGATGCCGGCAGCGGCTATGGATGAAGCAATAGTCGGTTTTGCGCAAGGCGATGGCGACGTCCTTCTCGCCACGAACATCATTGAAAATGGCCTCGATGTCCCGCGCGCCAACACGATGTTTATCTGGCAAGCCGATCGGTTCGGCCTCGCTCAGCTCCATCAGTTGCGCGGACGTGTCGGGCGCGGAGCGGTCCAGGGCATCGTTACTCTTTTCACCCAACAGGACGCTGAGCTGGCTGAGGAAACGCGCTTACGGCTTTCAACCTTGGTCGAAAACGACCGACTGGGCGCTGGGGTCGCAATCAGCCTCCGCGATCTCGATCTTCGCGGCGGCGGCGATATCGCTGGCGAAGATCAGGCGGGCCATATGAAAGCGATCGGTATCGAGCTCTATCAAAAGCTGCTTGCAGACGCCGTCGCAAGATTTCGCTGGCAGCCGTCAGGCGTGCAACAGCGCGCGATCGTCAACCTAGGAAACGTCGGGACAATCCCGTCGGACTATGTGTCGGATCCAGCAGTCAGACTTAACCTCTACGCCAAACTGCTGCGGGCATCCGCGGTCAGTGAATTGAACGATCTCGCAGACGAATTCGAAGATAGGTTTGGCCAACCGCCGCACGACGTACTGCTTCTCTTGAGGACGGCAAGACTGCAGCTTATCGCGGGACGGTTGGGTGTTGCCAAGCTTGAGGCCGGGCCAAAAGCGCTTGCAATGACCTTGACAGAGAAGACGTCGGCGAAGCTTGTGGCAGCGTCGACGAAAGCCGGGGCGGTTCGGCGACAGGAGCGGCTGATATTCGACGCCTCAAGCCTGGCCGGCGAGGACCCCTCCCATTTCTTCGACCGGGTTCTATCGGCAGTAACAGGATAGGGGTTGCAAGAAACATCGAAACAGAAAGACTCAGAAGAGCGGACCGCTCTTGACGGGAGGCGAACCGGCCGCCCCGCTATCAAGCTACTTTTGCGCGCGCGGTGGAGGCCATTCGTCCTCGCCTCTAAGCAAATATCGTGCGTAGTCAGCGCTCGTCAGCCAAGACTGACACCAGTGATCTCGGCAAGCCTCATTATCAGGCGATCTTGATAACCGACGTCGCCAACGGCGGCCGAGGGCGGTTGCAGTTGGCGATGGTACCAATATTGACCGCTCACCTTGGCCCTTGCGTCGTCGCTGACGGACAGCCATACCTGCGTGCGATGGCCGTCCTCGAGATCGCCAGGCGCGCCTGCTCCGCCCATCTTCGTCGGAACCCAGCCTGGATCAACCGCGCTGCTGACGACGCCAGGCTGATATCTCGCGACTGCTGCAGCGAGGGTTGCAACATGAAGCTTGCTCTCGGAATAAGCGGTGACTGGGCTCCATGCGCGCCTCTTCCAATCGATATCGTCCAGCGAGGTCCCGGCGTTTCTGTGCATGCCGCTGCTAAGGTAGATCAGCCGCGTAGGGCGGCCGATCAGTGCTGTCAGGATGTACGGCGCAAGTACGTTGACTGCGAGCATCGTCGGGTGGCCTTCGGAAGTCGGATTGCGGCTCGCTTGGTGATAGACGCCCGCATTGTGAATCACCGCATCAGCACCGCCGATAGCATTGACCTGATCGGCGATTGAACGGGTCTGGCCAGCGCTCGAAAGGTCACCAATGACGATGTCCGCCAAGTTTCCAGTTATTGAGGCCAATACGGCCGCGCGTTCTTTCGAGCGGGCATGCAGGATTACGCGGTGCCCGGCGTCCATCAAGGTTTCAGCTGCGGCACGCCCCAGCCCATCAGTGGATCCGGTGACAAAAATGCAACTCATACGGTTTCCATGTTTACGTCATCCTAGTCGGCCGACCGGGTGTCTGAAGCCATTGGACAGCGCTTTCGAGTTGCGATGTCAAGCAGTCGTGACATCCCAGCCAGAAGCACAACGGCAAAGCAGCAATATGCGCCTGGGGATGATGCTAAGCGAGGGATACTCATTTTTGAAAATCCTGATATGATCCGGGGCAGTTGTGGGAGTAGGTGGTATGAAGAGTCTAGTACCTGAGGCTTTCTATTGGGCTCGTTCCGACAGGCACACCGATGGCAAGACGACCATCGTTCAAGTGTCCTCGGTCTTCGGCGAGGATCCGGATTATTGGACCATCGCAGTTCCGGGTTCCGACCAACATTGCATGATAAGCGACTTTGAGATCATCGCTCTTGTCGAACCGTTGGACGGTTATCCACTTCAACATGCGGCTGAATAATTCCGCTCTTGAAGGGCGAAAAAAGGCACACAACTTCCTCTCCTCTTTCAGGTTGAAGTGCTCAACATTATGTCGCGGACAAGGTTCCGTCTAATTTCTGACCGTAATTGTCCGCTCCAGTGCTGCCCCCGAGCATAGGCTACCTTGGTTGGACAAAGCCTTGTCAAACTCATGGAACCGCAGGCCCCGCGAAGCTTCAGAAGTATGCATGATGACTGTAAAGTCCGCGCGCGCTCCGTGCAGGTTGACATCGAACTTGGCCGGCGGATCAGGGAAGGCGCAAGCTCATCGGAGTGTCTAAGAACACTCTTGAAGCGCAGCTGGGTCACATTCCAGCACATTTAAAAATTTGAGAAGTGCCAAAATCGCGTTAGGTCAAGCCGCGTATGGGCAATCGCCCTGATTTTGGGACCGTCGCCCCTGCCCTTTTCGGACATTTCGGCCAAGATGCAGCCATCCTTCGAAGTCCATGCCATCGAACAGTTGGACGGGTGGCCTGACCGGCTGAACCTGAAAAAAAGGGTTCTCGCGAAGATCCGCGATGAAACGGTCCATGGATCGATCATCGCGCTCGTGACGGCGCTCTCAGAAGGCTAAGTGTCTGAGTGTTGAGCGCCGCTAGAATTTTTCAGATGTCGCGATACAGCGTTTGCTATTTGCCGAGCCAGTGGTACTCGGCGATCGAGGCTTTACCGGTCTTCTTGTCGTAAAGGCAGATGAGACTGACGTTCACCTTCGACTTGCCCTTGCCTGTCTGCCCTCGCATGAGCAGAGCAATCTTGCCAGCTGCATCATCGAAGACAACAGGGGCAGATGCCTCTGGTGTGTTCAGGCCCGACTGACCAATGCATGTCCCGTTTGCCTTGGCAAAAAGCGCGTTCCAGGCCGCATCGCTGGACGCATATGCTGCCTGTGATAGGCAAAGCGCGAAGCCTGCCGCGGCAAGCGTTAGTCTAGTCAAAGTAAGGTCCTTTCTGCGAATTTGAATCAGGTGTTTGCAATGCTTCGTCGCTGGTCAACGAGGCCAAACCAAGGCGGTCCCCGGACCGTCAGCCGTCGGGATGTCAGATCGAAACTCTGTGATGCATCTGCGGCTGTTGGCGAGCCCCTAACCGGCGGGTCCGAGCTCAGGAGATCGGTGCGTCTGCAGGCCGGGTGTGATCCTCAATCGATCGGATCCTGCGCATGGATCAATTTTCTGGTCTCTCCATCCGAGGCAATGTGCAGGGTTCTGACCGTTTCTGCTGCGGTCAACAACGCTGTGGACCACCCAAGCAACTGAGAATAATCCACATTAGCTGATGCGTTGAATAGCGCGGTGATCTGATCGTTTCGTGTGCCGGGCCGGCAATTCCGAGCGCTCCGCGCAGGCCACTAATTTCGACAATTGCACGAGTGAGCTGCTGACTTCTAGGTGCAGCAGTTTCTCGATCTCGTTAGCTGCCTTTGCCAACCGGGCAATGAAGCTTGTGGTCATGTGATGCCGGTCACCCTGATGCCCGGTCGCTGCCGACGTCTTCCTGGTCGTCGATCATGTGGTGCCAGTAAGCTCACCTACCGTCGCAATCGTCTCCCAAGCGTCAGCTTTTGAACCGTTCGAAAGCAGTCATATATCTCACCGGCGGGTCGGCTTCTTCCCATCCATAGATTTCAGCGCGTAGGTAGTTGATCTCATCCTGGACCCTGTGCTCCTCGATTTCGATCCACCAGGATTTCGGCCCGCCGTCGCTTCCATCTGACCACCGGTAGCCGCGCATCTTCAATTGATCCTTCATCTCGAAGAGACTGTGTTCGGCATAAATGCGCGCACGGTTCTGCTGGCTCGACAGATAAAGTTCCGAGAACGGCGAGCTGGCGCCATCGCCATGACCGCGATCGAGGATTTCCAGTAGCGCGAAACAGTCATCGACCGCGCGATGCGCCTCATGAAAGTAGCCAGCCTGGCCGATCAGATATCCAAGCTTGTTGCCTTCGAATCCGCGTGCGGCCCAATCGATTTCCGAAACCGAGCAGGCCCAGGCTTTGCGATCGAACACAGGTGAAAATGCTTCGAAAAACGGCCGGTCGAACCTGGCGTAGTGGGCGATGACCAGATCCGCAGGTTCGACCAGAGCTCGCAATTGCTGCGGGTCGATCATATGGCCGGCCACCATTTCGTCAGTAATCCCCGTCAGCCGCGTGATTTCCGCCGGAATCGGCCTGGTCGGCTCGTGTAGCGCGCTGTAGACGCCAGTCACGTCGCCAATCGCCCCCTGCTCGTCAAAGGAAAAGGCGACAATACCGATCTCGATGATTTCGTCTTCTCGATTGTTTAATCCGGTCGTCTCTGCATCGACGAGGACGCCTCTCCGGAAAAAGCCGGGACGTGGAAACGGCACGATTGGCCGGGGCTCAAGCCTTTTGAGGACGCGATAGCGGCCGGTTGCCTCCAGCTGCCGAACAAGGCCGCCTTCGCTATCAGCGGTGACCACTTGCTTGACGCTACGCCGTCGCCGTGGGCCAAGTGCCGGTGCCTCAACCTCATCATCATCTGTAAAGAAATCGAACTGCTGCGTCACGTGCCCGTCTCGGATTGATTTCCGGTCAGTCAGCTTTAGTCGATTCCCTTGCGCAGATCAGGTGAAATTGCGCCTAGGGGCCAAATTCGAAATCAACTGGCGCAAAGGTGCCCCAAGCAGACCATCATGACGGGTGACGAGGGAGGCGCCTGCTTTGGCTCGCCCAATAGTCCGGATTGGTAATGTTGACTCCGTAAAAAAACAGAACATAATAGGAACATATACGGCGAGTGCGGCCGCCAATCCGACAGTGAGCAATGGAGAGCGAGGATGTTTGCGCGAAGGATGAACCGTGGCAGCAACGATAATAATAGCGCTGATGGCTTCGACATGTATATGACGCCTGCTGAGGAGGCTTCTGGGCTCGAAATGCATCCTGAGTTGATCCGGATGGTCAGCCTGGGGGTCGCCGGCAGTGTGCGCTTTGCTGTGGCCTGCGCCTTTTGCGTTCCCGACGCCGGCCCCTTTGGCGAGATCGAAATTGCAATAGACGAAGACACAGGACGGGCTTGCGGCTTGCATCGTCTACGCAATCCCGATCGGATCGTCAAAGCACTCTGGTTTGACTGCAGCGGGACGGTCGATGATGCTGTTGGTGGTGTCTACGATCGCATCATCGCGCATTACCGCCATCAGGAGATGCTCTAATGCCGGAGGCGACCGCTGCACCTATCCTGCTCGTCTCCGCAAGCGAAGACGTTCGCGCAGCGCTTTCATGGCACGACGGTGACGCCTTGGCGACGATCGCTACCCTGATTGAGGATTGCCGCCATCTGAGGGAGCAACTGGCGCATGCCGAAGCTTCGATGAGCGTCGGCTTTGCCCGGGGATGGACGCCCGTATATGAGCGGAGCACCTGACATGCTCGACAAGGTAGCGCCGCGCAAGGCGCTTTTTCGCGCTGCGTTTCGCGACTGGTGGGATGCCCAGCTCCCGGCGTTTCGCGAGCGGACCGACTATAGCAGTGCAAGGTTGATCTTTCGCGCAGGCTATGCGTCAGGCCGCAACCGTGATCTCTCGAGATATACTTTCAAAACGGGCCGATTTCGTATCACGGTCTGGGCGGACGGACCTGCCGAGGCCAAGCAGAAAGCCAGAGAAGAGGCTGATTTTCGCGCCACCCGCAAAGGATGGAGTGCTCCGAAGGGCGGCTGGAACCTGGAGGAATTAAAGTGAGCGATATCGATAGACCGGTCCTGCAGCGCGCGCCTGTCCTTGTGGCACGACGCTGCCATTGCGGCGACTGGGCGGGTTTTCCCTTCGGCAAAGGTGAGAACCAGGGGTGCTGGAAACATTATCCCTACAAGACATCTTAGCGCCTTGAGGCCGCGAAAGTGGCAGCGATGCTTGAGCGACACGTAGCGTGATGTGTTGTATCGCCTTCAAGGCAATTGAAGCCGAAGGGACGAGCAACGATGATTGTCGTGCCCGCCGAAACATTGCTCGACGCGGCGATGGGGCAAGGACTGGGGCTCGCCAAAAAGATTGCGTTGAAGACGGCCGATGCAGATCAGGTGAAAAAACTCTCTGGGCCAGAGGCTCTACTGCTCTTTGCGGAAGCCATTCAGCTACATGAACGGGCCATGCATCCGAAAAGTAAGGTGAAAAGAATGGCAGCCGTTTCGGCTTGCTTCTCGCCATCGCGGTCCCCTTCAGATGAGTGGGGTGCCTCGACATGGCGATCCGGGTCGGCGTCCTGTCCGTCGCGATCCACAGCGCTCTGGATCGATCAGGTTTCTCGAACTTCGGCAAGCCTCTTGACTGCGTAGTCGTCGCGCCAGCAGACGGCGGCTTCCCAGGCAGCTGCTGCCTGAGCGGCAATATCATACGCGCCGTCGTCGAGGGCGGCGGCGTTTTCGGGCAGCGCCAGATCAAGATCTGCGGCATCGACATGCGCTTCATCCCAGTCGATCAGCGCGACATTGTTTCCGAAAACGCGGATGTTGCGGCGATTGTTCGGGTTGCCGTGAACAACACATGCGTTGATCAGTGACGGAACAGATAATGGAGATTTGAGTCCCCAAACTGTCAGTTCCTATGCGTGGCTGCCCTTGTCAATGGAAGTTCCGACTTTTCACTTTGAGCGTGTCGATATGCAAGTCTGGAATGTAGATATCCCTGACTTTGGGTATAGGCGCCCGATCGCGTGAATCCGGACTACCAGGCGATCCATGAGCGAACTCGTCGCCCCTGCCCGTCGGCAATTTGAAATCGACATGGCGATCGGCCAAACCCGTTAGATCGCTGGAAAGGTCAAACAGCTGCTGGGCGACTAGGTGAACCACGTCGCCTTCCCGCTGTATCCTGCCGTTGATCGCCATCATCGATGACCCCAATACCACCTGACGCCTCTTCTCAAATAGCGACGGCCAGACGACCACATTCGCTGGCCCGGTCTCGTCTTCGATCGTGATGAACATGACGCCCTTGGCGCTCCCAGGCTTCTGCCGGACGAGCACAAGCCCTGCCGTCATCAGCCAGCGACCGTCGCAGGCATTCATGGCATCCGAACAAGTCACGATGTTCCGTTTTTCGAGGTCGTGTCTCAGGAAGCTGATCGGGTGGCCACGGAGTGTCAGCCCGACATGGCCGTAGTCCTGGATGACGTTGTGGCCGTCGGTCATTTGCCGTAGGTGGACCTCCGGCTCCTGTTGCTCGGCGATGACTGCAGCTTCGCGCTCAGCGGCCGCCGCAAACAACGGCAAGGGTTCATCGCGTAGCGCCTTGATCGCCCACAGCGCGTCACGCCGCTCCAGTTCAAGGGAGGACAGGAAGGCGTCGGCCTCGGCCAACTGGACGAGCGCCTCCGTTGGGACGTTGGATCGCCGCCAGGCGTCGTCGACGCTTTCAAACACGCGGTTCATGCGCGCCGCAATAATGCGCGCGGCGTCGGCGACGGCCAACCCTTTCACCATTCGCATCCCAAGCCGGACGGCATGCCGCCCGGTGTCGCCGATCTCCTCGAGAGTGCAGTCCCACCGGGATCGGTTGATGCAGACGGGCCGGACTTCCACGCAGTGGTTTCGGGCGTCTCCGACGATCTGGGCAGGCGCGTAGAAACCCATCGGCTGGGAGTTCAAAAGCGCAGCGCAGAAGACGTCCGGGAAGTGACACTTCACGTAGTTGGACGCGTAGGCAATAAGGGCGAAAGAGGCGGCGTGGCTTTCCGGGAAACCGTAACTTCCGAAGCCCTCCAGCTGACTGAATGTTTTCTCAGCGAATTCAGCGGAATATCCGTTTGTGATCATACCGGACACGAGCTTGTCCTTGAACCGGGAGACGCCACCTGTGAACTTGAACGTCGCCATCGACTTGCGGAGTTGATCCGCCTCACCCCCACTGAAGCCGGCGCAGACCATGGCAACTTTCATGGCGCTTTCCTGGAACAGCGGGACGCCAAGCGTTTTGCCGAGGACGGCCTCTAGTTCCGGCGTCGGATACTCGATCTTCTCTTTCCCCTCTCGCCTGCGCAGATAAGGATGCACCATATCCCCCTGAATGGGACCCGGGCGGACAATCGCCACCTGGATGACGAGGTCGTAGAATGTCTGCGGCTTCAGTCGTGGCAACATCGCCATTTGTGCGCGGCTTTCGACCTGGAAGGTTCCAAGTGTGTCGGCTTTGCGGATCATCGCGTAGGTCGCAGGGTCTTCCTGCGGTATCGAGGCAAGATCGAGCGGCTCATGTTTGTGGTCGCGGATAAGATCGAACGCCTTCTGCATGCAGGTCAGCATGCCAAGTGCCAAGACGTCCACCTTCATGAACTTGAGAGCTTCGACGTCATCCTTGTCCCACTCGATGATCTGGCGATCGGCCATGCTCGCGGGTTCGATGGGGACGAGGTCATCGAGGCGGTCATGTGTCAGGACGAAACCGCCCGGGTGCTGGCCGAGGTGGCGCGGCGCTCCCATCAGCTGCTGGGCCAGCTTCAACGTCAGTGCCAGACGACGGTCTGCGGGGTTCAAACCTTGTGTCTTCAGTCGGTCATCGCTGATCAGTTCCTCGGACCAGTGCCACATCCCCGACGACAAGGCTTTGATGATGTCCTCCGGTAGACCCAGAGCCTTGCCGACATCCCGGATCGCGCCCCGGGCGCGGTATCGGGTGACCGTCGAGCAGAGGGCGGCCTTCTCCTTGCCGTAGGTTTTGTAAATCCACTGGATGACCTGCTCGCGCCGTTCGTGCTCGAAGTCGACATCGATGTCAGGCGGCTCGTCGCGCTCCTTTGAAACGAAGCGCTCAAAGAGGAGATCATTGGTTTCCGGGTCGATGCTGGTGATCCCGAGGATATAGCAGATAGCCGAGTTTGCCGCCGATCCGCGCCCCTGACACAGGATACCTTGGCTTCTGGCGAACTTGACGATGCTGAACACGGTCAGGAAGTACGGCGCGTAGCGCATCTCCTTGATGAGATCGAGCTCGTGCCGGATAGAACGCAAAACCTTCCGTGGGAGGCCTTCGGGATATCGCTGCGGGATGTATTCCCGTACGTAATGCTCAAGGGATTGCTGGGCATCCATGCCGGGCACAATCGCCTCCTCAGGATACTGGTATGTCAGCTCCTCCAGCGAGAATTTGCAGCGCTCGACGATATCCATCGTGCGTTCAAGTGCATCTGGATAGCGCTGGAACAGCCGCTCCATTTCTTGCGGTGGCTTGAGGTAGCGGTCAGCATGCCGTTCGCGCTCGAAGCCGACCTCATCGATCGTGGTGTTGTTGCGAATGCAGGTGACGATATCCTGCAATTGTCGTCGTCCCGGTTCGTGGAAGAGGACGTCGTTGGTGACAACAGTGCGCACACGATGCCTGGCCGCCAGATTGGAAATCTCATGTAGCCGCAGCTGGTCGTTCGGCCGCCGGCGCAGCGCGAGCGAGACATAGGCACGATTACCGAAGATCTCGGCCATCTTCCGGAGTTGGACGGCACAGGTTTCATCCGGGAGATCGGGGACGAGGACCGCGATGAGACCCTCTGCGTAGGCCCCGACGTCATCGAGGTGGAGAATGCAGTTGTCCTTCCCTCCCCGGCTCTTTCCAAGCGTGATCAGCCTCGTCAGGCGGGAGTACGCAGCTCTGTCCATTGGGTAAACGAGCATCGACATGCCGTCGTGAAGATCGAGGCGGCAACCGACGACAAGTCTGATGCCGGTGGCACGGGACGCTTCAAGCGCGCGGACGATGCCAGCAAGTGAGTTCCGGTCCACGACGCCCAAGGCTTCGATGCCCAATTGCTTGGCGGTGGCAAACAGCTCGTCTGCCGAGGATGCCCCCCGTAAGAAACTGAAGTGGGTCGTGACCTGAAGCTCGGCGTAGCTCATGCGAATATCCCGTGCACGAACCACTCGCGCGAGCCGGTGGCAGGGTCAACGCCGTCGCCGCGCCGGAAAATCCATAGGCGCTCGCCGCCCTCGCCTTCGATGACGAAGTAATCCCGAACGGCGTAGAATTCACCGTCGCGCCGCCACCACTCTCCAAATACCCGTTCAGGACCGTCAGCGCGGATGACCTTCATCTTTCGTCCGCGCCATGTGATGCTCGCAGGCGGATAGTCCGGCATGAGCGCAATCGCTTCGATCCGGTCGGGTTGTGCCAGCAGTCGGACCGGCCGAGGCCAGTGATGCACCCAGGTCTCGTCCGAGATTGCGGCTGCCGCCGCGATCCGCGCCACACTTCGCTCGGGAACGTCGGAGGCAACAGGAGCGACGCGATAGACCCGCTGGCCGCGATTGCCGAAGATGTCAATCAGCGGCGTGATATCGGGCGTCTCCTCCTCGACCAGTGCGGAGACCTTTTGAAACTCTTCGAAAGGTTCTGCCCTGACGGCCACCAGGGTCAGCTTCTCAATTCCGAAACCCGGCTCGATTGTCTCAGTGCGGTCGCGAAAGAGCTTCTTCAGCCAAACGACATCACGCGACGGCTTTGCCGTTCCGGAACGAACGGCTTGGCGAGTGCCGTCGATCTTTTCGATAATCAGGTCGGCGCGGCGAACACCAAGGCCATGGCGCTGAAGTTCAGCCACCAGGCGGATGATCAAATAGCCGACGTATTTGTCGATCGTCTCGGCGGCCCCGATGGGCTCGGCAAACACACGGCTGACCTCGATCAGCTCAGCGGCTCGGATAGGCTCGATTGGCTCTGCGATGCGTCCGAACATCTGGTCGAGCCGGCGGCCGATCTCAGGACCGAAACGAAGGGCGAGCGGCGCACGAGGTGTTGCCGACAGCTCTCCGATCGTCTTGAAGCCAAGCGTGTGAAGGTCGCCGATGACCTTGGACGAGAGCCGCAGCATTGAGAGCGGCAGCTTCTCGACGGCACGTACGGTCTCGCCCACTGGTACGATCACGCTCTCCTGCCGAGTTGCCCGGGCGCAGGCGTGTGCCGCCCCCCACGTGTCGGCAATAGCAACGCGGGCCGACAGCTTTTTGGCGCGGAAACGGTTGGCGATCCCGGAGACCATCAACGGCTCCCCGCCCTGAAGATGATCGGCCCCCTCGGTGTCCATGATGATCCCGTCAGGGGCATCGACAGCGACGAGCGGCGAATACTGGCCCAAGGCCCAGAGGGTGATCCGTTCGAGTGCCGCTGCATCGGCCACCGGATCGGCGTCGACCAGCATCAACCCATGAAAGATCGCCTGGGCCTTGGCAGCAGGCATACCGACACGGACGCCCGATTTCCTGGCTGCAGCATCGGCGCCCGATACCCACCTTTTCGACCCACTGCGGGCGATCACGGCGATGGCCTGCTCAACGGGAATAGAAGGATCGGATCGCCTGATCCTGTCCGTCGCCAGCTCCGGAAGATAGATTGATACGACCCTTGGCATCACACGCTCCTACGAAATACTCAGCGCACTCGCCCGCTTTCACTCTTATAAGCTCTAACCGCCACTGTGCTCGACCGACGCCTTGCACAGGAAGCTCCTCGCTCGGAGTGACACTCACCCGCCACCGCGTGGCCGAAGCCGTCGGCTGGCCGAAGTCCCTGGCTTCTGTCTGTCGCCGCCAGCGCCTGACGATCAGCCCCATGGTTCCAGACTTCTCCGCGGCAAGCTGAAGGCGACGCGACTTGGTCATCGGCAACCGCACCAGCTCGCCGACCACGGCACCCAGACCGCCATAGCCCAGGGCCTCCTCCATGTTGGCGATGACGTCGTCCTCGCTGGCGGACTCGACAAAAACGACCCGCTTCGGATGGAGGCCCGCCTGCGCCAGCGCAGGGAAAAACAGGTCCGGTCTTGCAAGGCACCAGACAATCTGGCCCGTGGTGCGGGCAGCAATGCCAGCTACGAAAAGTGCCGCCGCTGCGCCGTCGACAGTTCCCGCGCCGCCGCCGGCAAATTCATGCAGAGCGCCATAGGCCAAGCCTCCGCCTGGCAGGCGATCATCGATGTCGGGTATGTCGAAGGGTAGGACCCGCTTCGGACGCGAAGATGGACCTTCGAGATGCTGAATGCGTTCCCGAAGCTCGGAGATCACGAGATTTGCGGCACCGTGCGCCAAAATTGACCTCTGTCAAAAGCGGGTTTCCATTCTGCACAAAAGCAAGTATGTTCCTTGTTTGTTCCTGATCGGCATTTGAGTCAATCGTCATGTTTGGGCAGATACTCGTGGTCCAACATTCGTCCACAGCGGCTCGACGCGCGATCAGGAAGCAAAATCAATGCGGTAGAAAGAGCTCGTCCACAGATAGGCAAAATGACAAAGATAAGAAAAAATTCCTTTAAAGATGGGATTATTCTCCGGCAGGTTCGATGCAAGGTTCTCATTGTCGCATGCCGGGCATGTGGTCGCAGCGACGAGATGAATCGCAAGGCAGTTGTGCAGCGGCATGGCGCGGCAATCCCGATACGTAACTTGCGTCGCCGGCTGGCATTGGGATGCGAGAGAATGAATGCCGCCGACGGGATAGACCGGTGCCAGCTCGATGTGGCGGCGAAGCCGGAAACCAGGGAGGCTTGATGCGAGCCGGTGGTGGATGGCGCATGATGTGGAATGAGTGATGAGTGCCGAACCGGACAGCCCCGCACCAGAGCGAGTGCGCAAGATCATTCACGTTGACATGGATGCCTTCTATGCATCTGTAGAACAGCGCGACAATCCCGAACTTCGCGGAAAGCCGATCGCCGTTGGTGGCGCTGAGGCCCGCGGCGTCGTCGCAGCCGCAAGCTATGAGGCACGCGCGTTCGGCGTGCGTTCGGCAATGCCATCCGTGACGGCCAAGCGAAAATGCCCGGATCTGATTTTCGTCAAGCCGCGATTTGACGTCTACAAGTCGGTCTCCCTCGATATCAGGGCGATCTTTTCCGAGTACACGCCGCTGGTCGAGCCACTGTCACTGGATGAGGCTTATCTCGACGTCACCGAAAATTTCAAGGGAATAGAGATCGCAACCGAGATCGCGCTCGAAATCCGTGAAAAGATCAAGGCGGTGACAGGGCTCAATGCGTCAGCCGGCATTTCCTACAACAAATTCCTGGCTAAGATGGCGAGCGACCTCAACAAGCCAAACGGACAGGCAGTTATCACGCCGAAGAATGGTCCGGGATTTGTGGCAGCGCTGCCAGTGAAGAAGTTCCACGGCGTCGGACCGGCGACAGCCGAGAAAATGCTGCGCCTCGGCATTGAGACCGGTGCAGATCTTAGAGGCAAGGATCTTGCGTTTCTCGTCAGTCATTTCGGAAAATCAGGACCCTACTACTACGGGATTGCCCGCGGCATCGACGACCGCCAGGTCAAGCCTGATCGGGTTCGCAAATCTGTGGGCGCCGAGGACACGTTCGCGTCCGATATTCATGCCTATGGCCCGGCGATGGATGGCATGATGCCGCTCATTGCCAAAGTCTGGCGCTATTGCGAAGCAAACAGCATTGCCGCAAAGACCGTAACGCTCAAGGTCAAATATTCCGACTTCGCGCAGATCACGCGCTCCCGAACGCTGGCAAAAGGATTAAGTTCGGAAGGCGCGATCGAAGACGGCATCCGCCTTCTGCTCGAAGGAGTCTTTCCGGTGTCAAAAGGCATCCGGCTTCTCGGCGTGACGCTCTCGTCCCTGGAGCCTAGGACGCAGCCGTGCACCGAACAACTCTCGCTGACCTGGTAGATCCTTGCATAGTAAGCCACAAGTCTCATTCGGCGACAGATGGCGCGGCCTTGCGGACTTGCTGCTTCGAAGGAGTTCCGTGCTTGACTGAGGTAACGATTTTATTGGCAGGTGCAGCCGCATCGGCTACCGTCTAGGAAATCGGAGGCGGGGATCGATGTGTACGCTCTATCGCATGGAAGACAAGGACTGGGTTACGAAATGGGCTCAGGACGCCGAGAGCCTGATTAACCCGATGCCCGCCTACCAGATCTATACCGACCAGCTTGCGCCAGTCATCAGGAACGTGGCTGACGGTCGCAGGCAGGTCGCAAATTGCCGTTGGGGCCTTCCAGCGCCTTTCTACGTGCAAAAAGCAGCGGCGGAGGCGCGTGCTGCAAAAGCCAGGGCAAAGGGTCTAACTGTCGACATGGAGGAGTTGATCCGCATGGAGCCAGACCGCGGGACACCAAACGTGCGCAAATTGAATCTGCCGCATTGGAAGCGATGGTTCGGTATCGAACACCGGTGCCTGGTGCCGGTAACGTCATTTGCCGAACCCGATCCAAAAAGCAAGACTGGCAAAGAGGCGACACCCAACGCATGGTTTTCTGCCGCTCCCGAAAAGCCGCTGATGTTTTTTGCTGGACTGTGGGTGGCGCAATGGAAAAGTGTCAGAAAGGTCAAAGACGGTCTGACAACTGATGATCTTTTTGGCTTCCTGACCACGGATCCCAATAACGCCGTCCGGCCCGTGCACGAGAAAGCGATGCCTGTGCTCCTGCGCACACGCGAGGAAACTGAACTGTGGATGACGGCACCCTGGGACGAAGCAAAGGTGCTCGCCCGCCCACTGCCGGACGATGCCATCATGATCACTTCGCGTGAGCCCTACCAATACAGCATCGTCTCGAAAACGGGTGAGCGACTTGCCGAGCCAGCTCTACCGTAAAAATCGTGGCCCAGTCGCACGCGAAATCCGGCATCGGGGAAATTCGGACCTGACACTTTGGCGGGCAAGCGTGCAGTGTATCGCTGGCCCCGCTTACGACATCCATTCCTCCACGCTGATCCCGCCATTAGCGGCAATGCCGGTGCAGAGGAAATGAGAAAGCCTGTCATGGCGAATGACGGCGGCGCTGAGCCTGCCCGTCCGGTAGGCGGCGGTGTCGAGCGCAATGCGATTTTGGTAGATTTCGGGCCACAGAGAGTTCGTGATGGTGTGGCCATGCACGACGATATGGTCGAACTGCTCGACGTGATCGAGAAATCCCGCACGGATCCATCGCAAGTCGTAATCGGTCTGTGCGGCGAGAGGGACGCCGGGGCGCACACCTGCATGCACAAAGCAGAAGCTGCCGGCAACCTCATGGGTCACCGCGCCGTTCAGGAGGCCGATATGATGTGGAAAGCGCTCGCGTATCTCGGTTGCAATCCCAGTAAAATTAGGTACCGGCTGGCGTGAATAAGCGCTGACGGTCGCAACGCCGCCCCAATCCATCCAATTGGTTGCATCGTCCTCAGCGAGCTCGTCGCGTAGCAGCGAGCGCAGGTAATGATCATGGTTTCCCAATACGAGCCGCGAGCCGGGATAGCGATCAAGAGCGGAAGAAACGAGATCAAGAACCTCTGGGCTGCGCGGACCCCGGTCGATGAGATCGCCAAGAAACATGATGACGGGCTGCGAGCTACCAGCGCGCTGAATGGCGGCGATATGGCCGAGGAGCGCCTCAAGAAGATCGGCGCGTCCGTGAATGTCGCCGATTGCGTAAATATCGGACAATGAAGACTGGCTCCTGATTGTGATTTTCTGGCGGTAGGTCGCGCTCGATTGGGATGGATAAGAATTTTTCACCGGAGCCGACCTGCTCCGGTTACCTTGCGGGTGGGCGTCAGCGCAAGCACTTCTTGGGGCGATGACCCTTGCAGCCGATGGATTGGTGTCTGCTGCATTTTACCGCGTTCGGTGGGCGATGATCCCGACGCCAATTGCAATCTCTGATCGGTCGGCTATCGAGATCATCGACTTTCCCGGTGTATAGAGGTCACGGTACCCCATCGTGGCACTCTTGCAAGGTCCCGGCGATCCTCTCCGCCGAGGGTTTTTCCGGAGCCGGCCCACGGATCAGGCCTTGGTTGCCGCCTTAGGCTTGCCGAGCAGATCCTGCGCAAATGCCTCAACAAGGCCGTAGGGCGCGTCTTCGGCAAACATCAGCTGGACCAGTTCTGCGGCTTCGATCGCAGCCGAATGGCTGCGCGGGAAGAGTTGCTGTTCGTAGCAAGCAAGTGCCGTCTCGATATCGCCAGGGCTGGCTGCAATGCTTTTGCCAAGCTCGGCGCCATCGAGCATGGCGAGATTGGCCCCTTCACCGGACGGGATCATCAGATGGGCCGCATCACCAAGCAAGGTGACGCCTGAAACCCGTTCCCATCGGTGGTCTTGCGGAAGCGTATGAAGGACGCGCGCGACCAGGTTACGCTCGCAATCGGTGATCAGGGCGGTCAGTTCTGGCGCCCAGCCTTTAAACTCCGCTGCGATCCTGGTCTTCGCGCTGGGGGGATCGGAGAAGTCAATGGCATCGATCCAATGCTTCGGCCGATTTAACGCGACATAGGCATGGAGCACGGCATTGGGTTCCCGGTGTGCCATGATTCCCTTGCCGGGCGCGAGACCAAACATCGAGCCGCCGCCAACGGCCGCTGCAGTTGCGGGGTGGCGAGTGTCTGCGTCGTGAAGCCAGGTTTCAACAAACGTCGTTCCCGAATACGCGGGCTTGGCGCCCGAGACGAGGGAGCGAACTTTCGACCACGCGCCGTCGGCGCCAACCAGCAGGTCGGCCACGGCAGTCGAACCGTTCTCAAACGAAAGAAAATGCCTTCCTCTCCCGAGACGTTCGGCGGTCCTCAGTTTATGTCCCCATAATACCGTGCCGGGCGGAAGAGAATCCAGAAGGATCCGCCGCAGTTCGCCACGCTGAACTTCAGGACGGCCGCCAGTGCCATCGTCAGGATTGTCCATCAGGACGTTGCCGTGCATGTCGAGCGCGCGCGACTGCTGCCCTCCAGGATGCACAAGGGCCAGAAACTGTTTATAGAGGTCGGCGTCGCGCAACGCCAGCTGGCCGTTGAAATCGTGGATGTCGAGCATCCCGCCCTGAGGCCGGGCATCGCGATCGGCATCCGCTTCATAGACGGTTGCGGCAATGCCGTGGATATGGAGGACGCGGGCAAGCGTGAGGCCGCCTAGCCCTGCGCCGATAATTGAAACGTTCACGAACAATCTCCTTGAATGGAATGTCATTCCATAGTTGGAATGCCATTCCATTCGTGTCAATATCAACTATGAAAAAAGACAGCAGACGACGGTCCGATTCGCTGACGAGGCAACGCATTATCGAGGCGGCGATAGAGCTGCTTGACATCGCCGGCACACGCGGCCTGACCTTCCCGGCGCTGGCCGCACACCTCAACACCGGGGCCGGAGCGATATATTATCATGTTGCCCACAAGGCCGATCTCCTGATCGCGGCCTGCGACGCAGCTGTCGAAGCCGTCTTGGCGCCGACCTGCGGAGCATCGCCGTTTTTGGAAATCCGTGAAGTTTCGCTCGCTCTCTTCGATGAGGTCGATAAAAGGCCCTGGATAGCTACGGCCCTTGCCCAGGCACCAGGATCGATGCCATCGATCCGGATCCTCGAACGGTTCGGGCAGCAGATCCGAAAGATGGGGATTGATCCGGCGGTTGAGTGGTCGGTCGTGGCCGCCCTATTGAACTATGTTCTGGGTGTTGGGGGGCAGAATGCTGCCAATGCCGAGATGGCCCGCGACCTCGGCCTCGATCGAGAATTATTCCTCCGCGCAATGGCAAAGGACTGGTCTAACCTCAATGCCGCTGCGTTTCCGTTCACCCGCAGTATGGCGGCTCATCTGCCGGCACACGATGATAGGGCAGATTTCCTGACCGGGCTCGATCTCATCCTGGCGGGTATTAGTGAGCTTGCGACATGGCAGGGACCAGACGGCAGATCACACCTTTAACAACGGCTCATCGGCGTTGGGCCCTCCTCCAAATCTGTGCCTGCCCTAGTTCTTGATTGCACGACCACTTTCGCGCCACCAAATGCCAGACCGGAGTTTGCAGATGGAATTGAACCGCGTTGAATGGAGCCATCCGAAGACAGCGACTGCCTACAGCCTGGAACACCACAATTTCGAGTTCTCGCTACGCCGGAACAAGGGCGGCAAGAATCTGGAGACGCTGCAGTTCGGCACAGACGACAATTTCGAAAGCGCTCCCTTCCCTATCAACGAGAAGTCGGTGTTGGATTACTTCCATGCCCACGAAGAACGGCTGAAGGCACTGTTCACCTTTTCCTTCAAAACCGACGAGGCGTTCCAAGATCGGGCAAATGACTGGGGAAGCGAATTTCCCGAAGCCGAGATTTTCGTCATCTGGGCCGATTCAAATATGGCCGCGTCTCGCTGGGTGGCGGTCGGTTTCGAAAAGGCCGAAGACGCGGAGGTCTTCAAGCACAAATATGTCGACCACCCAGCCAATGCCGAGTTCGAATACAAGAGCACGATGAGCAAGAATGAATGACCTGGCAGGCGTTCTCTGCGGGCATCAGCCCCGATTGAGTGCGCGGCCGAGTGCATTCTGGACCGCGATGTCCTGCGTCGCGATGGCATCCATCAACAAACGCATCCGTTCGCGCAGACTGTGGAGCTGGTCGACAAGATCAATGACCACGTCGATGCCTGCATCATTGACCCCCATGCTTCCGATCAGGTCTAGAATCAAGCGACCCCTTGCCACGTCGGCATCCTCGTAGGAAAAAGCGTCGGGAGATCCAACCGGGATGATCCATCGCTCCTCGACCCACATCTGAAGGGTTGACGTTTCAATCCTCAGGGTACGGCAATATTCAAGCTCGTCCATCGCCTCCTCCTATGTACGCCGCGGATCATGTGACTTGCCCGCTTCCCAGTTGGTCATGAATTCGTTCAACTCTGCGTCCGGCGTGCCCTGCAACACGATCTTCAGGACGACGTATTGATCGCCATGGCCACCATGCTTGTTTGGAAAACCCTTGCCCTTGAGACGAAGCGTCTTGCCGGTGCTGGAATTTGGTGGAACCGAAAGGAACACCGCGCCGGACAGGGTCGGGACCTCCACCTTTGCGCCGAGAACCGCCTCGCGGATTGAAATAGGGACTTCGGTCCTGACGTCATCGCCCTCAAGGGAGAACTGCCTGTCAGGCAGAACGTGGATTTCGATGAGGGCGTCGCCGGCCGGTCCGTCATTATGGCCCGGTGCGCCTTTTCCACGAAGGCGCAGGATCTGGCCGTCCCGGACACCAGCCGGGATCTTGAGCTCCAGGGTCCCGCCTTCGGGAAGCGAAACCGTCCTCTTGCCACCGTTCGCCGCCTCGCGAAGACTGACCTCCAGTCGATACTGCAGGTCGCCACCTTGGTAAGACGCATTGCCCCTGCTCCTTGCTCCGGAAAAGAAGCTCGAAAAGATGTCGTCTCTGTCACCGAAATCGGCAAAACCGCCTGCATTATGATAACGGGCGCCGCTGGCCTGATCCGCAGCATAGTCACGATAGTAGCTCCGCTGTTGCTGCCCTGCGCCCGTCTCGTCGATCTCACCCCTGTCAAATTTGGCGCGCTTGTCTTCGTCACCCAAGATTGCGTAGGCGGCTGACGCTGCCTTGAATTTCTCCTCCGATGCAGCGTCTCCAGGATTGAGGTCTGGATGCAGTTTCTTGGCAAGCTTGCGGTATGCGGTCTGAATTTCCTTCTGCGATGCGCCTTTTGCCACACCCAGTGTTTCGTAGGGGTTCGCCATGAGTATCCCGCCATGCACCTTTGTTACATAAGAGATAGTGCTGGCGACTTTGCCTGCAAGAACCTTGCGGCGTAACACCAGGGGGCTGTCAGGGCGTGCATGAAACGGCTTACATAACGACGGGTGCGCGACCATCGCAGTTGATCTGCACATGGATCGCCAGGTTTCCCGCACCTCTTGCCCGGTTGGCGCTCAATTGCTGTTGGCTGTCCGGATTACCTTGATCCGGTTGGCCGTGTGAAAGCCGTGCCGGCGACGCGAGCCTAACGAGTGAACGCTCTTGAGGGCGGTTCAGCAAGCGTGATGCGGTTGCCGTCTGGATCGGAAATCTGTGCAATCCGGCCATAGTCACCCTGGGCTTCACCCACAAGCTGCACACCGATCTTCCGAAGGGCATTTCTGGCATCGGCCATATCAGGCACGACTATCGTCAATCGGCCGGAACCGGCCGTATCACGATCCTCGAATACCTGAATGTTCGCTCCGGCAACATCGCGCCATTGGATCAATCGCGCCATCGGGCGATCRTCGGCTTCCCGACCGAATAGATAGCTGTAAAATTCTTCTGCCTTCTTGATGTCGGTGGTCGCGAGTGCGGCGTAGACCCCTTGGATTTGCATCTGCCTAGCTCCGCTCGAATCCATTCACTCCTGAAATGATCGAACGCCGCGAAGCGTTCCATTTGCCATGAGAGGGCAGCGTTGCGCCTTGATTTCACGGTCGCGGTCTCCTGATTGCCCGAACCACGGATTGCGTTCCGCCACCGGCAAAGAAGCGATCCTTCCCGTCAGATTCCAAGCCGGAAACGCCGATCCCTTCGGGCATCTCGAGGCGTACCAGAACCTCGCCTGTCCCCGGATCAATACGGCGTACATCGCTGACGTCGCCTTCCCACGTCCCATGCCACAGTTCACCGTCGACCCAGGTGACGCCGGTCACGACCCGATCGGATTCGATGGTCCGCTTGATGGCGCCGGTATCCGGATCGATCTCATGGATTTTGCGGCCGCGATGCTGGCCGACCCAAAGGCTGCCCTCACACCAGGCGAGCCCGGAATCGCCACCGTTTCCGGGCGCCGGAATGGTCGACAGGACCGTGCCGGTCTGAGGATCGATTTTGACGATCCGATCCTCGGCGATCTGGTAGAGAGAGCGGCCGTCGAATGCGGTCCCTGCATGCGATGCAACATGGATCGTGCTTACCTCGCTACCCGTTTCCGGATCCAGCGCATGGAGCTTCTCGCCGGAAGCGAACCAGATATGCTGCCCGTCGAAGGTCACGCCGTTGACCCTTTGGGCACTATCGAAAGGACCGTATTCACGGATGATCTCGGCTGCGGATCGCTTCATGCCTATTCCTCCATCATTATTTTCGCGACGCTAGCCGCTCGGGAGCGGTCCCGGGAGTAACAATGTTGTCGGGAAACCGATTGCCGGCGTGCTGATCCAGCGCCGCGCCGGTCCATTGCCTACGCTTTCGACCTTGCCCGACGCAGCAAGTGTTTCAAGTGCGCGCTGGACCGTGCGCGTGCTGATCCCGAGCGCGATCGATAAAGCCGAACTCGACCAGCTTTCACCGTCGGCAAGGAGGGCGAGCACAGTACCGTTCTCATTATCGATCGGCGGTGCCAGCACCGCGACATCGGCGCCGTTGGCAGGCAGGAGAACGAAGCCGTCCTGTGTGGCCTCGATGGTCACAAGCCCTTCTAGCGCGGCGCGCAGCCGCCCGACTTCGACCCGCAGACGGGCACGATGGGATTCGTCTACATGGCGCGCACCGAAGGCACGGGCGAGCAGAACGCCGCGCGGCAAGTCATCCGGTGCAGCCTCGGCCAACGCGCGCGCCAGTGAAAACAACACTGGCCTTCCAGCCAAGGAAACGATTCGGGAGCCACGACGGATGGTGAAGCGGCAGGCATCGATGATAAGGCCATCAGAGGAAAGGAGTGCCTCGACCTCATCGAGGTAAAGGGTGCGTTCGTCGCCGTGGACAATTCTTCGGCCCGCGGGCTCATCGAGAACATGAGCTGCGTTTTGCACTTCCGCAACAAGAGCCGGAATATCGGCGTCCCTTGCCGCAGATGCCGCGCGCGCAAAAGCCGCGCGGGCGATCTGGATCTTTAGCCGGCGGACTGCAATGCCGGCGACGGTCAGCTCCAGGCTTGCTCTTGCGGCGGGCGGCAATGGCGATGGATCGAGCATCGCAAGCAGCGTCTCCGCTTCTTCGAGGCGGCCGACAAGCAGCAGGCGGCGAATCTGCAGATTTCGGGCATGGGCTGCATTCGGCCTGTCGCCGTGCCGCTCGAGCGTCTGGCGCGCCATCTCCAGAGCCTTTTCAGGCCAGCTGAGGTCGCGGCTCACAAGGGCGATCTCACCTTCCGCCAGCTTGCAGCGGGCGCGAGCCAGCTCTTCGCGGGAGGTGAAGGCGCGGTGAGCGTTTTTCAGGAGCGCCTTGGCCCGCTCGAAATCACCGAGCTGGGCAAGTGCAATTCCTCTGAGAGCGAGCGCCGGAGCATCGCCACGCAGCGCGACGCGTTTCATAGCGCCGAGCACATCGCCGGCCGCGAGCGCTTGCGCCGCAGCCGTGATCATCGAGTCCATTGAAATCCCGTCACACTTGTAACTCCCACCCTCCGGTCAATCAGACCTAGGGTAACGCCGATCTGCCGGCTACGTGAAGCGCCTGCAGAATTTTGATGAGGAGAAAGATGATGACGACCACTGTGACTGGCACGCGCGAGGCATGGCTTTCAGCCCGGCTTGCCCTTCTTGAAGAAGAAAAAGAGCTGACAAGGCGCAGCGACGAAATCGCGGAGCACCGCCGCCAGCTCCCCTGGGTGAAGATCGACAAACAATATCAGTTGCAGACAGATGCGGGCATCGTGCCTCTTTCGGCGCTCTTCCGGGGGCGCTCGCAGCTCCTCGTCTACCACTTCATGTTCGGCACGGACTATACAGCGGGCTGCCCCTCCTGTTCATCGATAGCTGACGGGTTCAACGGCATTTTCGTACATCTGGAAAACCATGACGTCGCCTTCTGGGCCGTTTCGCGCGGACCACTCGTCAAACTGCAGCAATTCAAGAAGCGTATGGGATGGACCTTCGACTGGGCGTCTTCAGCGGAAAGTGATTTCAATCACGACTTCAATGTCTGGTTCACGCCGGAGGAGCAGGTGAACGGTGGCATCGAGTACAACTATCGCCGTGAGCCACCGATGCCCGAACCGCTCGCCGAGACGGTGCAACAATGGGAGCTCAAGGGCAGCGAGGGGCCCGTCGCGCAGATCGCTTCGATGACGGGCACTGATGTCGCAACCTATACACGCGACCGGCCAGGTGTGAGCTCCTTTGCCTTGCATGGCGGCGAGATTTATCACACCTATTCATCCTACGCCCGCGGGCTGGATGGCCTCTGGGGCATGTATCAATGGCTCGACCGGGCACCACTCGGGCGCAATGAGGAAGGCGTCTGGTGGCGCCATCACGATCGCTACGGAGTCTAGCGCCGTGCGCAGATCGTTCATTCACAACGGCATGGCCGGCGCTTCCGCCGGCCGATATCGGACCACGGCGATCAGCCGCTTTCTACACCTTGCCGCCGCTCCTGTCTTTGGCGTCATGGCTTTCCTGAATGCTGGCGATCGATCAACAATGACGATCTGTGCCAGCGACGGCGGCTCGATGCTAAGCGGGATGGTGCTGATGTATGTGCTGATGGCGATTGCCCATCTTGTCCCGTGGGTGCATCTGCTCGGCAAGCGGCACAACCGTGACACCTGATCAGGTGTTGAATGGGAATGCTGAAGGATCCCGGGCGTTTCGCCACCTTTCCCAACGACGCCGCAGTTCGCCTTTTCGCAAGCCGATAGGCTCTTCAAGAACTTCGGCGGCAATCATCCTATCGGTACGAAAATGGCGGAAATCGCTTCGGGTCTCACACCATGCGATCAGCATCCGATAGGCTTCAGCATAACCGAGAATGACTGGCCAAACGATCCGCTCCGTGTGCTCCCCACGCTCGCTGTGATAGCGGAGCCTGATCTTCATACCGGTGCGGATGGCGCTGCGAAGCTGCCTTGCGTCGACGATCTCTGCGGCATCGCCGGCTTTCGGCTTGGTGCCAATGCTCGGTTCAGCAATGTGGGGGCGCAGTCTTTCCGGTATGGCATCAGCGATTTTGGCAATCAGATCGCGGGCAGCAGCTGCAAGCGATGGGTCGGAATGCTGTGCAACCCACTGGGCGCCAAGCACGGCCGCCTCGATCTCATCAGGTGTGAGCATGAGGGGCGGCATGTCGTAGTCTGAATCGAGAATATAGCCCAAGCCCGCTTCGCCAGCGATCGGGACACGTTGACCAATCAAATCGGCCATGTCCCGATAGACTGTGCGGATCGAGATCTCCAGCTCGCCGGCAAGCATGGTTGCCGTTACCGGACGCGACGAGCGACGAAGGATCTGGATGATTTGGAAAAGACGGTCGGCACGACGCATGGCTCACTCCTGCTGCCACCATGCTGTCAGGAGGCTTCGCTTACAAGGTCTCAATGCCGACCAAGCGGCGTTATTGGAGAGATAGATCATGAGACTTGCATCCACCCGCCTTATCGTCAGCGACATCACCGCCGCCGTTTCGTTTTACGAACTGGTGACGGATACCGCCGCTGACTGGCTGGCGCCGGTCTTTGCCGAGATAGTGACGCCTGGCGCGACATTGGCGATCGGCGCAGCCGAGACCGTGGGTCTCTTCATGGCCGGAACCGCCACGCCGGGCGCCAACCGGTCCGCGATACTCGAATTTTTGGTCGATGATATCGATGCGGAGTTCTCACGCCTTAAGAGCAATGTCGAAGTGGTGCACGAGCCAAAACTGCTACCTTGGGGCAATCGCACCTTCCAGTTCAGAGACCCTGAGGGCACGCTAGTATCGTTCTTCATGCCCGCGACGGAAGAAGCAAGAGCTCGGTTTGGCAGCCGCTGATGGCGCTCCAGACGCGAGCATTGTCAACGTTCGTGAAGCAAGAAGCGGTGCCGGATGCATATGTACGGCCAGGAAAATGCTTCACACGAAGAAGTTCTCATTTGGAAGGGAGCTGCGTCTTTTCATCGAAAAGATCTATGAAAACAATATCTATCCTAGACGCCGCGATATCGGTCGCCGAGCCTTGCTCGGGAAGGTCGACCGGATGGCCCGGTAAAAACTATCGCTGCGCGAAGGTAGGTCTTGAATGGTTCAGAATAGGCAGAATGGTGCGAAGATTCCTGTTGACCGTCGATTGCCACCATGCGGCGCTGGGGTAAGGTTGGTTCGGGCATCATCCAGGAGACGCCATGTCAGACCCATTTTCTACGCTGATAGGCCGTGTTCTCGGTGACCCGATCTCTCAGTTCGTGACCCTTGTGGTCTTGATTCTTACAGCGAGAGTCTTTGCAAGAGGACGGCCCGCGCTGCGGTTTTCCGCTCACGTCGTGTTTTTCGTGATGCTGACGGTCCTGCTGATCGCCAACGGTGTCGCGCCATGGTCGACCGATATGACGGCCGAGGATCTGACACACCGTTTGTTTCTCGGCCTTGCGAAAACGACGTGGTGGATCGGCACTGCAATGGTCCTTGTCGCTTCGGTTCGGCTGTTTCTGATTTTCGAGCGAAATCCGAGAGAGGGCCGACTGATACAGGATCTGCTTGTAGGCATCATCTACGTCGGCGCGGCTCTCTCCATTATTGCCTTCGTCTTCAGTCTGCCGGTCGGTACCCTGATCGCCACATCCGGCGTTTTTGCAATCGTCCTTGGTCTGGCACTGCAAAGTACCCTCAACGACGTTTTTTCCGGCATCGCACTGAATCTCGGCCGGCCCTATAATGTCGGCGACTGGATTGTGCTTGACGACAATGTTCAGGGCCGGGTGGTGGAGACGAACTGGCGCTCCACTCACCTGCTGAGCGGCACCAATGATCTGATCATCGTGCCGAACAGCGCGCTTGCGAAGGCTCGTCTGACGAACCTCACCGCTCCCGATGAGGTCCATGGCGCTACCGTGACAGTTCGAATGCTTCCAACCCGCAGCCCGGCAACGATTGAACAGGCAATGCAGGCGGTCTTGCTCAGCGCCAATTCCATTCTCAAATCTCCGCCTCCATCCGTTTCGATTGTCGGCATGGATTCATCAGGCGTCGATGTTGAGCTCTCCTTCCGCGTGTCGGGGATCTCGAAGATCGCAGCGGCACGAAATGAGATCTACGACCTTGCCTACAGGCATGCCAAAGCGGCTGGAATTCAGCTCGGTCCACCGGTAAACGCATCGGCCGGCATAGTTCAGGTTCAGGACGCGACATCCAAACACCCGGGAACTCCCTGGAGGCTCCTGAGCTCGATAGGGTTGTTCTCCACTCTGACAGAGGACGAAAGGGAGAACCTTGCGCAGGAGATGAAGCGGCTGACCTTCAAACAGGATGTCGTCATCGCTCCCCAGGACGCTGCTTTGACGTCCCTGATGATCGTGCGAAGCGGGGTGGTCGTCGTCGAGCGTGAGATTGAAGGGGTCATGAGCGAGATCACGAGATTGGCGCCTGGCGACCTGTTTGGCGAACGTGGGGTCCTCATGGGTGCGGTCGAACCGGCCAGAATGCGCGCGCTCACCTTTGTCGTCGTCTACGAAATCTCCAAAGAGGTCCTGGCAGGCGTCATGCGAGACCGTCCTGGACTTGCAGAAGAGCTCGGACTGCTATTGACGCGACGCGTCGAAAGCGAGATTCACCTTTCAAACGACTTGAGGCAATCAGCAGATCAGCACCCGACCTCGATTACAGCAAGGATCCGTCATCTCTTTCAGGTCCCACATTCGGGGCATTGAGGCCGCCTCCACCGCGACCTCCGATTTGACCGCGATGGACAACAATGCCATTCTTCAAAACCTGAAAGCAGGTGAAGCATCCCCAGCACCACTTGTCGTCGCATCGCAATCGATTTCCAGCATCACAGAAAAACTGAAACGACGGAGAGTTTTTCATGCCGGGTTCGCAGCATTCCGCTCTCGGATCCCTCGTGCTGATCAGTGCAGTCGTGGGCTTCAGCGTCGGCGCCTTTGCATACACTGCCGGATGGCTCACACCCGGACGCCTAACATCTATGGAGCTTGTGGCCGCTCTGGCGCCTCCTGGCGGACCCGCGCTGGGGCATCGGAGAAATCATGCGAAGGGGGTGTGCTTCACGGGCAACTTCGAAGCCAATGGCAACGCTGTCGCGCTTTCGAAGGCACCGTTGTTCATCGCGGGACGATATCCGGTTCTCGGACGTTTCAACCTCGCAACGCCTGATCCCAACGCAGCAGATCCTACCGTGCGCGTGCGCGGCATCGGTATGCAAATTTCAGCTCCGGACGGTAACGTCTGGCGCATGGCGCTGATTGACCCGCCTGTCTTCGCGGTTTCGACGCCGCAGGGATTTTATGACCTGCTCGAGGCTTCAAAGAGCAAGAACCCTGATGCCATGAAGGGCTTTGTGGCAGCACATCCCGAATTTGCCGCATTCGGCGAGTGGGCAAGCAAGGCCCCTTGGACAGCCAGCTATGCCGAGGTGACCTTCAATAGCCTGAATGCATTCATCTTTACGAATGGTGACGGGGCCAAGAACGCGGTGCGTTGGTCACTGCGGCCCGAAACTCAGCCTGTGACGATCGCAGTTGAGGATTTCGCAAAGTTGGGCCCCAATCATCTTGAAGAGGACATCATCGACCGTGTATCCAAGTCGCCCCAGCGCTGGACCCTTGTTCTGACAGTCGCCGACCCTTCAGATCCAACATCCGATCCGACAAAGGCCTGGCCGCCTGAACGAAGGACGGTGGAAGCTGGAACGCTTGTGGTGGAAAAAATCGAGCAAGAGGCGGACGGCCTGTGCCGGGATATCAATTTCGACCCGACAGTTCTGCCGGACGGCATCGAGGTTTCCGATGATCCATTTCCTGCAGCACGATCGGCTGCCTATGCCAGATCCTATGATCTTCGAACCAGTGAAGCGAGCCAGTACCCCCGAACAGCAGCGAGCGCGAAACCATGACCGGCATCACAACACGTTTCTCTGCCGCCCAGCGTCTTTTGCACTGGCTGATGGCTGTCGGAATTCTGGCCATGCTATTCATCGGCGTCGGGATGGTCACGACGATCGGTCAGCGGTACGTTGCGCTGCTGGTGACACACAAGACTCTGGGAATCCTCATCCTCGTTCTCGCCCTGGTTCGTCTTGTGGTCCGTTTCATATCGGGTGCCCCGGCTCTGCCACCAGATCTACCGCTGCCGATGAAACTCGCTGCCCATCTGTCGCATCTTGCATTATACCTGCTGATGATCGCCATGCCGCTCATTGGTTGGGCGATGATGTCGGCAGCGGCCTATCCGATTGTGCTCTATGGCGGTGTCCGTCTTCCCCCGATCCTGCCGCAGAGCGCGAGCCTGCACGCTATGCTCTGGAGCGCACATTTCTATCTGGCCTTCGCGTTTTTCGCACTCGTCGTGATGCATCTCGCGGCCGCACTGTTTCACGGTTTGGTTCGCCGCGACGGGGTTCTTCAGGCAATGTTGCCAGGCAAATAGTGCCTTTGCTTGGACGGCGGTATCTCACGAGATGTGAATAAGAACGCGTACGTGTCTCGGAGAAACGCCAATCGGACGATGCCGTTTCATTCGCGGTCAGCCGCTAACGTTTCGCAAGGTATCCGGTGTGCTCGGGCTATCTTGATGCCACCTCGCTAGACGCACGCGGACCCTCGCAAGCCCTTCGCGGGCCGTCATAGGGCTGGTAGGTGTTGTCCTCGACACGGTATGACTGGTAACGGGCAGAGCACCATGAGGCGGCCGCGGCCGTCACGGACGTAGGCTGGACACTTTCAGTAGCCGTAACGGTGGTCGAAGGACCGCTTTCATAAGGCGAGTAGCAGGCACGAGTCTGGCCGCTGAACGAGCGGTAAGTATTGGTCTTCGCATCGAAGGAGCGATAGCGGTCAATGCACCAGCTCAAATGCTGGCTCGACATTGCCGTGTTCACGACTGGTGCGGCGACTGTGGCCGGGCCTTTGGCAAGACCCGTCTTTGCAGATGGTTGCGCGAGGGCGTATGTCGAAAACTGAGCCGGAACCCTTTCGAACGACTGAGCCGACCGATCAATCCTGACTGGCGCTGTAGTCCACAGGTCCGATGCGGTTTCACTTGCGAATGTATGGCGTTCGGGCGCTGCCATAATTATAGACGCGATCGAGGCTGCCGCAATGCAGGAGCCGACCGCGCAGGTGATTCCAGAACCCAACAATGCGATGGTCTTCATGACGTCCCCGAGGCAAAATAATCTTGTTGGATCAGAGAACGCGAGACGCTGAAAATCGTTCACTGTCGGGAGAGATAATCGTTGACGATCGAGACCGACAGTAGGTGCTGCGATGCGATTGTCAGTTTCAGAACAGTCGGCGGACCTGCAGATTTTCCATCCTCCAACAATGAAGGAACTGTCCATAGACCACACGAGCCACATTCGTCTGCCATGCTCTGAACTGACGCCGGCGGCGCTCCGGGCGCCACGATCTATGGTGCTGACGACCATAGGTCGGCAAGATTGACCACATTCACGGCTGCAATGTTGGCGGCTCAGCGGTTTTTGGCGTCGAGCCCGTTGCCGTCCCGACTTCGGACCTCGAGTTCGACGAAGACGGCGACATCTATGTGGTCACGAGCTGGACTAAAGATCGGCTCAAGACGATGCCCGAGCAGACAAGGTTGCTTCCTCTCCGGCGCGTTGAGGTTTACAATGTCTGGGATACATTTTGCGAAAGTCTTCTGAAAACCGCCAATGACGGAACCAGCGCCTGTGAACTGATGGCGGGCTCCTCCGTGTGCGTTGCCTCAACTCTCTGGTGGCGCAGACGAGCATTGTCTTGGCTCGCGCTTCTACCCAGTCTTTTCTCACATCTGGAAGGGACACATTCATGGTTGCCATTCGAGTGTCCATTGCAGGAGCGGATACCGCTGATGGGGTCGAAAAATGGCTGCCGGATTGGCTTATGCGTGTGCTAAGAACGACGACATTGACGTGTGAAAATAGATCTGCCCGGAAAATCTGCATGCCTACAATCAAGATTGCTGAACTCGATGGCGAATACGCGATAGTTCAATTGGACGCCACTGCAGAGTTGCCCGGATGGTGGTCCGGACCAGGTTTTGGATCTGTAAGCCGCGGGGACGACGAACTATCGATCGTATGCTTGGCTGACCGTGTGCCTGGCGGCGTTTCCAAAGACGGCGGGTGGACGGCTTTCAAGTTCATTGGCCCGTTCGCGTTCGGGGAGACGGGCATCGTCCTGTCGGTCATACGCCCACTTTCGGAAAATGGTGTCGGTATATTCTTGGTATCCACCTTCAATGGCGACTACCTGTTGCTGAAGCAGCAGGACGTTGAGCGGTCGCGAGGTCTGTTGTTGGAAGCAGGACACGAGCTCGTCTCGCTGGCACCCGCTTTCTAAAGTCTCACCCGCGGCCGCCGGCGGGGCCAAGCATCCCGGTCGATGGTTCACAGCCTCCGATTCCCCAAACTGGGGATTCTCAAAACCATCCCCGCCGCCAGAACCAGACGAGAGGCGCGATGGCGCTCAGGATGATGACCGTCCAGGCAAACGGGTAACCCCACTCCCAGCCCAACTCCGGCATGAACTTGAAATTCATGCCCCATATGCCGGCCATCAGGGTCGGTGGCACACCGACCACCGAGGCGATCGTCAGCACTTTGAAGATGTCGTTCTGCTCGATGGTGATGAAACCGAGGACTGCGTCCAGGAGAAATTGGGTCTTGTCCGAAAGATGCGTTTCGTAATCGCTCAATGAGGAGACGTCCTTGGTCACAGCGTGCAGCTGGTCGCGGAATTCGTCCGACAGCATCTCGTGACACACATCCAAAGTAAATGAAGCCATCCTGCCAACGCCGAGCAGGACATCGCGGGCCTTCGAGGATCGATCGCCGAGCGCGCCGACTTTGGAAAGCGCGCGGCGCAGCGTAAAGTTGGCACTGCGGGGAGAGGCCGAACCTTTGAGATTTCCTTTGAAGACCGTCCGGGACACCTGGTCTACTGCGGCGGCCAGATGCTCAAGAACATCAGCACCACGGTCGACGATGGCCTCCAGCAGCGCCACGAAAACACCCATGCCGCTGGCAAGCGTTTCATCGTGTTTTATCCGTTCCGCAACAGCATCGAAAGCCGGCAAGTCGTCGAAGCGGATGGTCACCAGAAAGTCAGGGCCGACGATAAAGCCTGCCGGCGAGAGCTCGGCGTGCTCGGTTGTAGCATGACCAACGACGGGTGCGCTGAGGTAAAGCCGGTCTCCCTCTTTGGAAAGCCTGCTCGATACTTCAATTTCGCTCAGGGCATCGCGTGTTGGAACTCTTACCCTTGCACGCCGCTCGACGAATGCGATCTCCTCTTCGTCGGGATCGAGGAGGTCCATCCAGATGACGTGACCAGGCAATGAGTCATCGGCTGCACCTGCCCTGACGGCTCCGTCAATGTCGCGATAGATTTTCAGCAAAGTCGGCTCCTGAGGGCGGCGATTGCAGGAATAGATACGATGTCGTTGCCTCAGCCGCGAGGTGCCAAAAGGTCGCCGGGTCTATTTTGGGGGCCGCCAGTCAGCGTCGTCGGTTGCCTTCGGAAACAGCTGGGTCACGTTGGAACCGGTCGTCTTGTTGACCTGACGCGCCGTCCGTGTGCTTTGCCGGCTTTCCCCCGAGCTTTGCAGGACGCGGACAAAGCCCTCCCTCTGCCGATAATAATCAGGCTTGTCGGGCATACGAAGCTCGTACTCGCTGACCAGACGGTCGATCAGGTCCATCGCTTGCGCCGCAAGGACTGCGTAGCCTTCCCGCCGGCGCTCGAAGAAGCCATCAAAATTTCGAGCCGAGAGATCGAGCGCATCAAGGGCACGTCCCAAGTTAAGGACGCGATTGCCAAGCCACATGATTTCATCGGCAATTTCCTCATCAAGGAGCTCCAAGCGATCCGGCGACGGCAACGCCAGGACCGGATCGGGAATGTGGAAGACGAACTCGTCCTCGTTCATCGGATTGATTCCGGGGTGTCGTGAACGGCTGAATAGCTCGACCCCACGAAGTCGTCCAAAGCCAGAACCGCCTGCATGGCCGCGCTTCGTTCATCAGAGGCTGAGCGCCTGCGGGAAAGGACGGACGTAAAAGTGGGAATCAGCGCCCCAAGTGTGACGCGACCTGCCCCAAGGATCGCTCCAATTGCCAGCAGGCCCTGTGAAGTCTCGAAAAATTGCTGCAATGATCACCTCGTTACTCAAGGAGCTTAGCGGCAGAGATTCAAAATCGAATCGTCTCCAGTCTGCCCATCGTGCGCCGCGATCGTTGTGGCACAAAGCCAAAGGTGAGATCCCACAAGCGGCCGGACCACCGCGACCGTGTTTGCCTCCAGCCGGAGACACACTGAAGGTCATATGGCACTCCGTTCGCGACTTTCTGCGGGAGGGCATTGACCAACCCGTTGCCGAGCACGATTTATTCGGCACTAGGAGCCCGTCGTCATGCTTGTCACCGTCTTTATCTTTATTTTTACAGTACTCGGCGTGCTGGCCGCTCGCTACCTCGTCGTCAAAACGAAACTGACGGAAAAGTCTATCGACGATGCGATTTCGCGAAGAATGCGGACTTCACCGGCGATGTTGGAAATGCGCAATCTCCACGAAATGAATGGCGTCATGCGCAATCTCCTGATCGATCTTGTTGAAACCGATGAGCTCGCATCCCGGGCCGGCGGCACAGATGTGACGCCTGGTGACAAGAGGCGGCTGTTGTCGCTTCGAGATGCTCGCAGGCGCGAGGTCTGCGCTGAAACCATTGTGTTCTTGAAGCAGACGGGAGGTCTTCCGGCTTCAACGAAAACAAGCCAGACCAAGGGTTGATCGCGTCGCCGGAGGCGATGCGTGCCAACGTTTTGGCCACAGATCGTGGGCCATACGACGGTCGAGCTCTTCTGCCGATCCCCGACCGTCGCATATCGATTACGCCGCGACCTGTTTTTTGATTATCAAGAAGTGACGGACGGCAGGGGTATCATGCCCGTTTACTAGGCGAGAACTTGTCTTGGAGATCCGCCGGTCATTGACCATCGTTCACAGCCGGACTGGTCGGATCAGGCGCACCATCAAAGAACAGGTAAACGGCGGCGATCCGGCCATCACTTACGACGATGAAGTCGGTGCCCGCATAGGCAGGCGGTTCACCCGGCACCCCCGACACCCAGCGCAAGCGTCCCGCCTTATCATGCAGCACGTCAGCACGCCCGAGCGTCGAGTATCGGAATGTCGGATGCAAGGCTCGGATGATCCCAGCTATCCGGACGATTTCGTCTCGTCCGCGATAGATCCCGTGTGGTTCGACGAACACGGCATCGTCATGAAAGATTTCTTCGGCGACCTTTCGGCGCAGGGTATCGTCCCCCTCCCCGAAAATGCCCTGAAGGTTGCGCTCAAGAAGCGTGGCGATATCAGCCATGATGGTTCTCCCTTGCGGCGGTGAGCCTAGATCTGTGCCTGGCCGCCGTCGACGAACAGCTCGACACCGTTGATGAAGGAAGCGTCGTCCGAGGCCAGGAACAGCACGGCCTTAGCGATCTCTTCGGGCTGACCAACGCGGCCTGCCGGAATGAGGCCGGCAAGGTAGTTCTTGGTGTTCTCGGCGCTTTGGCCGTTGCCGAACAACTCGTTGAGGCCAGCCGTATCGGTCACGCCCGGGGAGATCGCATTGACGCGGATATGGCGATCTTTCAGATCGAGGATCCAATTGCGCGCGAAATTGCGCACCGCCGCCTTTGTCGCGGAGTAGACGCTGAAGGCCGGCGTGCCGGAAATGCTGGTCGTCGATGAGGTGAGGATGATCGAGGCCCCGTCGCGCAGAAGCGGCAGTGCCTTCTGAACAGTGAACAACGTGCCCTTCACGTTGGTATCGAAGGTTTTCTGATAGTGCTCCTCGCTGATTGCGCCGAGCGGCGCCATCTCGCCGCCTCCGGCATTGGCGAAGACGACGTCGATATGGCCATGCTTCTGCTGGACGGCGTCGTAGAGGCGGTCGATATCGACGAGCTTGCTCATGTCGGCCTGCACGCCGGTGACGCGGCCGCCTATCGTCTTGACGGCTGCATCAAGCGCATCTTTGCGCCGGCCGGTGATGAAAACCGATGCGCCTGCCTGCGAAAATGCCTGTGCTGTCGCAAGTCCGATGCCGCTTGTGCCGCCCGTGACGATTACAACCTTGTTTTCAAAAGTTCTCATTGTGTTGCTCCTTGTGGACGGCCTAGTGCCGTTGAAAAGAACATGACAGCGGAACGATTATGCAAATAGCCGTCAAATCTGTTACCCATCGTTCCAAACGGAGAACGATGATGCGGTACGATCTGAATGACCTTGTCTATTTTGCGGAAGTGGTCGCCCACGGCGGGTTCGCGGCGGCGGGCCGCGCACTGCGCGAACCCAAGTCGAAACTCAGTCGGCGGGTGGCAGGACTGGAGGCTCGCCTTGGTATCCGTCTTATCGAACGCTCAAGCCGGCGTTTCCGCGTAACCGATGTTGGCAAGTCCTTCTACGAGCGTTGCAGGGCCATGATGACGGAAGCCGAACGTGCTGAGGCGCTCGTTGCCGAAGCGCAATCGGAGCCGCATGGGATGATCCGCATGAGTTGTCCGACCGGGCTCGTCGAGGCGATCTCTCCGCTCGTCACGCGCTTCCTTGTTCAATACCCAAAAGTTCGCTTGCAGCTGGTGGCTATCGACCGGTGGATCTCATCGAGGAGCGGATCGACGTGGCCTTGCGCGTGCGCACCTCACTGGAAGGCGATGCCTCGTTGACGATGCGCTCACTTGGAAACTCGACCCGAATCCTCGTGGCCAGCCCGCAGATCGCAAGCCGCATTGGCTCGGTCGAGGACCTTGCTGCTCAACCAACGCTATCGACCACCGACGATCAGGGCGAAGTAAACTGGTTCCTGGAGACCGAGGAGGGTCGGACGCATACGTTGCGACACGAACCGAGGATTGGCTGCGCCGACTTCACTGCCGTCCGCACGGCAGCCCTTGCCGGCCTCGGCGTGGCACTACTTCCAGATCATAGCTGCAGACAGGCACTGGGCGAAGGCAAGCTGGTGCGTGTTCTTCCCGCTTGGCGCGGCATGAAAGGGCTTGTCCATCTGGTTTTCACGACAAGGCGCGGCCTGCCGCCAGCGGTGCGCAAATTTATCGATGGGCTTGCGGCGGGATTCCCGAAAGACGCCCTGGCTGAGTGACGATCGAGATGCGTTTTTAGCTCTGCGCCGCTAACAACTCGGAAGCTTGCGTCCGAGCGCGAGGAAGCTCGCATCGGCCCATTGAGACCGACCGACTGAGCGCCTTCATATAGATCTCTGTGCTCCTAAAACTCGCTTCTCATTGGAGACTGGCCAGGAAACTAGAAAAGCAGCATTGCCGATATTGTGCTGTAGCGTCTGCTCATATTTCCGAACCTTCGAGGGTCTTTCATCGTCAGGATTTTCCATGCAATGTAAGATAGTCTTCCCGTCGTGGTCCTCGCATCAAACGGACGGCAAGACAGCGCGGGTCAATGTGCGACATGTTGCGATTTCCCTTTGCACTTGGTTGAAGCGAAATCTGCCAGCTGCCTCTCGCTCCTGGAGGGATGCGTCCCTTCCGGATTGAGCGCCAGGAAAAGTCACAATACACGATCGTTCGATATCACTCCTCGTCATCGCCCGCGAAACGCCGGATGGGGCTTCTGTGTTTCCGCAACCGGTTCTGTCCAGAGCCTTTTCGTTGGGGCTGGACGATGAGGCCCACGGCCATCAACTTCGCTTTACGGACAGCGATTATTCCTCCGGTTTCGATGAAGGCCCGTATTCGTTTGCTTTCTTCGCTCTAGAAGCGCAAGGTTCTTCCTTCAGTAAGCCATGTTCAGGGCGCTGCTGCTTTAGGGTCATCACGCCCTAGCCCCGACTGAAAGGAGGACGCAATGTCTTCCGCACTCTCGCCTCACCTTCTAACAGTCGCCGATATCAACTTTCTTCAAAATGTGCTGAAAGATGCGGGCTACTCAAGCCACGAGCTGACAGGCACGCGCGTGACACCCGCAGGGAAACTACTGATCAAATCGTTTCAGGCAGGGATGGAACATCCGGTGGATCTTCAAACCGAGCTCGAAAATCACTTTGGTCGTTACGAAATGAAACCCCGCGTATCGAGTAAAGCGCTACATCCGTTCGCAATCCCAGGCTTACCGCATCGCGACACGACTGCCACGTAACAACGCCGCTCGCCAGCAAACTGCGGAAGCCAGTTGATCGCTTGATTGGCGTCATTGGTTTGCGCCCTAAAACTGCGAAAATTAAAGGTCGGACCAAGATGTCGCTAGTGTTTCCCAACCGAAGCCGAAGTTTCGACGAAATAAAGAACGGCGTACGCTTCACCGGATACGACGGCATGTTTGAAGTCAAATTCCTGGTTGAGGCGTCAGCGTTGAAGCAGACGACGGCGGCGCGGTGCCTCAGCGCATTCGACAGCGACCGGGCATCGGTGCTGGAAGCGGCAGCCAAACTCTATGAGCGACGCCGAAGCAATAACCTGACACTGAGTCTCCAGGATATGGCTTGAACTGCCTGATAACGCAACCGCCGGCATTGGCAGATTTCAACGGCAGCCTTTCACGGAGAACAACATGATCAGGTTCAGATCGTCAGACGGCAATGAAGCGAGATCGATGGAAATCGCACTCGAGCTGAAAAAACTGGATGCCGAGATGGCGTCCCCCAATATCAAGGAATCCAGACATACGGAGCTTACTGCCCTCTATCGAAAGTTGAGCGCAGAGCGAGATGTGCTGACGACACGGTGAGTGTGTGCCGTCATGTATTCCGGAAACGTGCGCTACGTCACCACCGAACAGTTGAGCTTGATCGCAGAACTTCTGGGGGATGCTGGCCACAGCACAAATGTATGGGCCAATGCGCCTCCCAATGTCGCTGCAAGATTGCTGATCAGACTTGTCCAGGGAGGTATGACCGACCCAATCGATCTTGCTTGCGAGCTTGAATTGAAGGTGGGAGGGAGGCGAGAGCCCGTTGCACTCCTCAGATCAATCCGGCAACTGACAGACCGTGGTTTCTCGATTCACTTCGGCCCCGAACAACCGTAGCTCTCGCGGTTCTTTCTTATGTTGGCCCTCAACCTCTTGTTTAAAGGCCTTCTGGCAGCGGGTCGTAGCGCCGGGGCCCGATAGAAATGGACGATACCGGACAGACTATAGAGCGTTTTCGCTGAACGTCAGGCCTACACGCGAAGTTTCCAACGTCCGATAAAGTGCACAGGGCTGCCGGCCAATTGTCGGTCAAGATAATCCGACATAAACGAATTGTCGGAGACTAGGCTCTGATCATCGGTTGCAATCAATCTGACGCACCGACTTTGAGACCCGATTGCTCTTGCCTCACGAGGACGAGCAATGCCGGAGATTGCAAAATTACTTTTCCGAAATAATCTCTTAGCCAAGTTGGCGAGGAGCGATCTCGATAGAGTTCGCCCGTTCTTGGAGAAGGTTGATCTCCCGCGTAATGCAAGTCTAGCCGAGCCTGGTACCATCAGCGACTACACCTATTTTCCAGAAACGGGTATCGGCTCGATCGTTGTGGGTCCTCCTGATGGGCGCAAATCTGAAATCGCGCTGTTCGGACGAGAAGGCTTGGCGCCCACCTCCGGAATCGCGGGGACTTCGTCCTTGCCCTATCATGTCTTTATGCACGTTGACGGTTGGGGCTTCCGAATCGCAAATGTTCATCTCCAGGCGGCGATGGCCGAGAGCGTCTCGCTTCGGAATTTTCTGACAAGATACCTTCAGGCAGCGTCGGTCCAAATTGCCTATACAGCGTACACAAATGCCGCTCATCAGCTCGAAGCACGTTTAGCGCGCTGGCTCCTGATGTGTCACGATCGTTCCAACGGGGACCAGATCCATCTCACCCACAAACTTATGAGCATCATGCTGGCGGTGCGCCGCCAAAGCGTTACAGAAATGCTCCATATTCTTGAGGGAAAGCACCTTATCGCAGCGGCGAGAACCTATGTAACCATACGGGACCGAGCGGGGCTCCTCGCAGTGGCGGGCGACGCCTACGGGGTGCCGGAACGAGAATACATGGCAAATATCGGCGGTCTGGACCCGACAGCCTAGCTTTATTGGTTCAGGTCTTTTTAGACCTTGGGGCGTTCCGTATCGCTTCCGCTTCGTCTGCTGCCGTTTGTCTGGCGAATATTTCAGCGACAATCTCTACAACATCTGATGTTGACGTGCCCTTCGCCATCTCAGCTCGAATTCTTGCCATCACTAGTTTTTTGTTATCTATCAACGCTTACTCGCCTTCGAGGCAGACTTGCTAGGATGGTGCAGACCGGGTTCAGCTGTGAAGACGGCCACGCTCCACCTACGCGCCGGGCATACTGTGTTTCTTGATCGTGCTTCCGACTGCGCGCAAACCGGAACATCGCTGGCCGCTCGCGAAAGTGTAAGTTGCCGACGGACTTTGTCCCAGAAGATTGCTTCAGGGTGGCTGATGCGCCTTACCATCGGCCATCCAATCCGAATCGCAAGGGCCGGCGATCTCGATAAGGACTAGAGCCTCTAAGCAATTGTTGCCAAACGCCTCAAATGCACGTTACCGGACATTTATGCAAGCCAGTGGCAAATCTTTCTCAAAGATGAACAAACCAGAAATACGACTATGTCCAATTATTAATTTGCGCTGAGAATTAACGTGAACATATCATACATATCCACAGAACATACCCAAGGAATTGTTGGTGTGGAACGCACTTACTCGATTAATTCGTTATGAGCAATGCTTGTGGCCGCGTCGCGATAAATGCACGCTTGAAGACATTGTTCGATGGTCCGCGATCAGCACTCGCTGCCAACCGGTCGAAATTCGTCCGTGATTTCCCGGTGGCCCCGTTTTATGGTTTCAACCGTGAACGCGCAGCTGTGCAGGAAGCGGTGATCCAGAACAGGTGGTGGCAGGGCTCGATGGGCGCCGCAAAAGCACACTAGGGCGGCATCAAGGCTTTTCTGAAACGGACCAGACCGAAGATCTCAGTCGATATCGGTCTCCACCCTGGTACTGCACGGTGAAGATGATCAGATAGTCCCACTCGCCGATGCTGCGTGCAAGTCAATCAAGCTTCTAAGGAGTGGCATCACCAAGACCTGTCCGGCCTTTTCGCACGGCATGCTCACCGTCAATGCCGATGTCTTGAATGCTGACTTGCTGGCGTTCCTTCAGATCTAACGGACAATCGCGATGTTGCGCGAGCAGAACTGCGAATAGCTGGCAGCGTCATGGACGCCCACGGGCAACTGCCGTGACCAACTCAGCGTCTAGGCAGCCCCCACAACCGCATCAATTCAAGAGGCGCTGAAACGTTGGTCGCGAGCACGAAGGGGTCTTTGATGCGCTGGGCGCCGCCGCGCGATTTGATGGGAAGACCATGGGCCATGCCTGCGATCGAATACAAAGAAACTGCGGACCCATTGGCAGCCTTCCACGAATGCAGGTGGCCCCAGGTCTTTGTTTGGACGTCACCTGATCGGCGATCGATGTTCATGGCTCCCAGCCATTGGTCGATGCTGGTATCTGCGTTCGCCGGGTTGACGACGCGATCAGCCGTTCCGTGCCAGATGGTAATTGGGGGCCACAACCGCGGTTTAGGCGAGATGGTCGTGATCCTGCGACCCCATCCCTCAGTGGGCGCGGCAGCGCCAGATTTCATCGCACGAAGAGCCGACATCGCGTCGCGAACGGCCCCAACCGGCATTCCGCCGACGATCGCCGCACCCGCAAAAAGATCTGGATAGGTTGCCAACAGGACTGCGGTCATGGCCCCACCGGCTGAAAGCCCGACGATGAAAACGCGGTTCGCGTTGATCTTATGCCGGCTACTGGCATATTCGATCATCTGCTTGATGGAGAGCAACTCGCCGCGGTCGCGGGCGATGGCGCTGGGGCGAAACCAGTTGAAGCATAACTGCGAATTATTTCTTCTCGTCTGCTCTGGATAGAGAATAACAAAGCCCCTGTCCCTTGCCAGCCGCGAGAAGCCGGAAGCGGCATCCAGACTTTCGGGTGTCTGCCCGCATCCGTGCAACACGACCACCAGCGCCGGTTTTTTCGGCAGGTTGGCAGGGATAAATGATTTCATGACGAGCCGCCCGGGATTGGTGCCGAACCCTACCGTTGTCACGAGCCGCGGCGAGACGCTTCGTCTCCGCTTGCGCGCCGGCGGCTGCAAAACGGCTTCTAAGATTCTGGCGACTTTCTTTTGCGAGCGGATTGCCGTCGACAGCGATTTTGCGAAGCTGAACGTCATTGGCCCATGGCGTCCAGCTTTTCGAGCAAGGCCTGCAGGCCCGGCTGGGCGGCGTCACGAACTGCGGCCTTCAGTGTAAACCACTTCTGTTTTCGTACCGCTTTCTCGGGGAAGTCTGCCGCCAGTGTGGAAACCTCAAGGAGATGGACGGCAACCTGGTAGCGATGTGGTGAGCTATCCTTTGTATAGCTGAAAGTGCCGAAAACATCTCTCTCGACCGCGCCAACCACTCCGGCCTCTTCGAAAGATTCCCGTCCCGCGGCGAGATGACTGGTCTCACCGGGATCGAGATGCCCTTTTGGAATGCCCCAGCGACCGCTCCTGCGACTGCCAACGAGGAGGATACTGAGCACTCCATTTTCATTGCGACGATAGCAGATCGCTCCGGCCTGCTGGATGTCACGAGGTGACGTCGGGGTCGAAGAGAATGAGAGGTCATCCGAGAGCATATTGCTTTTCGATTTCTTCCTAACTTTCATCAAAGCGCTGTACCACTGAACTATGACAGCTAGGTCGGCGTTTGAGAACGTCCACCACGAACTGGAGTCGATCGTGTCATCCGAGACCGAAATTAAGCTCGACCTTTCAGATGAAGCGACAGAGAGCCTTCTCGGTTCCCACCTGCTTGGCGAACCTGCGACGATTTTGAAGCAACGATCGACCTACTTCGATACGAGGGATCGAGCGCTTTGGCAGGAAGGGTACACGCTGCGCATACGAAAGGTTGGTGATGCGCGCGTGCAGACTGTGAAAGCCACCGGCCCAGCCCGGTCGCTTTTTGCGCGATCGGAATGGGAAGCGCCGATCGGGGGGGATGAACCCGTCCTCGACCACACTAGCCCACTTATCGGCAAGTTTGGCACCAACCTGAAGCTGGAGCCGGTCTTTGACGTTTTGATCGAACGATGCCAATGGGACCTTGAGGAAAACGGCTCGCGCATCGAAGTTGTCATCGACCGGGGTGAAATCATATCGGGCGACCGTCGTTTCCCCATACGCGAAGCCGAAATCGAACTGAAGGATGGAAAGATCAGCGACCTTTTCGTTTGCGCGAGAAAGATCGACGGCGTCGCAGGCTTTCGGTTCGGCATGCGCTCCAAAGCTGAACGGGGCTTCGCGCTGATTGAGGCGCAAAAACAGGCTTTCAAGGCCGAGCGCGTCGATCTCGAACCGGACATGAATGCGGCCAGCGCGTTCCAGGCGATTGCCTTATCCTGCGTCCGGCAATTTCGGCTAAACGAGGACATACTTCTCCAGAAGCGGAACCCAGAGGCTCTGCATCAGGCGCGCGTCGCTCTTCGCCGGCTGAGGTCTGCCTTCTCGCTGTTCAAGATGTTCATCCCAGGCAGCGAACCGGAGCGGCTGAAAGAGGAGCTTCGATGGATTGCCGCGGTCCTGGGCGAGGCTCGGAACGTCGATGTGCTCCTTGTAAAAGCCACCAATGCCGATATCGTCTCCAGGCTGAAAGCGGCCAAAGAGGCCGCTTATCGTGACGCGATTGAAGCCTTGGGTTCATCGAGAGCGAGAGCGCTGATGCTCGACCTCTTCGAATGGCTCGAATGTGGCGAATACCTCTCGGGAATGGGAAGCGCAATGGCGGATATACCGAGTGCTCAGGAGTTTGCGGTGCGTGTGTTGGACAAACAGCGCAAGCGGATAAAGAAGGCCGGGCACAATCTGATGAAGGTCGATGACGAGCATCGCCATGAGGTTCGCAAGGACGCAAAGAAGCTTCGCTATACCACCGAATTCTTCGTTTCGCTGTTCGAGAACAAGCGCGCAGCGCGCCGGCACAGGAAATTTCTTGCCGCGATGGAAGCGCTCCAGGATGACCTCGGCGCCTTGAACGATCTGGCTACCGGGCATGAAGTGCTTGAGAAGCATGGCCTCGCTGAGCATCCCGCAAGAGCGTCCGTGGTTTCGCATGCCGACAAGGAGGCGCTGATCGAAAAGGCGCAAGCATCGCTCGACGATCTTCTCGACGCGAAGCGGTTCTGGCTGTAACTGGCGAGCGTCATTTCATTTGCCACCGGGAGAGCGCACTGTCTAACGAGGCGGCACCAGCTATCGACCTATAATCCAGGGTGGTCGGTTCCTGTCAATCAAGCCGAAATCCAGTATGAGATACTCTCGCTCTGCAATCAGCGTAAAGCGGCGAAACTTGCTCATCTCACGCCACCATGGCCCGAGAGATAGCTCTCGATAACGGGAGAGGAGAGTTGCCCTTTAACGGATCGCTTCCGCCAAGCTGGCGCCAGAGGGTTCGCCCACCCGCTCGTGTATGGGCGAACCCTATCCCCTACGCGCCGTCGGGGCGGGCATTGCGATATGCCCGTGTCGCTTAGATCAGCCGGACAGGCCTCAGGATACTGACCCAATAGAGCTACTGCACGGTATCGGCCCCCCCGATCAGCAGTCTGGGGCTTGGCGGTGACTGTCACCGCCAAGAATTCGTTTGCTATTGTCTGTCGTTGAGAGCAGGTTGACTGCCTTGGCAGCCATTGAACGGGCGCTGCCGATTGAGGCTGTCAAGCTTCGCCCCGACCGAAAGGAGGACTTGATGTCTTCCAAAATCAGCACTTCCCATCTGGAAACAGAAGACCTGACGATGCTTCAGGGCATCCTTGTAAGCTGCGGCTATACAGGAAATATCTCGGTACACTCAGACGGCCATATGAACGCTGCAGCCAAGCTTTTAATTAAGCTCTTCCGTGAAGGTGTGAAAGATCCGGCTCAGCTTGCTAACGCGCTGCACCGAAATTTCGACATGACCGATACGGGATCCAAAATCCTGCCGTTTTCGGGCCTGCATCGGTATGCCGTATACGGCGTAACGCCTCAAGGGCGTCGCGTTCACTAACAAGGCTACATAGCTGCTTTTTCGAAACGAGTACGCGCGCGACTGAACTACGGTATTCGCATTGGCAGGTCGTGCGTCCTTCAGAAATAGAGGACTTGAGAATGAGCCACATATCTGAAGGTCAGAGACTGCTGAGGCTCATCTTGAAACGAGCGAATTACGCGACGTCCGATATCCGAGCCGACCCCGGTGAACCGCATTTGGCAGAAATCGCGATCATCCGCCGAATTGAAGGCGCGACCATAGCTGCTGAGAATTATCCGGCGTCTCGACGGCAGCGCTTGAACTCTGATCCTGCTGCCCTGGCCGCCTGGGAGAACGAGGGGGGTGCGGTGCGTTCCAAGCAAAGCCGGCCCAGGCGATTTCATCATTTCGCCCCTCAGAACCATCCCATCGATTGAAGCATCGATCCGTCAAGTTCTGCGCGCGGATCAAAAGGATATTGGCTGAGAGAGAATGGCATAGCCAGCCAAGGGGGATGCGTCCATTATAGTCCAGTGGTTTTGTCTATTGATCAAAACTGTTGTTTGAAAGTGGCAACACCTCGGCGCGTAGTATCGCATTTACAAAGTTTTCCGGATCCACGCGGTAGCAGTGAATGTCCAATCGATTTTCAGTTGAAGTGTTAGGAAAAGGCATAGTCGAGGACGAGCGCCACATCGCCGGAGGTCATCGTCCTTACAGCCAACAGCAGCAAACAATGAAAGACATCACTGGGCCCCCAATTGCGATAGCTGTGCCTTCAAGAGCACTCGTTTCGCGCTAGTAACGTCCCGAGATGCCGCCTACCTCACGATCGGGCTCGACACGAGCCCGATCCCAAGGAAACGGATCAATGTCATGAAGACAACTGTTAAAAGCATTTCCATCACTCGGCCCTTCCAACTAGCTGGGATGGCCAAGCCACACCCGGCGGGGACCTTTGACCTGCGAATTGATGAAGAGCCGATTGACGTGATGTGGGAAGCCTATCATCGGAGGATGACGCTTATTTTGAAATCGAATGGTCTCATCGAGGCTTGGCCTATATCCGAAGAAGATCTGGAAAAGGTGCTGGCCGTTAGTTGACGGCATTGATCCGATTTCTTTGACGGCCGCGGCGTCGAGAAAGCAATCAGCAAATTGCAGCCGGGACGAGGTCCACACTGTGCTAGTGGCCCACACAAAGGTGGGCCAACTTGATTTCTGGCAGTGGCCCAAGCCGGCTTGGGTATTGTTGACGAAATCAATCCGGAGCGACACTGGATGGCGGCCTGTCGATCGGCGACGCCTTTTTTCTATTTTTGCGGTTGAATTCATCGGAGGCGTGTTGGTTGGCTTCAGTGACCGCGGCTGCCTCCTCTTCGGTCTTCTCATGCTGCTCTTCCGCCCGACGCCAGTGGTCGTCATGCTGGCCGTCTGGGCGGCCTTCTTCCTCCCAGATCTTGTAGGCGCGCTCACGTTGGTCTTGATCTTTATCCATCGACGTTCTCCTGTTGGCGACTGATAATCGCGAAGTCCGTCCAATGTTCCTGGAAGCGCGTCGAAGATTTTCCGATAAAACGAAACTCTCCGTGAAGGGCGGCATTTGCCGGAAACACGAGCTGGCCACCCCAAGAGGATCGAATGACGAAACACACTGACGACTACCACCAGGTGGGGGCTGATTTCGGTGATGCCGTGAACATGGCGCGATCGGAACAGGACCAGTGACTACACACCGACGGAAGCCGTGAGAGGGGCTAGATAAAAAGATGGTGGCGCTGGAACGTTCGGTCACCCGGAAGCCGGCTCTTACAGCGGAACGGTCATCGAGATGGCCAAACGCTGCGCCATCACCATGCTTGCAATCAGGAATGAAGACCCCGACTTGTTGCGTGCCATAGCCAGAGGGCGCGGCCGTCGGTTCGAAATCTATGGAGGCGTTATCCGCGAGGGAGTAGTTTCGGTCACTGTAGTGGTCTACGTGGCTTCCCTGGAGCCCTCGAACTGAAACAGCCGCTCGTCCCTGCTGATTGAGGCTAGGATGGCGCGCGCCACCCGCTTCCCGAGTTCATGCGAGCTGGTAATTCCCTGGACGAAGGGAAGCTTGTGAAGGAGAAACGGTACGGAGACGCAGTAGAGATGATTGGTCAGGTCGGGTCCGACGCGCGGCCGAAAGTCTTCATCGATGTCGATGCCCCCGGTCCTACGGAAAGAAGTGTTGGCCTTGTCCAATTCCCGAATTGTGGTCTGTGCGTCCTTCAAGACGTCGGCGCGCCGCAGGCTCGGGAACGGAAGGTCCGATGCCGACAGTGCATGCTGGCCGGTGGCGTCAATGAACGCCGAAAAGCTCATACTCTGGGTGTCCGTGCTGACGATGGTACCAGGTTCGTCGTCGGTGCGTTGGATATCGTAATCGTCGCCTAAGGCGCGCACATGAAGTTTGCCGACATTGTGCAGGGCCAGTAGGCGTTCGACGGATTGGTGGGGGACGGTAGCATAGTCGTCAACGAACACCGTTTTGAAGTGCTCGTGGAAACGCTTTAGGTCGCTGTCATTAAAGTGGGGCACAGCGAGGGCGACGACCTCATGCATGCGCAGGATCGCGTAGCGCCATTCTACTGTCGAGCGAGTTGCCTTGTTAGCTTTTGCCTCAGAGAGATTTCTCGCCGCCCACACGAACGGGTCTGCCTCTTCACGGACCCGGAAATACCTGTCGGCGATATCCTCGACCGTCGACAGTCCCAGTCCTATCCTTGCGGCATAGTCCGGATCGTTCAGGACAATCTCCTGTTTGAAGAGTTCGAAGACCTCGTCCAGGAGACGATCGGGAACGTCGGAAATCAGTCTTTCGACAGCGCTCTTCGTGCACACGTCTAGAGGCCTGTAGGGAATTGGACAGTAGAAATCCGCTTCCGGAAGCAATCCCTTGCGTGACATCATGGTGAGGTGAAAACCCTCGCTGTCGGGCTCTGGTTGATAGTGGAGCGTATCATCCTCGTCACGAAGGAACATGCCATGGGCTGTGGCCACGGAAACGACGGCGTCGATTCCGCTCAGCGAGGTCCCGAGGACACCCACCTCGACTGGCCCAATCCGCCGGATCGCGTCGGCGGGCCATGGAGACGAGAAATAGCCTGGTGCGACCTCGGTGTTTTCCGGCCAGTCATGACCTGTGGCCATTATGACGTGACCGAATTGGGCTTCGCCAGCCTCGCCGCCGCGACGTGCGAATGACAGGGAGATATCGTCTCTCCCGAGCTTGATATCGAGGATTTTGTGACCGGCTTTCACGTCGATGGCGTGACGCGCCGCAATCCCGCGCTTCACAAGCATCCAAAACTGGTCTGCAAAATAGTCCCCAAGCACGACGCGGGGATAGAACTCACGGTCACCAATCGCTCGTCGTTCTATGCCCAGTACGCGCAGCTCATCGTCAGTTCTGGAGCTAAGCCAATCGACAAGGCTCTCGCAGATCGGCGGGATCTCGATACTAGCGATGTTGGCCAGCATCGCGCGGTCGTTTACGGCCGGATGGTACGGCGTGCCCTTCCCGGCATCTGGCGTCTCCTCGAAGATCGTAATGGAAAGCGGCCTCTCCGACGCGATGAGGCCCTTCAACGCATAAATGCCAGTTGGACCCGATCCGATAATAGCTATCCGTGTCATAAAGTCTTTCGATAATCGCGCCAGAATGGGCGGAGGAAGTTGGGGAGTAAGGAACGTGGGCTGATCCACATGGTTCCGATGTCTCCTGATCCGACTGTGAACACGTTCTCTCACAGACCCCCGGAATCGCGTCAAGTTCTCGGAAATTCGCGGAACCAAATCAAGGCTTCCGCATTTTTCTCCGCCTGTGCAAACGGGGGCAGCAGCAGTCCTCGCTGACCGCTTTTGGATTTCCGGCACACATGCCCACTTCACGCTTGCGAGACCTAGCTATGGATCAAAATAGAAACGATTGGACCGCCGCACGTGCCTATGCTCTTTGGGAGCAAGCTGGACGTCCCTTTGGGCAGGACGATAAACACTGGGCACAGGCCGTGCTCGAACGTGATCTGCTTGAGCTGACACGCGCCTCGAAGGATGGTGCAGAGGTAATCTCACGCGCACGCCCAAACACGCCGGACCGTTTCGCAATGAGCCACAGCGTCCTTATCGTTGAGGACGAGCCCCAGCTCCGCTACAACTTTGTCGATTTCCTTGATGAGGCAGGACATAGTACGTTTGAAGCAGCGAACGCCGACGAAGCCCTTATTCACCTCAGAAATAACAAGATCGATATTCTCTTCACGGACGTCGATATGCCCGGAAGTGTGGACGGCCTAGGTCTGGCTGCGACGGTTCGCACTCGCTGGCCTCAAATCAGAATCATCGTCACGTCCGGATTGATCACGCTTGCCCATCACGATGACGAACTTGGCATTTCGTTTCTCGCAAAGCCGGCATCGGGATTTGAACTGCTCGGACTGATTGCTTCCGGCGGTTAGCCAGCGCGGAAACTTCCCTAGAAGTTGCTCAACGATCGATCCCGAGCCGTCGGAGTGACGCCACTCGACCAACGGCAAAACCATCCCACGATGGAAGCTTGATAGACGCGGCCGCTTGGTCGGAAGTTCTGCGCCTCAATTGAGAGGAGCTGCCGTGACCTCTGTCGCGTCCCAAGCCATTCTATCGGCGAACCTGACGCCAGTGGTTGTAGTCGTTCGGTCGTCCTCGACGCTATAGGACAACAATGGTGGGGTCTGGTTAGGTCGCTCGGTGGCGGACAGGTTCGTGCGTCCACTTCACGAGCGAAGGCATGCGGCGATCGGGAACTCGTTCTGATTGACCAGTCGACACGAGAGCAGCTGAGGAAACGAGGGCGCTACGACGTTCCTGTAAGAAAAGCCCCGCATAGGCTGCGAGGCTTCCCCTTTTTGTGTTGATGTGGTTACAGACGATTGTCACGATACCGGTCGCGTTCAGCGGCGATCTGCGCCGGCGTGTAGGGATCCGCAGCTTCGTCGAAGCGTGTCCAACCCTGCTCGGTGTAGCTCGCACGGCGAGCGGCGACATCGACGCGCGACGAGTTGAGGATCGCCTCGGCAGGTGCGCGTTGGTCATCTTCGACACGGGCTGTCACGACGGAGCCGCCACGACGAACACTCTCTGCGTAGAAGTTCGCGTCCTCCTCCGGCACGCCGGAATCAATCATTGCGCCGACAATACCGCCAACTGCGCCGCCCGCAACCGCACCAGCAACCGCACCGGCTGCAGCCGCAGCAAGCCAGCCAGCAGCAACGACCGGGCCGACGCCGGGAATCGCAAGCATGCCGAGGCCTGTCAGGAGGCCACCTGCGCCCCCCGCGACTGCGCCGATACCGGCGCCGGTGCCTGCACCTTCGCCCGCTCGGTTGCCCTGCCCCTGGATATCGGGGTCGCCATTGGCCTTATTGGTGACAATGCTGATATCGTCCGAGGGGACGCCGGCATCTTCGAGCGCCTTCACGGCTGCCTTGGCGTCGTCGTAATGGTCGTAAAGTCCTGTGATCGTGGTTTTCATGGGAATTTCTCCGTTATGTTTTATTTGGCGAGCGTGACGTTGCCCTGGAAGTCCAAAGAGACCATTGCTGGCTTGCCATCCTTGGAAGCGGTCGCGCGCCAGACGCCCTGGTCGTCCAGCTTCAGGCCGGATACATCCTTGTAACCGGCTTCCTCGATCCGCGATTTTGCCTGATCTTCGGTGAAGCTGTTTTTGCCAGCGACTGGGGCGCCAGGGTTCTGCTCGGTGTTGACCGCAGGCGTCGTCTGCGAGGTGGTTGGCGTCTGGCTCTGTGCGAAAGCGGCAGATGCTACAAGCACAAGGCTCGCGGTGAGAAGGGTGATTTTCTTCATTGGTGTTACCTCCTGTTGGGTGGAACGGAAACACGTTGAAAACCTAGAAGTTCCAATGATTTATTTGTTCGCGAGGCTGTTGCAACTCGTTTCTTGAACACTATGCGAGATGGACGCGCTTTCAAGCAGTTCGAAACCGTCGCGCTTGACGTGAACAGCGTTCCGAGCGGAGTTGCCCAAGGCCGGGCGTGGACGGCTCGCAGAGGTGGCTCGCCGCAGGGCGACATGCGACATGGGTCTCTGCAGATTTTTGAGCGAACTTCGGCGCCCCCTGCCCTTCTCGACGTAGGCTACCGGGTTTATTTCGCCGACAGTCGAAAGTGTGGGCCCGATCCCTGCAAAGCGCGTGGCGCACCATGCCACGTCGCCGGTTAGCACGCCCCGAACTTTGACTAGCGATACTTCCGGCAGAGACTGTCGTCCCCGTCACCCCGTGGGACCTATGAATCGCTCACTGTCGCATTGAGTCATCGAGGCTCCTCCTCACCAGAGACGAAGAGCTCACGGGTGGCCGGCCGATGCCCTCGACGTTGACGACCTGATCGTACTCTGCAGAGTGCCGTTTCTGAGCGAAACCTCTACACCGTAGTCGGTCGCGGCGACGGTGCCGGAATCGTCGAAGCTTAACGTCACACTTCAGCCCCCTTCCTGACGAGTTTTGTTGAAGATCAAACCGGCTGTGCATGCAGCGTGGTCAGATCCATCAGCCGGAGCATCAAAGGAGTGCCTGATGGAACAATCTCTTGAGACTGCCGTTGACATCCCACTGATACAATTCAGTTTCTGAAAAGGAGAAATTCGATGGGCAGCACAGCTGACAAGGTTTCCGGTAAGGCGAACGAACTCGCAGGCAAAGCCCGTCAGGGTGTCGGCAAAGCCACTGGCGACCGCGAGATGCAAGCCAACGGTATTGCGCAGGAAGCCAAGGGCGACGCGCAGCAGGCCAAAGGCGAAGCTAAGGATGCAGTCAAGAAGGTTGTCGACAAAGCGTAAGCTTCTGTTGGCGTGAAGAAGGCCCACCAGAGGTGCTACCCGGTGGGCCTTTTTTGTTACCGTCCGCGTGCGAGACTGTCGGCATAGTGGTTGCCTGCGTTGCTGCCAACGGTCCTCCTTCCAGCGATGGACACTCGAATGACCTGACGTTCGATATGCTATACGGCTATCGTCTTTCCTCTACTTAGTCTCTTCATCGCCTGTTCGAGGGAGCGCTGACTATCACAGTAACCCTCCCACGCGCTGCTGTTCGATAAATGCCCCGGCACGGTACGGATGGTATATCGCTTTGGGTCGAGACCTGCCTTCACCTGTGTCCAGTTCAGCGGCATCGACACGGTCGCACCAGGACGAGCGCGCGGCGAAAGCGGTGCGACTGCGGTCGAAGTTCGATCATTGCGCAGGTAGTCCAGGAAGATGCGGCCATTCCTCTGAGCCTTGGACATCTTAATGAGGTAAAGGTCCGGACTATCCCTTGCCATCTCCTGGCAGACATCATGTGCAAACGCCTTACCTTCATCCCATGACAGCTTCTTGCCCTTCGGCACCAATAGCGGCGTCACCACATGGAGGCCCTTTCCTCCAGTCGTCTTGCAAAAACTGACGAGGCCCAGTTCCTCCAACCGGTCCCGAATTTCCCGTGCCCCTTCAACGACGGTCGAGAAATCGACGTCAGGACCGGGATCGAGGTCGAACACCAGGCGACCCGGTACTTCCGGCTGGCCTGGCTCACAGTTCCATGGATGAAGCTCGGTGCCACCAATCTGCGCGATTGCTGCCAACCCTTCAACGCGGTCGATCTGCAGGTAGGGTGCCTTGTCGCCCTTGACCTTCACTTGTTCGATGAGGTTGGAGGTCCCCTGCATGGCATGGCGCTGGAAGAATTGCTCTCCGCCAATCCCATCCGGCGTCCGGATGATCGAGCATGGCCGTCCCTCGATGTGTTCGATGAGCCATGGGCCAACGGCTTCGTAATACTTCGCCAGATCGACCTTCGTAACCGGGTCGTCATCGAGAGCGTCAGGCCACAGGGCTTTGTCTGGGCTAGAGATCAAAACGCCCATGACGTCGACTTTCGCGCCCTTCCGATATTTTGATGGCTTCGGTGTCGTCGGCTTGTCGGTTGTCGGGTCCGGGACATCGGTCGCCGCCGGTTTTGCTGGCTTCTCAGCCTCCACCTCGCGTGCTGGCTTGTCCTCACGCAGCCCTTTGAACGCTGCTTGCCTGACCTGTCCATCAGCGGTCCAGCCGGCAAACTCAATTTCCGCGACCAGTTCTGGCTTAAGCCACACAATATCCGGGGTCTTCTTCGGTGCGCCAATCCCGGTGAACGGTGACCTTGATGCTTCCATTTTCTTGAGGCGCGACAGCAGCTCGGCGACGACGCTGGCCTTGTAGCCCGTTCCTACCCGACCCACGTAGACGAAATGACTACCGCGATTGACACCGACGAGCAGCGACCGGAACTTACCGCTCGTGGTCGCGTATGCTCCGATGACGACCTCGTGCCCTGCCCGGCATTTGGACTTAGCCCAGGTTTTCGTCCTCCCTGATTCATAGGCGGCGTCGGCCTTCTTCGAGACGATCCCTTCAAGAGAAAGCTTGCATGCTGACCGCAAAACAGCGTCTCCGCCGGTCTCGAAGTGTTCGACGAACCTCAGGCGCGGATCATCACCAGCGTCGGACAACAATGTCGCCAACCTCTCCTTGCGCCCTGACAACGGAAGCTCGCGGAGGTCTTCGGCACCTTCAAACATCAGATCGAAAGCGAAGTAGACAAGGTCATCGGTCTTGCCTTCCGAAAGGGCGGCCTGCAGCGCCGCAAAATCCGGGGCGCCATGCTCATCAAGGGCGCAAATCTCTCCGTCAATGATCGCGTCGGGCAGATTTGATCCCGAATGAGCGATAGCAGGATACTTGGATGTCCAGTCCAATCCCTTCCGAGTCTTCAGAGCCACCTCGCCGTCCTGAATGCGCATCTGTATGCGGTATCCGTCGAACTTGATCTCGTGAATCCAGCCGGAGGACGTTGGCGGCCGCTCCAATGTTTCACACAGCTGCGGCTCCACAAACTCAGGCATGTCAGAGACAGCAGCTTTGCGATCTGCTTTAGCCTTGGTGTTCGTTCCGGCTTTCCGACCTTCATTGGCAAGTCCTTCGCTGCTATCCCAGACGGCGTCTGCCCCAACGGCACTTCCTGTTGTCATGAACGTTTTCGGCTTTCGGCCCTTTCCCAAAGCAATCGCTTCCATCGTCCTCCCCGACGCTACCGACGTATCATTATCGTCGAGCACTGCTGCGCCATCTTCCTCGACCGAATAATCGTCATGGTGCTTGATCAGCAGCCAGTTGGTACGTTTTTCACCTTCCTTGCCACGCATTCGAACGAGAACAAAGCTACCGTGAAGGCGGTCGCCATCGAGGGTGAACTTGAAATCGCCTTTCGCCAAGGCTTGTTCTGGGCTCTTGTTTCCTTCTGGTTCCCAGTATCCACGGTCCCATAGCATGACAGTGCCGCCACCATATTGTCCCTTTGGAATGGTGCCTTCAAAATCACCGTAGTCGAGGGGATGATCCTCGACCTCGACGGCCAATCGTTTGTCCTGGGGATTGAGCGACGGTCCTTTGGTGATAGCCCAAGATTTGAAAACGCCGTCGAGTTCGAGGCGTAGGTCATAGTGGAGACGGGTCGCATCATGCTTTTGAATGACGAAACGCAGGCGGTTTGACGACTTAATGGTAGTCTCCCCGCTGGGCTCAGCGGTCTTATTGAAATCTCGCTTGGCGCGGTACTTGGAAAGATTGTCAGCCATGGCGTCTTTTCCGTGTTGATGAACAGTCGAAATGTCCCAACCTTAATCAAGGTTCCCCACCGGGGGTGCGGGCGATTTGCATTCACCATTCGGCCAGGGGGAACGAGTCAGCCTTGCACTTGAGAAAATTATTACTGGCGGGGTACGGCACGCTACGACTACGATTCTAAGCTTAAGACGGGCTGGCCGGGCAGCCGCAGGCCGAGGCGCACGCTTTATCCTGACACCCAGGAAAGTGCAAAGTGAATGCCTGTAAAATCCTGCTCGGTCACCCGAACGACGAATCGCTCTCCTCGAAGGATAAGATCAACAGCCGACTGTTTCATTCTTCGTCCCATAATCGGTGGAAATTCGTTGGGTGCGTCGGAACCGTAGGAGACACTGAGATTTGCGCGCTTTGCCCAATACAGTGAGCAACTCGGTTTTGCTCGTATATCCGGCCTGCTAGGTCGAAGAGGCGCGACGCCAGGGAGCATCCCTCCATGCTGTCCGGAGTGACGCGGTGTGTTGCGCAGTACTCTGCCATGGCCTCGAATGCCGGGGTCACGTCATCCTTGAACGAAATCGCGGAATAGCTCCGACATAGATCGCCCTCCCTGTTAGAGGGGCGAGAGCTCGTATCAACTCCCAAGCGGTCGCTGCCACTGCATTCCGACCGACGATCCAACATACGCCCATCGGTGGATGCTGGGGGTGACGCCGTGAGGTAGTACGGCGAATGTTCTGCATTTCCAAGTTCACTTATGAACGAGCGTCAATGGCGGGTCGCTGACTGGGCCACCGCGACGGCCAATGCGATCACCATTTGCTCCTGCTTGAGAGGCTCTTTCAAAACCGGCACCTTGCCAAAACGCTGTAGCAGCTGCGGTTCGTCGTTTTCTGTTATGAAGACGAAGGGGATCCGATGGGCGAGCAGTCGATCAGCTAGGGAGACCACGCCTGCGAGTTGGACCCGAACACTGACAACGGCGGCATCGACGACCGCGTGATTGATAACCTCGATTGCTTCCGGCACATTCGGATAAGGACCTACGATTTCGCTTCCTTGATCTTCTAGGGAAAGCACTGTTTCGCTGGCCCGGTGATAGTCGTCGTCGACGACAAGGACGTGTTTGCCTATTAGGTCGCTAAAGGTCATCAACAATCCTCTCAAGACTATGACTGGATGTTATCGTTTGATGCAGAGGAGATGACTTCCATCGACCGATGCAGGTCGGCGCTGAGCGCCTCGCGAGTGGCGGCTCCGAAGGCGATCAGATTGAGGGCAATTGAAGCCGCCTGTTTGGCCAGCTGTGTTTCGAGCGAGTTACCCGTAGCCTCGGCCCACTCGGTGAAAACATCTTGAAAAAGCTGAAGTTGTTCTGCATCTGTGAGGTCATCGATTAACATGGTGTCGCTTTCTGTTGCCGAGCGCGCGTGTTCTCTCCCAATCGGCCGGCCTGTAGCAGCGGCCGATGTTCCGGATACACCGAATTACCAGTTATTTGGCATGAATTGTCCGTTTCCGGACATGTTATTCGCTTCGAGAAAGAGCCCCTTGCATAGAGAAGCCTGCTATATCACTCCATAAGTTATTACAATTAAAGCGTAATTGACCAATTCAAATTCGTAAAACTGAGGCGAGACAAAGTAAATGCGTTCGCTATCGTACGTAAATCGGCGGGAACGTCCACGTGGGCACTGCGTTGTGGCTCTTTGGGAGATCGTCAATGCTACACTTACCAGCAAGCGCAGCGCATAGCCGCGAAATCGTCGAACTGATGCCGGCTCTACGGAAATTTGCTTACCGCTTTACATCCAACGAAAACGACGCCGACGACCTCGTTCAAGAAGTGCTAAAGCGGGCCATTGAACATCTGGATCAGTACTCTGCCGGAACGAGCATGAAATCCTGGATGTTCACCATTATGCGCAACCTTTACGCCACCCGATACAAGGCTGCTAAACGCGAAAGCTGCGGTCTGATTTCCGACGTGGCATTGCAAGATGTGCCGGTGGCAGCCAGTCAGGACTGGAAAATGCGTGCAATTGACGTGAATACAGCGCTGCTTCGTCTTTCCAGCAACGAGCGTGAGGCACTGATGCTTGTCTCCGCCGGTGTGTCTTATATTGAAGCTGCACACTCCGGCGGTTGCGAAATCGGGACGATAAAAAGCCGGGTTTCTCGGGCTCGCCACCACTTGGCCGACCTTTTGGGAGATGCCAGTGTGGGGGAGGCGACTGCAGCTTCGTGACAAGCAAGCGTCAAAGGAACCTTACCAGCTTCGTTGCCCCAGGGTCTGCCCAGTCAGTCTCAGGTATTCTCGTTCGGCTGGACCATATGTGCTCCCTGCAAAGAGAATGAGAGCCTCGCGATTTTTAATTGTGATCATAGAGCGGCTTGTGCCGATGAGACCGTGCTTTTCGAGGACGTGAAGCGCGTCGGTCACGCTCGGACGCCTCACCCCCAGCATGACAGATAGGAACTCATGCGTCAGAGGAAATGCGCTTGACAGCATGCGGTCGTGGACCATGAGCAGCCAACGCGCCAACCTCTGGTCGATATGGGTCTTGCCATTGCAAAGCGTTGTGTAGGCAAGCTGAATGGTGGCGGACCGCGCATAGCGCAAGAGCGACCGTCTCAGTTGATGAGACTGGAAGACGGCGGCTGCAAAAATCGGCGTCGCTATTCTAACCCCTTCGCCAGGCACCTGTGTGTTTCGGCGTGGAATGTTGACCCCCCTGGCGGGGTGACCGGCGTCCAATTTTGACCCCCCACCTGTTTCGTCTGACCATCCGTCTTTTGCTGACGGATGGAGGGGGAGTTGAAGCGAGTGGATACGATTGCGCGTGTTCGTCGA
>NZ_JBFTID010000020.1:0-83457 GCF_056394605.1 Rhizobium sp. 10N427 | reverse complement strand
TCGACGAACACGCGCAATCGTATCCACTCGCTTCAACTCCCCCTCCATCCGTCAGCAAAAGACGGATGGTCAGACGAAACAGGTGGGGGGTCAAAATTGGACGCCGGTCACCCCGCCAGGGGGGTCAACATTCCACGCCGAAACACACAAGTGCTTCGAACGCCTGATCAAGAGCATGGGCGTCTACTATCTGATGGCCAAGCGCTACGGCGAAGACCACGCTCGCAAGAAGTTCGCGATCGTTCATGGCGGCGTCTCGGTCGAGCGCCCCGGCCAGATCGTCGAGATGGACGAGTGGAAGGTGAACCTTCATGTCCTGCTCGTGCACCTCCGCATCTGGGAACTGCTCTCCGTCAAGGAGAAGGAGGCCGTCAAGCGCGCCCGCGTATGGCTGACGGTCGCGATCGACCGTGCGACCAAGTGCATCCTGGCGATGCACTTCAGCCGCCGCGATCCGTCTCACCGCTCCTCGCTCGCCGCCCTGGAGATGGTCGTCACCGACAAGACGGTGATGTCGGCGATGGTCGGCGCGGGCGACGCCTGGGAATATGCGCTGGTGCCGGAAACGCTCTGCACCGACGCCGGCGCAGCATTCGTCCACGAGAAATTCCGCGCCGCGGTGGCCGCGCTTCGCTGCGTGCATGCTTTTCCTCCGGCCGGCGACGCGGCCGCCCGAGGCACGATCGAGTCGTTCTTCCATACCTGCGAACTGCGCTTCATGGACTACTTCAAGGGGCGCACCTTCTCCAACATCCTCGAGAAGGGCAAATACGACTCCCAGGGTTACGCCGTGTTGAACATCGACGAGTTCAATCGTCTGTTCATCCGCGCGATCGTCGACGTCTACCACAACACGGAGCACTCGGGTCTAGGGTTCGAGACGCCGGCGAACGCCTGGTACCGCTTGTCACGCAACACCGCCGTGATGCAGCCGATCGATGAGAAGTCCCGCCGCGACATCTTCGGCGCCGAGCTCGTCCGCGCCGTATCGGACAAGGGCCTCGCCGTCGCTGGCATTCACTACGACCACGCCGATATCCAGCGAGCACGCTACGAACAGCAGGCGCTGCCCTATTCTCCGGCGCCTCGCCTCGAGGTCCGCACCAGCCGTCTCGACATCAGCAAGATCTCGTTCAAGCGCGGCAACGAATGGATCGAAGCCAGCGCGACGATCGGCATCCCGGCCGGGACGACGCTGTTCGAATGGGTCGCGGCCAAGAAGGACCTCGCGGAAAAGCACGGCGCCAACGCCGCTACCAAGCTGTCCGTGATGCTCGCAGGAATTCGCGACCTCCGCGCCGCCGGGAAGACTGCCGCGTCCCTCGCAGGGCTCGGTCTCGACGTGCTGCTGACCAAGGACTACGCGCAGATCGAGCGCGAGTACTTCAAGCAGCAGGTCGAGGACGACCTTCAGGGCCGCCTGGTTGATCTCGGCGCGGTCCATGTTCCCGCCAACCCGCTGTCGAGCAGCCTCGACGCGTTCGATCACCTGATCGCTCAGGACAACAACGACGAGGACGTGGTCCCCGCCGAACCTGTGACGGTCGTGGTCGAAGACTCCTCCGGCTCCGCGTTCACCGTCGTCGATCCCACCTCGGGCGACGAAGACGGCCTCTTCTTCGACGACGAAGGCTGAGGCGGACACCCCATGACCACCAGCGATCTCACCATCTCCAGCGAGGGCACTTCCATGACCGCTTCTTCTCTGCACTCCGACTACTTCACCGAGGCCGCGAAGGCCATCTACGACAGCCTTGATCCGGACCGCCAGGCCCGCGTCGAAACTCTCGGACGCATGCACACGCGCTATGTCGGAACGCCGCGCGATCCGCTTCTGGACGAGCTCTTCGACGGAATCGTCGAAAACGTGGCGGCCGCATTGTTCGGCAAAGCCGCCAAGCGTCGCGCAATCTTCGTCGTCGGCGAGAGCGGCTCCGGCAAGACTACTGCGGTCGAGCGCCATATCGCCAAGCGCCCCCAGTTTGCGCCCCGAGTGGCCGCCGATGGTCGGGAGGTCCGCCCGCTCGTCGCTTTCGAGGCGCCGAAGCCGATGACGTTGAAGGGCCTCGCCCGCGCCGGCCTGGCTGCCCTGAACTTCGAGGTGGCCTACAAGCAGGTCACCGAGCAGGAGATCTTCGATCTGTGGAAGGAGCAGTTGAAGGAGCAGCAGGTTCTCTTTCTATGGATCGACGAGATGCAGCACGTCCTGCGCGGGAACACCACCAAGGAAATCCAGAACGTCGCCGACGTCTTGAAGAGCCTCGTCCAGATCGAAGGCTGGCCCCTCCACCTGATCCTCAGCGGCGTGCCGGCGCTGGCGCAGTTCGTCCACATCGCGGGCGACGCCGATGGTCAGCTCAAGGGCCGCAGCAACCTCGTCGAGCTTCGCGCTCTGAACTATCCGGACGACGTGAAGCTCGTCCGCAAAGTTCTCCTCAAGATCGTCGTCGATCACGCCGGCCTTGAAGCGTCGGTAGATCTGGCGACCGACGACTTCGTGCACCAGGTGATGCATGCATCGAGCGGCGGTCTCGGATTGATCATCCAGCTCATTCGCGCCGCGTCCGAGCATGCGCTGCGCCGCAGGTCTCCTCTTGTCGAGAAGGGCGATTTCGAGTTCGCGTATGGCCTTAGCGGCTGCCGCGACACTCAGAACATCTTCAAGGCTGCGGCCTGGAAGACGATCGATCCGAACAACGCCCTCGGCGAGACGCTCGCCCGCGTCTTCAAGCTCGAGGCTGAAAAGGCCGATGCCATGAAGGCGGCCAGGAAGGAGGTGAAATAGTCATGGCAAACCGTTTCCCAATCAAATCGTCGGAGACGCTGCTTGGCTTCTCCTCGCGCTATGCCCGCGAACGAAACATGGACCTTCCCAAGTTCATGCGGTTGACTGGCATCAAGATCTGGCACCATGCAAGCTTCGACGCGGCCGTCGCACGCCTCGCTACGATGACGGGCAACCGCGCGGAAGAACTCGCTTTCCATGCGCTGCGCATGGAGGACGGGCGGCGTCACAAGCTCCATGGCGAGCTGATCGACCGACGTGACGCCTACCGCGACGCCGCTCGCTACTGCCCGCGCTGTGTCGTCGATGACTATTCGGCCGGCGACCGCCGCCCCTTCACCAAAGTGTTCTGTCGCGCGGCGTGGATGCACCGCCGCATCGTCGTCTGCCCCGTTCATCACGTCGGCCTCGTTTCGATTTCAAAGAACTACGCGGGCTATGCGATGGAGGATTTCACCAGCTCTATGATGCACAACTGGGACGAGGTCGCAGCAGCGGCCGAGAATGGCCCGTCGGTGGAAGTGAGCGCCTTCGACCGCTATTTCTACGACCGCCTCAACGGCGCGCCCGTCAAGCACGAGGTCTTGTCGAGGCTTCCTTACCATGGCGCGCTGGGGCTTTGCGACGTCATGGGGGCCATGATCACCGGTACCGATCGAAAGGCGCGCTCCAAGCATTCGAGAGAGGAAATCCGGATCATGGCGAAATCCGGCTTCGATCTGCTTTCCGGCGGATATCGCGGCCTTCGAGCCTTCCTCGAAGAACTCGACAAACGCCATCATGGAGCCGACGACAAATCCGTGGGCAGCAAGCTTTACGGCGAGTTCTATGGGTTCCTTCACGACAACGCTGGGACGCCTGGTTTCGAAACGCTGGTTAATTTCGTTCGCGACCATGCTTTCAGCGTCCACCCGCTGGGGCCGGAGAACAACTTCCTTGGTCGCGGCGGAACTCGCAAGTTCCACAGCGTTCGGAGCGCCTTCACGAGCTATGGGATCCATCCTGCCACGTTGCGGAAGCTTCTCGCTGCGAATGGCCTTCTCGATAACGAGACGACGCCGACTAGGGACTTGAAGGTTTCCATCCCTGTCGAGATCATGGATGCGGTCATCGAAGGCTGGCGTGACAGCGTTCCAATGTTGTTCGCCCGCGAGCGGCTAGGATCCTCTCCGCAGGTCGTTCGTCAGCTCGTCGAAGCAGGCATCATCTCGATGGCGAGCGAGAAGTCAGATTACGCTCTGAAGAACATTTTCTCGCGCAAAGAGATCGAAAGTCTTCTCGCGCGCCTTGATGAAAAGGCGTCGTTGGTGGACACCGCTCGAATGCTTCCGATCAGAAACTGCGTTCCGTTCATGTCTTTTGCAGACCAGCTTCTTGGCATCTTGGACGGAAAGATTCCGTTCGGGATCTCCAAGCCTGGAGGCGTACCGACCACACTCGATCATCTCCGCGTCGACCTCGACACCCTAAAAGCGGTTGCCGGTATTGGCCATCCGGCAGGGTACGTCACCGCGAAATTCGTAACATCGCGCCTGGTCGCCTTAACCGACACCGTCGATCGCCTCGCGAGCGCAGGCGTATTCGAAACCATGCAGTATCGGAGCGGCAATGGACTTACTGTTACCGCATATTCGGAGGCCTCGGTGCAGACGTTCAAGAAGGACCACGTCAGCTTCCGCAAGCTAGCTCGCGGAATTGAGCATTACGCAAAGACCGAAGATCGCGTCCGCGGAATTGAGCCGGTCCATGATTTTGGTGGAGTCGAACGATTTTATCGAAAGGCTGACGTCTACTTATAGTGCGCGGCAGCCAGGCGTGGCCCGAAGCCGACAGCTAGAAAGTCCGCCCGCCATGGCGTCTTGCTTGCCGATCCGCCTTCACCACCAAGGGAGCATGTGACATCGCGTCATCCACCGCAGCGTGCTTGCCCGAAGGGCTCATCGAACGATGCCAACTCAGGCCGTAACCATTGTTCTTGAACAACTGAACAGCACGTTCCGCTGCCCAAGCCGTGAAGAAGCGTACCGCACGACCTTCAGCGATTGTTTCGATGACTTTTGTCCCCGAAAAGCTAGGGAATCTTTCCATCTGCCTCACGACCGATCCGAAGAAACCCTCGAAAGCTCGACGTTGTTTGTGGTGAGCTTCCAATTCATTCTTTAGGGCGGTAGCGCTTTCCTTCGCCTCGAAAATTGCCGGTTCGATCCACAAACGCCCGAAGGACGCCTCACCCATACTGGAATAGATATCTCGAAGCGTAGTAAAAAATAGCCACGCCGTCGGCGCGGAAATGGCTTTTCCCCTCAACACACGGGTGTATTCAGTTCCCAATAGTTCGTCCGTGTATGCATCCGCGAGGTGAGGAAAATCTGTCCGCACATAAAGATCGACTGTTCGACGCAGCGCCTGTTCAATCTCGTTCTTGTCGAAATGCCCAGGACGCAGGAAGGACTCGATGCCACCGATGTAGTTATAGCGACAGTCTGATAACGAAGGATTGGCCGTCTCCAAAAACTGAAGTCTATGGGCGTGTAGGTTTTGGAGGAACGTCCGTGCGCCGAGCATAGGTGCCATATGCCGCGATTCTTCGTAATCACTGAAAATCCAGTTTTGATCCTGCGGGGCTTCCTGCCTTACATTGAGCAGCCTTTTCCATAGAATTCGACTGTTAAGCCGTGCCTCAGCTTTCATAAGCCGGTCACTACCGTATAGAGCAACGATCTCTCGATTATTTACGAGAGGAGCAGGCTGGTCTGCCAACGTGACTTGCCGGTTATGCTCGAGCAGATCCTGAAAGCTTGCCGCCTCAACAGAGAAATGGCTCTTCAGCCTCGACGCCGGGACGGCGTACGACCTGTCCCCTGCTACACCGATCAAAATGCCTAGTAGCTCATTTTCGTCAGTATAAACTGGAGCGCCCGCATCGCCCGTCGTTGCGAATGGAAGATCGTCCGAACTCGACGCGATTTCAAAGGCGCCATGATACTTCTGGACTAAATTGGTTCGGGAATCTAAAACATGAAATGCAGCATCGATAGCGGTGATCCGACCGACGGATCGCCCGGACCCGGATAGCTTGTGTACAGGCTTACGGACATGGTCCGCGGGATCGGCAAGACTCGTGAAAAGCTTCAGCATCCCCCCGTGCGAAGTTGCTACGCTTTTTTCCAGAGAGATGGGCGCTAGAATATCGACAATGTCTTGAACGGAATCGTGGCGATCTTCAAACTTTTTCCCGCCTATTGCCTTACCAACAACTTCCTTAGACAGCCTGTCGAGCATGACGCCATTCTCATCGAGCGAGTAGCGTGCGACCACCGATATCAGCTTGCGACCAGCGCGAAGCAAAGGGCCGAGCGTGGCAGCCCGCCCCGATCTATTGATAAGAGGATTTCCTGCATGGATACTCATCTATATTTGTGCTCCGAGCCGGATACGCTCACCCTCGACTGCGATCCCAAAGATTTTATCCGGTAATGTGCCGTCATAATTATCCTCAGAGCTCTTCAATGGAACGATATATCTTGGCGGATGGTCAACAGACAGCGTCGATTTGATTTTAAAATGGTCATAAAAATACCGATCGGCAAGTGCCTTCCGGAATCGTACGAACTCGTATTCTTCCACATCCCGCTTTGGATGCTTTGAAAATGCACCGAAAAAGTCGGTGTCAATTTCGGCAACGTCCAAAATGTCTGCCGTCGCTTGCTGCGCCTCCTTCAGCATAGTGATCGCCGACGCGTCCAAAAAGCTTCCGAGAGGATGGCTCGGCCCGATTCGGACAACTACTCTCGCCGTGTTCTCGATCGGCGCCTTGCTGCCATCCGCTGCCACGATCGCGTATCCTGCGCCGTCGCTTTGAACTTTGCCAATATTGTACTCAACAGCGCCGGCTTCAATAGCGGCCGCCATCATCAATTTGTGTATCGGTGCTACCCATAGCCCAAATGGCGCAGGAAGGGTGCCAACCAGACGAACTCTTATTCCTGAAAACCTTTCCGAGAGCCTGTCTTTCGCTCGAAGTGGGATGTCATCGATGAGTTCCTTGTATGCTGATGCATAAAACTTCGCAGCCTCGACATCGTCTTTCCGGAACTTCGCGAATGCCTCATGCTCCAGCATCTTGACCCTGCCAGACAATCCCAGGTCGTCAAGATCGCCTATGACGTCCAGGCACAAGTTGCCATTATTGAACTGCTTCTGGACAAGGCGTAGCGCCTCGATAAGTCCTCCGTCGCCGGTTCCAGCGATGACGAAGTCCTTGGACCCTGCATCCCTCGCCTCTTCCAAACCGTCTCGATCCCAATACGACCTATCGCCGCTAACTAACGAAGCCTCATCGCCGAAACCAGACGTTACAAAAACCATGTCGAACATTCCCTCGGCCATTCCCTCGTCGGGATGTCCGAAGTTTGTCTGAAAAGTCAGCTTGACCTTCGTGTCCGAGTTTTCGATTTTGGATACCTTCGTCCGCGGAAGAAACCGCGATATGCTCTTCTCAAAGTGCTCTTTCCACTCGAACTTGATCGTTTCGATCACTGTGCTGCAACGAGCCTCGTACCAATCAAGATATGGGAACGAGGTCGTGCCAGAGATTTCCTTCTCTGGCCAAAAATTGACGGTCGGATGGACGTACCTGTGATTTGTGGCAATCTGGCGCTCGAGGACAGAGTCTCGCGCTTCGATCAGGGTGACTCTGCACTTCTGCGCCACAAGTGCTGCGCACGTGGTGATCCCAGCTAGGCCACCCCCAACAACCGCCACCGATGGATTCGACGCGAGCAGTCTCTGTTGCCCGACTGCCCAAACGACATTAAATGCCCGGCGCTGCTGAGATGCGAAGCTGACCCTTTTACCAAATGGTCCGATGAAGAAGATGTTCGTCTTACCTGGTACTGTGGCAGATTCGAGATATAGCTTGGGTAGGTCTGTCTGGTTTTGCATGGGGGCTTGCTTGGTTGACAACATGGAATTCGCGTCCTGTAGAAGTAGGGCGAGCGATGAGGGCGATCTTGCTTTGATCGGCCGCTGCAATGTCAACTTCCCCACGATATCTAGCGACGAGGTAATACCCGAACTGTTAGCCGGGTGATAGAGGATTCAACACGTTTAAGTGGATTAGCCGTTGGGCAAACCGCCGACCTTATGATGACGTTCGGCGTCCTTGCGATTTCACAGCCGCCATCTCAAGTCGGCACGATCCAGAGTCTGCATAGTTCCAGTTCACGCCCAAATGGGCTTAGGCGAAACTCCGCCGTAAACCACGCGTACAGCGTCTCAAACCTTTCCGCCGCTGTGTAATCTACACTGGAGGCAGCGTCGACACGCGCGAAGGGCCCGCGCCAGGAACATTTCAGCAGTTAGACATTTTTTAGGGGACAACTAGCCATATTTTTGCGATCTAGGGAAAAAATAGTCGTTCAAAATCAACACCCGCTAGATACAAAAATGACTTTTGTGTCGAGCCCATTCAGGACGGTCCCGTGACCGACATCATTAGCCTTCTTCTGCCGTTCTTCGGCCTGATCCTGATCGGCTATATTGCCGCAAAGGCGACCAAGCAGCCCGCCGAGGCGCTCGGATGGCTGAACACCTTCATCATCTATGCCGCGCTGCCTGCGCTGTTCTTCAAGCTGGTGTCGCGGACACCGGTGGAAGACCTGGCGCGAATCGACTTCATCGCCACCGATCTCGCCGCCACCTATTCGATCTTCATCGCACTCTTCGTCATCGGCCGTTATCTCAGGAAAAGCCGCATGGACGAATCGACGATCCAGGCCTTTGCGGGTGCTTACGGCAATATCGGCTATATGGGGCCGGGCCTGGCGCTGATCGCCTTCGGCGACGAGGCGGCCGTGCCGGTGGCGCTGATCGTCTGCCTGGAGAATGCGATGCATTTCATCGTCGCGCCGGCGATGATGGCGGCGGCTGGGGATGATGATCGTTCGCGTAGCCAGATCGCCGCCGATATTATCAGGAAGGTGGCGTTGCACCCGTTCATCCTGTCGACGGCAGCAGGCTTTCTCGCAGCCGCATTGCAATTCGAGCAACCGTCAGCGCTGCGGCAGTTCGTCGATTACCTGGCGCAGGCCGCCGCGCCCTGTGCGCTGTTTGCGATGGGTGTGACGCTGGCGCTTAGACCGCTGAAGCGAATCCCGCCCGAAATCGGCTATATCGTTCCGGCAAAGCTGATCGCGCACCCGCTCGTCGTCTATGGAGCGTTGACACTGGTCGGCGGGTTCGATCCGATCTGGGTCTATGCCGCGGTTCTGCTCGCGGCGCTGCCGACCGCGACCAATGTCTTCGTCATCGGCCAGCAGTATCACGTCTGGCAGGAACGCGCCTCGGCAACGATCCTCATCGCAACGGCCCTTTCCGTCGTGACGGTGTCGGTGTTTCTGATCGCGATCAAATCAGGCTTTCTGCCGGCTTAGCCTTTCCTTCAGCGCAGCCGGTATGCCGCGCAGACCGCGGCCTGGCTCTATGCCCTCGCGCATCACGATGCTGCGCAGTGGCGGGATGGCTGACAGAATATGCAGCCCAGCGGCCCGCAGCATCTGCACCGGCAGGAAATCGGACAGCAGAGACCGGTTCAACAAGTCAACGCTCGCGGTGCGCGTCATGATATCGGCGCGGCGTTTGCGGTCGAACTGATCGCCCGAATCGGCTGCCACCGGCAGTTCGGCGCGGTTGCAGAGAATGTCGGTCAGCGCCATGATATCGCGCAGGCTGAGATTGAGCCCCTGAGCGCCGATCGGCGGGAAGACGTGCGCCGCCTCGCCGACAAGGGCAATGCGGCCCTTGCCGAAACGGTGCGCCATCATGCCGGACAGCGGCCAGACCTGGACGCCGTCCTCGACGGTGACTTTTCCAAGCATCGACTGCATGCGCTCCTCGACGAGCCGGCTCAAATCCTCCAGGGAGAGCTCCGCATTCGCAGCCGCCTCCGCCGGGTTCTGGACCCAGACCAGGCTGGAGCGGCTTCCGGGAAGTGGGACTTGCGTGAACGGCCCATGCTCGGTGTGGAATTCGGTGGAGATATTCTGATGCGGCGCGGAATGGCTGAAATTCAGCACCATGGCCGACTGCGGGTAGGACCAGTTGCGCACATCGATTTCGGCCGTCTCGCGCAGCTTCGACTTGCGGCCATCGGCGCCGATGGCGAAATCCGCGCTCACCACGTCGCCATCCGCCAATGTGATCGTCACCGCATCTGCGCCGATCTCGATGGTCTCTGCGAAGGCCGTGAAGCGGGTGATATTGCCCTCACCTGCAATCGCCGTTTCCAGCACGTCGGTCAGCGCCTTGTTCGGGAAATTGTAACCGAAGGCATCGAGGCCGACTTCGGGAGCGCGGAAGGTCGTTGCCGGGGCGCGCAACAGGCGATTCGTGCCGTCGATGATGCGCATGCTGGTCAGCGCCGCGGTGGCCGGTTTCAGCTTGTCCCAGAGGGTCAGGCGGTCAAGGAAGCGGATCGATTGATCCATCAGCGCCGTGGTGCGCCGGTCTTCCTTGGGCGCAGGCGGCGCGACCAGCGCCACATTGCGGCCGCCGCGGGCAATCGCTACCGCGGCAACCATGCCGGCGAGACCGCCACCGATCACCGCCACTTCGAAATTCTTCATCGCATCGCTTCCGTCATCAGGTGACGGCGAGCCGGCCTTATGCCGCCGGCTTCGCCTGACGGCGCCAACTATAGCCCTTGCCACTGTCCGCGTCACGCACAGCAGGCTGATAATGATGCTGAATTCCCGGAAGACGGTTTTCCGACAGACGCTTCAGCGCCGTCTCGTTGGTGACAGCGAAGCTGTCGATACCGACGCGCAGCATCAGCGGCACCTGGTCGATCAGCACGTCGCCGACGGCGCGCAACTCGCTCTTGTAGTCGAGGCGATCACGCAGCAGCGAGGCATGGCTGAAGGCGCGGCCATCGTTGAATGCCGGGAAGGCAACCGCGATGATCGCGAGGCGGTCGAGATAGGGCTCGAGCTTGCGAACATCGTCGGCCGGCTTGATCAGCACGCCGAGGCCGACATCGTTGCTCTCCTGCACTTTGGCAAGCAGCTCATCGAGGGGAAGCAGCGGCTTCTGATCGCCGGTCGCCTTCACTTCCTCGCTCTCGATGATCCAGGCATCGTTTTCGACGAAGCCGGTTTCTCTCCAGATCTTGGTCATCAGCCCCTCCTTATGCCGCTTCCGCTGCCGAGCCGTAGAGCGCATCCTTGAAAGGCTGCGGTCCGACGCGGCGATAGGCTTCGAGGAAGATTTCCGACTGGTCCTTGCGGATCTTCAGATAGGTATCGACGATCGTCTCGATCGCATCCGTCACCTTTTCAGGCTCGAAGCCGCGGCCGATGATTTCGCCGATCGAGGTGTGCTCGTCGCCCGAGCCGCCAAGGGTGATCTGATAGAGTTCGGCACCCTTCTTTTCCACACCCAGCAGACCGATATGGCCGACATGGTGGTGGCCACAGGCGTTGATGCAGCCGGAAATCTTGATCTTCAGCTCGCCGATCTCGGCCTGACGCTCGGCATCGCCGAAGCGGCGCGAGATTTCCTGCGCCAGCGGGATCGAGCGCGCATTGGCAAGCGCGCAATAGTCCAAGCCCGGACAGGCAATGATATCGGTGATCAGCCCGGCATTGGCTTCGGCGAGATTGATGGCGACGAGGCCACGGTAGACGGCTTCCAGATCGGCCAGCGCCACATGCGGCAGGATCAGGTTCTGCTCGTGGCTGACGCGGATTTCATCGAAGGCATATTCCTCGGCGATATCGGCGATCGAATCCATCTGGCTGTCGGATGCGTCACCCGGGATGCCGCCGATCGGCTTCAGCGAGATCGTCACCATGCCGTAGTCTGGGTTCTTGTGCGGCTGGACATTCTGCTGGACCCAGCGGGCGAATGCCGGATCAGCCTTCTTCCAGCGGGCGAGATTTTCCCAGCCTTCAGCGCGCTGCGGCAGGGCCGGCGGCGCGAAGTAAGCGGTGATCGCCTCGACATCCTGCTCGGGAAGCCTGAGCTCCGTATCCTTCAGCTGAGCGAACTCGACCTCGACCTGGCGGGCCAGTTCTTCGGCGCCGGTCTCATGAACGAGGATCTTGATACGGGCCTTGTACTTGTTGTCGCGGCGGCCGTGCAGGTTGTACACGCGCATGACGGCCGTCGTGTAGGACAGCAGATCCTCTTCCGGCAGGAAGTCGCGGATCAGCTTGGCGACCATCGGCGTGCGGCCCTGGCCACCGCCGACATAGACGGCAAAGCCGATCTCGCCCTTGTCGTTCTTCTTCAGATGCAGGCCGATATCGTGGACCTGGATGGCCGCACGGTCGCGCTCGGCACCGGTCACTGCAATCTTGAACTTGCGTGGCAGGAAGGAGAATTCCGGGTGGACGGACGACCACTGGCGCAGGATTTCCGCATAGGGCCTGGGATCAGCGACTTCATCGGCGGCGGCACCGGCGAAGTGGTCGGCTGTGACATTGCGGATGCAGTTACCCGACGTCTGCATCGCGTGCATCTCGACGGTTGCCAGCTCCGAGAGAACCGCCGGCATGTCGGAGAGTTTCGGCCAGTTGAACTGCAGATTCTGGCGGGTGGTGAAATGGCCATAGCCGCGGTCATAGGTGCGGGCGACATGGGCGAGCATGCGCATCTGCTTGGAGCTCAGCGTGCCATAGGGGATGGCGATGCGCAGCATGTAGGCATGCAGCTGCAGATAGACGCCGTTCATCAGGCGCAGCGGCTTGAACGCATCTTCGGAAAGCTCGCCGGCGAGACGGCGCTCAACCTGATCGCTGAACTGCGCAACGCGCTCGGCGACAAAGGCGTGGTCAAATTCGTCGTAACGGTACATCTGCTTCCTCAGACTGCAATGAATTCCGGATCGGCAGGCTTGTAGCCCGGCGCATATTCCATGGTCGGCCCTTGCGCGCGAATACGTTCGCGCAGGCGCAGCGGCCACAGAACTCCGTTGGTTTCCTGAACTTCGATGACATTCACGTCAACAACCTTGTTGTCGGCGTAAGCCTTCTTGCCGATTTCCTCCAGCGCCGTCACCGCTTCGGCATGGCGGGCAATCAGCGCATCTTGCAACGAGGTGACCCAAGCGCGATTGGCATCGAGCCAGACGGCAATGCCATCTGTCAGGCGGTTGGCGGTCAGTACCTTGTCTACCATAATCAGCTCCTTGCAAGTTCCGGCACGGTCGCCTGACGGCGCACCAGAGGCTCGGACAGTTCGAAATTGGCGCCTGCGACCGCATCGCCGATAATGACCATGACGGGACCCGTCAATTCGTCACGATGCTGCAGGTCGGGAAGATCGCGCAGAATGCCATGCAGCAGGCGGCGATCGGCGCGGCTGGCATTCTCGATGACAGCGACCGTGGTCTCCGCCGGAATGCCGGCCTCCATCAGCCGCTCGGCAACCGAGGCGGCAACGGTCCGGCCCATGTAAACGGCAATCGTCGCGCCCGAAACCGCAAGGCTTGCCCAGTCGGGCAGCACATCGCCGGTCAGATCGTGGCCGGTGGTGAAGACCAGCGACGAGGCAACGCCGCGCAGGGTCAGCGGCAGCTCGAAATCGGCCGCGGCGGCGAAAGCCGACGTGATGCCAGGGACGATCTCATAGGCGATACCGGCCGCGCGCAGCGCTGCCATCTCCTCGCCTGCCCGGCCATAGACCAGGGGATCACCGGACTTCAGGCGCACGACACGCTTGCCCTCCTGGCCAAGCTGCACCAGCAAATCGTTGATCTCTTCCTGCGACTTCGAATGGCAGCCCTTGCGCTTGCCGACGGAAATGCGCTCGGCATCGCGGCGGCCCATATCTACGATTGCCTGGGGTACAAGCGCATCGAAAACCAGAACATCGGCTTCCATCATGACGCGCTGGGCGCGCAGCGTCAGCAGATCTTCGGCACCCGGACCGGCGCCGACCAGCCAGACGCGGCCCTGCGCCTTGCCGGTTTCCTGCAGCAGCGCATTGGCGGCACGCTTGGCTTCCGGCAGATTGCCGTTCGCAACGGCATCGGCCACTGCGCCGGAAAAGAAGCCGCGCCAGAAGACGCGGCGGGAAACGCCGCGCGGAATTAGCTGTTCGACGGCGCGGCGGTAGCTGGTCGCCAGCGTTGCAAGGCGTCCAAGTGAGGGCGAGAGCAGCTGATCGACCTGTGCGCGGATCATCTGCGCCAGCACGGGACCAGCGCCTTCGGTGCCGATCGCAACGGCCACGGGAGCGCGATTGACGAGGGCCGGCGTATAGAAATCGCAGTAGTCTGGCTGATCGACGGCATTTGCCGGGATCCTGGCGGCGCGCGCGGCATCGACGATCGCGCGATCTTGCACGGCCTCGCCGGTGGCGGCAAAGACGAGGGCTGCGCCATTAACCTGATCGGCTCTGAAATCCGCCCGAACCGTCTCGATGCGATTGGCAATGAGGAAGGCGTGGTAGCTGGCCTCAGGGCGGTCGGCATAGGCAACGATCCGCGCTTGCGTATTCATCAGCAGACGCACCTTCGCATAGGCCTCGTCTCCGTTGCCAAAGACGGCTGCGACCCGCCCTTCCACACGGAAGAAGGCAGGGAAAACCGATAGCTGTTCGCTCTTGGAAGGCATTATCATTCCACTTCGAAGTTGCGCCAATATGCCTGTAACGGGCAAGGCGTTGAAGAAACAGAAATTCGAAAGCCTACGCGCTCCGCGTAATCTTTTGCCTGCATGCCACTGATTTGAGAAAAGTCGCCCGAGCGACGCCGTTGTCGCTGCAGTGCAATATAAAGCCTGTGATCAAAAACGTCCATCTGGCATTTCGGCATTTTTCTTCTTGCCCGGGCGGGATAGACTTGAAGACACAAGGAGAAAGCCATGGCCTCAAAGACGATCGCCCCTCGCCTGCTCGACGTGATGGAACGCGATATCCTGCCGCTGACCGAGCGCGGCGTCGCATCCGGAAACAAGGTGTTCGGCGCCGCGATCCTGCGCAAGTCCGATCTCTCGCTTGTCATCGCCGAGACCAATAACGAGCTCGAAAATCCGCTGTGGCATGGCGAGGTCCATACGCTCAAGCGCTTCTACGAACTTGGCGAGAAACCGGCGACGAAGGACCTGATTTTCCTTTCGACCCACGAGCCCTGTACGATGTGCATGTCGGCGATCACCTGGGCGGGTTTCGACAATTTCTACTATTTCTTCAGCCACGAGGATTCGCGCGATGCCTTCGCGATCCCGCACGACCTGAAAATCCTCAAGGAAGTCTTCGGGCTGGAACCCGGCGGCTACCGCAAGCAGAACGCCTTCTGGAACAGTTTTGCGATTGCCGACCTGGTGGAAACCGAGGAGCGCGCGCTGAGCGCTGAGCTCAAGGAACAGACAGCCAGAATCAAGGCGCGCTACGCGGCACTGTCCGACAGCTACCAATCTTCGAAAAGCGCCAACGACATTCCCCTGAATTGAGCGATCATGGAACCTTCGAAAGACATTTCGCGCCTCATCGAGATCATGGCGGCGCTGCGCAATCCTGAGACCGGCTGCCCTTGGGACATCGTCCAGACCTTCGAGACCATCAAGCCCTATACGATCGAAGAAGCCTACGAGGTCTCCGACGCGATCGAGCGCAACGATATGGACGATCTCTGCGACGAGCTCGGCGACCTGCTTCTGCAGGTGGTCTTTCACGCGCGGATGGCCGAGGAAGCCGGCGAGTTTTCCTTCGGCGATGTGGTGGAGGCGATCACCCGCAAGATGATCCGCCGCCATCCGCATGTCTTCGACCGTTCGGATGCCGATACGCCTGCGCGGGTGAAGCAGCAGTGGGACGAGATCAAGCAGGCCGAAAAGCGCGAGCGCGCCGAACGCCGCGCCAGGCGTGGCCTGAGCGAGGATTTCAACGCGGGGCATCTCGGCTCCGTGCAGCGCAGCTTTCCGGCTTTGACCGAGGCGCTGAAGCTGCAGGAGCGCGCCGCCAAGGTCGGTTTCGACTGGTCGGCGCCAGAGCCGATCCTCGACAAGATCGAGGAAGAGATCGGCGAACTACGGGAAGCACTGGCGCATGGCGACAGGGCCAAGGTCAGCGACGAGCTCGGCGATCTGATTTTCGCCGTCGTCAATATCGGCCGCCATGTCGATGCCGATCCAGAACAGTCACTGCGGGGCACAAATACCAAGTTCAGGCGCCGTTTCAATCATATAGAAACGGTTCTTGAGAAAGAAGGCGAGACATTGCAAGCCGCCAGCCTGGAACGGATGGAAGAAATCTGGCAGGCCGCCAAGGCCATCGAACGGCAGCTTGGCTGAGGCGCCATGAAGCTCGCCGGCTTTGAGATCGCGATTGCTGGTGCCGGGATCGGTGGACTGTCGCTGGCGGCACTCTTGGCGCGGCATGGTGCCACCGTGACGATCTACGACCAGATGGCGGCACCACAGCCGGTCGGATCGGGCTTCGTGCTGCAGCCGACGGGATCGGCCGTTCTCTCTGCGATGGGTCTGCTTGACAAGGTCGAGCAACGCGGCGCCAGGATACGGCGCATGCACGGAAAGCTCTCGACGACGCGCCGCACCGTCCTCGATGTGGGTTACCGCAACGGGGCCTCCGGCATCGCCATCCAGCGTGTCGCACTTTTCGACCTGCTGCTCGATGCAGCGATCGCCGCCGGCGTCGGCTTCGAGACTGCATCGCGGGTGACGGCAATCGAGCCCGGAGTGCGGCCGCGGTTGAAGCTCGGCAACGGCAAGACGTCATCGGCATCCGACCTTGTCGTCGACGCCATGGGTGCCAGTTCGCCAATCGGCTACAAGTCGTCGACCGAACTCGACTATGGCGCACTCTGGGCCACCGTTCCCTGGGATGGCTCAGGCGTCTTCCGCTCCGACGAACTGGAGCAGCGCTACCACCGGGCCAGCCAGATGGCAGGCGTCCTGCCGGTCGGTACGGCGAAGGATGGCGCGGCGCCGATGGCAACCTTCTTCTGGAGCATCCGCAACAAGGATATGGCCGCCTGGCGGGACGCCGGGCGTGAGGCCTGGATAGAGGCCGTGCATCGCTTCTGGCCAGAGGCGGCGCATTTGGCGGCGGCGGCCGAGCCTGTCCACGCACGCTACCGGCATCATACGCGGCTACCGCTTGCGGCAATAAACAGCGTCAAGATCGGCGATGCCTGGCACGCGACCAGTCCGCAGCTCGGACAGGGGGCGAACATGGCGCTGCTCGATGCGGCCTCGCTGTGCGCGGCGCTTGCCCGTGAGCCATCGGTCAGCGACGCGATCGCGCGCCATCTCAGGCAACGGCAATTGCACATCCGGTTCTATCAACTGTTGAGCCGGGTGCTGACACCCTTCTATCAATCCGACAGCCGTCTCCTGCCGATGAGCAGAGATGTGATGATCGGTCCGGCGACCAAACTGCCACTGCTGCGAAACCTGATCACGACGCTGGTCACGGGCGAGTTGCTCGATCCGGTCGGTCGCATTGGCCTCGAGTGGCTTTCGCCCGATGGAGCGTTGCCAATGAGCGATCAGACGGCGCTGCTATAGCCGAGCGCGGAGAACTGCTGCTGGAACCACCAGTAGCCTGCGGCCGTCAGAACGGCGACAACGGCAAACAGCACCCAGCCGGTTGCCGTCAGCTTTTTCGCGGCGGCATCGCGATAGTTGAGCTTCGCACCGGCGACCAGAAAGCCGAGGCCGAAGACCAGGCAGGCGGGTACCGCAAGAAAGGCTTTCAGCTGATAGCTGACTTCGGGAACACCGGCCTGCGCCTCCTCAAGTGGCTGCAGGAGAAAGAACCAGGCGATCGCGCATCCAAGCGCAATCAGCAGCACCCCTCCCGCACGCGCCTTGACCCCAGCCATGCCATCCCCTCCAGTGAAACGGAAATGCAATTCCGACCTTAGAGCGCTCAGCGCTCCCAATCTTCCTTGGCCTTCGATCCGCTGCCGAGCCGCCCTTCGAGCGCCGTAGCTTCCGTCTCCGACAGGCGCAGGTCGAGCGTGATCGACCCGTCTTCGTTGTCTTCGCGGGCATCGACGATGGCGTGCTCGTAAATCCACGGCAGAAGAGCAAGCTTGCCGACTGGGATAGTGATGGTTGCTTCGGTCATGACGCCGGACAGGCGGCGGCTGATTTCTTCCATCAGCTGATCGACGCCCTCGCCGCTGACGGCCGAAACCGCCACGACGTTCTTGGTGCCGGCGGCCTTCTGGACCATAACATCGTGCGTTTCCGGCTCCAGCCGGTCGATCTTGTTCCAGACCTCGATGATGCGCTTGGCACCTTCGGCCTCGTCGATGCCGAGGTCGTTGAGGATGCGCAGCACATCGGCGCTCTGGGCCGGATTGTCGTCATCGGCCATGTCGCGGACATGCAACACGAGATCGGCTTCCAGCACTTCTTCAAGCGTCGCGCGAAAGGCCGCGACCAGATGCGTCGGCAGATCGGAAATGAAGCCGACCGTGTCGGAGAGAATGACGGTGCGGCCATGCGGCAGCTTCATGCGGCGCAGCGTCGGATCGAGCGTCGCGAAGAGCATGTCTTCGGCGAGCACGCCAGCACCGGTGATGCGGTTGAACAGCGTCGACTTGCCGGCATTGGTATAGCCGACGAGAGCGACGATCGGATGCGGCACCTTGCGGCGCTTGGCGCGATGCAGCTGGCGGGTACGTACCACCTGCTCCAGCTCGCGCTCGAGCTTGATGATCCGGTCCTGCAGCATGCGCCGGTCGGCCTCGATCTGGGTTTCGCCCGGACCACCCATGAAACCACCACCACCGCGCTGGCGCTCAAGGTGGGTCCAGCTGCGGACCAGACGGCCCTTCTGGTAGTTCAGATGCGCCAGATCGACCTGCAGCGTGCCTTCCTTGGTGGACGCACGGCGGCCGAAGATTTCAAGGATCAGGCCGGTCCGGTCGATGACCTTGACGTTCCATGCTTTCTCGAGATTGCGCTGCTGCACGGGCGTCAGCGGGTGATCGACGATCACCAGACCCGAATCGTATTCCTCGAGCTTGGCCTTGATCTCTTCGATCTTGCCGGTCCCGAGCAGTGTCGCCGGCCGCGGATCGCTGATCGGCACGATGGCGCCGTAGACGACATCGAGGTCGATCGCTTCGGCAAGGCCGCTGGCCTCTTCGAGCCGGCTTTCGGGAGAGCGGGTGACGGTGATCGCACCGTCAGCGGATGCGCCGCGTCCGCGTGCCTGCTTGAGAACAGGCACGACGACGGTCGCGTTCATATCGTCCCGGAGCTTTTCGGCTTCCGGGATGATGGAATCATTCTTCGTATCGCGTGTCGAAATAACGTCTGATCCTATCAGGAAGCGGCTTCTTCGCTCTCGAACATCTGCATCGGCTGGCCCGGCATGATGGTCGAGATCGCGTGCTTATACACGAGTTGCGAATGACCGTCACGGCGAAGAAGAACACAGAAGTTGTCGAAGGAAGTGACAACGCCGGTCAGCTTAACGCCGTTAATCAGAAAAATTGTCAGGGAAATCTTTTGTTTGCGAACAGTATTGAGAAATAAGTCCTGCAAATTTTGAGAACGTTCCGCCATCGCGCCGCTTCTTTCTTTATTGCCGGCATGTCTCAGCCGGTGGAATACTAATCAGCCTCTCCAAGCCATCAGCAGGTAACCCTCATCCCCTGCGTCCAGCAAATCTTGGTATCAAATCGCAATCTTTTCCGCAACGTCGAAAAAGGCTTCCCGGATATTCTGGGAGACGCTGCCGGGGTGACCGTTGGCGATCGTCTGGCCATCCAGGGAAACGACAGGAAAACAAATGCTTGTCGCGGCGGTGATAAAGACTTCACGGGCCGCCAGCATGTCGGCGACGGTGAACTTGCGCTCTGCGATCTCAAGGCCCAGCTTGGCGCCGACATCGATCAGCGTCGTGCGGGTGATACCGCGCAGGATGCCGTGCTCAGCCGGACGGGTGATCAGCGTACCGTCGGCATCGACGATCCAGACATTCGTGGCAGCCCCTTCGGTGACGAACCCATCCCGGTCGACATAGATCGCTTCCTGGGCCCCGGCCTCCTTGGCCTGCTGGCGGGCCATCGCGTTCGGCAGAAGGCCAATGGTCTTGATATCAACACGGTCCCAGCGGTTGTCAGGCACGCTGATCGCCTTAATGCCGCCGGCATTCTTCCTGGCGATGATCGACGGATCGGTGCTCTTGGCGGTGATGACGATTGACGGCCTGGTACCTTCGGCCGGGAAAACGTGGTCGCGTCTTGCAACGCCGCGCGTCACCTGCATGTAGAACAGGCCGTTCTTCACCTTGTTGCGGCGGAGCGTCTCGCGAATCACGGTGACCAGTGCCGCGCGGCTCATCGGCGCTGCGATCCGGAGTTCACTCAACGAGCGGTTCAGGCGGTCGAGGTGGCGGGTGATATCGACGATATAGCCATGCCTGACTTCGCAGACCTCATAGACCCCATCGGCGAACTGGTAGCCACGATCCTCGATGTGAACGCCCGCCTGGGCATGGGGAACATACTGGCCGTTGACGTAGGAAATTCTTGGCATCGGGAAACCTGGCTGTGGGGCAATGAAGAGCGCCGGCGCGGGCTTGCGCGCCGGAAAATTGTCAGACGCCGAGCGACTTCAGCTTGCGATGCAGCGCCGAGCGCTCCATGCCGACGAACTCGGCGGTGCGGGAGATGTTGCCGCCGAAGCGGTTGATCTGGGCGATGAGATAGTCCTTCTCGAACATCTCGCGAGCCTCGCGCAGCGGCAGCGTCATGATGTGGTAGTCATTCTTGGCAGAGACTTTCGGCAGCATGTCGCCGAGATCGGTCGGCAGCATGTCGGCGGTGATCGGCGCATCCGGACCGTCGGAACGGGCAAGGATCATCAGCCGCTCGATATTGTTGCGAAGCTGGCGGATGTTGCCCGGCCAGTCATGCGCCTGCAGCACCGCCATCGCGTCGTCGCCGATCCGGCGCAGGCGAATGCCGGCCTGTTCGGAGATCTGGCGCATCAGCTGATCGACGAGGAACGGAATGTCTTCGCGGCGCTCGGCAAGCGCCGGCACGCGAACCGGGACCACAGCCAGGCGATGATAGAGGTCTTCGCGGAACCAGCCTTCGGCAATGCGGCTTTCGAGATTATAGGCCGTCGAGGAAATGATGCGGACATCGACCTTGACCCGCTTCGAGCCGCCCACGCGTTCGAACTGCTGGTCGACAAGCACGCGCAGGATCTTGTTCTGTGTCTCGCGGGGCATCTCGCCGACTTCGTCGAGGTAGAGAATGCCGCGATGCGCCTCCTCGAGCGCGCCGGTCTTGCGAGCCTGGCCGGGCGAACCTTCGGTGCCGAAAAGCGCGATCTCCATGCGATCCGGCGTAATGTTGGCGGCATTCAGCGCGACGAACGGGCCGCTGGCGCGCGTCGACTTCTTGTGGATCATCCGTGCCACCAGCTCCTTGCCGGAGCCGGATGCACCGAAGATCATGATGCGGCTGTTGGTCGGGGAGACCTTCTCGATCGTCTGGCGAAGCTGGGATACGGCAACCGAAGTGCCGATCAGCTCGACGGCATCGCCTGCGCGCTTCTTCAGTTCCGAGACTTCGCGCTTCAGCTTGGAATTCTCGAGCGCGCGCTCGGCAATCAGGATCAGGCGATCGGCCTTGAACGGCTTCTCGATGAAATCGAAGGCGCCGCGCTTGATGGCGGAAACCGCGGTTTCGATATTGCCATGGCCGGAAATCATCACCACCGGGATATCGGGATGGCGGGTCTTGATCTCGTCGAGCAGTGAAAGGCCGTCGAGCTTGCTGCCCTGCATCCAGATATCGAGGAAGATCAGCCGCGGGGCACGATCGGAGATCGCCGCCAGTGCACTGTCGCTGTCATGCGCCGTGCGCGTTTCGTGACCTTCATCCGAAAGGATGCCCGAGACGATCTCGCGAATATCGTGCTCATCGTCGACGACGAGAATATCAGAGGCCATAAACGCTTTCCTTGTCGGTTTCAGCAGGGGCGGACGAAGCCGGCTCGAGACGCGGCAGATGCACGCGGATCATGGCTCCTCTCCCCTGGTCAAAATCTGCGGGCGCATCATGCAGCTCAAGCTGCCCGCCATGCTCTTCAATAATCTTCTTGACGATCGCCAGGCCGAGCCCGGTGCCCTTCTCGCGCATCGTCATGTAGGGCTCCAGAATGCTGTGCCGGTTTTCGACAGGCAGCCCGCGCCCGTTGTCGATGACATCGACGGTGAAGCGGTCCCTGCCCTCGTCCATGCCGGCGCGCACAAGCACCTTGCGCTCGTCGCGCTCCTCGCTCGGCACCGACTCGATAGCTTCGACGGCATTCTTGATGAGGTTGCCGAAGGCCTGCCCGAGCATGCGGCTGTCGAACATGCCTTCGAGCGGCCGTTCGCCGAGATCCTGCAGGAAGCTGACATGGGTGTTACCCATCTCGCGCAGGAACATCGCGTCGCGCAGGATATCGCGAAGGTCGCTCTGCTCCTTGGTCGGCTTCGGCATCCGGGCAAATGCCGAGAACTCGTCGACCATGCGGCCGATGTCGCCGACCTGGCGGATGATCGTATCGGTGCACTGGTCGAAGACGGTCTTATCGTCCTGATTGATCTGCTTGCCATAGCGGCGCTGGATGCGCTCGGCCGACAGCTGGATCGGCGTCAGCGGGTTCTTGATCTCATGGGCAATGCGGCGCGCCACGTCGCCCCAAGCCGTCGAGCGCTGGGCAATGACCAGATCGGTGATGTCGTCGAGCGTGATGACGTAGGATTCGGCGCCATCACGCACCTCTTCGCGCGTCACCTGGACACTGAGGGTACGAACGGTACCGCCACGCACCAGTGCGATCTGCTTGCGGAAATCGCCGCGATAGCGCTGGGCGGCTTCCGTCAATACCTGATCGACCTCGGGGGCGATGTCGGCCAACTGCTTGCCGAGCATGTCGGACGCGTCGAGCGTCATAAGCGCCTCGGCTGAACTGTTGACGATTGTGATTGCCCGGTCGCCCTCGACTCCGATGACGGCGGCGGTCACACCGGAGAGGACCGCCTCGATGAAGCGGCGGCGGTCGTCGACCTCGTCTTTCGCTTCCAGAATTTCGTCTCGCTGCGTGCGGATCTCGGAGATCATCTTGTTGAAGGTGCGCGACAGATTGGCGACGTCGCCATCGACGGCATGCACTGGCACGACGATGTCCATGTTGCCCGAGGCAACGCTGTCGGCCGCCGTGATCAGCAAGCGGATCGGCCGGACGATACGGTCGGCGACGGCAATCGCGGTCCAGATGGCGGCGAGAAGCACGATCAGCGCAAAGCCGATATAGAGAACGGCAAAGGCGATCTGCAGCGAGACGCGGCCCGCTTCCATCGACTGATATTCGTTGGCATTTTCCTGCATGAGCCGCATCGCGCCCATGACCTTCGGATCGACCGCACGCACGGTGTATAGGAAGGCATCCGGAATGGATTCGAGCTTGATGATGGCGCCGACGAGATTGGTCACGCCCGGCGGGATCAGCGTCGGCTGGCCGGCAGCGGCCTTGGTCAGCGCATCCGGCGGGATCGCCGGCAGCGGCTTCTCGGTCTTGATGTCCGCCTGGGTGATGACGTCGCCATTGCTTTCGACGAGAAAAGCTCCGAGCAGGCCGCGGCCACGCGCCTGGCGGGTCATCAATTCGGCAAAGCCGGTCCGATCGAGATTGTAGAGGGTGCGATTGCGCTCCAGATCATTGGCCATCGATACGGTCTGGCCCTGGAGATAACTGGCGTTCTCCATCATGTAGGCTTGGCCGACATTGCGCGACGAACTGACGATCGACTGAGTGCGGAGCGCGAACCAGCGATCGAGACCGGCATTCAGCGTGATACTGGCGAAGAGTGCGACGAGGATCGCCGGCGTGATCGCCACGAGCGAGAACAGCACGACGATGCGGATGTGGAGGCGGGCGGCCGCCCTTCCGCGCGTACGGGCCTTCATCAACCGTGCGACCTCGCGGCCGATCAGCGCCATCAGGCCGAGAACGAAGAACGAATTGACGACGACGGAGGTGATGACCACGCGGGAGGTCGGTTCGATCGGCGTGAAGCCGAGAAGCACGAAGAGTGTGGCGGTGGCACAAAGAAGCGCACCACCGGCCAGCATGAGACCGGGCAATGCAAAGAGCGCGCGACGATCGGTGACGATTGCCACCCCTTCGTCTTCTGCCGCAGGCGATGCCGCATCCTGCTTCATCTGGTCATTCTCCTGGCGGCAAGCCGCCACGCCACATCTGCAATCACCGGGCCGAAAAACCATCAGCGCCCGCGCAATCCCGGTCTATCGAGATCAGCGGCACAGACCATCTGTTATGGTTACGATTGTCCAAACCCTATGCGTGACCTTTAAGCAACGCATTGTGGCGAAAATGCAACGCATGCCGCCACATTGTCAAGCTGTGCGGGAGCTCCGGTAGACCGAAACGCCGAGCTCGCGGATCTTTTTGCGCAGCGTATTGCGGTTCAAGCCCAGCAGATCGGCTGCCTTGATCTGGTTGCCGCGTGTCGCCGTCAGGGCCGCGAGGATCAGCGGATATTCGAGTTCCGTCAGCACACGGTCATAAAGCCCAGGTGGCGGCAGATTCTCGCCGAAACTTGCAAAGTATGTGCGCATATTCTCTTCGACAGCCTGTGCGATGGTCATCGAACCCGAGCGGATCGGCCCCTTGTCGATCGGGCTGTCGGGGACGTCGGAGCGCAGCTCGCTTTCGATGATTTCGCGGCTGATCACATCCTGTGGATAAAGTGCCATCAGACGGCGAATAAGGTTCTCAAGCTCGCGCACGTTGCCGGGCCAGGCATACGCCTTCATCAGCTCCAACGCTTCCTGATCGAATCGCTTCGTACCCAGGCCTTCCTTTTCAGCCTGCTGGATGAAGTGTCGGACGAGATCCGGAATATCTTCGGCGCGGTCGCGCAGCGGCGGCAGGCGCAGCGGCACGACGTTGAGGCGGTAATACAGATCCTCGCGGAAGAGGCCTTGGTTGATCGCCTGCTTCAAATCCTTGTTGGTGGCGGCAACGATGCGGACATCGGTGCGGATCGGCGTACGGCCGCCGACCGTGGTGTACTCGCCCTGCTGCAGAACGCGCAGAAGGCGGGTCTGCGCGTCCATCGGCATGTCGCCGATTTCGTCGAGGAACAGCGTGCCGCCCTCGGCCTGCTCGAAGCGGCCGGTCGAGCGGTTCTGCGCCCCGGTGAAGGCGCCTTTCTCGTGACCGAAGAGTTCGGATTCGATCAGGTCGCGCGGGATCGCCGCCATGTTGATGGCGACGAAGGGTCCGTTGCGGCGCTTGCCGTAATCGTGGAGCGCGCGGGCGACGAGTTCCTTGCCGGTACCGGATTCGCCGGTGATCATCAGCGTCAGGTCGGTCTGCATCAGGCGCGCGAGCACGCGGTATATTTCCTGCATCGCCGCCGAGCGGCCGACCAGCGGCATGCCGTCCTGCATGTCCTCATCCAGCTTTGCCGGCTTCTTCTTCGGCTCGGAAAGCGCCCGGCCGATGATGCCGATCAACTCCGTCAGATCGAACGGCTTCGGCAGGTAGTCGTAGGCACCCTTTTCGGAGGCCTTGATCGCCGTCATGAAGGTATTCTGGGCGCTCATGACAAGCACCGGCAGATCCGGCCGCGCCTTCTTGATGCGCGGCAGCAGATCGAAGGCATTCTCATCGGGCATGATAACGTCGGTCACCACAAGATCGCCCTCGCCTGCCGAAACCCAGCGCCAGAGCGTGGCTGCGTTCGAGGTAATGCGAACATCGTAGCCTGCCCGGCTGAGCGCCTGATTGAGCACCGTACGAATGGCCGCATCATCATCTGCGACGAGGATCGTTGCTGTCATCGAGAAGTTCCTGTGGGGTTTGCAATTGCCGCGTCATCGGAAGAGGCATCCTTGGATGCCGGCATCAGGACGCGGAAGGTGGTCTTGTTGTTCTGGCTGTCACATTCGATGATGCCGCCATGGTCGCCGATGATCTTGGCGACCAGCGCCAGACCGAGGCCGCTGCCGTTGGTCTTGGTGGTGATGAAGGGATCGAAGAGATGCGGCAGCAGGTCCGAGGGAACGCCGGGGCCGTTGTCCTGCACGCAGAATTCCAGCGGCAGCGAAATCTTCTCGCGGGTTCCGGCGACGGAGAGGCGGATACCCGGACGATAGGCCGTCGTCAGCAGGATTTCGCCATCCTGCCTTTCCCCGACGGCTTCTGCCGCGTTCTTCACCAGATTGAGGAACACCTGCACCAGCTGGTCGCGATTGGCGTAAACGGCCGGAAGCGAAGGGTCGTAGTTCTCGGTGATGCGAATCTGGCGGGCGAAGCCAGCCTTGGCCACGGCTTTCACATGATCGAGAACGGAGTGGATATTGACCGGGACGCGATCGACGGGGCGCTCGTCGGAGAAAACCTCCATACGGTCGACCAGCGAGACGATGCGGTCGGTCTCGTCGCAGATCAGCCGGGTCAACGCCCGGTCCTCGTCGACGGCCGACTGCTCCAGCAGCTGTGCCGCGCCGCGAATGCCCGAGAGAGGGTTCTTGATTTCATGGGCGAGCATCGATGCAAGGCCGGTTACCGAGCGGGCAGCGGCGCGATGCGTCAGCTGGCGGTCGATCTTGTCAGCCATCGAGCGCTCCTGGAAGACGACGACGACGGAACCCGGCGCGCTGATCACGGGCGCCACATAGAGATCCACCAGCTTGTCCTGGCCAAGGCGGGGCGARCTCAGATCGACGCGGTATTCATTCACCGGTGCGCGGCGTTCGCGGACCTGATCGATCAGCGCCAGCAGCGGACTGCCGAAGGGAATGAAGGTCGAGATTTTGTAGCGCGCCAAATGCGAGGCGCTGGCGCCGAAGAAGGCCTCGGCCTCCCAATTGGCAAAGGCGACGAGACCGGCCTCGTCCACCATGATGACAGGGTTCTGGATGGCATTCAGAACCGCCATCGCCACACCACCCGTCTGATCGGCCTGCGTCTTGTCGGTCATGCCGCCTCCCGGCTTTCAGCTGCTTCTGCCTCTGCAGAGAGCGCATCGTAAAGCCGCCGCTCCACCTCCAGCGGCTGCTTCGAAGTCATGATCACGGCCTTGTCGTCCTTTGACAGCGCTGGCGCATAGCGCTCCAGATACCAGCCGAGATGCTTGCGCGAATGGCGAATGGCAACGTGTTCGCCGTAGAATTCAAGCATCATCCGGTAATGCTCGACGGCGATATCAGCGATCTCCTGTCGCTTCGGACCGGCAGCACCGGCAATGACGCCCGCATGCCAGGGACGTCCCTGACAGCCACGGCCAAGCATTACCGCATCGGCGCCCGAGCGGCGGAGGATCTCCTCAGCATCCTCGGGCGTGTTGACATCGCCATTGGCGATCAGCGGCACGGAAATGACATCGCGGACGGCGCGGATCGCATCCCAGTCCGCCTTGCCTTCGTAGAATTGCATGCGGGTGCGGCCATGGATGGTGATAAGCTGGACGCCGGCATCCTCGGCGCGCTTGGCAATCTCGGGAGCGTTCAGCGAATTCTCGTCCCAGCCGAGGCGCATCTTCAGCGTGACAGGCACATTGACGGCCTTCACCGTCGCCTCGATCAGTGTGAGAGCATGATCAGGATCGCGCATCAGCGCCGAGCCCGAATAACCGCCGATGACCTTCTTTGCCGGGCAGCCCATGTTGATATCGATGATATCGGCACCTGCGTCGGCAGCGACCTTTGCCGCCTCTCCCATCCAGTAGGCTTCGCGACCGGCAAGCTGCACCATATGCGGCTTGAAACCGGCGGCTTGCAGCCGTGACCAGGATTCGGCGGTGTTGTTGACCAGTTCACGGCTCGCGACCATTTCGGTGACGACGAGACCGGCGCCGTATCGCCAGGCCAATTGCCGGAACGGCATATCGGTGACGCCGGACATGGGCGCCAGCGTAACGCGGTTGCGCACGGAGACATTTCCGATCTGCAAAGGCGCTGCTAGGTTCACTCGATGCAATTGATTATCTTTCAGGCACACAATATTGCTGCACTATTTTTAGCCATAGACGAATGGCTTGCCAAGAGGCTTTGGTTAGAATTGATATTTTTCGGGCAGAAGCTGGAAAGCCGGTGGCCGAGCCTATAGAGCACCTGTGTCGCTTTCTGCTTATTTTAGGGATTTATGGCGCAAATGCATTCGAAGCAACCATTATCGGCCGGGATCGTCGTCGTTGCCGCCGGGCGCGGCGAACGTGCAGGCGCATCCACCGAGGGCCCGAAGCAGTACCGGATGATCGGTGGTAAGCCGGTTATTGCCCACACGCTTGAAAACTTCATGACATGGGAACACGCCTCGCAGATCGTCGTCGTCATTCATCCCGACGACGAGGCGCTGTTCGACAAGGCGCTGCGCCATATCCTCTCGGCAACGCCGATCGTGGCAGTGCATGGCGGCGCAACGCGCCAGCAGTCGGTCCTGGCGGGTCTGAGACATCTCAAGGACCAGGGCATCACCCACGTGCTGATCCACGATGCGGTGCGGCCGTTCTTCGACCACGTCCTGCTCGATCGCATTGCCGGCGCGCTGACAGACGGCGCGCCCGCGGTTCTCCCGGCAACACCGGTCGCCGATACGCTGAAGCGCGCCGACAAAGACGGAACGGTTCTCGAAACCGTGTCGCGTGAGCATCTCTTCGCAGCGCAGACCCCACAGTCCTTCACCTATGATGCCATTCTTGCAGCTCATGAGAAGGCCCATTCCGCGGGCCGCATCGATTTCACCGACGACGCTTCGATTGCCGAATGGGCCGGAATGCCGGTAACCATCGTGGAAGGATCGGCTGACAACATGAAACTGACCGTCAAACGCGATATCGCCCTTGCCGACAACCGGCTGTCGTCGTCCGCCTTACCCGATGTTCGCACCGGCAATGGCTACGACGTCCACCAGCTCGTGCCCGGCGACGGCGTGACGCTCTGCGGGCTATTCATTCCGCACGACCAGAAGCTCAAGGGCCATTCGGACGCCGATGTCGCGCTGCATGCCTTGACGGACGCGCTGCTTGCCACCTGCGGCGCCGGCGATATCGGCGATCATTTCCCGCCATCCGACCCGCAGTGGAAGGGTGCCGCCTCGCGGATTTTTCTTGAGCATGCAGCGAAGATCGTCCGCGACTGCGGCGGCACGATCATGAATGCCGACGTCTCGCTGATCGCCGAAGCGCCGAAGGTCGGCCCTCACCGCGATCAGATGCGCGCCAATCTGGCCGAATTCCTCGGTATCTCGATCGGCCGCTGCTCGGTCAAGGCGACCACCAACGAAACGATCGGCTTCGTCGGCCGCCGTGAAGGTATCGCGGCAATCGCCACGGCCACGGTCGTCTTCCGCGGCACGAAGGAGTGACGATGTTTCCGGCTGATATCCTTGCTCTCGCAGAAAAGATCATCCGGGAGTTTTCCGCCGCCGGCCTGATGGTCTCGACGGCCGAGTCCTGCACGGGCGGATTGATCGCCAGCGCCCTGACCGAGATTTCAGGCTCCTCGGCGGTCGTCGATCGTGGCTTTGTGACCTATACGAATACCGCCAAGATGGAGATGCTCGGCGTTCACGAAGAGACGCTGGCCCGTTTCGGCGCGGTCTCGGAGGAGACGGCAAGGCAGATGGTGCATGGCGCCCTCTTCCGCTCGCGCGCCGCTGTGGCGGTTGCCGTTACCGGCATTGCCGGACCCGGCGGCGGCTCGCCGGAGAAGCCTGTCGGTCTCGTGCATCTCGCAGCCAAATCGCGGCGCGGCGAACTCGTCCACCGCAAGATGCTCTATGGCGATATCGGCCGCGACAAGGTTCGGCTCGCGACCGTTGCGACAGCACTGGAAATGCTGCTGTCGCTGAAGTAGCATGCCGGAACAAAAGTCTTCCGCTACCGTTCCTGCCGCGTTGCCGGCCAATGCCGGTTTTGAAGGATTGTTCCCATGCGATACTTAGCCGTCTTCGGCGTTGCATTGAGCCTCGGCTGCATTTCCGCCGCGGAAGCACCGTCCAATTACCAGACCTATACCGGCATCCGTGTCGATTCCGATCCGGTGCTGCTGGCGCGTTACGACCGCGCCCTCTCCTATTGCGAGCGGGAATCGGTGTCGTGGCGCGGTTCGCCCGACACGCGCAGCCTGCGCTACAATACCGCGCTGAGGAACTGCCTCTACCGACGCAGCTTTGTCGATCGCGGCTACTATGCCTATCCGGCAACGCAGGTCTTCGACCACTTCCTCGACCGCTAAGCTCAGCTGCTGTAGATCGCCGTCGCGCGTTTTTCGAAGGCTTCCGTGAACATGCGGAACGCCCTGTCGAACATCGTCCCCATGAGCGCGCCGAGGATGCGGCTCTTGAACTCGTAGTCGATGAAGAAATTCACGGTCGAGCCGTTGGCGGCGCCGGTGAAGCTCCAGCGGTTGTCGAGATACTTGAATGGGCCATCGATATATTTGACGTCGATGACGTGCTCGGCCTTGTTGAGCAGCACCTGGGTCGTGAAGGTTTCGCGGATCGCCTTGTAGCCGACCGTCATGTCAGCCACGAGCAGGATCTTGCCATCGCGCTCCTTGCGGCTACGCACGGTCAGTGCCTCGCAGAGCGGCAGGAATTCCGGATAGCGTTCGACATCGGCAACGAGGTCGAACATCTGCTCGGCACTATGGGGAACGGGGCGATGCGTTTCGAATTGCGGCATGAAGGGCAGTTAAGCGGGCGCATCGAGAAGATCAAGAAGGCGGCTCACCTCTCGCCGGCTTTTCAGCTGGAAAACCGGGACATCGGGGCCGTAGCGATCGATACCGGCGATGACGAGCGGTGCGAACCGCCGCTCGAACGTCCAGATGTAGGTCAGGAACTCGCGATCCGGCAGCTGTTCCCGGCATCCGGGCGCCATATCCGGCCGCGTCTTGCCGAGATGAAAGAAAGCGCGCTTGCAGATGCCCCACAGGCAAAGCCAGCGCGGCATGCGCACCCAGAGGATCAGTTGCGTGCGCGGGACGCGGATATCGAAGGTCGATGGGCCGGTTCCGTCCATCAGCCACCCTTCGCTGTTGACGGTATTGGTGATCAATTGCCGTTCCTCGGCTTTMTGACGCTTCACCCAGCCCGGCAGCCAGAAGAATTCCCTGTCCATGGAGATATGGGTGAGACCGAGCCTGGCGGAGAGCTTTCGCGACAGCGTGCTCTTGCCGCCCCCGGAGCAGCCGATGACCATGATCCGGGAGGACCGTCGCGCGAGGCGGACGGCTTCACCGATATCGTCGATATAAGCAGGCATCGCGTCTCTCGCTCGCAAACAAAAAGCCGCGGCGAAAATCGCCGCGGCTTTCAGAAAATGCAAGCAGGGATTTTATTCTACGGCGATCAGCGTCTTCTTTTCGCGCGCAGCTTTCAGACGGGCGAAGTCGTCGCCGGCGTGATGCGAGGAGCGCGTCAGCGGGCTGGAGGCGACCATCAGGAAGCCCTTGGTATAGGCGACAGTCTCGTAGGACTTGAATTCTTCCGGCGTGACGAAGCTCATGACGGCATGGTGCTTCTTGGTCGGCTGCAGGTACTGGCCGATCGTCAGGAAGTCGACGTCGGCGGTGCGCAGGTCGTCCATCAGCTGGAGAACTTCATTCCGTTCTTCGCCGAGACCGACCATGATCCCTGATTTGGTGAACATCGTCGGATCCAGTTCCTTCACGCGCTGCAGCAGGCGAATGGAGTGGAAATAGCGGGCGCCGGGGCGAACCGTCAGATAGTTGCCCGGGACGGTCTCCATGTTGTGATTGAAGACGTCAGGCTTGGCGGCAACGACACGCTCCAGAGCACCCGGCTTCTTCAGAAAGTCAGGCGTCAGGATCTCGATCGTCGTCTGAGGAGACGCGGCGCGGATGGCCCAGATCACCTTTTCGAAATGCTCGGCGCCGCCATCGGCCAGATCGTCACGATCGACCGAGGTGATGACGACGTGCGAAAGGCCCATCTGCTTGACGGCCTTGGCGACATTCTCGGGCTCGGCCATATCCAGCGCGTTCGGCTTGCCTGTCGAGACATTGCAGAAGGCGCAGGCGCGGGTACAGATCTCGCCCATGATCATGAAGGTTGCGTGCTTCTTGTCCCAGCACTCGCCGATATTCGGGCAGCCGGCTTCCTCGCAGACGGTGACGAGCTTGTGCTCCTTCACGATCGAGCGAGTCTCGGAATAACCCTTCGACGTCGGCGCCTTGACGCGGATCCAGTCCGGCTTGCGCAGCACTTCCTGGTCCGGCCGGTGGGCCTTTTCGGGATGGCGCACGCGCTTTACATCGGGATTGATCGTGTCGAGGATAGTGACCATTGCAGTTTCAACTTTCCGCCGCCCCATGCGGCTTCATCATCAGTCTGCACATAAGTGTTTTACTCATATCTTACAATCGAGCCGTCATGTGCATCATCGCCGGACGAGCCGGGCGAGAAAAATCAGCAGGCAAGCGCCCAGGAAGCCGGTGACGAAGTAGCCGAGCCGCCCGCCGGCTACTTCGATATGGAATTGCGCCAGGATGGCGGTGGCGACGACGGAGCCGACGATGCCGAGCACGATGTTCAGCAGAATGCCGTACCGTGCCTCCATCAGCTTGCCTGCGAGCCAGCCGGCAAAACCGCCGATGATGATTGCTGCTATCCAGCCGACGCCTTCCATATGAACCCTTTTTCCCTAGGCTATCACCCTTGCGATCAGCACCACGATGATGGCGCCGACCGTGGCGTGAATGATCTGCACCACCAACGCATTTTCAATGCCGAGCGAGATGCCAAGTGCATTGAACAGAAACCCGCCCACGAAGGCGCCGATGACGCCGCTCAGCAGGCATCGTATCAGCCCGCCCCCACCGACCACGAGGCTTGCCAGAAAACCGGCGACAAGCCCGATCAGCAGAAAGATGAGCAATGCCTGCGTACTCATTGACATCATGATTTCCTTTCGTTTTTCCCTCTTTCAGGAATGGCCTCTGCCATCCTCAAGAAAGAGGGCGGAAACGGAAATTATCAAGCGTTCAGCACTCGTCCGTAAGCGTCGAGCACGGCTTCCTTCATCGATTCCGAAACGGTCGGATGCGGGAAGATCGTGTGCATCAGTTCTTCTTCGGTCGTCTCCAGGTTCATGGCGACGACGAAGCCCTGGATAAGCTCGGTGACTTCGGCGCCGACCATGTGGGCGCCGAGCAGTTCACCGGTCTTCTTGTCGAAGATCACCTTTACCATGCCCTGGTCTTCGCCGAGCGCGATCGCCTTGCCGTTGGCGACGAAGGAGAAGCGGCCGACGCGGATATCGCGCCCTTGCTCCTTGGCCTTGGCTTCGGTAAGGCCGACCGAGGCGACCTGCGGGTTGCAGTAAGTGCAGCCCGGAACCTTGCTCTTGTCGGTCGGATGAACGTTCGGCAGGCCGGCGATCTTCTCGATGCAGACGACGCCTTCATGCTCAGCCTTGTGGGCGAGCATCGGCGGGCCGGCGACGTCGCCGATCGCGTAGATGCCGGGGATATTGGTCTTGCCGTAGCCGTCGATGACGACGCAGCCGCGATCGGTCTTGACGCCGAGCGCCTCGAGGCCGAGGTTCTCGATATTGCCCTGAACGCCGACGGCGGAGATCATGCGATCGGCGGTGATCTGCTGCACCTTGCCGTCAGCCGTCTCGACATGCGCGGTGACGCTGTCTGCCGATTTCTCGACCTTGGTGATCTTGGCACTGGTGAAAATCTTCAGGCCGCGCTTTTCCAGCTGCTTGCGGGCGATCGCGGTGATCTCGGCATCTTCGACCGGCATGATGGTCGGCATGACTTCGACGACGGTGACGTCAACGCCCATCGAGCGGTAGAAGCTGGCGAACTCGATGCCGATAGCGCCCGAGCCCATGACGATCAGCGACTTCGGCAGAACATCCGGCTTCAGCGCTTCGAAATAGGTCCAGATCAGCTTGCCATCGGGCTCGATTCCGGGCAGCGCGCGCGGGCGTGCGCCGGTGGCGATGATGATGTGCTTGGCAGTGTAGGTGCCGCCCTCGGCCTTGATGTTCTTCGGCAGCGGATGCTGCGGCTCGACAACCGGCTTCGACGACTTGGAGACGGTGATCTCGCCGGGCTTGGTGATCTTCGCCTCGCCCCAGATGACATCGACCTTGTTCTTCTTCATCAGGAAGCCAACGCCGGCATTCAGGCGGCCGGAGACGGCGCGCGAGCGGGCGACGACAGCCTTGGTGTCGGCCTTGACCGAACCTTCGAGAACCAGGCCGTAATCCTTCAGGTGGTTCGAATGATCGAGGATTTCGGCGGAGCGCAGCAGCGCCTTGGTCGGAATGCAGCCCCAGTTCAGGCAGATGCCGCCCAGATGCTCGCGCTCGACGATCGCGACCTTCAGACCGAGCTGACCGGCGCGCACCGCGGCGACATAGCCGCCCGGACCCGAACCGATGATGATGACGTCGTAATTCTCAGCCATGTTTCCTGCCTTTTTATCCGGCGAGGCGGGTCAAAAGCACCCACTCGTGTTTCTTGCTGCTCTCGAAAATCGGCACGGCATCCGCGCGATCCGCTTCCGAGAAACCATTCTTCTTGTACAGCGCCAGCGCTGCCTCATTGTCGCTCGATGTGATCAGGCTGACCGGCAAGCCATTTGCCTTGTCGATCTGATCGCCGAGCAGTTTCATTCCAATGCCGATGCCGCGCAGATGGCGGTAGACGGCCAGCGTACCGATGAACCAGCCGCCGGCGACCGTCTTCTGCATGGTGATCACAGGCACCAGCGCCGGACGATCCGTTTCGATGGCGCTGATGCCAGCGCCCAGTTCGTAACCCACCGCCGCTCCGGCGATTTCGCCATAGGCTTCGGCGACAACAGCATTCTGCCAGCTGCCCCACTCGCCATCCCGGCTCATCTTCAGCCGGCCCTGCTCGAGAGGCGTATCGACCTTGCCGCCGGAGACCTCGGAAAACCAAAGCCAGGAGGCGAAACCGTGAGAGCCGATATCGACGAGGATCGCGAGTTCTGCCGCATCCCGCCGTTCCGCCGGCCGCAGCGCGGCGAAGGTGCCCACGGTCAAACTCCCAGCATCATCCGGACAACCGATTCCAGACCGCGCCCGAGAGCGCGGGTATTTTCCGCATCGAGATGCACGCCATCGAGCGGCGTGGTTTTCGCAACCGAACTGCCGTCGAAGAAACCGCAGCCAAGTTCATCAGCAAGATCGCGATAGAGGGTCGCGAGCTTTGCAGACTCCTCGACACCACCGGCAAAGGACGCGGCAAACGGCGCGTTCGCCGTCTCGCACAGAACCGGCGGCGCGACGATCAGGATATCCGGCCCGTCGAATTCGAAGGGCCAGGCATGATTGCGGATCAGCCGCACCAGCCGGGCGATGCCCTGGCAGGCGGCAAAGGCCGAACCCGCCACGACAGGCTTCATGTCGTTGGTGCCGAGCAGCAGGATGACGAGATCGAGCGGTGCATGCGTTTGCAGGATGGTCGGCATCACACGGGCACCGTTGCGGTCGCAATCGGCCAGATGGTCGTCGAAGGCGGTGGTCCGGCCGTTCAAGCCTTCAGCAATGACGCGCGTGCCGTTGCCGAGCGCTGCCTGCAGCACGCTCGGCCAACGATCCTCGTAGGCATGACGGCCGATTGTCTCGGCGCTGTAGCCCCAGGTCAGCGAGTCACCATAGCAAAGAACGGTCTTCGTCATTTCCGCCTCCGCTCAATGCTCAGACGAGCATGCCCATCGGGTTTTCGATATAGCCCTTGAAGGCCTGCAGCAGCTGCGCGCCGAGCGCGCCATCGACGCAGCGATGGTCGGTCGACAGGGTGACGCTCATGACCGTTGCAATGGCCATCTCGCCCTTCTTGACGACGACGCGCTGCTCGCCTGCGCCGACCGCCAGGATCGTTGCATGCGGCGGGTTGATGACGGCTGCGAAATCCTTCACGCCCATCATGCCCATGTTCGAAACCGAGGTCGTGCCACCCTGATATTCTTCAGGCTTCAGCTTGCGATCCTTGGCGCGCTTGCCGAGATCCTTCATCTCGTTGGAGATGGCAGAGAGCGTCTTCAGCTCGGCCTTGCGGATGATCGGGGTGATCAGGCCGCCCGGGATCGACACGGCGACACCGACATCGGCATGCTTGTGCTTGACCATGTTGTTGTCGGTCCAGGAAACGTTCGCATCCGGAACGTCGCGCAGCGCCAAAGCCATCGCCTTGATGACCATGTCGTTGACCGAGAGCTTGTAGGCCGGTGCGCTGTCCTTGCGGGGCGCCGCATCGTTCAGCTGCGCGCGAAGCGCCATCAGCGCGTCCAGTTCGCAATCGACGGTGACGTAGAAGTGCGGCACGGTCTGCTTCGATTCCACCAGGCGGCGGGCGATCGTCTTGCGCATGTTGTCATGCGGCACGAGCTCATAGGAACCCTGCTCGAAGAGCTTGAGAACGGCTTCTTCCGAGGCACCCTTCGGGGCTGCAGCAGGCGCGGCAGCGGCCTGAGGTGCAGCTGCGGCAGCAGCAGGCGCAGCCGCCTTGGCGCCACCACCGGATACGGCAGCTTCGACATCGCTCTTGACGACGCGGCCATGCGGGCCGGAGCCGGTGACAGCGGCGAGATCGATACCGGCTTCCTTCGCGAGGCGGCGAGCCAGCGGCGAAGAGAAGGTGCGGTTGCCAGACGGTGCGACAGCAGCAGGCGCTGCGGCCGGAGCAGGAGCAGAAGGAGCGGCGGCTGCCGGGGCAGCTGCGGCTTCAGCCTTCGGTGCCGGGGCAGCTTCGGCCTTCGGAGCCGGCGCCGACGCACCGGCGCCGCTTGCGGCCGCCTTCACGTCTTCACCCTCGGCTGCCAGAACGGCGATCAGCGCGTTGACCTTGACGCCTTCCGTACCAGCCGGAACGATGATCTTGGCAACGGTGCCTTCATCGACGGCTTCGACTTCCATCGTCGCCTTGTCGGTTTCGATCTCGGCGATGACATCGCCAGACTTGACCGTGTCGCCTTCCTTGACCAGCCACTTGGCCAGATTGCCTTCTTCCATCGTCGGAGAGAGGGCAGGCATCGTGATGTTGATAGGCATCGAAATACCCTCCCCTTATTTGTAGCAGACGGTCTTCACTGCCTGGACGACTTCGTCGACATTCGGCAGCGCCAGCTTTTCGAGGTTTGCGGCGTAGGGCATCGGAACGTCCTTGCCGGCGATCGTCAGGACCGGTGCATCGAGATAATCGAAGGCCTGCTGCATGACGCGGGTGGCGATTTCGGTGCCGACCGAGTTCTGCGGGTAACCTTCTTCGACGGTGACCAGACGGCCGGTCTTCTTGACCGATTCGATAACGGTCGGAAGGTCCATCGGGCGCAGCGTGCGAAGGTCGATGAGTTCGACGTCGATGCCGATCTTCTCGAGTTCGGCGACAGCCTTGACCGCATAGGTCATGCCGATGCCGAAGGAGACGATTGTGACGTCCTTGCCCTGACGGTGGATACGGGCCTTGCCGATCGGCAGAACGAAATTGTCGTGCTTCGGCACATCGAAGTGCTGACCGTAGAGAATTTCGTTTTCGAGGAAGACGACCGGGTTCGGATCGCGGATCGCGGCCTTCAGCAGGCCCTTGGCGTCGGCTGCCGTGTAGGGCATGACGACCTTGAGGCCCGGGATCTGGCTGTACCAGGAAGCGTAATCCTGGCTGTGCTGAGCGCCAACGCGTGCGGCTGCACCGTTCGGGCCGCGGAAGACGATCGGAGCACCCATCTGGCCGCCGGACATGTAGAGCGTCTTGGCAGCGGAGTTGATGATCTGGTCGATCGCCTGCATGGCGAAGTTGAAGGTCATGAACTCGACGATCGGCTTCAGGCCGGCCATCGCAGCGCCGACGCCGACGCCGGCAAAGCCGTGCTCGGTGATCGGGGTGTCGATGACGCGGCGGGCGCCGAATTCCTGCAGCAGGCCCTGGGTGACCTTGTAGGCACCCTGATACTCGGCCACTTCTTCGCCCATGACGAAGACATTGTCGTCAGCGCGCATTTCTTCGGCCATCGCGTCGCGAAGCGCTTCGCGGACGGTCATAGAGACCATCTCGGTGCCGGCGGGGATTTCCGGATCGTTCGGTGCTGCGGCCTTCGGCTCAGCCGGAACCGGTGCTGCGGCAGGCTTGGTTTCTGCGGCCGGTGCCGGAGCAGCGGCGGGAGCCGGTGCAGCAGCGGGTGCGGCCGAGATGTCGGAAGCCGATTCGCCGTCCTGCAGGAGGATCGCGATCTTGGCGTTGACCTTGACGTTTTCGGTGCCGGCCGGAACCAGCAGCTTGCCGATCACGCCTTCATCGACGGCTTCGACTTCCATTGTCGCCTTGTCGGTTTCGATTTCGGCAATCACGTCACCCGAGGTGACCTTGTCGCCTTCATTCTTGAGCCACTTGGACAGCGTGCCTTCTTCCATCGTCGGAGAGAGGGCGGGCATGAGGATATCGATAGGCATTGGTTCCCTCCCCGATTAGAGCAGAATGTCGGTGTAGAGCGCGGATGCATCCGGCTCCGGATCGTTCTGGGCGAAATCGGCGCTGTCGGCGACGATGTCGCGGACGTCCTTGTCGATCGCCTTCAGATCGTCTTCGGAGGCCCAGCCCTTTTCGACGAGGCGCTGACGCACCTGCTCGATCGGGTCGTGCTCCGAGCGCATCTTCTGCACTTCGTCCTTGGAACGGTACTTGGCCGGGTCCGACATGGAGTGGCCACGGTAGCGGTAGGTCAGCATTTCCAGGATGATCGGGCCCTTGCCGGAGCGGCAGTGCTCGAGCGCCTCGTCGGCGGCAGCCTTGACGGCGCGCACGTCCATGCCATCGACCTGTACACCCGGAATGCCGAAGCCGGAGCCGCGCAGCGAATAGTTCGACTGTGCGGTGGCGCGGGCCGTTGAGGTGCCCATGGCATAGCGGTTGTTTTCGACGATATAGATGATCGGCAGCTTCCAGAGTGCCGCCATGTTGAAGCTTTCGTAGACCTGGCCCTGGTTGGCCGCGCCGTCACCGAAATAGGCGACGCTGACCGAGTCATTGCCGCGGTAGCGGTTGGCAAATGCCAGACCGGTGCCGAGCGAGACCTGCGCGCCGACGATGCCGTGTCCGCCGTAGAAATGCTTTTCCTTGGAGAACATGTGCATCGAACCGCCCTTCCCGTGGGAATAGCCGTTGCGGCGGCCGGTCAGTTCGGCCATGACGCCGCGGGCGCTCATGCCGGTTGCCAGCATGTGACCGTGGTCGCGATAGGCAGTGATGACCTGATCGCCATCCTTCTGCGCCATCTGCATGCCGACGACGACAGCTTCCTGACCGATGTAAAGGTGACAGAAACCACCGATGAAGCCCATGCCGTAAAGCTGGCCGGCCTTCTCTTCGAAGCGGCGGATCAGCAGCATCTCGCGGTAAGCCTTGAGCTCCTCGTCGCGATCGAAATCGGCGACAGGACCACCATTCGAGGCCTTGGCTGCGGATTTTGCGCTGGTCTTGCGGCTGGAAACGGTCGCGTTCTTTCGCGGCGCCATTCAACCCTCCCTATGGGTTTGTGGTTCTTAGGTGGCGCGTACCATAGGGAAGAAATATGGCCACAGCAATGCCATAAATGCATGGCACGTATTCAGGATTAAACCACTGATAACTCTATATAATTAACGATTAACCTGTTTTCAGTTAATTGGAATATGAATTGAATATCACGACCTCGTCGGCGCGTGACATATTCAGCTGGTAACGGGCTTTTTCGTCCAGCATATCCTTATCCAGAGAGCCGTCGCTGAGCAGCGCGACCTGCTGTTCGATATGCTCGCGCTTGGCCTTCAGAGTCGCAAGCTCCTTCTCGCGGGCGATGCGCCGCTGCTCGAAGAGCTCGGTCGCACGCAGGCCGTAATCGCCATGGATGCAATGATAGCCGAAATAGGAAAGAAAGGCGACCGTCATAGCCGGAACAACGAACCGGCCGATCTTCTTTTTCTTATGATGCTTTGTCCACATACGCACACATGCTCTAAAACGCATTACCTATGCGATGAGAGTAGCGCTGAGAGATTAACCGTCCGTTGACTATGAATTCTTGCGGGCAAGAAAAAACCCGCGCCGGTGAAGCGCGGGTTTCAAGGCATCGATCGCTAACGGCTATCAGCCGCGGATGATCGAGCGGCCGGCGTAGCGGGCCTGCGGGCCGAGGCCCTCTTCGATGCGGATCAGCTGGTTGTACTTTGCCAGACGATCCGAGCGCGACAGCGAGCCGGTCTTGATCTGGCCGCAGTTGGTGGCAACCGCGAGATCGGCGATCGTCGAATCTTCGGTTTCGCCCGAACGGTGCGACATGACGGCAGTGTAGGCAGCCTTGTGCGCGGTGTTGACGGCGTCCAGCGTTTCCGTCAGCGAGCCGATCTGGTTGACCTTGACGAGGATCGAGTTGGCAACGCCCATCTTGATGCCGTCGCGCAGGCGGGCCGAATTGGTGACGAAGAGATCGTCGCCGACCAGCTGAACCTTCTTGCCAGCCAGATCGGTCAGGGCCTTCCAGCCGTCCCAATCGTCTTCAGCCATGCCGTCTTCGATCGAAATGATCGGATACTGGGCAGCGAGCTGCGCCAGGTATTCGGCCATGGCGCCCGGCTCCAGCGTGCGGCCCTCGCCTTCGAGAACGTACTTGCCGTCCTTGAAGAATTCGGTCGAGGCGCAGTCGAGGCCGAGATAGATGTCTTCGCCGGGCTTGTAGCCAGCCTTTTCGATCGACTTCATGATGAAATCGAGGGCTTCAGGCGCGCTTTTCAGACCGGGTGCGAAACCGCCTTCGTCGCCGACGTTGGTGTTGTGCCCCTGAGCCGAGAGTTCCTTCTTGAGGACGTGGAAGACTTCCGAACCCATACGGACGGCTTCACGGATCGAGTCGGCACCGACGGGCAGGATCATAAATTCCTGGAAGTCGATCGGATTGTCGGCATGAGCGCCGCCGTTGATGATGTTCATCATCGGAACCGGCAGCAGGTGGGCCGAAGCGCCACCGACATAACGGTAAAGCGGCAGGCCGGCAGCTTCAGCGGCAGCCTTGGCGACAGCGAGCGAAACGCCGAGGATAGCGTTGGCGCCAAGGCGCGACTTGTTCGGCGTGCCGTCCAGCTCGATCATGATGTTGTCGATCTGGATCTGGTTTTCGGCATCGATGCCGCCGATGGCGTCGAAGATTTCCGTATTGGCAGCTTCGACAGCCTTTTCGACACCCTTGCCGAGATAGCGCTTGCCGCCATCGCGAACTTCGACGGCTTCATGCGCGCCGGTCGAGGCACCCGACGGAACAGCCGCGCGGCCCATGCTGCCATCTTCCAGATAAACGTCGACCTCGACGGTGGGGTTGCCACGGCTATCGAGAATCTCGCGGGCGATGATATCGGTAATTGCAGTCATGGGTTTCTTCCTGCTCGGTGGGTGGGATAAATCGTTTGAAATCGTCTTAATCGAAGGCACGCAAATTACAATGGCCGTTTTTGAGCCGCCTAACATGCCTTCGTTTCCGGCCTCATTCGAGGCCTATTACAGGATCATGTCAGCCTTTTGAACGTCAGGCCGCTTTCGCGATCGCGTCGAAGGCGAGAAGCTTTTCGAGAAGCCGCGGCATGTCCTTCAGATAGACCATATTCGGGCCGTCGGACGGGGCGTTGTCCGGGTCTTCGTGGGTTTCGACAAAAACACCTGCGACACCGACTGCAACGGCTGCACGCGCCAGGGTCTCAACGAATTCGCGCTGACCACCGCTCGAGCCGCCCTGCCCGCCCGGCTGCTGCACGGAATGCGTGGCGTCGAAGATAACAGGGGCGCCGAGTGCGGCCATGATTGGCAGCGAGCGCATGTCCGATACCAGCGTGTTGTAACCGAAGGAGGCGCCGCGTTCGCAGAGCAGGATGTTCGGATTACCGCTGGCATTCAGCTTGGTGAGAACATTCTTCATGTCCCAGGGCGCCAGGAACTGGCCCTTCTTGACGTTGACGATCCGGCCGGTCTTGGCGGCGGCAACGAGAAGGTCGGTCTGGCGGCTGAGGAAGGCCGGGATCTGCAGGATGTCGGCGACGGAAGCCACCTGCTCGCACTGCTCTTCCGTGTGGATGTCGGTCAGAACGGGAAAGCCGAATTCCTTCTTCAGATCGGAGAAGACTTCAAGCGCCTTTTCAAGACCGATGCCGCGCTCGGCGGAAAGCGATGTGCGGTTCGCCTTGTCGAAAGACGACTTATAGACGAGGCCGATACCGAGCGACTTGCAGAGTTCGCTCAGAACACCGGCGACCATGAAAGCGTGGTCGCGGCTTTCCATCTGGCAAGGACCGGCGATCAGCGACAGCTTGCCCGTATTCGAAAAAGTAACGCGTCCAGCACTCTCGCCGGCGACGACTTCTGCATTGGTATTTGTCATTGGGTCTCCTCGAAGGCAAAGATTGCGCCTTGTCCCGGCGCCGGCTTCACCAGCAGACGATTGTTCATACTGACATGGGTGATCCCGTTAGCAGCCAAATGCGCCGCTGTCACGGCCAGATCACCGACCGAAAAGACGATTGCGCGCGCCCTGAGGCCGTTATCGGTGACAAGTGGCTCGGCATCGAAATAGGCCTCCATGCCCTCGTTCGAGAAGATGGAAAGTCTCCCGTTCGGCAATTCGAAGGATAGGCCGAGTGCCGCCTCCTTAGGCTCCACTCCACCGCTGGCCGTCTCCAGAAATTCGGCGAAGGCCTGCGGATCCTCAGCGCTCAGGGCAATCTCGCTGATGCCGGTGACGCCGTTTGCATGGGTTTCCAGTGCCTTGCGATCGGCCGGAAAGGCGTTGATCCGCTGGCAGGCGAAGAAGAAGACATCGGGTGCCCGGAGATCGGCGGCAAAGGCGAGCTTGAAGGCGCCTGTCGCCTGCGTTCCGTCGGGCATGACGATCGGCCGCGAGAATTCGACCATATCACCGCCGCTGAGCTGCGCGCCGTCATAGGAAGCCTTGTCCGCATCGGCATCATCGGTGCCGAAGACGATGGCTGAAAAACCATCATCGCCGCAGCGGAAGCGGAAGGCCTGATCGCGGGCGACGAAGCTGTTGCCCTTCGCGACTGCCGCGTCGCACTCCGCTTGGCTCGCGACACCGAGCGGTTCGAGATAGGTCTTGTCGGCCAAGAAGACGCAGGCATTCTCCGTTCCGAACGGATGACGGCCATCGGCCGCGACGGTGAAACCGAGACGCCCGAGTCGCTCGCGGGCAACGTCGATATGGGTCACGGGCAGTACCAGATGATCGAGCGGATGCGTCATGGCGGTTCCTCCGGTGAAGCCGGCAGAGATTTGCACGCCCTGCCCGGCAAAGCGCAAGCGTGGATCACCAATGCGGCAAATAAACTTTCAAAAACGACGAAAAATCATCGGAAGTTTTACCAATATTTAGGCACTTGCGGAACACATATGGAACATATAGTGTCCGTTCTGGCTTTGTTTCACGAATCTGGGGAAAGACTTCGATGCTGACGCGCAAACAACAGGAGCTTCTCCTCTTCATTCACGAGCGGATGAAGGAGTCCGGCGTACCGCCGTCCTTCGACGAGATGAAGGATGCGCTCGACCTGGCTTCCAAGTCGGGCATCCATCGCCTGATCACGGCTCTGGAAGAACGTGGCTTCATTCGCCGCCTACCGAACAGGGCGCGCGCACTCGAGGTCATCAAGCTTCCGGAAGCCTACAGCCCGAGCATTCAGCCGCGCCGCGGCTTCTCGCCGAGCGTCATCGAAGGCAGCCTTGGCAAGCCGCAGCCCGTCGCGCCGCCGAAGCCGGCGAACGAGGACAATCACACGTCGATCTCCGTGCCGGTCATGGGCCGGATCGCAGCCGGTGTGCCGATTTCGGCGATCCAGCAGAACACACACGACATCACTGTTCCCGCCGACATGCTCGGAAACGGTGAACATTATGCTCTTGAGGTCAAGGGCGACTCGATGATCGAGGCCGGCATCTTCGACGGCGATACGGTCATCATCCGCAACACCAATACCGCCAATGCCGGTGATATCGTCGTTGCTCTCGTCGATGACGAAGAGGCAACGCTGAAGCGCTTTCGCCGCAAGGGTGCATCCATTGCGCTCGAAGCTGCCAACCCGGCTTACGAAACCCGTATTTTCGGACCGGACCGCGTCAAGGTTCAGGGCAAGCTCGTTGGCCTTATCCGCCGCTATCACTGAGCGTCTCGCTTTCACCAAAAGTGCCGCTGCGCCAATCGTAGGCGCGGTGGCCGGTCCAGGGCCGGTCGAGACCCTCGAATGATGTGGTGATTTCGGCGATCCCATTGGGGAAACGAAGCTCGACAGCGCCTGTCTTCCGCAGTGTCTCCCCGGTGAAAAGCAGGGCGCCTGAGCGGCAGGTATCGAGGCGCAGGCGAACCGGTGTGACGACGATATCGGATATGTCGCAGGCTGGGCCAAGGAACGCCGCATTCTCGATCACGGTCAGGATCGAACCACTGTCGAGCTTCGCCGTACACCAGGCCTTTTTCACGCATGAGAAGCGCTCGCCCGTCGCACTGGCCTTGATCGCGTTCATGGTGTCGTTCTGCTGTGCCTCTGTCAGTTTCAGCCTTTCACCGCGCGGTGCGGTTGGAATATCCGGGAGCGCCGGGAACGCCGGTGACAAATGCTTATCGATCACCAGAGCGCGCCTCCATTGATCAAAGATAAAGCCCGGTGGCCGCTCGCGATTGGTGGCGAGGCCGTTGTCACTGACGATGCCCGCCATGCTCCCGTCCTCGGCAATCACGATTTTCGGCGGCGGAGGACCTCCCAACATCGCGGCGGCTGTCGTCGATGCCACCAAGATCGCGGTGCCTAGATGGCGCATGCGGCTGCGCAGCAAAGTCAGCAGCAGGAAACCTGTCACCGCCGCGGGAAAATACCAAGACGCCAGGCGCCCGACGCCGATATCGCCGCCCCATGAAGCAACCGTCCTGGCGATGGCGATCACCAGATCGAGCCCGAAGCCCGTCACCTGCCACGCCCATGCATCGAGGCCGAAGGGCATCAGCAGCATGGCAATGAGGCCGAACGGCATGATGATGAAGGAGATGATCGGCATGGCAGCGAGATTGGCTGGCAGGCCATAGGCCGTCAGCCGGTGGAAGTGCTCGACCGAGAACAACGCGGTCGAGAAGCCGCCGATGACGGAGGTCAGCAGAATGCCACCGAAGAACGCCGCGGCGGAAGACAGCATCCTGACTGCGCGAAACTTTGCGAAGGGCCGGTCGCGCACCGGCCTCTCCTTCCAGAGCGCATAGCCCGCGACGAGGGCCAGTGTCGCGGCGAAGGACATCTGGAAGCTTGGTCCCATGATCTCCAAGGGCGAGAGGACAATGATCACCAGCGCCGATAGGGCTACGTTGCGCAGACTGATCGACGGCCGGTCGAAGAAGACTGCGGCCAACATGATCGCCATCATGATGAAGGCGCGTTCGGCGGAGACGGCGAAGCCCGAGATCAGGAAATAGGCGGTGACGGCGGCAAGCGCACCGGCTGCGGCGATCTTCTTGACGGGATAGGCCTGGACGACAGCCGGAAACAGGCTGAGCACGCTGCGGAAGCCGACGAAGAAGATGCCTGCCGACAGCGCCATGTTGAGACCGGAAATGGCAATGATATGCGCAAGCCCGGATTGGCGCAGCGCCTCGGTCGTCTCGCTCGAAATGGCGCGGCGCTCGTCCGTGACGAGAGCGGCGGCGAAAGCGCCGGTGTCGCCAGGCAGGATACCTCTGATACGATCGCCGATGCCGCTTCTGAGGCGATAAAGCCATTCAAGCGCGCGATCCTGCATCGATCCGGGCCCGGGTTCGGCCGCCGGAACTACGGCAGGGGCACCATAAAAGAAACCGTTGCCACCGACGCCGTCGAAATAGGCACCGAACGAAAAGTCGTTGAGGCCGGGAAGAGCGGGGCCTGACGGCGGCGTCAGCCTTGCCCTGCCCTTCAGCCAAGCCCCGGTTTGGAACTCCGCTTTCTGGCCGCGCGCAATCACGATCACCTGCTCTGGCGGCCGTTTCAGCGCCGGGTTCTCCGTCGCCTTGAGCGCCAGCAGATACCGCCAGCCGCCGCGGCCATCGCTTTCCCGCCGCTCTACGCGGCCTGTCAGCGTTGTCGTTACCGCCGAATCGAGAACGACAGTACCGGCTCTCCAGGTCTCGAATTGTGCGGCGAGGATGCCAACAGCGATCAACATCATGGAGACTAGGCAGATCCGGCTCCACTCCCGGCCGCGATCCGTCACTGCGAGCAGCAGAAGTAGCGCGATTGCGCATGAAAGCGGCACAGCCGGTGAAATGTCTGCGCCGCAGGCAAACCAGAGAACGGAGCCCAGTCCGAGCGCCACCGGCGCAAACAACATGCGGCCGCCATAAGCCAGTTCTTCGACAGCGCAGGCCGGCAGGCTTTGCACAACACGGCGCTGGAGCGACCGAAGAGCATGAATAGAAAGCTGCCGGCGGTGACCTAGATTAACAGGTGCGAAGAGAGAGCCCGCTGCAGGCGGCATCAGCGGCGTCTGCGGCAATTTGGCCGCGGCACCGATGGTGATCGTGCTGACGTCGCTGGTTTTCAACTCCGGCATGCAAAGAGCCTGATGACCCGATAGAATACAACCAGAATGCAACCCTGCGCGCGTTTCAGCAACAATAATCGATTGAAAAATGATGAAAAAACGTGAGTGCAAAAAGCCTAAATAAATCATCGGCTTCCGCTATGCGTTTACAGCATCGCAGGAGTGCCTAAAAGTTGATACTGCGATGCACAAAATGGCGTCACGGTAACTTGGCATTAGGCGCGCTATCATATAGCAATCTGAGCGGACGCTTAACCCTATGGCGCTTTTATGGCGCCGCCGCCAATTTGGAGGATCAGAATGACGGATCAAAGCGCAACAATCAAAATCGGCGACAAATCCGCCAATCTTTCCGTAAAGAGCGGAACGATTGGGCCTGATGTCATCGATATCGGCGCACTCTACAAGAACACCGGTTCCTTCACGTACGATCCTGGTTTTACCTCGACCGCATCCTGTGAATCGAAGATCACCTACATCGATGGCGATGAAGGCGTTCTGCTGCACCGCGGCTACCCGATCGAGCAACTGGCCGAGCACGGCGACTTCCTCGAAGTCTGCTATCTGCTGCTCTACGGCGAACTGCCGACCGCAGCGCAGAAGAAGGACTTCGATTACCGCGTCACGCACCACACCATGGTGCACGAGCAGATGAGCCGCTTCTTCACCGGCTTCCGCCGCGATGCCCACCCGATGGCCGTCATGTGCGGCTGTGTCGGCGCGCTCTCGGCCTTCTACCACGACTCGACCGACATCACCGATCCGCACCAGCGCATGGTCGCTTCGCTGCGCATGATCGCAAAGATGCCGACGCTGGCCGCCATGGCCTACAAGTATCACATCGGTCAGCCCTTCGTTTACCCGAAGAACGACCTCGACTATGCGTCGAACTTCCTGCGTATGTGCTTTGCCGTTCCGTGCGAAGAGTACACGGTCAATCCGGTTCTCTCCCGCGCCATGGACCGCATCTTCATCCTGCACGCCGACCACGAGCAGAACGCTTCGACCTCGACCGTTCGTCTCGCCGGCTCTTCGGGTGCGAACCCGTTCGCCTGCATCGCGGCTGGCATTGCCTGCCTCTGGGGCCCTGCTCATGGCGGCGCCAACGAAGCTGCCCTCAACATGCTCTCGGAAATCGGCTCGGTCGACCGCATCCCTGAATATGTTGCCCGCGCCAAGGACAAGAACGATCCGTTCCGCCTGATGGGCTTCGGTCACCGCGTGTACAAGAACTACGATCCGCGCGCCAAGATCATGCAGAAGACGACGCATGAAGTTCTCGGCGAACTCGGCATCAAGGACGATCCGCTTCTCGAAGTGGCGATGGAACTCGAGCGCATCGCGCTGACCGACGAGTATTTCATCGAGAAGAAGCTTTACCCGAACATCGACTTCTATTCGGGCATCACGCTGAAGGCTCTCGGCTTCCCCACGACCATGTTCACGGTTCTCTTCGCTCTCGCCCGCACCGTCGGCTGGATCGCGCAGTGGAACGAGATGATCGAGGATCCGCAGCAGCGTATCGGCCGTCCGCGCCAGCTCTATATCGGCGAGGCGGAGCGCAACTACGTACCGGTTTCCAAGCGCTAAGCGCCTGTATCGGTGAAACAAAAAAACCCGGTCATTTCTGACCGGGTTTTTTCTTGTCCAGAGTCTCGAGAACGACCTCGGCCGCCTTTTGTCCCGGCGGCTTGTCCGTCTGCATTCGCTGCCAGACGAGATCGAAACCCTCGATCATCGCGCGGCGCTGCAGCGTATCTGCCGACAGCCGCTCCATCCATCGCGACAGGCTGCCGCCGCGGACCACCTCGTTGATATATTCAGGCACGATCGCGTAATCGGCGATCAGGTTCGGAATGGCAGCCGTCCAGGTTTTGATGCGGCCCGTCAACAGCTTCATGATCCAGTCGATCTTGTAGGCCGACACCGTCGGCACGCCGGCAAGTCCCAGCTCCAGGATCACCGTTCCGGATGCGGCCATCGCTGCATCGGCTTCGGCGAATGCCCGCCACTTCGCCTCGCTGCCGACAAGGATCTCCGGCTTCACCGGCCAATCCTTGATCATCTCGCGCACCTGCGCCTCGCGCCTCGCAACGGTCGGCAGCATGAAGCGCATCTCGCCGTTGCGCGAGACGAGCTCATTCACGGCATCGCCGAAATGCGGCAACAGGCGGTTGATCTCCGAAGCCCTCGAGCCCGGGAGCAGCATGATCGACTTGACGGCATGCTGGGCAGAGTTTGCCCTTGCGCTGCGCGCGTTTCGTGTCGCGATGAGATCCTGATCTGCCGTCAGCCGGTGACCGACATAGGTCGTCGCCGGCCCGCCGAGTTCTTTCATCACGCCGGGCTCGAATGGCAGGACCGCCAGAACATGATCGACATATCCCAGCATGCGTTGTGCGCGGTATTCCTTCCACGCCCAGACACTCGGACAGACATAGTTGACGACAGGCAGATCCGGGAGAGCCGTGCGTACGCGTTTGGCGACGCGATGGGTAAAGTCTGGACTGTCGATGATGACGAGAACATCAGGCTTGGCGGCGATGATTGCCGCCGTGGTCTGGCGGATCAACCTGTAAAGCGTCGGCAGCTTGGCGAGCACCTGGCTGATGCCCATGATTGACAGTTCGGAATAGTCGAAAAGCGATTTCAGGCCCTGGGCTTCCAGCGCTTCGCCGCCGACGCCGACAAGCTCGACCGGGCCGTTGTGGATCTGTTTCAGAGCAGCGATCAGATCGCCGCCCAGCAGGTCGCCGGAAACTTCTCCGGCAATGATACCGATTTTCAGACTGATGCTCACGTCAGCCCCCATCCCGGCAAGCCGCGGTCGATGCCGCAGACGAAAAGGCCGGCCTGATCCGCCGCAGCGATCATCTCATCTCTCTCCAGAATCAGTGCCCTGCCCGCCTCGACGGCGACGCCTGCAAGACCGGCTTTCTGTGCATTGGCAATGGTCGATACGCCGATCGATGGCAGATCGGCGCGCAAATCCTGCTGCGGCTTGCAGAGCTTGACGAGCACACCTTTGCGGCGCGCCGATATCCGCCCTGCATTGCGCAGCGATGCGACCCGCTCCAGCATACCGTCGGTACCTTCGGGTCCCTCGAGCGCGACGACGCGTCCACCCACAGACACGGCACCCTGCCCGACATCCAGCAATCCCAAGGCATTGGCGGCCTCGGCGGCCTTCAGCATGTCGGAGATATCGTCCTTGCCCGGCACCACCGCACCAAGAGAGCCGACAGAAGCCAAAAGATCGGGGGCAATCTCTTGGGCGCCGATCACGCGGCGGCCGTTATTTTCGATGAGCTTGATCACCATCTGCAGCACGGTGTCATCGCCGCCGGAGATCAATGTCCTGACGACCGACGGGATCTTGACGACAGACTTCCAGGTCGGGCGTATTTCCCGCCATTCCGGCCGGCGGCGAACGCCACCGGACATCACGACGCGGCGGATGTCATGCTTGCTGAAGATAGCTTCGAGTGCGGAGACATCGCCGACGCCGATGACGGCATGGTCGTAGCCCTGCCAGGAACGGTCGACTTCTCCCTTCAATGAAATCACGAAGGGTTCATCGCCGGCGGCACGCGCTGCCTCGGCGACGTAAGCCGGCAAAAGGCCGTTTCCAGCGATGATCGCAAGACGGCCCTTCGCGGTGTCGCCGGAAACGGACACGCTCAGCCTTTCTGTCCCCGCGTCGGCGAAGACAGCGCCCGATCGCTCTCGGCGGCAATGAAATCGAGGATTTCGACAACCTGAGGGCAATCGGCGTATTCGGCGCGGATTGCGGCTGCGTTATCGCGAACCGAACCGGAGCCTTCGAAAATCGCCTTGTAAGCGCGTCGTACAGTGTGAATGACAGCGCGATCAACGCCGGCACGCGTCATGCCGACGACGTTCAGGCCGCCGAGCAGCCCCGGATTGCCGTTCAGCATGCCGTAGGGAATGACGTCGTAGCTCACGGCGGAGAGGCCGCCGACAAAGGCCTGACGGCCGACACGCGTGAACTGATGCACCGCCGAACCGCCGCCGAGAATGACGCGATCTTCGATCGTCACGTGACCTGCAAGCATGACGTTGTTCGACATGATGACATTATTGCCAACGCGGCAATCGTGGGCGACATGCGAATTGGCGAGGAACAGATTGTTGTCGCCGACGATGGTCTTGCCGCCGAAATCGCTGGTGCCGGTATTGATCGTTACGCCTTCGCGCATTGTGCAATTTTCGCCGACGGTCAGCGTCGTCTCTTCACCGGCGTGATGGACGCTTTGCGGATCGCCGCCGATGACGGCCATCGGAAACACCCTCGACCCCTTGCCGAGGATGGTCCGGCCGGTGACGATGGCATGCGGATGAAGCTCGACATTGTCATGAAGCGTCACCTTCGGACCGACATAGGCGAAGGGACCGATGGTCACGTTCTCACCGACGACGGCGCCGTCTTCAACGACGGCCATCGGGTGAATGCGGGCGCTGGCAGCAACCGTGCTCATGCCTTGTCCTTGCGTAGGATCATTGCACCGATATCGGCTTCCGCGGCCAGGTTACCATCAACCTTGGCGTCGCAGTGGAACTTCCAGATATTACCGCGCTGCTTCAGCTTCTTGACGTGGAATTCAACACGATCGCCGGGGATGACAGGCTTGCGGAAGCGGGCATTGTCGATCGTCATGAAGTAGACGAGATTACCGCTCGTGCCGTCCTTGCGCGCACAGATCGCACCGGCCGTCTGAGCCATGCCCTCGACCAGAAGCACGCCAGGCATGATCGGCGAGTCGGGAAAATGGCCGGTAAATTGCGGTTCGTTGGCCGTCACGTTCTTGATACCGATCGCGGAATCGTCACCGTCGATCTCGATGATCCTGTCGACCATCAAGAAGGGATAGCGATGCGGCAGGAGCTTCATGATCTCGATGATGTCTGCCGACGAAAGAGAAGCCTTTGCTTCTTCAGTCATTCTTGTCTCCCGTTTTGTTCGCCCGTGCCGCCGAACGTGCCATGATCTCGGCAGATTCGCGCAGGAAGTGCTTGATCGGCCTGGCCGGAATGCCACCGTAACGCTCGCCGTCCGGAATGCTTTGTACCACACCGCTCTTGGCAGCGATCTGAACGCCGTTGCCAATGGTAATATGGCCATTAATCCCGGTTTGACCACCGATCTGCACACCATCGCCGATCACGGCACTGCCGGCGATGCCAACTTGCGAAACAACCGCGCAGTGGCGGCCAATCTTGACGTTGTGACCGATCTGCACCTGATTGTCGATCTTGGTACCCTCACCAATGACGGTGTCGTCCATCGTACCGCGATCGATCGTCGAGTTAGCGCCGATCTCGACATTGTCCTGAATGATGACACGGCCAATCTGAACGATCTTGATCATGCCACGCGGACCCGGCGCATAGCCGAATCCATCCTGGCCGATACGTGCGCCATTGTGGATGATGACGTGATTGCCGAGAAAAGCACACAGCACGCTCGCGCCGCTGGCGATCGAACAATTGCGGCCGATCTTGACACCAGGGCCAATGATCGCGCCCGCTCCGATCCGGGTGCCCGAACCGATTTCGACACCGGCGCCGATGACAGCCAAAGGCTCGACGATGACGCCGACTTCCAGCTTGGCGGTCGGATCGACCACCGCGCCAGTGCCGATGGCGCTGTCAACCGACATGGATGGCAATGGCTGCAGAGCCGACGGATGCAAATATCCACCAGCCATCGCAAATGCTGTGTGAGGGTTTTTTGAGACGAGGGCCGGTATATGCGCCGGGATTGCAGACAGCAAAGCCGGATCGCACAGAACAGCCGATGCCTCGCATGTTTCCAGCTCGGCGCGGCTCCTGCGCGAAATCACATAACAGATGTCACCAGCCTTGGCACGACTCACAGGAGCCACGGAATGGATGATGACGTCTGCCTTGGACGAATCGGGGAGTTCTGCCCCGAGATATTGAGCGAGCTCAGAGAGTTTCACCCCATCCCGAGGCTTAAAGAACGAATTTTGCTCCATCGGCAATGCTCCAGAACGGAATTCCAGTATGGTTCCGGACTGCCGATATCAGAATTGGTTGTTGATGCCAAACTTGAAGTACTGCGTCTTGTCGTAGTCCTTCTTGACGACCGGGATCGCATAGTCGACGCGAAGTGCACCGAAAGGCGACTGCCAGATCAGGCCAAGGCCGACCGAAGCGCGCAGAGCTGCATCATCACCGTTGACATACTCCCCACCAGTGGGCTGCACATCGTTGCCGAACAGCGTACCGGCATCAGCAAATACTGCACCACGAAGACCGAAGTCACGCGGGAAGCCAGGCATTGGGAAGGATGCTTCAGCCGAAACCGTAAAGTAGGTCGTGCCACCCAGCGGATCATCCGGACCGCCGCCAACGCGTGGGCCGATACCCTTGTTCTCAAAGCCGCGAATATCGTTGTTACCCAGGGTGAACTGGTCGAAGATATTCAGATCCTTGCCGAGGCCGACTACGTAGCCAGCACCAGCGGAGAGCGAACCGATGATATCGGCATCGTCAGCGAGCAGATGGTAGTAGCGGGCCTTGCCGTAGACCTTGTAGAACTGCGAGTCGCCGCCGAGGCCTGCGATTTCGTTCGTCAGCGTTGCGTAGATACCTTCACGCGGCAACGTCATATCGTCGAGCGTATTGTAGGTGAAGGTCTGCGAGATCGACGACTTGATCCACGGACCGTTCTGAACGAGGTCCTGATACGGGGTCGAAAGATCGTCGATCGAGCCGTCCTGATCGTAGTCCATCCGCTTGAAGTTGTAGCGGAATGTCGAAGCCAGATCTTCGGTGATCGGCGCGGTTGCACGCAGGACGACGCTGTCTTCCGTATAGTCGTAGTTGTCGTTGCTCGAGGTTTCGCTGTGGTTCAGGTCGAAACCGGTCGCAAGACGATAGCCGAGGAAGTAGGGCTCGGTGAAGCTCAGGCCGTAGCTCTGAGAACCTTCGAGACCACCACCGGCAGAAACCTTGATGTACTGGCCACGGCCGAGGAAGTTCTTTTCTTCGATCGACGCTTCGAGAATGAGGCCGTCGCCGCCTGCGGCGTAACCGGCGCCGATACCGAACGAACCGGTCGACTGATCCTGAACGTCGACGACAACGACGACGCGGTCAGCGGCACTGCCCGGCTGCGTCGAGATGTTGACGGACGAGAAGAAGCCAAGCGCTTCAAGGCGGCGCTTCGCCTTGGTGATCATCTGCTGATTGAAGGCGTCGCCTTCGGAGACGTCGAACTCGCGGCGAATGACGTAATCGCGCGTGCGGCTGTTACCGCGGATTTCGATGCGCTCGATATAGGCGCGCTCGCCCTGGTCGACGAGATACTCGACGCCGATCGTGTTGTTGCCGAGATCGCGGTTGCCGCGCGGCGTGACACGGGCGAAGGGATAGCCTGCCGAAGCAACCTGGTCGGAGATGGCTTCCATCGACTGCTGTACGCTCTTGGCGCTGTAGACTTCGCCTTCATGCGTCTTGACGAGACCCTGCAACTGTTCGCCGCTGACGCCATCGACCGTCGACTGGACCGTAACAGGACCAAAATTGTAGCGCGGACCTTCTTCGATGTTGAAGGTGAGCGTGTACTTGTTCGTGGTTTCGTCGAACTGAGCGTCGGACGAGACGACCTTGAAGTCGGCATAGCCACGGTTGAAGTAGAACTGGCGCAGCGCCTCTTCATCGGCGTGCAGCTTGTCTTCGTTGTAAACGTCCTTGCGCGTCAGGAACGACAGGAAGTTCGAACGCTTCGTCGAGATGACAGCAGCCAGGCGGCCGGCGCTGTAAGCGTTGTTACCAACGAAGTTGATGGAATCGATCTTGGTGCGGTCACCTTCGTCGATGACGAAAGCAAGGTTCACGCGGCCTTCGCCGAGCGGAACGACCTGCGTCGTGACGTTGACTTCGCTACGGCCGGTGGCAGCGTAAGCTTCCTTGATGGCGGCGATGTCAGCCTGGATCTGCGCATCGTTGTATGGGCCGGAGGCGTGCGTACCGACAACGGAGGCCAGCTTGTCGTCCTTGACCTTGCGGTTGCCGTTGAAGACGACCTGGTTGACGAGCTGGGCTTCCTGAACCTGCACGACGAGCGTGCCGCCAGAGACGGAAATCTTGACGTCGGAGAAATAGCCAGTGCCGTAGAGCTGCTTCACCGAGTCATCGATGTCGGTGTTGGAGAAGCTCTTGCCTGGTGCGATGGTCAGGTTGGAACGCACAGCCTCAGCACCGACGCGGCTTGCCCCGCGTACATCGATGCGCTGAATGACTGCGGCTTCAGCCGCCCCCGCAGAGATGATTGTAATGACACCTGCGCCGGAAGCCACAACACTTGCAGACAGCGCAACCGCCGATACTGCGTTCAAAAATCTTGAACCAGCCTTCATTTCACCCATTACCTTTTTTCTCGTCCCCGTCGCCGGGAGAACCCGATTCCGGCCACGTGTGTCGTTTTACCCGCTTTTGACATACAAGCAAGGTAGCAAGTTAATTTCTGTTTACTTCATTTCGAAGCGTGACCCATTCGCCACTACAGCTTTGAAACATCGTAAATAAACGGTAATTTTCCCTCACCGCACGCGCTATCCAATTAGCGCGCTTATGTCATTCCAGGTGGCAAAAACCATTAGCGAAAGCACCATAGCCAGGCCGATGCGAAATGCAATTTCCTGAGCCGAGGACCCCAAAGGTTTTCCCCTCACCGCTTCAATCGCATAGAACATCAGATGCCCGCCATCAAGTACCGGTACAGGCATCAGGTTAAGCAATCCAATAGAGACGGACAATACTGCTGCGAGTTGCAGCAAAGCAGCAACGCCGAGCGTCGCCATCTGACCGGAGGCCTGTGCAACGCGGATCGGGCCGCCCAGCTGATCGGGCTTCATATATCCAGCAAAGAGGTTGCCGATATATTTGAACGTGCCGGTAACGATATGCCAGGTCTGGACGGTACCCTCTTTCAGGGCTGCGACCGGCGTGTAGGTCTGGACGCGGAAATGGCCGACTTCCTGATTGGTGACGATACCGATCAGGCCGATCTCGATCTTGTTGCCGAACTGGTCGGTCATGTCGGTACGCTTCGGCACCATCGGCAGGTCCAGCTTTTCGCCATTGCGCTCGATGCTGACGACGATCTTCTGCTCCGGACGGATGCTGACATAGCGGCGCACGTCATCAAAGGTCTCGACCTTGCCGCCATCGATGGCGATCAATAGGTCGCCCGGCAATATACCAGCTTCAGCAGCCGCACTTTCGGGCTTGACCTCGGCAACGACCGGATCGGCGACCGAGCGGCCGTAGATCGAAAACAGTACGGTAAAGATGGCGATCGCCAGAATGAAATTGGCGATCGGACCGGCGGCCACTGTCGCAGCCCGTTTCCAGAGTTTGGCGCCTGCGAAAGACCGCGCCCTGTCCTCTTCGGACATGGCATTCAGAACGCTGGTATCCGGTTTGCTCGATGCATCCTCGTCGCCGAAGAACCGCACGTAACCACCGAGCGGAATGGCGGAGATCTTCCATCGCGTGCCATGACGGTCGCTGAAGCCGATGATCTCAGGGCCGAAGCCGACAGAAAAAGCCAGGATGCGGATGCCGCTCCAGCGGCCGACGAGATAGTGCCCCATCTCGTGCACGAAAACGAGCAGCGAGAGAACGAGGACGAAGGGGATGATATACCCCGTCAGGAAGCCGAATATTCCGGTCAAGCCTTCCATAAGTTTCTTCCGCCGCCTTTCCGCGAATTCAAAGTCCGAACAACGCCGCGCCAAGCGGCGCTGCTGTGCCGCCTCTTATCAATGAAAAACACGTCGCAAGCAAGAAAGCCGCAAAGCAGGCGAAAATCAGGCCATCGACGCGGTCCATAACGCCGCCATGTCCCGGAATGAGACGGCTGGAATCCTTGACGCCGAAGCGGCGCTTGATGAAGGATTCGAAGAGATCTCCGGCCTGGCTGCAGACCGACAGGATGAACGCGACCGCAGCGGCGACCAGCCAATCGGCCTCAGGCACCAGGAAATAGGCAATCAGGCTGCCGGCGATCACAGCAGAAACCGCGCCACCCATCGCGCCCGACTGGGTCTTTCCGGGAGAAATCTTCGGTGCCAGCTTCGGCCCGCCGATTGCGCGGCCAACGAAATAGGCGAGGATATCGGTCGCCCATACCACGGCAAACAGGAAAAGCATGGCATGCAGGCCGCCTGTATCGGCGCCACGGATCTCAGCCAGCGCAATGCCCGTCAGCCCGGCATAGACGACACCTGCCGGAAACCAGCGGCTGACGCCACGCAGCAGCGTGAAGCCGATGGCAACGATGAAAACTGCCAGGAGAAGTCCGAGGGCCCAATCGAAGCGGCCAAGGAGAATTGCGAGGGCGATAGCAGCCTGCCCGGCCCAGCCTGCGGCATTGGCAACCGGCTCCTCGACGCTAAGGCGGGTGATCGTCGACCATTCATAGTAGATCAACAGCCCGATCAGCGCCGACAGCGCCTGGAACGCCAATCCACCGTACCAGGTCGCCGCAAGCACGATGATGGCAAGGATGATGCCCGAGATGATGCGAAGCTTCAGTTCCTGCTGCATCAAGTACCCACTGCCGCGGCTTGCGACGACAGTCCGCCGAAGCGGCGGTCGCGGGCGGCGTATTTCTCAAGCGCCGAATAGAACAGCTCGCGTCCGAAATCCGGCCAGTATTCCGGCACGAAGATCAGCTCGGAATAGGCGGCCTGCCAGAGCAGAAAATTGGACAGCCGCTCTTCGCCGCTGGTGCGGATGATCAGGTCCGGATCCGGAATGCCGGCCGTATCGAGCCGGGCGTTGATCAGCGCTGGCGTAATGTCCTGCGTCCGCAGACGGCCGGCCTCAACGTCCTTGGCAAGGCTGACCATGGCTCTCGCCATCTCGTCGCGCGAGCCGTAGTTGAAAGCGATGACCAGCGTCAGCGCGGTATTGTTGCTGGTCGTCTCTTCGGCTTCCAGCAGCAAATCGAGAATATCGCTGCGCAACGTGTGGCGGTCGCCGATGATGCGGATGCGGACATTCTCCGAGTGAAGCTCGGCGAGATCGCGACGGATGAAAGCCTTGAGAAGGCCCATCAGGTCGGAAACCTCAGCCTCCGGCCGGCGCCAGTTTTCGGACGAAAATGCAAAAAGGGTCAGATACTTGATGCCAGCGTCACCGGCAGCGCGGACGGTCGCACGGACCGCCTCCACGCCTTTGCGGTGCCCCATGGCGCGCGGCAAGCCGCGTTGCTTGGCCCAACGGCCGTTGCCATCCATGATGATGGCAACATGTTCTGGCATGCTCACGAATGCTGGTTCCGACATTTCCCGTCCGGTCTCTTGGGGCGCAGGCGAAAGCCTAGACCTGCATGATTTCCTTTTCCTTCTCGGCAAGCAAGCGATCGATTTCGGAAATCGTCTCATCCGTCATCTTCTGCACACGATCGGATTGCGCCCGGCTTTCATCCTGGCCAATGACACCGTCCTTTTCGGCTTTCTTAAGGCCGTCCATGCCGTCGCGGCGAACATGGCGAATCGCCACCTTGCTCTTTTCGGCATAGTCGTGAGCAACCTTGACCAGCGACTTGCGGCGCTCTTCGTTGAGCTCAGGCAGCGGAATGCGGAGATTCTGGCCATCGACGATCGGGTTGAGACCGAGGTTCGATTCGCGGATCGCGCGATCGGTGGCGCCGACCATCGACTTGTCCCAGACGGAGACCGACAGCATGCGCGGCTCGGGAACGGTGATGTTGGCAACCTGGTTCAGGGGCATGCGCGAACCATAGGCTTCGACGGTGACCGGATCCAGAATGTTGGCCGAGGCACGGCCGGTGCGCAGCGATGCGATATCGCTCTTGAATGAGGAAACTGCGCCATCCATGCGGCGCTTGATTTCCTTGATGTCGATGCCTTCGCTCATAGTCATGCTCCCGTCTCAGTCGGAATCGCGCCGTGTTTGCGGCGCCGTCTTTGTCAGTTGTCGGATACGATGGTCTTGAGACCACCGCCCGTCAAGATTTCAGCGAAACCGCCCTTCTCGTGGATCGAGAAGACGATAATCGGAATGGAATTTTCGCGGGCGAGCGCGACGGCTGCCACGTCCATGACCGCAAGGCCCTTGTCGAGCACTTCCTTGTGGGTCAGGCGGTCAAAGCGCGTCGCATCGGGGACCTTCTTCGGATCAGCCGAATAGATGCCGTCAACCTGCGTGCCCTTGAAGATCGCTTCTGCGCCCATTTCGGCGGCGCGCAGTGCTGCAGCCGAATCGGTGGTGAAGAAGGGATTGCCAGTACCGCCGGCGAAAATCACCACGCGGCCAAGCGACAGGTGATAGAGCGTCGCGCGCTGGGAGAAGCTTTCACAGATCTCCGGCATGGCGATAGCCGACAGCACGACGGTGTCGATATTCAGCTTGCGTAGCGAGGTCGCCAGCGCCAACGCATTGATGACGGTTGCGAGCATCCCCATGTGGTCGCCGGTCACCCGGTCGCCGCCCTTGGAGGCTACGGCAACGCCGCGAAAAATATTGCCGCCGCCGACGACGACGCCGACTTCAACGCCCATATGGCGGGCTTCCGCGATATCGGAAGCAATGCGGTCCGCAACCGCTACGTCGATGCCAAAACCCTGGCTGCCCATGAGGGCTTCGCCGGAAGCCTTGAGTAGAACGCGTTTGTAGACAGGCTCTCGCGACATCTTGGCTCCTCGTTTATCACCGCTGACTGCCGGATACACGAAGGGCATCGCGTTGTCACGCGATGCCCTTGCGTTTTCACATGTAAGAGAGGCTATCAGCCCTTGGCGACAGCGGCGACTTCGGCGGCGAAGTCGCTCTCTTCCTTTTCGACGCCTTCGCCAAGCAGGAGACGTGCCATGCCGACGACTTCGATCTTGGCGCCAGCTTCCTTTTCGGCAGCCTGGACAGCAGCACCGACCGTCAGGTCAGGGTTGATGACGAAAGCCTGCGAGAGAAGAGCGACTTCTTCGAAGAACTTGCGCATGCGGCCTTCAACCATCTTTTCGATGATCGCTTCCGGCTTGCCGGATTCGCGGGCCTGTTCGATGAAGACGTTGCGTTCGCGCTCGGCAACAGCAGCATCGACTTCTTCAGAACGGATGGCGAGCGGGTTGGTCGCAGCGATGTGCATGGCAACCTGGCGGCCGATCGACGTCAGGACAGCCTTGTCGCCTTCCGACTTCAGCGCGACGAGAACGCCGAGCTTGCCGATGCCGTCGCCGGCAGCGTTGTGGATGTAGGTCGCGACAACGCCGTGCTCGACTTCGAGCTTGGCAGAGCGGCGCAGCGTCATGTTCTCGCCGATGGTGGCGATCGCGTCCTTGATGGTGTCGATAACCGGCTTGCCGGATGCCGGGTAGGTCGCAGCCGCGATGGCTTCAACCGTGCCGTCGGTCGCAAGCGCAACGCTGGCGATACCGCGAACGAGGTCCTGGAAGGCGTCGTTACGGGCAACGAAGTCGGTTTCCGAGTTGAGCTCGACGACAACGGCCTTGTGGCCAGCGCCGGCGATGGCGATCAGGCCTTCAGCAGCAGCGCGGCCAGCCTTCTTGTCGGCCTTGGAGATGCCCTTGGCGCGGAGCCAGTCGATCGATGCTTCGATGTCGCCGTTGTTTTCGAGCAGCGCCTTCTTGCAGTCCATCATGCCTGCGCCAGACTTTTCGCGCAGTTCCTTCACCAGTGCAGCCGTAATCTCGGTCATAAGCTTCCTCTTTGTCGGTTCAACGGTGGCCCGCGAAACGCGTGCGGCACCGGATTGAGGCACGAAATGTACCTGTATGTATGACAGCGTGATGAATGACGCGCCATAACGAAACATGTCAGGCAATGGCGGATGCCTTCGCCTGAAAAGGTCAAGGCCGCCGGAACTTCGCAAAGTCTCGCGCGGCCTTTTCCCAATTCAGTCAAGCAAAGCGAACCGCAAGATCCGCCGCTTGTTTATCAGGCCTGAGCCGTCTCATCGAGCGCCGGCTCGGCCGGAGCTTCGAAGGAAGCGCCGAGGTCACGGCCAGACGAGCTCTGCTGACGCGCAATGCCATCGAGGGCAGCGCGAGCAATCAGGTCGCAGTAGAGAGCGATGGCGCGCGACGCGTCGTCGTTACCCGGGATCGGGTAGTCGATGAGGTCCGGATCGCAGTTCGAGTCGATGATGGCGACGACCGGGATGCCGAGGCGCTTGGCTTCGTCGATCGCGATCTTTTCCTTGTTGGTGTCGATGATGAACATCAGGTCCGGCGTGCCGCCCATGTCCTTGATACCACCAAGGGCCTTGTCGAGCTTTTCGCGCTCGCGCTCAAGGTTCAGACGTTCCTTCTTCGTGAAGCCGGAGGCGTCGCTGGAAAGGATTTCGTCAAGCTTGCGCAGGCGCTGGATCGAGTTGGAGATCGTCTTCCAGTTGGTCATCATGCCGCCGAGCCAACGCGAGTTGACGTAGTACTGAGCGGAACGCTTGGCCGAGTCAGCGATGAGCTCGGAAGCCTGACGTTTGGTGCCAACGAACAGAACGCGGCCGCCACGGGCAACCGTGTCGCTGACGATCTGCAGAGCGCGCGACAGCATCGGAACGGTCTGAGCCAGGTCGATGATGTGGATGTTGTTGCGATCGCCGAAAATGTACGGCTTCATCTTCGGGTTCCAGCGGTGCGTCTGGTGGCCGAAGTGGACCCCTGCTTCGAGGAGCTGGCGCATAGAGAAATCGGGCAATGCCATGCCTTGTTATCCTTTTCCGGTTGAACCTCCGCAAGGCGAACAGCATCCTCTTTGAGAATGCCACCGGGCGGAACAATCCGGATTTCTCCCGGACAATCCCATGCCTTACGTGTGGAATGCGGGTGCCCTTACAGTCGATTCACCTCGATTGCAAGGGTTTCTCTGAAAAAACCGACACCCGGAGATCTGAGCGCCGGGCCTTACCGGCATCAGTTGGGCTCTGCGGGGCACGGCCAATCTGTGGGAGCCTTCAGCCCCGAGGGCAGCTTCGTCGTGGCGTCGCCGCATGCGAGATCGATCTGCGCCTGTTCCAGCCCGGTCGCAGTCGAAAGATCGACGCCTTCGATGCGCGTCAGATACATGAAGGCGCGGTCGAAACTGACCTTTCCGCCAAGCGTCGCGCCAACCAGATTGGCGCGCGACAGGTTTGCCAGCGCGAACTTGGATTCGCTGAGCGTCGCCTTGGCGAAGTTGGTGCGGCCAAGCTCGGCCTTCTCGAAGCTGGCGCCTGACAACTGTGCACCGGTGAAATCGGCACGCTGCAACTCGGCCGCGGCGAAGGATGCCTTCTGCGCCGATGCGCTCTGGAAGACCGAGCGATAGGCTTCGATCTTGTCGAATTTCGCACCGTCGGCCTTGGCATTCTCGAGCCAGGCGCGGATCAGGGTCGCCTTTTCGAAATTGGCTGATGTCAGGTTGGCACCCTTGAGGCTCGTCTGCGACAGGTCGGCATCGGCTAGATTGGCGCCTTCGAAGTCGCTCGATTCGAGCATCAGGTTCTTCTTGTTGCAATTGCTCCAATCGATGCCGGACGCTGGCGTCTCGCCGCAATCGGCGGCAAATGCCGGCATGGCTGCGCAGAAGGCTGCGAGCGCAATGACCGAAGAAGCAAGCATTTTCACTGGCATGCAGGTCATGCCATCCTCCCCCGGAAAAAGACCTGCCGCGTCGAAGCGGCTATTCAGCTACTTACAGGTCTCGGGCTTCTTGTCGAGCATTTCCAGCTTCGCGAGCTTGCCGGTCAGGACGAAATCACCGTAGTCCATGGTGAGATCGCGGGTAATGCCGTTCTCGTAGAGCTTGAACGACATCCGGTAGACAGGCAAGGCGTCCGTCTTGCTGTTTTCGTTGAAGTAGGAAATCGTCACCGGCCAGAAAGCCTGCTTGGCGAAGGCGCCGGCATTGCCGGCATCGGCCTCGTCGCCCGCCTTGGGGCTGATCTGCTTGCCGACGACGGTCGTCGTCGCCAGCGCCTTGTCGCCATCATCGGATCCGTCGAAGACGCGGGCCTCAAAGAAGCGTTTGCCAGACTTGGCGTTCTCGATCACGTCGAGCATGTGTTCCGTAGGGAAGCGGCTTTCCGCCAGCTGCAATTCCTTCGTCTGCGGGCTCGTCAGGTCGACGGTCACGCCATTCGGCTTGTCGCTGGCCGCGCCGTTGACTTCCTTGTCCAACTGGTCGTCGGTGAAGGACTTGGTCTCGAAGGTGAATTTGCGGTCCTTGATATTTTCGAAGGTCTTGGTCTGCTGGTCGCTGACCCGGGTGTTTTCACCCGTATCGATCTGCGTCACGAAGCGGAAATTGGTGGTGAAGCCTTCGCAGTAACTTCCATTAAACTCATAGACCATGCGGCCGGACATGCCGGCGATGCCTGAACGTTCGGATGCGTCCTTAAGTTCGAGATCGTAGATCGCGCGATGCGCCACGAGACCTGACGCAATCGCAGCGCCCGCCGCGGGCGCGGCGGCTAAGGCCGGTGCGGAAACGCTTGCGATAAGCAGAGCGGCAAGACTCGATCGGAACATCCATTATCTCCTGTTGGACTCGGCCGCGATGTTATAAGAACGCTTTCGGCCAAATCGAGGCTGGAAGCTGTCATACGCAACATTCTAGTCTTGATGCATAATTTTTGAAGCATTGACAATGAAAGTGGAGGCGAAAATGTCCGACCAGATTGCCGCAAAACTCAAGGAAATGGGGATAACCCTGCCGCAAGCCGCTGCTCCGGCTGCCAATTATGTTCCCTATGTGATCAGCGGCGGCCTTCTCTACATTTCCGGCCAGCTCCCCATGGAAGGCGGCAAGGTCGCCGTCACCGGCCATCTCGGCAAGAATGTCGACGTCGCGGCCGGCCAACGCGCCGCAGAACTTTGCGCCATCAACATCCTGGCGCAGGCCAGTGCCGCACTCGGCGGCGACCTCGGCCGCATCAAGCGCGTCATCAAGCTCAACGGCTTTGTCGCGTCGGCGCCTGAATTCGTCGAGCAGCACCTCGTCATCAACGGCGCCTCCAACCTGATCGCCAATGTTCTCGGCGACGCCGGCAAACATGCCCGCGCTGCCGTCGGCATGGCCGCGCTGCCGTTCAACGCCGCCGTCGAAATCGATGCCATCTTGGAAATCGCATAACATGACCTCCGCCGCTTGGATCAAGGAACTGCCGGTCGCGCATCGCGGCTATCACGACACCAACAAGCTCGTCTGGGAAAACACGCTGACGGCGTTTTCGCGCGCCGTCGAGGCGGGTTTCGCCATCGAGTGCGATCTGCATTATGCCTCCGACGGCGTTCCGATCGTTTTCCACGACGAGAACCTTGAGCGCCTCTGCAACATGCCGGGCGACATCCGCGAGCGGACCTCCAAGGAGCTCGGCCTGCTCTCCGTTGGCGGYACCGCCGACAAGATCCCGACGCTGAAGCAGCTGCTCGATCTCGTTCAGGGCAAGGTTCCTCTGGTGCTTGAGCTCAAGGGCCGTGAAGCCGATGACGAGGGCTTTGCCGAGACCGTGCTCGAGGTGCTGGAAGGCTATCAGGGCAAGGTCGCGCTGATGAGCTTCGACCACTGGCTGCTGCGCGACCTGAAGGAACTGAAGGCGCCCTACCCCGTCGGCCTGACGGCTGGCGGTAACAAGCCCGAGGAATTCGAGGTTCACGAGAAGGCGATGGCGCTCGGCCTCGATTTCATCTCCTATTTCTTCGCGGATCTGCCGAACCCGTTCATCTCCGGCCAGCGCGACAATGGTATCCCTGTGATCACCTGGACCGTGCGCGACGAGAAAGCCCGCAAGCATACATTCGAAAATGCCGATCAAATGACTTTTGAAGGCTTTGATCCCCACGCTTCGGTTTGATGCTCGCTTTTTGGACAAGATCATGCGCAGACTGGAAGGGAGCCACTTTCCTCCCCCAACGGCCTCGTCTTTTGCTCCATGACTGATGAACTATCGATCCGCGTCGAACGGTCCTTTACCGCGATTTCCCCGGAGAGCTGGTCACGGCTTTCCGGGACATCGAAAACGGCAAACACCGTCCCCTACAATCCGTTCCTGTCTCACGCTTTTCTCTCGTCGCTTGAAGAATCAGGCTCCGCAACGGCGGACACCGGATGGCTCGGCCATCACCTGCTTCTGGAGACGGAAAAGGGCGAGCTGATCGGCGCCCTGCCCGGCTATCTCAAGAACCATAGCCAGGGCGAATATGTCTTCGACCATGGCTGGGCGGATGCTTTCGAGCGCGCCGGCGGGCACTATTATCCGAAGCTGCAATGCTCGATCCCGTTCACGCCGGCGACCGGCCCGCGGCTGCTGGTTGCCGAAGGATTCGAGCGGCGGCCGGTCCAGAGCGTCATTGCCGAGAGCCTGAAGGAAGTCGTGCGTCAACTCGGCGTCTCCTCGGCGCATGTCACCTTCGTGCCCGAGGATGAGATCTCAGTCTTCGAGACCGACGGCTATCTGCATCGGACCGACCAGCAGTTCCACTTCATCAATGAAGGCTATGCCGATCACGACGCCTTCCTGGAAACGCTGGCGTCACGCAAGCGCAAGGCACTGAAGAAGGAGCGCCGCGCCGCGCTCGAGAACGGCATCAGCATCGACTGGCTGACCGGCAGCGACCTGACCGAACGGATCTGGGACCAGTTCTTTTCCTTCTATATGGATACCGGCAGCCGCAAATGGGGCCGGCCCTATCTGACCCGTGAATTCTATTCACTGATCGGCCAGCGGATGCCCGACGATATCCTGCTCGTGATGGCCAAGCGCGAGGGGCGCTATGTGGCAGGCGCCATCAACTTCATCGGCGGCGATACGCTTTACGGCCGCCACTGGGGATGCATCGAGGATCACCCCTATCTGCATTTCGAGGTCTGCTATCATCAGGCGATCGATTTCGCCCTCGCCAAGGGCCTGAAGCGCGTCGAGGCCGGAGCGCAGGGCGAGCACAAGCTCGCCAGAGGTTACCTGCCGGTGACAACGCATTCCGCCCATTATGTCGCCCATGCCGGTCTGCGCCGGGCGATCGCCGATTATCTCAAGCGCGAGCGTGAGGATGTCGAGCACATGAACGAAATCCTCACCGACCACAGCCCGTTCCGCAAGGGAGAGCCGCAGCAGGAGGATTGACGCACTCGCCGTCACCGCGCTACCCGATTGCAAACACGAGGAGATTTCACCATGACCAGCGCCGCCTATGACGACAACAACATCTTCGCCAAGATCCTGCGCGGCGAAATCCCTTCGCACCGGGTCTATGAAGACGACCATACGGTTGCCTTCATGGATGTGATGCCGCAGGCGCCGGGCCACGTCCTCGTTGTTCCCAAAGCCCCGTCCCGCAACATTCTCGACGCGGATCCAGCTGCGCTGTCTCAGGCCATCGCAGTCGTCCAGAAGATCGCCAATGCAGTTCAGGATGCCTTCGATGCCGACGGCGTCTTCGTCTGCCAGTTCAACGAACCGGCCGCCGGACAGACCGTCTTCCACCTGCACTTCCACGTCATCCCGCGCCATGACGGCGTGGCGCTGAAGCCGCATTCCGGCACGATGGAAGACGGCGCGGTGCTCGCCGCCAACGCCGAGAAGATCAGGGCCGAACTCGCCTGAGCTGCAGCAGAACCTGGAGATAAAGATGATCCGTCATACGGTGGCATTCCGCCTGAAGCATCCAGCCGGCTCGGCAGAGGAAAAGGCTTTCCTCACCGAAGCACTGACGCTCGCCGCCATTCCGAGCGTGCGCAATTTCGAGCAGCTGCGGCAGACCAGCGGCAAGAATGCCTTCACCTTCGGCTTCTCGATGGAGTTCGAGAACCAGGCCGGCTACGACGCCTATAATGTCCACCCGGCGCATGCTGCCTTCGTGCGCGACCGCTGGGTTCCGGAGGTCGAGGACTTTCTGGAGATCGACTACGCGCCGCTCTGAAACACGCACCGGCAGACACAAAAAAGGCCGCATCACTGCGGCCTTTTTCAATTCACCATGCAGTGACGATCAGCTCTTGCGCGGAACCTTCGGAACCGTGCTGCTCTTCTTCGGCGCCGCCTTCACTTCCGGCTCGGCTTGGGCCTTGGCCTTCTTGACCGTTGCCTTCTTCGGCTTGGTCTTCAGCTCGCCATCATCCTCGCCATCGGCGTCGGGATGGATGACCTCAGCCTCGGGCTTCGGCTTGATCGGTGCCAGTTCCGAAACGGAATTGAGCACGATACCGGGCTTGCCGTCTTCCTTCGGACCGACGGTGACGGAAACCACGCCACCCTTCTTCAGCTTGCCGAAGAGGATTTCGTTCGCGAGCGGCTTCTTGATGACGTCCTGGATGACGCGAGCCAGCGGGCGGGCGCCCATCTTCTCGTCGTAACCCCGTTCCGCCAGCCAGGCGATCGCATCCTCATGCAGGTCGAAGGTCACGTTGCGTTCGGAAAGCTGCGCTTCCAGCTGCATGATGAACTTCTGGACGACCTTGTGGATCACAGCCGTCGGCAGCGATGCGAACGGAATGATCGCATCCAGACGGTTGCGGAACTCCGGCGTGAAGAGGCGGTTCAGCGCTTCCTCGTCTTCGCCCGACCGCTTGGACGAGCCGAAGCCGAAGGCAGCCTTGGCCATCTCCGATGCGCCCGCATTGGTCGTCATGATCAGGATGACGTTGCGGAAGTCGATCTTCTTGCCATTGTGGTCGGTCAGCGTACCGTGGTCCATGACCTGCAACAGAATGTTGTAGATATCAGGATGCGCCTTCTCGATTTCGTCGAGAAGAACCACGCAATGCGGATGCTGGTCGACGCCGTCGGTCAGAAGACCGCCCTGGTCGAAGCCGACATAGCCAGGAGGTGCACCGAGCAGACGCGAGACGGTGTGCCGCTCCATGTATTCGGACATGTCGAAGCGCAGCATCTCGACGCCGAGCGACGATGCAAGCTGCTTGGCAACCTCGGTCTTGCCGACGCCCGTCGGGCCGGAGAAGACGTAGGAGCCGATCGGCTTGTTCGGTTCGCGAAGGCCGGCACGCGCCAGCTTGATCGCGGTAGACAGGGCTTCGATCGCCGTATCCTGGCCATAGACCACCGAGCGCAGTTCCTGCTCGAGATTGGCAAGAACGGCTTCGTCATCCTTCGACACGGTCTTCGGCGGGATGCGGGCCATCGTCGCGATCGTCGCTTCGATCTCCTTCTCGGTGATCAGCTTGCGGCGGCGCGAGGGCGGCAGCAGCATCTGGGCTGCACCCGTCTCGTCGATGACGTCGATCGCCTTGTCCGGCAGCTTGCGGTCCGAGATGTATCGGGCCGACAGCTCGACAGCCGACTTGATGGCATCGTTCGAATAACGCAGGTGGTGATATTCTTCGAAATAAGGCTTGAGGCCCTTCATGATTTCGATCGCATCATCGATCGACGGCTCATTGACGTCGATCTTCTGGAAGCGGCGAACCAGAGCCCGGTCCTTTTCGAAGAACTGGCGATATTCCTTGTAGGTGGTCGAGCCGATGCAACGGATCGCGCCGGAAGACAGAGCAGGCTTCAGCAAGTTCGACGCATCCATGGCGCCGCCCGACGTGGCGCCCGCACCGATGACGGTGTGGATTTCGTCGATGAACAGCACGGCGCCCGGATATTCCTCGAGCTCTTTGACGACCTGCTTCAGACGCTCTTCGAAGTCGCCGCGATAACGGGTGCCGGCCAGCAGCGTGCCCATATCGAGCGAGAAAATCGTCGCGTCGGCGAGCGCTTCCGGCACCTTGCCTTCGACGATGCGCTTGGCGAGACCTTCGGCGATCGCCGTCTTGCCGACGCCGGGATCACCCACATAAAGCGGGTTGTTCTTCGAACGGCGGCACAGAACCTGGATCGTGCGGCTGACTTCGGCATGACGGCCGATCAGCGGATCGATCTTGCCGGTCTTGGCCTTCTCGTTGAGATTGACGCAATAGGCCTTCAGCGCATCCTGCTGCTTCTTGCCTGCGGTATCGTCCTCTGCGCCGCCGCGCGATGCGCTCGGCTTGCTCTCGGATTCATCCTCGGCACCGCGCGGGGTGCGGCTTTCCGACGAGCCCGGCCGCTTGCCGATGCCGTGCGAGATGTAGTTGACCGCGTCGTAGCGGGTCATCTCCTGCTCCTGCAGGAAATAGGCGGCGTGGCTTTCGCGTTCGGCAAAGATCGCGACGAGGACGTTTGCCCCCGTCACTTCTTCGCGGCCCGACGACTGGACATGGATCACGGCACGCTGGATGACGCGCTGGAAGCCGGATGTCGGCTTGGAGTCCTCGTCATAGCCAGTGACCAGATTGGAGAGTTCGTTGTCGATATACTCGATCAGTGTCTTGCGGAGCGCGTCGAGATCGACGTTGCAGGCACCCATGACCGCGGCCGCATCGGAGTCGTCGACAAGGGCGAGCAGCAGATGCTCGAGCGTCGCATATTCGTGATGCCGCTCGTTGGCAAAGGTCAGTGCCTGATGGAGCGCCTTTTCTAAGCTAGGCGAAAATGTTGGCACGTTGTGATCCTCACTTCTTTTCCATGACGCATTGCAGCGGATGCTGATGCTGCCGGGCAAAGTCCATCACCTGGCTCACCTTCGTTTCCGCTACCTCGTATGTGAATATCCCGCACTCGCCGACGCCGTGGTTATGGACATGGAGCATGATGCGGGTGGCACTTTCGCGATCTTTCTGGAAAAACCGCTCCAGGATGTGGATGACGAATTCCATGGGAGTGTAGTCGTCATTCAGGATGAGCACGCGGTAGAGATTAGGCTTCTTGGTCTTCGGCTTCGTACGTGTAATGACCGAGGTTCCGCGATTTCCGTTGTCCCCGTTCCTTTCGCCATCGTTTTGCATCCGGATCGGCTTTGCGATCATTTTCATTCATTCCTCGATCAGTCCGATGGTGCATGGGAGGATGCTTTACCCACCGAATATCTGAAACACTAACTTAGTTCATAATGCTGCGATTTTAAGCCCCTTGTTCCCGACTGCAATCACAATTCCGCAGGACTTGACGCAAACGCCAAAAAAGTCCCGGACTATTTCTTGAACAGAGCAGAAAACAAAAAAGACCGGCCGCAAGTGCGTAGCCGGTCTTCGTTTTTCAAGGGGTGCGCCACAAGGCGCATGGAATCAGGCAGCGGCGGGCGTCGCCTGTGCGGCAGCTTTCGCGGCCTTCACGACCGGTGCCGGAACCTGCGCCTCGTAGGACTTGTAGGCGCCCTTGGCGAGGTCGGAATACATGTCGCCCATCTTGGTGGCTTCGGCGACGAAGCTTTCATAGGACGATTTCACGAAACTGCTCTGCAGGTCGAAGGCAGCCTCGATGCTGCGAACGCCTGACAGCGCCTCGAAATGCCTGACGGTGTCTTCAAACGATTTCTTGGAATATTCGACGGCTTCGGTGGCAATTGCCTGGAAGCCCTTGGCGCTATCCGAATAGCTCTTGAGCATCGTGTCCATGGCTTCCTTGCTCTTGCGGCTCGTATCGTCAAAGTTGAACATGCGCATCCTCCTCTTCGGCTCTGCAGCAAAAATGGTAGCCACAAACCATCAGGAGTCAAGAGATTTTGTGCGATGCAAAACGACTCATGCGTGCATTCGCGATGCCGCATATTGTCCGAAAAAAGATGAACGTACGTCGATCGTTGATTTTGCAGACATATATCAGTCAGGCGCAACCAGAGGCTTCGCCGGTAGCCAGCGAAGCCTCGAAACACATTGCTTTTAACGGCTCAGTCTAGCAGATCGGCGGGCACCTTGCCGCCGTTCTCGGAGAGCTTCTTCATCAGCGCCTTGTGCAGGAACATGTTCATCTTGGCGGAGTCGCCTGTGTCACCTGAGTAGCCGAGCTCGGCTGCCAGTTCCTTGCGCTCGGCAAGGCTTGCATCCATGCCGACGGCCTTCATGAGATCGACGATCGAGCGGCGCCAATCGAGTTTCTGGCCGCTTTTCTTCACGGCAGCATCGAGGATCGGAACGATATCGACGGCGGTCGCTGCCGCCTTTGGCGCAGCGGAAGCCGCGGGTGCGGGTGCCGCGGCGGCAGACGCAGCTGTGGGCGCTGCTGACGGCGGGGCCGGAGTTGCGGCCGGTTCAACCTTCGGCGCGGCTGCCGCCGTAACGGGAGCCGCTTTCGCCTCCCCGAAAATCGCGTGCTTGATCTTGTCGAAAATTCCCATGTCCCAGGCCTCCATGATGATTGATCGCATTCGCAATCACTAAAATGGAGCAGAGAGCGGCGCGATCCAGCGGCTAGGACCGATTGCGTGCCATAAAACGCAAACGGGCCGCAAAGCGGCCCGTCACGCAATGTCAATCGGCGCCGGATCAGAGATCGACGTCGAGGATCGCCATCGAGAAGTTATAGGAGCGGTCGCCGTCCTCGTCGTCGATATAGACGACACCCAGGAACTCCTCGCCGAGGTAAACTTCAGCCGAGTCGTTCTTGCGCGGGCGCGCCTTGACGACGATCTCCGGGTTGAGCGTTTTCTTGAAGTAGGCGTCGAGCTTCTTGAGTTCTTCGGGCTTCACACTTGATCTCCTAGCGGTCTCTGGTGGCCGCTTCTTGCACACGAAAAGTGGCGCTGTAAAGGTTGAGACAGGCCAACGTACCCGGCTTTCCCCTTGCGATTTTCACCAGCTTTTTTCAGCCTCTGCGAATATGACCGGCTCAGATATCCGCGCCGATCACCTGGTCCATGACGCGCGACGGCTCCGAACACCCTGCGGTTCCAACGACCTTCGCCGGCACGCCTGCGACAGTCGTCTTCGGCGGAACGGCCTTCAAGACCACTGAGCCCGCTGCAACGCGCGAGCAGTAGCCGATCTCGATATTGCCGAGGATCTTCGCCCCGGCTCCGATCAGCACGCCGCTGCCGATTTTCGGATGGCGGTCTGCACCTTCCTTGCCGGTACCGCCGAGCGTCACGCCATGCAGGATCGAGACGTTGTCGCCGATCACGGCCGTCTCGCCGACGACGAGACCGGTCGCGTGGTCGAGGAAGATGCCTCTGCCGATCCGGGCCGCCGGATTGATATCCGTCTGGAAGACGCTGGACGAACGGCTCTGCAGATAGAGCGCCAGATCACGGCGTCCACGGTTGAGCAGCCAGTGGGCCAGACGATGCGTCTGCAGGGCATGGTAGCCCTTGAAATAGAGCACGGCTTCCATGAAGCGGAGGCATGCGGGATCGCGGTCATAGATCGCCTGGATATCGACGCGCAGGATGTCGCTCCATTCCGGCCAGTCCGACAGCATTTCGTCGAAGGCCTGGCGCAGCAGCGTTGCCTGCATGTCCGGGTGGTCGAGGCGTTCACAGATACGGTGGATGACGCATTCTTCCAGCGAGCGGTGATTGATCACCGTCGAATAAAGGAAAGCCGCCAGTACCGGATCCTTCTCGGCAGCAATGCGCGCCTCTTCGCGCAGGCTGTCCCAGATCGGATCCATCACCTTGAGCGGGCTTGCAGCTTCAAGAGGACGAATGTCTGTCTTCGCGACCATTACCGGTCTCCTCATTTCCCGTGGGAACGTCAGTGTATAGAGCAAAACGGCTGTAACATAAATGGGTCGGGCCGCCAGCGCTTTCTAGAATGATTTTTCCGTGAATATCCGCTCAACAGCGGCATGTCACCGTCAGGCGACCTTCTCGTAAAACTCCAGAACCGCTTTCTTGAAAACCCTGTCGCCGACAGCCAGCATATGGTCGCGGCCCGGGATATCGAGCGCTTCGGCATTCGGCATCAGGGCGGCAAGCTCCTGAGGCGAACCCGCAATGTCGTCCTTTGTTCCGACGCCAATCAGCGTCGGCGCTTCGATCTTGCCCATGTCGGCGCGGGCGACGAGATCGCGGGATCCTCGAATACACATGGCCAGCGCCTCGCGGTCGCTTTTCGTCTGCTCTGCAAAGGCGCGGAACATCCGGCCGCGGTCGTGTGTCACGGTATCGAGCGACGGCGCCAGCAGCGCGTCGGCGATCGGATCCCAGTCGCCGACGCCATCGGTCATGCCGATGCCGAGGCCACCGAGCACCAGCGAGCGGACGCGGTGCGGATTGGCGAGCGCCGCAAAGACAGAAATGCGCGCGCCCATCGAATAGCCCATGACGTTTGCTTCGGGGATGCCGAGATGATCGAGAAGCGCCATCGCGTCCGCCGCCATGATCCACGGGCGGTAGGCTTCGGCATCGTGCGGCTTGTCGCTGGCGCCGTGGCCGCGGTTGTCCATGGCGATCACGCGGTAACCTGCATCGCCCAGCGTTTTCAGCCAGCCCGGATGCACCCAGTTGACGCTCGCCGTCGACGCAAACCCGTGAATGAGCAGGACCGGCGCGCCATTCGGGTCGCCTTCGTCGAAATAGGCGAGTTTCAGGCCGTCATGCGTGAAGCTGGAGAATGCAGGCGTATTCAAATTCATAAAGGCAGGCCCCTGTTTGCGCCGGACCATATTTTATCGCTGCCGCGAGGTGAACCCCGGCGGGCAAAAAACCATGCGGCTTGCGGCGCTTTGGCTCTACACATTTGCGGCGAAGGACGGTAATGTCCGGCCAAATTTCAAAGCATTCGGAGACAGACATGGCCGGCCACAGCATTCCTCACTTCCAGAACGACGGCGGACACCGCGTGATCGAAGTCGGCGTGAAGGAATTCATGTGCACCGGCGCATCCGTGCCGTTCGACCATCCGCATATCTTCATCGACATGGGCGACGACAACGAAAAGGTCTGTTCCTATTGCTCGACGCTGTTTCGTTTCAATGGCGCGCTGAAGGCCAACCAGACGAACCCGGCCGGCTGCGTCTTCCATGTGAAGGCCGCCTGATCATTCTCTCCTGAAGATCGGACAAACGATGCCGGTCGAGCACGCCGCCATTGCGGGCGCAGGAATTGCAGGGCTGACAGCCGCGCTGGCGCTGGCCAAACGGGGCATCCGTTCCGATATTTTCGAACAGGCCGGCGAACTGGCAGAGGTCGGTGCCGGCCTGCAGCTTTCCCCCAACGCGTCGCGCATTCTCCGTGAACTCGGTGTTCTCGCCGAGATCGAAAAATGTTGGCTTGAGCCGGAAATGATCCGGCTCGTTGCGGGCGACACGTTGCGGCAGCTCGCCGCCGTTCCCGCCGGCCGTTTCGCCCGTGAGCGATGGGATGCCCCCTACGGCGTCCTGCACCGTGCAACGCTTCAGCGCGTGCTTCTGGACACGGTGCGCGCCAACCCGCTCTGCCAGCTGCATCTCGGCACTCCGATCGAATCCGCAGGTTTGCCGTCTAATGGCCCGGGCGTGCTGATCGGCGCCGACGGCGTCTGGTCGAAGACGCGAGCCTCGATCGATGCTTCGCCCTCGCCCCGATTTTCAGGCAACATCGCCTATCGCTTCACGATCACAGCCGCCGCAGCACCTGACTTTCTCGACAGGAACAGCGTCTCGGCGTTTCTCGGTGGATCGGTGCATCTCGTCTGCTATCCGCTGAAGGAATCGGCGAGCTTCAATCTCGTCGCCATCACCAGCGGCAATGAAAGCACTGAGCGGTGGGACAGTGGCACGGCAAGTCACCAGCTGGAGACTTTGCGTTCGCGCTTCCGCGGCTGGCATCCCGAAGCTCTGGCCCTGCTTCGCAATATCGAGCCGACCTATTGGCCGCTCTACGAAGCATCCGAGGGATCGTGGCAGGACGGGCGCGACCGCGTGCTGATCGGCGACGCTGCGCATGCGATGATGCCGTTTGCCGCCCAGGGCGCGGCCATGGCAATCGAAGATGCCTATGAGCTGGCTTATTTTCTGGGCAGCAATCCCATCGAGCAGGCCCTGCCCCGCTTCGAGGCGCATCGGGGCCCGCGGATCGCCAAGATCCGCAAGCGCGGCGCATTCAACCGCTTTGCCTATCACGCCCGCGGCCCGGTCAGGATCGGGCGTGATATCGTCTTGTCGATGAAACCGCCGCAAAGCCTCGCGGCGGATCTTGACTGGATTTACGGCTACCGGCCGCTCGGCTGATCAGACGGCCTTTGCCGCCGCAAAGCCGCGTTCGATATCGGCCTTGATATCGGCAACGTCTTCCAGACCGATCTGCAGGCGGATCAGCGGGCCGCCTTCCGGCGCCTTGGYGATACGGCGGTCGTTCAGGTTGACGTGAACGGCCAGGCATTCGAAGCCGCCCCAGGACCAGCCGAGCCCGAAGATGCTGAGCGCATCGAGGAAGGCATGAGCCTTCGCCTTGTATTGCTTGGCGGAATCGACCTTGAGCACGAAGGAGAAGATGCCGCTGGCGCCCTTGAAGTCACGCTTCCAGATGTCGTGACCCTTGAAGCTCGGCAGGGCCGGATGCAGCACCTTGGCCACCTCTTCGCGGCCTTCCAGCCACTTGGCAAGGGCCAGCGCGCTTTCATTGTGACGCTCCAGGCGGATACCCATGGTGCGCAGTCCGCGAAGCACCTGATAGGCGTCGTCAGGTGCGCCGCAGATGCCGAGCGTGACGTTGGCTTCTTTCAGCTGCTCCCAATGCTTGGCATTGGCCGAAACGGTGCCCATCAGGATATCGGAATGGCCGGCCGGATATTTGGTCGCCGCGTGGATCGAGATATCGACGCCGAAATCGAGTGGGCGGAAATAGACGGGGGTGGCCCAGGTATTGTCCATGGCAACGATGGCGCCATGCTTGTGGGCAATTGCGGCAATCGCCGGAATGTCCTGCATCTCGAACGTGTTCGAGCCGGGCGCTTCCGTATGGACGAGCCTGGTATTCGGCTTGAAAAGCTGCTCGATGCCGGCACCGATGGCCGGGTCGTAATATTCGACCTCGACGCCCATGCGCGTCAGCATGGTGTCGCAGAAATGGCGGGTCGGCGTGTAGACGGAATCGACGATTAGCGCGTGATCGCCCGAAGACAGAAATGCCAGGAACGGCACGGTAACGGCAGCAAGGCCCGACGGCACGAGGATCGTGCCCGCGGAACCTTCGAGCGCGTCGATCGCCTCACAGAGTGCATCGGTGGTCGGCGTACCGCGGGTGCCATACGTGTATTTCTGCCCGCGCGTCTCCATCGCCTTGGCATTCGGAAACAGCACCGTCGATGCGTGCACGACGGGCGGATTGACGAAACCGTGGTATTCCGAAGGGTCGTTGCCGATATGCGAGAGGCGGGTGTTGATACCGGCGTTCTGCAGGAGACCGTCTTTGTCTTTCATAGTCTGAAATAGCCTTTGGCGAGGGATGCAATGGGCGAGTTTTGGACCTCAGGAAAAGTCGGGTCAACCCCGTAGCCGCGACGGGCCGAAAATTACCCGGAACGTTACTTTCGCAGATATATCAGTGAATTGCGCGGTATTTTTCCGCAAAACACTGCCCAAATACTATCCAACTGCCTATCAGAACGGCGCATTTTGCCAAAATGCCGAATTTTGCCGCATTTATTAGCCGCGACACTTGACCGTATTGGCATTTGCGACTGTGATAGAACCACTCGCGCCGGGAGGGTGTCGAGAAATTGGGGGGACAGGGTTTTCTTCGCCTCTCCTCCCACAAAAACATAAGACAACAGATAAAAGGTTGGGAAAAATGAAGATTAAGCTCCTGTCCGCCGCCGTCGGCGCAGCAGTTTTCGCTCTTGGCGCCCATGCGGCCTCGGCAACCACTCTTGAAGACGTGAAGGCAAAGGGCTTCGTTCAGTGCGGCGTCAACTCGGGCCTCCTGGGTTTCGCGCAGCCTGACGCATCCGGCAACTGGGCCGGCTTCGACGTTGATTTCTGCAAGGCCGTCGCTTCCGCCGTCTTCGGCGACCCGACCAAGGTCAAGTACACGCCTCTGTCCGCCAAGGACCGCTTCCCGGCCCTGCAGTCTGGCGAAGTCGATGTTCTCTCGCGTAACACCACCTGGACGATCAACCGCGACACCGCTCTCGGCTTCAACTTCCGTCCGGTCACCTATTACGACGGTCAGGGCTTCATGGTTCGCAAGAGCCTGAACGTGAAGTCGGCTCTCGAACTCTCCGGCGCCGCTGTGTGCGTACAGTCCGGCACCACGACCGAGCTCAACCTCGCCGACTACTTCAAGTCCAACAACCTTCAGTACAATCCGGTCGTTTTCGAGAAGCTCGAAGAAGTCAACGCTGCCTATGATTCCGGCCGTTGCGACGTCTACACGACCGACCAGTCCGGCCTCTACTCGCTGCGTCTGACGCTGAAGAACCCTGACGAGCACATGATCCTTCCGGAGATCATCTCCAAGGAGCCGCTCGGCCCGGCAGTGCGCCAGGGTGACGACCAGTGGTTCGATATCGTTTCGTGGACGGCTTACGCCCTGGTGAACGCTGAAGAATTCGGCATCACCCAGGCAAATGTCGACGAGATGAAGAATTCGCCGAACCCGGATATCAAGCGCTTCCTCGGCACCGAAGCCGATACCAAGATCGGTACCGACCTCGGCCTGACCAACGAGTGGGCCTACAACATCATCAAGGGCGTCGGTAACTACGGTGAAGTCTTTGAACGCAACGTCGGTCAGGGCAGCCCGCTGAAGATCGCACGCGGCCTGAACGCATTGTGGAACAAGGGCGGCATCCAGTACGCACCGCCGGTTCGCTAAGCTTTCGACAAGAATGCCGGAAAGGCGGGAAACCGCCTTTCCATCTTCAAAGAAAAAAAGCCCAAAAACGGGCACATAGGGGATTAGGCTCGGCATGACGCAAGAGGCTGTGCACACGACACCTTTGCCGGAGAGCCGCTGGACGCTCCAGTCGGCACTTTACGACCCCAAATTCAGGGGCATCTTTTTCCAGGTTCTGACCGTACTTCTGCTCGTGCTGTTCGTGGCATGGGTCGCTCACAACACCGCGCTCAACCTGCAGCGCAGCAATACGGCATCTGGTTTCGCATTTCTCAACGGACGCGCCGGCTTCGAGATCGGCCAGTCGCTGATCCCGTATTCGAGCGATTCGACATATGGCCGCGCGCTCGTCGTCGGTATACTCAACACCATTCTGGTCGCCGTGACCGGCATCATCACCGCGACGATCATCGGCTTCGTCGTCGGCATCGGGCGCCTGTCGCACAACTGGCTGATCGCCAAGCTGTGCACCGTCTATGTCGAGGTGTTCCGCAACATCCCGCCGCTGCTCGTCATCTTCTTCTGGTATTCCGGAGTTCTGGCCGTGCTGCCGCAGCCGCGCGAATCCGTGCATCTGCCGTTCAGCATGTTCCTGAACAACCGTGGCCTCGCCTTCCCGAAGCCGATCTTCGATACCGGCATGTGGGCTGTCCTCGCAGCCTTAGTGATCGGCATCGTCGCCACTGTGATCATCGCCCGCTGGGCGCATAAGCGCCAGGCGGCAACGGGCAAGCAGTTCCATACGATCTGGGTGTCGATCGGGCTGATCGCCGGCCTGCCGATCCTGGCCTTCCTGGCGGCGGGTCTGCCGATGACCTTCGACGTTCCTGTCGCGGGCAAGTTCAATCTGACCGGCGGCTCCGTCGTCGGGCCGGAATTCATGTCGCTGTTCCTGGCGCTGTCCTTCTACACCGCGGCCTTCATCGCCGAAATCGTGCGTGCCGGTATCCGGGGCGTGCCGAAGGGACAGTCGGAAGCCGCAGGCGCGCTCGGTCTGCATCCCTCCTCCGTCACCCGCCTCGTCGTGGTGCCGCAGGCCTTCCGCATCATCATCCCGCCACTTACCAGCCAGTATCTCAACCTGACCAAGAACTCATCGCTGGCAATCGCCGTCGGCTTCTCGGATCTCGTTGCCGTCGGCGGTACGACGCTCAACCAGACCGGCCAGTCGATCGAAGTCGTGGTCATTTGGATTGCCGTCTACCTCACCCTCAGCATTCTGACGTCGCTGTTCATGAACTGGTTCAACGGCAAAATGGCACTGGTGGAGAGATAAGATGTCGGGTTCCAACATTTCTTTCGTCCGCAACGCCATGCTGCAGCCGGAACCGGCTCCATCCAGCGAACGCGGCGCAATCGCCTGGATCAGGCGCAACCTGCTGGCGACGCCGAAGGACATCATCCTGACGGTGATCGCCATCGCAGTTCTCGCCTGGGTGCTGCCGCACATGATCAACTGGCTGTTCATCCAGGCCGTCTGGACCGGTACGGACCGCACCTTCTGCGCCACCACCGTTCAGGGCGGCACGCAGCCGGATGGCTGGAGCGGCGCCTGCTGGGCGTTCGTCAACGCAAAGCTCGACCAGTTCGTCTATGGCCGCTACCCGCTCAGCGACCGCTGGCGTCCGACGCTTGTTTTCATCATGTTCGCCGCCCTGCTGGTGCCGATGCTGATGCCGTCGATGCCGCGCAAGGGGCTGAACGCGCTGCTGCTCTTCGTGGCGCTGCCGCTCGTTTCGCTCTGGCTGCTGTATGGCGGTCTCGGCCTCGAAGTCGTGGAAACCCCGCTCTGGGGCGGCCTTCTCGTGACGCTCGTCGTCTCATTCGTCGGCATCGCGGTCTCCCTGCCCTTCGGCATCATCCTGGCGCTCGGGCGCCGTTCGAAGATGCCTGTCGTGAAGATGGTCTGCGTCATCTTCATCGAAGTCATCCGCGGCATTCCGCTGATTACCGTCCTGTTCATGGCCAGCGTCATGTTGCCGCTGTTCCTCCCGCAGGGCTGGAACGTCGACAAGCTGCTGCGCGCCGTGATCGGCGTGTCGATCTTCGCGTCGGCCTATATGGCAGAGGTCATCCGCGGCGGTCTGCAGGCCATTCCGAAGGGCCAGTACGAAGGCGCGGATTCGCTTGGATTGGGCTATTGGCAGAAGATGCGCCTGATCGTGCTGCCTCAGGCGATCAAGCTCGTCATCCCTGGCATCGTCAATACGTTCATCGGCATGTTCAAAGATACCTCGCTGGTCTCGATCATCAGCATGTTCGACCTGCTCGGCATCGTCCGTCTGAACTTCTCCGACGGCAACTGGGCATCGGCCGTAACACCGTTGACAGGTCTGATCTTTGCGGGTTTTGTCTTCTGGATTTTCTGCTTCGGCATGTCTCGCTATTCGGTGTTCATGGAACGCCATCTCGACACCGGCCACAAACGATAAGAATTGAGGGTAACAAATATGGCTGAAGCTCAAACCAAGAAGCTCACCGTCTCCACGACCGAAGTGGCGGTCGATATCGTCAACATGAACAAGTGGTATGGCGATTTCCACGTTCTGCGCGACATCAACCTGAAGGTCATGCGCGGCGAGCGCATCGTCATCGCCGGTCCGTCGGGTTCCGGCAAGTCGACGATGATCCGCTGCATCAACCGTCTGGAAGAGCACCAGAAGGGTCAGATCGTCGTCGATGGCACCGAGCTTACCAACGACCTGAAGAAGATCGACGAAGTGCGGCGCGAAGTCGGGATGGTGTTCCAGCACTTCAACCTCTTCCCGCATCTGACGATCCTGGAAAACTGCACGCTGGCGCCGATCTGGGTGCGCAAGATGCCAAAGAAGCAGGCGGAAGAAGTCGCCATGCACTTCCTGAAGCGCGTCAAGATTCCGGAACAGGCCAACAAATATCCGGGCCAGCTCTCCGGTGGCCAGCAGCAGCGCGTGGCGATCGCCCGCTCGCTCTGCATGAATCCGAAGATCATGCTGTTCGATGAGCCGACCTCGGCACTCGATCCTGAAATGATCAAGGAAGTTCTGGATACGATGGTCGGTCTGGCCGAAGAAGGCATGACCATGCTCTGCGTCACCCACGAAATGGGCTTTGCCCGCCAGGTCGCCAACCGCGTCATCTTCATGGACCAGGGCCAGATCGTCGAGCAGAATTCGCCGGCCGAATTCTTCGACAATCCGCAGCACGAGCGCACCAAGCTGTTCCTCAGCCAGATCCTGCATTAAGCGGATAACAGATCAGAAAAAGCCGCCGGAGCGATCCGGCGGCTTTTTTGTTTGCGGCTTTAGCGGGATGCCAGCGTCCGTAGCATCTTGCAGAGACCGGTCAGCCCGGCATCATAGCCACCAGAGGCAATGTCGCGGCAGCGAACCAGCATCTTCCGCTGATCGCTGGCATCCATCCTGCTGAACTCGCGGGTAACCGCACTCGGCGTCATCCCGCTTCCACTGCCGCCACTGGATGCACCACCACCGGACGAGCCGCCGCCGATACCAAGGCCGAGATTGGCGCCTGCGCCATTGCCGATATTTGCGCCCGCATTGGCATTGATGCCGTTCGATCCGCCGATCGACGCCGTGACATCCGTATCGAGGATATTACCATTGCTGCCGCCGAGAGTTGCGCCGGCATTGGCGTTCACACCGCTGCCGCCGCCAGCCGATACGCCGGCATCGACGTCTGCGAGGTTGCCACTGCCGCCCGCATTGGCGCCGACCGCCGCATTGACGCCATTGCTGCCGCCAACACTGGCTTTCACATCGGCATCAACGAGACCGCCGGACCCGCCGACCGTGGCGTTGGTATTCGCATTGATGCCACCGGAGCCGCCGACAGAAGCGCCGACATTGGCGCCAAGGCCGCCGGAACTTCCGGAGCCGAGGCCGACACTGGCATTGACGCCGTTGCTGCCGCCGATAGAGATATCGAGAGCGTGCACAGAACTGACCGGCATGACGAAAATCGAGCAGGCGGATGCAAGGACGGCGATCGCGGTCCTCGAATGAGCGTAGGTCATGATATTCCTCCGTTTTCTCAATGCCGGATCACCGGCAGCCGAAAATCGACGGAACGCGCGCACCTTCGATCAGATGGACAGGGCCTCCAGCCCGGTCCTTGGACACGGCCGTTGGCGGGTCCGTGGACTTGGCCATCGCGGTCAGGTCCATGAAAAGCGAACGCAGTAATATTAGCATTGTTTCACGCAACAATGAGCCACGGTTACCGCGAAGCAAAGATCCGGCCAAAGCGTGCCGGAAGCATACACTTCTTCGTCAACAGGCGGCGGTTGGCGAATCGCTGTGATACCGGCCATAGACAAGAGCGAGCGAAAGCCTAATTGCCTGAGATAACAAACAACCGACGGAGCGCCCGATGAAACTCTCTCTTGCCGCAGCGATCATCGCGGGTGCTGTTCTTTCTGGCTGCACTGCGACCGGCGATATCTCCGGCCCAGGCCTGGCACCGATCCCGGGCAGCATCACCTATAATGGCCAACCCCGGACGAAGCTGACCAAGTCGCCGATCGGCTCGCAGTTTCCGCACACCTTCGTGGACAATCGCGGCCGCGAGGTCGAGGAAACCTACATCATCCGGCCGGACCGCAGCCTGATGATCGCCAATCGCGTCTATCGCCCGATCTTCCGCTGGAACGATTGATTCCGGCAAACAGGCCTGCGTTTCCGGTGGCGCTCCTGCTCTCGTCCCTTGCCGCATGGAACGGCTCTGCGATGCAGTCACGGGCCGGACAGCGGCAACAGCAATGACCGCCTCGGGAACAAATAAGCGTGAATGTCAGTTTCCCTCCCATGTGAAGAGGAGAAGAGACAATGACATACGACCCGAACAACCTGAATGACCCGAACCGTCCGCTGGATCCGGCGGGCACTCCCGACTACCGCGCCACCCCTGTCCGCGCTGAAAAATCCAACGCCTGGGTCGGCTGGGTGGCAGCGATCGCCGTGGTCGCCGTCGCGGCCTTTGCCTATACGGAGTGGAACGGCACGCCGACTACCGACCCGCAGACGACGGCATCGACGCAATCGGAACCGGCAGCACCGGCACCGGCTCCCGTAAAGCCGATGGCACCGGCCGATACAAACGCTACTCCGGCCCCGGCTACGCCGCCCGCAGCCGGTGGCAACACCCCGCAGTAAGCGAGAAAAGGCCCGGTTCATCACCGGGCCTTTTTCAATCATCATGCCTTCGGCATCATGTGCATTAAGCTTACCGGCTAACCGTCCGGCGAAGAACGCGTTGAAGCCGCGGCACGCCGGAGGCATACAATGCCTCACGCCCCTCGTAGCTCAACGTCAGAGCAGCTGCGCCGTTAGCAGCCGATCCAGGTTCAATTCCTCGGCAGGGGCACCAAGGCGCCGCTTTTGCGTTCAAAATTTTCGGAAAAAGAATTGGCGACCCCTGCAGGATTCGAACCTGCGACCACCTGCTTAGAAGGCGGAGGCCGAAATGAGCATTCTCAGGGCTTCTCGCGATATCAAAGTGTAAACGGACCCCGATATTTCATTGACGAATCCTGGCCCGATGTAAACCATTATCGCCATGGCAACGCCCTACAAACCCCTCTACCGCTGGCGCAGAACCCGGATCGACGAGAACGATCCGCCGGACGATAATGATTGGTCCGGATATGACGGCGAAAACTGCATCGGACGAATCCAGAAGCAGTTGCACGGGCCGATGAAGGGGAAATGGATGTGGAACCTGCTCGCCACCCACGTTAAGCTACGGATCATGCCGCAATCGGGCTTCATAGACGAAGGCCGAGAGGCTATGCGCCGGGTGGAAGAACGGTATCATGATCTGATGCGAGCGAATGATCAGACGGGATGCAAAGGATGATGAACAACCCGTCATCACATCTCGGGGTTGTCATCGCTCGTCTGGTGCATATATAGCTTATTTAGCTAGATAGACCTTGGGTTGCGAGTGCAGCCATTAGGGCAGACCAGGCAATTAAGAATGCAGATTCTGTTTTTATCTTTAGTTATAGTTTGCTCAATCTACTTTTTATGTCGCAGACAAGTGGATCCAATCCTCGTAGCATTCGGATCGACTGTTATTTATTTCTCGCCCGGCATTTTGGGGAGCATCCAGTTCGCCAGCGGATACGATGCCAGCGGGGCTCCCCTGGTAAAATACAACAGCAATATAGTTGCCGGAGCATATGTCTGCATGATGATTGTCATCGTCGCAGTGAGCGTGTCCACGATGATCTTGGATCGAATTCCAGCGAGGAGCGCGCTGCACTTTGCGGGGGACCGATACTTCCCCTATGTTCTCGGTGCGCTCATCATTGTCGCGTCGACGCTTTCGATCCGAACGGTGTCGGAGTTTTACCTATGCACAGACAAGACATTGACGCTCTCGAAGATTGACAACGGGTATTACTGGGCCGCCTATGCCCTGCCTCTGTGCCTCGTCAGCGCATGCTTGCTCCGCAATTGGATGGT